>NZ_JACJQL010000057.1 GCF_014696625.1 Nostoc parmelioides FACHB-3921
ATTCTTCCCAAGTTATTGTGTTGTTACAATGCTTTTTCGTTCCATATTTTATCTGCTAAAAATTTTAATGATAATGATAATCGAAAAGAGGGGGGAGGAGGCGAGCGTCGCTCGCCTCCTCCCCCTCCCCACCACATGATTATCATTTTTATTTAGATAAGTTTAAGTATTTTAGCTCATTGACAAAATACACTTTAATCTAACCCCTCACGAGTGCGGCTGCTGTGTGTCTTCCTGTGACGTATTGGCTAACAAGGGCAGCTTATTTTTCTGGCGCAGCTTGGCGATTAACTCGTTACTTTTTTCTAATGCTGCTTCCCCCAGCTTTTCGCCTGTTTTTTCTAAAGCCTTAGTTAAAACTATAGTAGCGATCGCAGTTCCTACGGCTGTTAAGGTTACTGGTTCCATAAGTTAATAACAATAATACGAGATTATACTTATGTTCCTCAGTTTAGCGCATTAAGAAACGTCGAGTCCGGAACCTGACCCCAACCCCTTCCCTACAAGGGCTACTCTGTACACACATCTTTGTGCTGGGTGCAAAATGTGGTTTGATCCCCCTAAATCCCCCTTAAACAGGGGGACTTTGATTCTATTCCCCCCTTTTTTAAGGGGGGCTAGGGGGGATCAAAACGTTATGGGGCTAGGTTATTAGACTTGTGTATACACCGTAGCCGCGTCGGGGAGAGGTTTGGAGAGGGGTTCTTAATTTCGCTACCGATGAGCTAACCGACGCAATAACAGAGAGTTAGTCACCACACTAACTGAGCTAAATGCCATCAGTGCAGCCGCGCCGGAAGGACTGAGGACAAAACCCCAGTTGGGAAGCAGAACACCTGCGGCTAGAGGTATACCAACGGTGTTGTATGCGAAAGCCCAAAATAGATTTTGGCGGATTTTGTTGAAGGTGGCGCGGCTGAGGTGAATTGATTCCACAACATCGCTAATGCGATCGCGCACTAAGACAATCTGTGCAGTTTCCATTGCTACATCTGTACCTGAGTGTAAGGCAATGCCTACGTCTGCTTGAGATAAAGCCGGGGCATCGTTGATACCATCGCCAACCATTGCCACTTTCGCCGCAGATTTTGTTTGTAGTTCCTGAATAAAGGCGGCTTTTTTGGCGGGAGGAATACCAGCCATGACATCAGCGCTATCTATCCCTAATTGCTTGGCTATGGCGTGCGCTGCTTCTGGGCGATCGCCACTTAGCAGTATTACCCTTAAACCCATCTGGCGCAATTTGTCTACTGTAGTTTGGGCATCTGGTCTGGTAGTATCTTGTACACCAATCAATCCCGCCAAACTCTCCCCAACTGCCACACCAACCACGGTTTTACCCTGGATGGCTAGCTTTTGCGCTTCCTGTTGAGCAGTTTCACTCAAAGTAATTCCATGCCAACTCAACCAATCCCCGTTACCTAACAGCACAGTTTGACCGTCAACGACAGCAGAAACACCCATTCCTGGTTCAGTATGGAAGTCTACAGCCTCTGGAATCGATAACTGTTGCTGTTGTGCAGCTTGCTGAATCGCTCTAGCTAAGGGGTGATGTGTGCCGCTTTCCACTGCGGCTGCTAGTTGTATGAGGGAGTGAGAGGGGTGTAGGGGTGTAGGGGTGTGGGGGTGTGGGGGTGTAGGGGAAAGACTTCTGTCCTGTTTGGCTGTGAAGCCTATTTCATCGGGAGTGTCTTCTGCAAATACAAGACAATCGGTGACAACGGGATTACCTGTGGTCAGAGTGCCGGTTTTATCAAAAACTACGGTGTCTAGCTGATGTGCTTTTTCTAAAACATCGCCACCTTTGATTAATAAACCCCGTTCTGCACCTATACCTGTGCCTACCAGAATCGCTGTAGGTGTGGCTAGTCCCAAGGCACAGGGACAGGCGACGACCATGACGGCGATCGCTAGTTTTAAACTAATTAAGAGTGGGGAGTTGTTGGTAATATGGGCGGCATGGCTCATCATCATTTCCATACCACCACCGGATACGGTGATATCTGGCCAAATGTGAGTACCAAAGCAGTACCAGAAGATGAATGTTAATAAAGATGCTGTTAATATGCCGTAGGTAAAGTAACCTGCTACTGTATCGGCTAATTTTTGGATTGGGGCTTTGCGAGTTTGGGCTGCTTCTACCAAGGCGACGATGTGGGCGAGGGTGGTATCATTGCCTGTACGGGTGGCTTGGATAGCGATCGCCCCTGATTGGTTAATCGTTCCAGCTGTGACTATATCCCCCGCTTGCTTCATTACCGGCACAGCTTCCCCAGTCAACATCGACTCATCTAAGGTTGTCTGTCCAAAACGTATCTCGCCATCCACAGGGATTTTATCACCCGGTAATACTTGCAACCATTCTCCCACCTTCACCTGTTCAGCCGGGATTTCTACAGTATTTGCTCCCAGTCCAATCTTGTCTGGGTCTGGGTTAGCAATCAATCGTGCTACTTGTGGTTGCAGTGCTAGCAATTGTCTAAATGCTGCCGCCGCCTTACCTCTGGCTTGTTGTTCTAAGGTTCTGCCCAACAAAATAAAGCCTAGCATCATCACTGGTTCATCAAAAAAGCACTCCCAACCCATTTGCGGAAACAACAACGCCACCACACTGGCTGTGTAGGCTGTCAGCGTTCCCAATCCCACCAAAGTATTCATATTAGGTGCATTCCGCCGCCAACCAAGCCACCCATCAACCAAAATAGGGCGACCGGGAATTAGTAAGGCAACTGTTGCTAGTCCAAAGTGGAACCAAATGTTATTTAATATGGGCAGAATTGAATTGCCAATGTTGCCCAAATGCCCGATCCCCGAAAAGACCAGCAGCACAGCAGCAATCATTAACTGCCGGAATGCTGCCTGCATTTGTTGGCGTTGTCTTGCGGCTGAGTCTTCTATTGTTGATTCACTTGCCTTACTGTTGGCTTTTCGCGGTTGAGTAGGAAATCCGGCAGATGTCAATCGTTGTGCCAACATATCTGGATCTACCAGACCGACTTCCGACTCTACCACCGCTACCTCTGTAGCCAAATTCACGCAGGCGTTCTTCACACCTGAATATTGAGTGAGCTGTCGCTCTACTGCCTTTACACACCCAGCACACTTCATCCCTCCGACATCCAGAATAATTTTCTCTAGTGTGGGGGTTAGTTCTGGGTCAAGCTGAGTTTGTGGGACAAGTTGCATGGCAAGTGTTGAGATTCGCTACGAAGATTAGACACTTGATGATAAGCATCTCTACTTCGAGCGTAGGCGAAATTTTGAACTATGACTGATCGTCATTACCATTTATTTTATTAAGATGTGGCACTCATCTCACGTTTTTGGGTCTGGAAATGGACAAAATGAGTCTGAAGCTCATCCCATCCCCTTCTAGGGATGGGATTTAACATTGACGGTTGACGGTTAACAGTCATCAGTCAGCAGTTAACAGTGGCGGGATGGCTATCCCTCCTACCACTTGCAGGGAGTGGTTTACTGTCGCCTTCGATGAGTAATCAGGAGTATTTAGTGTTAATTACGACTAAGTTTTGTTGTATTTACGTAGGCGATCGCTGCCACTTGCACTGGTATAAAGGCAATCAGGCTTTTCCAGAAATAGTGAATTTCTAAGTTAGACATAGCACTGAAATACCCCACACCCACCAACAGGCACATAGCCCAAATCATGTGTTTCCGTTTCATGATCAGTATACTTATTGATTAAGAATTACGCACCCAGTTTGTCTGTTGAGACTGGGTGTAAGGGTGTAAGGGTGTAAGGGTGTAGAGGAAACAACTAATAATTAAGTCAAGATACCATATCAATACTGTTCTTCTCCTAACCCCTACACCCCTATAGCCCTACTCTCTTGAAAATGACTAATTTAAAACCAACTCTGTTTATTCACTAAATAAGTATTGACAAATTCTTCAGGAGTTTTGTTTAAGTAGATCATACCTTCAATTAATCCTACTAGTTGCATAATTAACAAGGTAATTCCATAGGAAAAAGAACCACCAACTAAGGTGATCACTAACATAACAAACCCTTCGGCGGCATAGCCTAAAATAAATTTGTGAATACCAAAGCCACCAAAAATAATGCCACAGTAACCAGCTAGTAATTGTTTGTTGGTTTGAGTAGGGTTGAGATTTGCCATAGGTAGGTTACTCCTAAAAAAAATAGTATAAAATTGCAGTTTTGATTGTAATTATTTCTCAAAAATATATTCACCCAGTAAACATATTTTTACTTAGTTATTAGTTAATTTTTTACTATGCTGCCAGACAATAGCCATTTTTAAATTACATAATCACTTGTATGGATTGTTAACTGCTGACAGTCAACTGCCAACACGAAAAAATATGCAGATTAAATGTCTGACAGCTTATGTAACATCTTTATCATATGAGACATTGCCTGATTTTATAGTGTTCCTAACATAGCTAGATATAATGCCAATCACATAAACTAAAACATAAGTATTACAGTATTTTGAGAAAAATTAATCTTTCGAGAGAATTAATTCACATTAGTCAGTGAAAATGCTTGTAATATATCACTTTCTACAGGTACATCAGTGTTATCTCCGGATTTTTTGGAGATTGTTACAAGTAAGAAGATAATCTCTCATAGAAATTACCTTTGTTTGGTATAGTATCAAATCAATGATTCAGCCAAAACTAAGTCATCTAACTACTGATGGGGAGAGATATAACTTAGATCTTTATTTAGTTGTCAGCTGCTGTAGAGTCAGGTGAGGATTGAAAGGGTAATACCAATTCAAAATTCAAAATTCAAAATTAAGAATCAAGAGAGGACAAGCGTTTGGGGTTGTACATCTGTCAAATTCTTTTTTCAAATTGGTATAAGTTAATGAATAACTATGTCTATTTATCCAGATGATACTCAAAGTCCACCCAGAGTTTTGTAATCTATTTAACAATATTCGTCGGAATAGTTTTTTACGTCATGTAGGGTGCGTCAGTGAGATAGGAGCTAACTATAAGCTGTTACGCATTTAAATTGTATATTTCGCACTCAGGTTGTCAAAAGTCCACAGTCCACAGTCCAAGCTAGCCTTTAACTCTGGACTCTTGACTATGGACAGCCCTGACGCAAGAGTATTCGATTTAGGTGCATATCACCTTACTCAGACATTATTCATCCTGACGCACCCAAGCAAACCATCTATTGCAGATAACTAATTACTACTACCTAAGAGAAACAGACTGAGTAGTGTGCCACTATTCCAGAGACTATGGAGAAGTATAGGAGCCAGGAGGTTACGAGATCGCGTGTATACTACTCCTAAAACGATACCTAAAGCAGTGAGTGGCAGAATTTCTGACAAACTGAGGTGGGCGACGGCAAACAATACCGCACTGGCGATGATTGCTCCCCAAACGGGGATGTAACGAGTCAATGAAGGTAATAAGAACCCACGAAACAGTACTTCTTCAAATAAAGGGGCGGCGATCGCAGCTGTCACGTAAAATATACCTAATGCTGTAAAGTCTTGGCTTTCTAGTGCCAGTTGTAATAGAGGATTGCTACCACCTTGTCCTTGCCATAACTGTTGATTAATCAAAGACACAATCACAACTATTGGTAAGGCTGCACAATAACCACCTAGTCCCCAGAGAAACCAATTATCTCGCAGGCGGAAACGAAACCAATATTGGGGTAACGGGAAAAAACGTTTAATCGAGAAATATAAAACTGACAACGCGCCTGATGCTACTAATAGATAACTGATGAGGACGGAAACGGCTTGTAGTCTTACGTTAACTATGGGGCGAGGTATCGGGAGTAGCACCAACAAGGAAGGAACAAAAATTTGCCCCATAAAGAAAAAGCCAACAACAAAAACCGAGAGAATTGTTTCTACATCCCAAGGTGTTGACCAAGCTAACTCAGCATTCTGACTCAACAAGGCTTCTTTTCCCTTGATCAAGCGTTGAGCAGTTAAGAAAATTAACAGTATCGTTCCTACTAACGCTGCTAGGCTAGGAACAGTGGCGATCGCCGCTAATTTAAATACAGCTTGAGCTGCTGCCTCTTGTTGTGTTGATTGAACTTCTTTTAAAGCATCTTGTCGTTGCTGGAGTTGGTAAAGCTGAATCAAGGCTGTGGAGCGAAACCAGCCTTCTAGATTATGCTGGATTAACTGTTGAGCATCGGGAAAAAGTCGCGGGGGATCACTCCATAGCCCACTCAACACCGCCGCAGTTTGCTCAATTTCTGTGCTGAGTTCTGGAGTGTCTGAAGGCTTTTGTAATTCGCTCCAAGTTTTGACGGCTGTTTGTATCTGTCCTTGCTTTGCTTGCAAAATTCCCAGTTTTAAGTCTAATTCAGCCGCAAATTTTTGCAGTTCCTGGAGGGACTTTTGTAATTGCTTTTCTTTGTCATTACGAGAAGTATTTGTGGTGGGAGGAACATCTGGTAAGGGTTTAGGCGGTGCAGGATTTTGGGATGAAGAGCGCAGTTGTGTAAGTTGGTTTTGAGTTTTCGTCAAATTAGTTTGCACTGATTGACGGGTTTTTTCATATTCCTTGGTAGCGTTTTCCAGGGGTTTTTCCCCCAAAATTGCCTCTTGAATTACTTGGGGACTATCATCGTTGCTATCTTCTGGTTTCCAAGCTTGTGCTTGCAGGGCAATATTGGTTTGGTATAGTTCCAAACGACTTTGAAACTGTGGTTCTTGCAAACTAACAAATAAAGACGAAGCCGCTAAAAAAGCTGCTATCGGCGTGAGTACAAAAAATAAAACCAACCGCTTGATGGTCATTTATCCCCCTTTGACAAACCAGTAGGGATCTAACTCCCCTTAGGAATTATCGCAAGAAAAAGTAATAGGTGGATAGATTCGATCAATAAGATTGGCGTGAATAACTCTATAGATACATGGATTGACGAAAACCCTCTCAAGATTTGCCTAAAACTTTGGGATCTAAAATGATTTGGGAACCAGACTGATTGACGTGATAAACCCAAGATTGATTCCCCACTCGTACCACTACTTCCCAACCTTGGACTGGTCTATATTCTTTGGTGCAGATTTCCCCAAAGTTGAACTCACAGGGGTTCCCAAAGGTTCTGCGTGTCACTTTGGTGATTTCTATGTTCCTTCTAGGTACACGAGAACGTCTAGCAGCATCAGTGAGAATATTATTAGCGATCGCTCGCGGTAGTTGGCTATTTTCGCCTACATTAGCTTTAGGATCAAGGACTATTTGGGAGCCAGACTGATTGACGTGATAAATCCAAGATTGATTCTGCACTCGCACAACTACTTCCCAACCTTGGACTGGTCGATATTCTTTGGTGCAGATTTCCCCAAAGTTGAACTCGCAGGGATTCCCAAAGGTTCTGCGCGTGGCTTGAGTGATTCTTAAATTAGTGACTCTGATTCCAGAACGTCGGGAAGCATCATTGAGTACTGCTTTAGCGATGTCACGAGGTAGACGATTCTGAGAGTTTTGAGATAGTTCTATAGATTCTGTTGCTGGTGTAGCTGTAGCCCTGTAGTCACCAGCCAAACCGAGTCCAGAAGATAGCAGGCTGGTTAACGCTAGAGTCAAAACTAACTTTTTAGCGAACTGATGATGTCTGTTAATTACAGGGGGTAATTCAATGATGGGTTTCATAAAACCTCTTGATATGATTCGTATCTTGACTAAAAGACGAATAATAAACACCTAATGGCTATCTAGTTTCATAAAAATCATTAATTATTGAAGACTTTTTGGACAAAGCACATTACCCGCTTGTTGCCTCCCCTACTTAAGATGGACTTTATGAATAGTCTCTAACTATTTAGTCTGTTCATCATGTTCAACTACTTCCGATTTATCTGTTAACGGTTTGACAACCCTTGCGATCGCTTCCTGCACAAATGCTTTAATAAACTCATCCCGCCGATTCATTTGGAACTGCTTCTGTACTACCTCGGTCATCCCGCCATCGCCCCAATCTTGGTCATGACGGAAATATTCAATGAAACTTTTACCTGCAATGCGAGTTAAATAAGCGGCTGTTACTCCTTGAATGGCTTTACCAATGACGAAGGTGGCAACATTTAGTTGTAAAGCTGTGGTTAGTAATTGAATTGCGCCTTTAACAATACCTAAACTAGCAATAGTTTTGGCTAAGGAAAGGGCTAATTCTCGTCCCCGTTCCATGTTCAATTCACAACCATAGACTCTACCAATTTCTACGACCATTTGGGCATTTACAGCCGCCGTTGCCAGTAAATCTACCACAGGTAAAGGCGTAACTGATACTACACCCGCCCCAATCCACTGAAAACGCTCAACGATTTTATCAGCTTGGCGGCGACGTTGTGCGTCGATGAGTTTGCGGGCTTCTTCTCCTAAACGCAGAGATTGTAAAAGAATATTATCCGCTACCAAATCCTCACCCTCAGCCCGTAAAATCGCCGCCATCCGCCGCAGTAAGGGGACTATATCTGGTTCTGGTTGGAATGGTTCCCCTGTTTCTAATTGTGCCGCTTCGGGGTTAGCTGCGATCGCTACGACATCATTTGTAGCAATAAATCCCAGCACTCGTTGGCGTAACCGGGCCAAAATCGCCTCTTTATCCTCGTCTGTATACAAGTCGGTTTTGTTGAGAACTAGGAGCGATCGCTTACCAATTTCCGCTAAACTCTTTAAAGGCTCATATTCTGAGCGTCGTAAGTCATTATCCACCACAAATAATAGTAAGTCTGCCTCTGTCGCCAATGCCCTGGCTAGTTGTTCCCGTTCTGTTCCCGCCACCCCAGCCTCTAAAATTCCTGGCGTATCTGTAATTAAAATCTTTCTTTCCAACCCTTTCAAGCGCAGACAGTAAGTTTCTCCTACCTGGGTTGTCCCCATCGGCGCATCTACTTTCCCTACCATTCGTCCCATAATTGCATTCACTAAGGAAGTTTTGCCAGCACTCCCTGTCCCAAACACCACCACTTGAATTTCACCCCGTGCTAAGTTCGCCTCAATCTCTTTGGAACGACTTAATAAAGCTTGGCGCGCTACTTCATCTTGAATTTGCGACACCTGTTGCCGCACTGCCTGTAAAGTAGATGAAGCCGCATCAGATTTAGCGGCCGGGATTTGCGCTGCTGTTACGCGCCGACGGTTGCGACGGGAACGCTGTTCACCAGCCTGCAATACCATTACATAATAGACAAAAGCTGCAACTAAGCAGCCGATGAGGACAATCAGCAGTAATAACAGCAAATTGCCCAGTAGTGGCGAATAAGATAATTGCCAGTAAAGGCGTGAAAGGGAATCAATCAGCCACAGGGCGAGTCCCAATATGACGATTAAACCAACAATCAGCGTGACTATGCGCGACAAAGGCATGGGTGAGGGCGGTAAAGATAAATAGGCAGATGCTTCTGATCTTATAAGATTAGTTAAGACTGATAGATCCTTCTCGCTAGAGATCCAGTCCTATTACCCATTACCCATTATTACCCATTACCCATCTTCCCTGTAGGTGAGGATTTTAAAGCAGTTTGAGATTACCATTACAAATTATTCTTCAACCAGTTTCTAAAATTACGCATAGCTTGACTTCTGCCAATAGTCAAACACTGCTGCACATACTCGTTCACTAATTCTACAATCGAGATATTAGGAAAATTCGGGCTAGTTTCAGATTTAATATATTTTCCTTGCTGTAACAGATAAATTTCTAAACCTTTTTGTGTATATCGCCAAAGTTCCGCAACTCCCAAGATTTCATAATTATCAAATCGTGTGCGGGAAGTAATATCTATTTCAATAGCTAAATCTGGTGGCGGATCTATATTCAAATCAACTCGATTTTTGCCAATCATGGCTGCTTGATTTTGAATATAAAAACAAGCATCTGGTTCAACTGCTTGACGCATTCGCTCGTTTTTCAAGGTGGTGGAACCTAAGGGTTCACAATCAATTTGCAGTGTATCCAATAAAATTCTGACTAACTCGCCAAAAATTTCTTTATCTTTTTCATGTTCTGGTAGAGGAACCATGATTTCTAACCAGCCATAACTATAAGAAATCCGCGCAGCCCGTTTTTCTCCTATTTCTTCTAAAATGTTCTCCAACTGTTGCCAATCAACATCTTTGAGCAACATTTGTTGTCCTGGCTTAACTATGATTTGTTGTAGCTCTAAAAGCATATTGCCTCTGAGAACAAGTGTAAGGATTTAGAAGCGAGACATTTTTATCTTAACTTAAATAGGGAACTAGTCTTTGGTCGTTATTTTCTCTACCCTAAACCCCTAACCGGAATATTTTTCTGGTGGGCAATGCCCACCCTACTGAATTAATTGCGTTGGTGTTAACCTTCTCTACGTTCGCGGAGCGTGTCGTAGACAGACGCTACGCGTTGGCGGTTAGCCTCTCCTAAGAGATGCCGCAGGCTATTACAAATTCCTTTTATATCTACCAATTTTTACCTAATAATGATTCAAATTCAGCTTGCAAAGCCGTAATATCTGCCAATCTAGCTACGAGTATATTATCATTGCCACCATCAGTTAATCTGGTTTTCCAGTAACGAATACTTTCGGAATTGTTCATCCAAAACTGCACTACAGTATCTAACACTTGCTCAGTATTCCAACCCCATTTTAATGGCACTGGCTCTACTGTTTCTATCAATGCGTCCAGTGTACATTTATGGCTACCTAAATATTCTATGCCTGGGTGGTTTGATTGTCCCTGAATTTGCTGTTGGTGGTTGAAAAATTGCCAAACAGGAGATACACCAACAATATCAAAAGTATATTTCATGCTAGCCTTCCCAATGGTTAGTTAGTTTTACGTAACATACATATTTTGAAAATGAATTATGTGGGCAAAATCACCTATGTTTCATCCATAAATACAGTAATATTTGCCTAATTATCCAGATTAAAATTATCTTTTATAATTAGCACTCTCTAGGTTTGAGTGCTAAAAAATATGCTATTATTTGGGTTGTTATTAAATAGTTTCAGGCATAAATTTAGAGGAGTATTTTATTTTTAATAATTATTTAACTTTGCCATTCACAGATGGTAAAGGTGAATTAGCCGCCTTAGTTGCTGCTGGTTTGTGGGCGATCGCTTCTGTACTGTATGGGATTGTGGGGCAAAGGATTGCGCCGCTACAGCTAAACTTGATAAAAGGCATCGTGGCGATCGCTTTTCTTTCCCTGACTATTTGGTTAACCGGCGAATCCTTGCCTATCTCTGACCACACACAGATTTTGCTCCTCTGCTTGAGTGGTGTTGTTGGTATTGCTTTGGGGGATACGGCTTTTCTAGCTGCAATCAATCACTTAGGGGCGCGTCGTGTGTTACTCATCGGCACTTTAGCCCCTCCCATGACGGCGATCGCCGCCAATATTTTCCTCCAAGAACAGTTAAATTTCCGTGCTTGGTGTGGGATTATACTGACTATTATCGGGGTGGCTTGGGTAGTTACGGAACGGGTTCCCGATACAGGAGGCAGGAGGCTAGAGGATAGTCTTTTAATCCGGGGTGTTGGCTTTGCTTTACTTGCAGCAATAACTAATGCTATAGGTACAGTCATCTCTCGTTTTGCATTTGCCACTGGTAACGTTACACCTTTGTGGGCGGCTTTACTGCGATTATCTGCGGCTGAGTTAATTTTGGTGGTAGGTATATGGTTGAGCCACAAACGTCAAATTTCGTCCTTCTCTTATAGAGAATCATGGCGAATTATATTGATTAGCTGCTTCGCTTCCTTTTGCGGCACATATTTAGGAATTTGGCTACAACAGACAGCTATTAAACTTACAGCTGCGGGAGTTGCTTCCACCCTGATGCAAACTAGTCCGCTATTTGTCATCCCCCTGTCCCTATGTCTAGGTGAAAAAGTGAGTTGGCGATCGCTCGCTGGGGTAATTATTGCGATCGCAGGTATTGGATTATTGTTTTATCTCAAATGACTTCACCTACGAACGATTTGCGGCTGCCAAACTCTGATCGTTTTATCTTTAGCGCTACTTACTAAGATTTGCTTTGCAGGGTTGGCGGCGATCGCTAAAATCCAGTCAGAATGTCCAGATAAGGTTTCCAGTAATTGCCCCGTTTGCATATTCCAGATTTTGAGATTATTGTCAAGGCTGCCACTGACGAGGGTTTGCTCATCAATTCCCAAATTCAGAGTTACCACTCGTGAAGTATGCCCAAGTAGGGTATGCAGCAATTTACCGGTGGGCATTTGCCAAATCTTGATACTTTGATCCCAGCTACTACTGGCCAGCATCTTACCATCGTGGCTGAAGACTAAGGCTCGTACTGCGTCTTGATGTTGGGCGATCGTGTGGAGGCATTCCCCTGTGTATAAGTTCCAAATTTTGATCTTTTGGTCAATGCCACCAGTAGCAAAAGTCTCACCATCGGGACTTATCGCCACAGAAAAAATCCGACCGTGATGTCCCTTAATTGTGCGTAAGAGTTGTCCCGTGGGAAAGTTCCAAATTTGGATACTACCATTTTCGTGAGCGGTTACCAGTGTTTGTCCATCGCTGCTGATAGCCAGTGACCAAATACCGCCAGCACGAGAACTCAGTGTTCTTTTTAACTTGAGTGTCTGAAAATTCCAGATTTTAATAGTTTTGTCTGCGCTCCCACTGATTAAAGTCTGGTCATCTGGGGTGAGAGCGATCGCCCGTACTGTATCCGTATGTCCTTGGAGTGTGGTTGTAACCTTTGCTGTTTCTAGATTCCAAACTTTCATAGTTTGATCTTCACTAGCACTTACCAAAGTTTGTCCATCCTTGGTGAGTGCAACAGACCAAACCGAATCTGTATGACCAAATAATGTGTTAGTCAGGGCAGTACTTTTCTGCTCTAAAGTGGGACTTGGCTTGGGAATAGGTTCGGTAACTTTTGGGACAGTCGCCGCAAAAGGGGCAACTTTGAGAAAATAGTTCAAGGTGATTAGAGAAGCAACGGTTGCTATTGTCCCCAGCGTGAAAGTCAACTTTCCAGGGAAGGGGAAAACAACTTTTTGGCTATCCATGAGGCGCGTTTTAGCCACGAGCATCTGGGGGTCATCTTCCGCTATCCTGAACATCACAGGTAGTTCCTGCTGGATGGTGGCTTGCTTGGGGGCTTCAGGAGTGTCTAATAGACGTATTTTCTGTTTACTAACAATCAGTAAATTTCCATCAGCTATGGAAGTATCTTTTATTTCATCTTGGGACGCACAGACAAACAAATTGAGCAATTCTTTTTGCTTGAGGGCAATTTGGCTTTGCTCAATCACTTGTTTAGGAATTTTTACCCCAGCACGAGTAGGCTGGTAACTCCATAAGTTTGGAGTTACCAAGCTTTTTAAAGAAGCTGGGAGATTTTGCCTGTCTATGATGGTTAGTGGCCCGGTGCATAGACAAATAAAAATATTTTCGAGTTGGCTGGGGTGTAGTTTGCCTGGTAAATAGTAACAAAGAAAATAGGGAACATCATTGCGACCAAAATCATCCAGTCCATCGTTGTATAACCAACCAAACAAGTTATCTTCTGAAGTTACCTGAAATAAGTATGCAGCTCTATATCCCGCACTGGGTGGATTGTAGGCATCCCAATACTGATAAACCACCTTTTCTAGGAAGGCTTGCTGAATTTCCGGAGGAACTTCTTTACTCGCCACGGTTCTCAATCCCGCGATAGCAAAGCTGGTATATACAAGTTGACCTAAATTTAAAGGGGTCATACTACGAGGGCAGGGGAAAGAGAATCTGATCTTGTATTAAATATGGGAACTGGAGAATTTTATCAAATTAATATTGTTTAATTGGGTTTGGTGGTTGTTCTATGGTTGGTGCTTGTTGGGGAATAGATGTTAATGACTTGAAGGATAGGAAAAGTGATGCGATCGCCCCTAGTAAAATAGCACTTACCAACGATACAAGTAAAATTTCCTTGGAGCTTTTTGGTCTTGGTATCCGTGTAATAAATGACGGCTGGCTCGGTTCATCTGTCAAATCTTCTTGTGGTGGATAAATTTCCACATCGTTGAGATTTGATAATAACCACAATAGGGGGCTAGCTGCACCTTGAGCTTTGAGACGGGAAACACCATCGAGAGAAACAATCGGAATAGCGGAATAAAATTTTTGATAGGTGGCCTTGAGGGAATCAAGATAGGTAATTAGAGGTTGTAGGTGCTGATCAATTTGTAGCAGGGTAGATGGATTGAGTTCCAGCAGGTCGCACTTAGTCAAAATCAAGGCGAACGCGTACTTAATATTATACTTGTAAACTACAGAGGCGATCGCTGCTACTTGATTATAAATATCCTCCAGTAAGCGGGGGTAGTTTTGATCATTCATCAAAGCATGGGCATTAATGAATACACAGCAGCCACTAGAAGTGAGGATCATTTCCTGAAAGTCAGGATTATGAATATTACAGGACTCACCAGGAATATCCCACCAACAAAAGTTGCACACTGTTTCCACACTTGAGCGAATTTGACGCTTCAAACTAAAGTTAAAATTAGTAATCTTAATTGTGGGAGGTGGGTAGAGATTGGTACGAGCAACGTGATTTTTAATATTTTCCAGGTTTGCTTGCACTTCCGTATCTTGACAATCAAACCACAACTTCTGAGGAGTATTCGTTTGACTATCAGGACTTAATTCTGTATAGCTGCCGGCGAGGAAAACTGTTTTGCCAACTCCTCGTTGACCAATACTTAAAAGACTAAATGTTTTGGGGGTAGTTGCAGTCGCTAAGTTCATATAATCACCATCACTGTAATAATTATTCAATATTTTGTTGTGCTATGGAAATTCTAGATAATTTTCAACATTCCCAGAAATGACATCCTAAAATAGGCAATATCAATCACTACAAAAATATATAATTCTTTAGATTTAGTAGTTAGTTAATAACTACAACTCACGTTAAGATACGACAATTATTCAGCAGAAAATCAAGTTCTTTCGCAACTGTTAAGGGATTTTTACCCTGGAATACAGAAGCGATTACGGCTTCATAAGGATTTCTTCCTGTACGTTTGACGGCGGCTATAGCATCTTGATTTGTAAATCCTCTACCGCAAACTAACCACGCAGCTAACACATGGCCAGTACGTCCAATGCCACCAGAACAGTGAACCACAACTTTTTCCTTGAGTTTGTCTGCTTCTCTTAAAAATGGTAGTATTTTCTCTGTAAGAGTTGCTAAATCAGCTAGATGAAAATCAGCGATCTCTGCCCAACAAACTTGTTGATTGCCGAATTCTTGTTGATATGTATTTAAAAGATGGGAGTAAGTAGCTAGTTGTTCATTAGACAGAAGACAACACACTCGTTTTATATTTTGCTGCCTCATAAACTCTATCCAATTGCATACTTCTTGGTCTGAGTAACCAGGACGGGCAGCACCAAATACAATTGTTTCTTGTTTGTAAGCAGGGGCAAATTTGTACATTCCAGCTATTTACCAACTATCTGAAAGTAGAGGCTAGACTAGTATATTGTTTTAAATAAAAATTTTCATATAGTTTGTAATTATTTTGCAATTCGTAGTCAGCATTCTTAACTACACACGAGGAATTACCAATTACGAATTACGCACCACACTCTTTAAATCATACCTGGAGGTGTTGACAACCGTCCTTGGCTGCTGTTTCCCTGTAGGAAGGACGGTAATCGGCTTATTTAACTCAAGTTTGTATTATTATCTAAATTTTTATTTTGTAAATTGCTAAGATTGCGACTAGCCACATCAGCGCTAATTCCCCAGAGAATTAATCCTAAATAGTCGGAGAAAGGTCTAGCACCAAAGGTGAGTCCGTTATCGACATAAAGCGAACCGATACCAACCAAAGACAGACCAACCAGCAGTGTCAAGGATAAAAAAGGGCGCACCAGCCAAAATGTAGCTCCGATGCGTATGTCATCAGATACCCCAGAAAGCAATATTAGGAAATCTTGACAGCGAATTTTCCATTCCGGTTGGTTGCTCGGTATTGGGGAAACTGCATCGGCTTGAATTAAAAACCTTTGTACTGAATCGGCTAGTTCTAGCAGTGAAAAAGCTTCGTTGTGCAGAAAATATTTATCTAATTGCCGTTTTTGATTGAGGTTGGCTAAACCCTTCATTACTTCCTGCATACACCTTTGAGCAACAGCATCATTCCTTTGTGCTAACAGTGAACGAGTTTTAATGATATTTTTATGCACCTCGTGAGCAATTTTATTGAGGCTGTCTTCTTGCTGCATCTCTAGTATTTGGTTTTCTATTTGTCTCAGTTTGTTTAAGGCTTCCAATCTGGCTTCAATGGCATCTATTTCTGCTAAGGCTTTATCTATCTTTTCCCATCTAATTAATTGTCCTACCCATTCAACCATGTTGTTGAGGATGTCTTGGTCTTCGCTATGTCCTGCTTCTTGCCTAATTCTGGCTTTGAGGCGGTAAACTGCTTTAATAGCTCTGGTAATGTCGCTACCAGATTCCTGCATATATTTGAATAATCGACCCAAAATTACGCCAAATATTAAGACCATTAGGGGCAAAATTGGCCCAGAACGCATCCTCAAATCTACTGGTATGGCTAATCTTTGCGTTTGCTCTGATAGGGTGAAGTAAATAGTTCCTGTATAACGATCTGGGGGAATGATGGAACGATTTAAATTTAATGGTAGAGTAACTATGCGATCGCCTACGGTGGAGCGTAGCCCATCGCCTGATAAATTCACAACATCTAGAGATAAACTCAAAGCTGTCTCTGTTAATTGATAGCCTGTTTGTTCACCTCTGAGAATGACTTTAGCATCAATAATAGTTACAGGTGCTTGATTAGGATTATCAAATTGGAGTTGCCACTGATTTAAAAATGCACTGGCTGGTAGTAAAGCTTTAGCAAGTGAGCAGTCAAAAAAACTGAGAACACCATCACAGTTTACTAGGTGTAGTTGAATTTGTTCTGTACCACCCAAGGGAATAAGAGTCGGTCTAGCTTTAGCAATTACCTGAAGAGAAATATTTTGGACTTGCGGGTGAGTCTGATTTGGTAGCAATACTTGGAGAGTTCCTTCATAAGTTCCGGGTAAACGAACATCGGTGACTTTTAGTTGGAAATCTTGAGGAATACCTACAACAAGTCTTGGTTCACCGACTACGGTGATTTGGTGGCGGTTAATGATTTCACCGCCTTCTTTTCGCCGCAAATCTGAGACTAAAAAGACAAATTTCTCAATATTTTCTTCCTGAGCCGTTAATCTTAAGTTACCAACTAAGCCACTTTCTTCACCTAACCAACCAGTGATATGTATAGATTTATCACTAGAATCTACCAATATATTAGGTGTGGCTTTTGCTGGAACAGTATGAGTAATGACCATAACACACAGCAACAAAGATATTATTCGGTATTTCATGAGCAATTCTCAAGATTCAGAAGCAGATGAAGCGGATTGATATCAATAGGAATTACGCATGAAAAACGATTCTAGAAACGAGGGAAAAATTAATTCAAAATCCCCTGTGAGTAAACTTGCGCCTGCGTAGTCAAGGCAAGCGCGACAAAATCCGAAATCGTTACCGCAGGATAACGGATGCAGGAAAAAGAATAAGATATAGCCGTAGCCAGATATATTAAGATATCAAGCTAAGATAAAACCCTGGTAATAAAAGCCAAAGCCTTTCAAGCCTGTCAACCGTTAACCGTCAACCGTCAACAGCTATATATATCGCTCTAGCTTCTCTTGTAGAGAGGCTACTGCAAAACCACAGATTGGGAGATAGAGGAAATAATTATTAAATCCCTCTTTCTGCCCTATGATGACCCTTGCCTTCTATCTTTAATCATACAACCAAGTATTTGAAGAAAAATCATCATTGGTTTCTACCTGTTGTGTTGGGTAATTTTCAGGTAGCCGATGTGATTTTCGATAATGTACTGGTTTATAGCTTTCTTTCTCTTGTCTTTGTTTTTCTAGCAGTTCTTTTTCTAGCAGTTCTTTCTCTTGTCTTTGTTTTTCTATCTGTTGTTTTGCCAACTGCTCTTTTTCTTGTGCGACAGCCAAAGATTTCTGTTCTTCTATAAGCTGGGAGTTAGCTTCTGCCAGTTGTAGGGCAGTTTTTTTGGTTTCGTCTAGTTCTTTGGTGAGTTTTTTGACTGAAGATTTTTGTTCAGATAAAGCTAATTGCAAATCATCTATTTTTTGCTGTAGCGATTTTTCCTGTTGTTCAGATTTTTTTAAACTCGCTTGTAATTCTTTGATAGTAGCTTCTAAATCTGCTTTAGTAGGAGCGCTACGTTTAGCAGCAGTTTCTTCTAGAGTCTGTTCTGATTCTTCTGGGGTAGTAGAAGTTTCTTCAACCACTTCTTGAGCTGTCACTTCAATGGCGGTTTCGCCGGCAGGTGGTGTAAATTTTTGGGCTTCCTCTTGGATTAAGTCGGAGAGATTCTGTTTTCTAGGCATTATTTCCTCCAGTCACGCTGTAATTCTTCCGCCACTCGATGGTAGTCTGATTCCGCTTCTCTAGCATTTTTGCCTCGCCATTGGTCAATAGCTACACCGTCCAAGGCTGCTCTTTCATGGGCTTTATATATCCGAATAAAAGCCTTACAAACGGGAATTCCTAACCTTTGGAGAGTATTTTGTGCTTCTATTGCTTCATTTATACTCCGAGTGTCAACCTTTGTAAGTAGCACCCGATGGGGAACTCCGGACGGAACTACAGCCGCTTTGACTGTCTCAATTAATACAGCCAAATCCATTGCTGATGGAGGTGTAGGTAAAACTAGATAGTCTGCGATCGCTACTACTGTAGCTAATGCTTCCGAGTGTAGCGCAGGTGGCGTATCTACTACTACTAAATCGTAACCTTTTATTGTTTGCAACTGCCCTAAGAGTTGAGGATTGGTTTCTTGGGATAAATCAAACCCCATACCATTTTGATTTCGGCCAAACCACCAACTGGCAGAACCTTGTATGTCTGTATCGATGAGAATAACTTTTTTTTTCTTCGCCAACTGAGCAGCTAAATTGATGGCGGTAGTCGTTTTACCGACTCCCCCTTTACCGTTGAGAATAGTGATGATTTTTGGCACTGCTTACTTCCGACCCTGCCATACTTGAATATACCGCTTTGTGTGACCTGACAAATTCAAAATTCCAAATTAATAAATTCAGATTTTACAACTTTTCCCGGTGCTAACCTCCATGTCCTTCGCGGTAAAAAAGGACAAAACTGTTTTGTTGCCCACAGTCTCAAAAAAACTCGTAAGAATAGAAGTCAGTAGCCCTGCACTCTTATTTCTATGACAGTCGTTCAAAACCTACCCGATGGCCCCAAAATACCCCGGTTGTTAAGGTTGTTCAAGTTTATTACTCAGCCGATACAGTACGTGGAAGATTTTGCCAAAGTCTACGGTGACAACTTCACAATCTGGGGGAGTGAGGAAAGTTATTTTGTCTACTTTAGCCATCCCCAAGCATTGGAACAGATTTTTACTAATGCTAGTTGTTTTGAGAGTAGTGGTGGAGGTAGTCCGCTTTTAGAACTTTTATTGGGTAAGAATTCTTTAATTTTACTAGAAGGCGATCGCCACCAGCGTCAACGTCAACTATTAACCCCTCCTTTTCATGGTGAAAGGATGCGCGCCTATGGTCGAACTATCCGTGAAATAACTCAACAGGTCACTCAAGCATGGCAAATGGGTAAGCCCTTCAATATCCGGGCTTCTATGCAGGAAATTACCATGCGTGTCATCTTGCGGGTAGTCTTTGGTGTTGATGAGGGAGAATTGTTTCAAGAACTGCGGCAATTACTAACTACATTGCTAGACTTCATGAGTTCTCCTCTGATGTCCAGCACTTTCTTTTTTGGTTTTACCCAAAAAGATTACGGTGCATGGAGTCCTTGGGGGCGAATTGTACGCCTCATCAAAAAAATTGACCAACTGATTTACGCTTTGATTGCTCAACGTTGTGCCGAACCTGCACAAAATCGTCAAGATATCCTCAGCTTATTGATTTCGGCACGTTATGAAGACGGACAACCAATGTCAGATGTAGAGTTACGGGATGAATTAATGACAATGTTGGTTGCAGGACATGAAACTACTGCTTCCGCTTTAACTTGGGCATTTTATTGGATTGATACCTTACCCGAAGTAGGTGAAAAGTTATCTAAGGAATTAGATACCCTTGATGATAATTCAGAGCCGAGTAGTATTGCTAAATTGCCTTATTTAACAGCAGTTTGTCAAGAAACTCTACGCTTTTATCCTATTGTGCTTAATGCTTTCTTCCGGCGAACAAAAAACCCTGTGGAAATTATGGGCTACAACCTGCCGAAAGCCACATTAGTTGTTCCTAGTATTTATTTAGCCCATCATCGAGAAGAAGTTTATCCGCAATCCAAAGAATTTAGACCAGAACGCTTTTTAGAAAGGCAATTTTCTCCTTATGAATACTTACCCTTTGGCGGTGGCAATCGGCGTTGTATCGGTCTAGCATTTGCCCAATATGAAATGAAAATTGTGCTAGCAACAATTTTGTCTCAGTTCCAAGTATCCAGACTCAGTAAGCGCCCAGTGCAGCCTGTGCGTCGTGGATTAACTTTGGCAGCACCAGGAGGAATGAGGATGGTGGCAAATAAAAGAATGTGTAATTCATAATTAATAAGTCCAGATTCTGTCTGGGTTTTGCATCAACTGTTACTAACCACACCCAATATATTCAACGGCAAAATTTTCAAATAATCTAAAGCTTGCTCTATCTCTGAGGCATCTGTTTTACCTACCCGTACCACCATCAAAACTCCATCTGTATAGGGCGATATCACACTAACATCAGATAGCCCAAAGAAATGGGGAGCGTCGTAAATTACTAGGTCGTAATTATTTTCAAAATCTGTCATTAATTGCCTCATTTTCTCAGAAGCAAGTAATTTTATTGGATCATCAGGTGCTGGGCCAGCAGTAATCAAAGATAGCTGTTCCATAGTGGGTAGTTTGTGGAGGACTTCACTAACTGGTAGATTTGTTGATAGTAAACTACTTAAACCCCATAAATTCTTTAAATTCGCTAAGTTATGAATCATGGGTTGGCGTAGGTTCGCATCTACCAGTAAAACTCTTAGTCCCATTGCTGTGGCTGTTTGAGCTAGATAAAAAGCAACAATTGATTTTCCATCACCAGCCATGACTGAACTAACAACTAAAGAGCGTAGTTGAGACTTGGGTTTAATTTGTTGAATATTTGTATAGAGAAATCTTAAAGCGTCTAAAAATTCTGTTGAATAACTACTATATTCTTGAGTAATTGCAACATCTGAATCTTGACTACCTTCTAGTAAAGAATTGAATACTTTAAATGGAGCTAACTTTGATTTAGAAGTACGAGCTTGCAGAGCTTTAACTTCATTATCAAAAGGCACATTTCCCAGCAAGGGAAAATTGATATTATTTTTCAGTTTTAGTACACTATTGTAAGTATTGGATATTTTTTCTAGTAGTAAAGCAACTGCAAGACCTGCTACTATACTGGCAAATAAACCTATAGTTAAATTGCGTAATCTACTAGAAGAATTCACCAATTTTGGCTCAGAAGGTGGTTGAATTAACTGCCAACCTAACTCTGTTTGAGATATTTGAATCTGTAAAGTTTCGCGGGTTGATAAAAAACGATTCAAGCTGTCATTAGCGAACTGCAACTTACGCTGTATTTCTGTGTATTGTCTTGCTAAGATTGGTACTTGCTTGCGTTGCTGTTCCAGTTGCTGTGATATCTTGGCAATTTCTGCACTTTGTAATTCCAGAGATTGAAGTTGGGTTCTTAATTCTGCTGCTCTCACATCTAAAAAGCGCTTTTCTTCCTGCTGTAAAACAGGGAGGAGGCTAGATCGTTTTTCCTTCAAAGTTTGTAATCTAGGGTTGTTACTTTCCAATAGCGTTGACTCTGTAGCAATTTGAGTATCTAACTGCGTTAGCTGACTCACCAGTTGTTGATACAAAGACGCATTATTCAGTACTGTTGTTTTTCCTTTTTCTGTTTGAAGAAGATTTAGTTGGTCGCGGACTTGTGTCAATTGTAATTTAATACTTTGCTGTGTTCCAGCTAGCGTACTGGCTTGTGCGTCAAGTGCAGTTCCTTTGCTTTCTGGAGAGTTAAAATCATATCTTTGGCGAAAAAATTGCAGTTCTTGTTGAATTTGGTCAACTCGCTCTTGAATGGATGGCAATTGTTTATCGATAAATTCAATGCCCTGACGTAACTTAGTTTGTCGCCTTTCTTGACTGTATTCTAAATAATCTTGGGAAATTAGCTCTAATACTTTTCTCACCTCATTTGGATCATTAGCTCGATAGCGAGTTTCTATGATTTTTGTTTCTTCTACCCGATTAATAGTTAGAGATTCGAGCAGCGATGGGTAGGTGATATCTGGATAGGAAGTTCTCAATTCCTGAAGGGTGTTTCTCATGACTTCAGGACTTTTGAGAACTAAAATTTGGCTGTCGTAATCTAGCTTCGAGGTACTGGAATTTGTTTCTTTAACTATATTTATTGCTTCGCTATCATCGTTAACTGGTTCCACTAGCATGAAAAAATTGCTTTCATATTCTATGGGCTGCTTACGGAATATCACGTTTACAGCCACAATAGTCATGACTAATATAGATACTCCTGCGATAACTCTCGACCGACGTTTTACTATACTTAGCCAATCTCTTATACTAAAGCTTTCGTCTTTTTCTTCACCCCAGGGAACAGCAACAGGTTGTGGTTGAGGCAAGAAAGATTTAGAGTTGCCATTTTGTTCAGAGTTTAAAGTTTGGTAAGATTGCTTATTCATTGTGTTCTAACTATCTGGAAATAAAATGGCTAAGATGTAGTATAAATGTTTTCTAATCTCCTACATGAGTGTAAAGTTATATATATCAATATCTAATTTTTGGCGACCAAGTATCACGCTACGGACTGCACAAATTTTCTGTGTTAAATTGCACTAATTATTTAGGTTGATATCCTAAATCTAAATAAACTACTTTCACTGGAAATATCCTAACTGAGATATCAACTCTGTATTATAAAGTTTTAATGATTCTCAGTATAAGTTATTCGTATAGTATGTTAATTTGGATACACTTCAGGTGTAAATCAATCACTCATTGAGAGATAAGTATTCGGTTAACATCATTGGTCTATTTAAGGTAGTTGCAACCTTGAAGGCTGGGAATTAAGAGGTGATTATTTCTTGTTTACCAGACAATTAAGGTGACTACGCTTAATAAGATTTAACTACACTTGATCACTATGTAAGTTTAATACAACTTAATAAAATATATCTTTTATGAAGAAACATCTAAAAAACATCTTAGTAAGATGAACTTTTTATGAAGGATTCCAGTCATCTTTAAAACATGGTATCGTATATTTCGTGATTACACTTAGATTAAGCAAAAAAACGCGAAGGAGATTAAATAATTTAGTTAAACATCCCCAAATAGAGTAAAAATGAAAGTTTGAGCAGATCCAAACGGATTCATAACAACTAAAATCTGATATGGTCTATGCAATATATCATACCTATGTCCTAATAGCTTATACCAAAAAATAGTGATTGTTGCTGACATAGTGAGTTAACAGTATTACATAGTTAGTTACCAAGTAAGATACCTTCTTCATATAGCGAATATGAATGATTTAGTAATGCTTTTGTAATTTTTATTTGTGTTCCCCCTGTGAGAAAAAGCATTTTATTCAGGATTATTGCTTATGTAGCATTGCCCGTGTCACGGGATAATATATGTGTGAAGTTTGTATCGTTTAGTTGTATACAATCAAGATACTATAGACTTGGAAAAGTATGAATCAAAGATGTTTCCATGTCATAAAACCAGACTAAATTCTTATGCTTGCAATTAATGGCTTGAGCAGTTCGGTAGTGTCATCAGTAAAATTTATAGCTTCCCAAATAGGACACAGCCGATGAGACTAAACGAATGGATTAATAACAAATTTATACAATCCATTTCCACTCCCATAGAAGCTGAAAATACGTCAACGCCAAAAACTCAACAGTCCATCAAGTTATCCGTAATTACTCAGTTTTTTCCTCCAGATTATGCTCCTACAGGGCAGTTGATCGAAGAACTCGTGAAACAGTTAGGACAACAGGGAGTGAATGTTGAGGTATTTACGAGTCAGCCTGGTTATGCCTTTCAATCTCAGACGGCTCCAGCAGTTGAATGGGTGGATAGGATAAGAATCCAGCGATCGCGCACTGCTCAACTTTGGTCAGGTAGAATTCGTGGTAAAGCTGTGAATGGTGTTTTGTATACACTACGTGCCTTACTACATATTCTCAAAGCTTGGCGGCGTAACAATATATTATTAGTCACTACAGCCCCACCTTTTTTGCCAATTATAGGATATTTGGCTTACTTGCTATTCCGGTTACCTTATGTCTGCGTACTCTACGACTTATACCCAGATATTGCGATCGCGTTGGGGGTAGTTTCCAAACGTAGCTTGGTCGTGCGTTTGTGGAATGCAATGAACAGACAGGTTTGGCTGAATGCCAAAGGTATTGTGGTACTCAGCCCGGCGATGAAGCAAAAGATAGTGGCACATTGTCCAGAGGTGACTGACAAAATTTCGGTGATACATAGCTGGGCTAATCCGGAAGCGATCGTACCGATTCCTAAGTCAGAAAACTGGTTTGCCCACGAGTACGGTTTAGTTAATAAGTTTACCGTGCTTTACTCTGGGAACATGGGTCGTTGTCATGATATCGACACCATGCTGGAAGCGGCAAAGCTATTGCAGAATGAACCAATTCAGTTTGTTTGTATTGGTGGCGGTGCCAAACGTGAAGAATTAATCAGGGAGGTAGATAAGTTAGGGCTAAATAATTTTACATTCTTACCTTATCAAGATAAGCAAGTGTTGCCTTATTCCTTAACAGCCTGCGATTTATCATTGGTGAGTGTAGATGCAACTACAGAGGGTTTAGTTGTACCTAGCAAACTTTACTCAGCCTTAGCTTCTGGACGACCAATTGCTGTTATCTGCTCCCAATCTTCATACCTGAGAGAAATGATGGCTGAAGCTAAATGTGGTGGCTCATTTGAGAATGGCGACAGTCAAGGTCTTGCACAGTTTATTCGTTTTCTCAGCCGTGATACCCAAATAGGTGAGGATATGGGCAAGGCAGGTCGTCAGTATATGCGATCGCACTTCACACCCAAAGTTATATCTCAACAATACTTGCGAGTGTTGCAGCAGGCATTATTTTCTCATGAGGTAGTTCAGGTGTCTCGAAGCAATGTAAAGTAGGCATATTGGGGTTATTAAAGTTATATAATTTCCCAAAAATAGGAAATAAATAAAGCCACAAATGTTTAATTACATGGTATAAAACTATCATGAGACAAATACAAGATTAAGAGCTTGGTTGGAATAGAATTTATTTCAATATTAATAAGTTCTTTATCTAGTAGATAAACTATTTTGTGAAATCACCAGAGTTGTAAAATAATAACAACCAACTCATCATTTTAATTGAATATTTCGGCGATATTTTTAGGAGTTGGGCTTCGATGGTCTTATTGATCTCAGTCCCTCCAAGATAGCCTTCCTTGTTCATAGTTTTTGTCTATACAGGAGGTGGAATTGCAGAGAAGGTGTGACCGAAATCGGAAGCGTTCTAAACGTAGGGCGATTTACTGTCCGATTCATGGCTGCTATTTTGATAGCGTTAGCCAGAAATATAAACTTTTTGCTGACCAAGCAGGTCAGTTACAGCAAAGAGGTATGAGTCGGCGCAATGCTTTAATGTTAGTAGCAAATCAAACAACAGTTGCTATAGAAGGAGAATGGCTAGAAGCTTTTTGGTGTGAAGAGTGCCAAGAAACCAAATGGTATCACGTTTGTAAATCAGGCGATCGCACCTATGAAATTTCCTTAGCACCGAGGGAACTATGGCAGCAAGTAACAGGGGTGATTCATTCTGAGGGTAATCCTTCCGTAAGTGAATTTACTCGTAGGAGTGCTAGGGATATTACCTATCAAGGTCTTAACGGTTTCCAATTTGTGACTTAACTCTATCAAGTTGTTCAAGATATTAATCTTCAATCAATAACCTATGAGTAATACAGATATTAGCTCTAAGCAAGAGTTGGTGATTGAAGCTGGGCGCACCGAGCAGCAGTATTGGAAAGATATATGGCGTTATAGGGAGTTATTTTATTTTCTCTCCTGGCGTGACATTTTGGTAAGGTATAAACAAACTGCGATCGGCATTGCTTGGGCATTAATTCGTCCATTTCTAACGATGGTAGTCTTTTCAGTCGTGTTTGGAAAGTTAGCACAATTACCTTCCCAGGGTGCGCCCTATCCGATTTTAGTATTTTCCGCAATGTTACCTTGGCAATTTTTTGCTAACTCTCTTTCGGAGTGCAGCAATAGTTTGATAGGTAATGCTAATTTAATTTCCAAAGTATATTTTCCTCGCCTAATTGTCCCTACCAGTGCAGTGGTAGTTAGCTTTGTAGACTTTATGATTTCGGGGATAATTTTACTAGGATTAATGGCTTGGTATAACTATATTCCAACTTGGCGAATTTTCACCTTACCATTTTTTGTTGCTATTGCCTTTGCTGCGTCAATGGGTGCAGGATTATGGCTGGCTTCTTTAAATGTTAAATATAGAGATTTCCGTTATATTGTCCCGTTTATTGTGCAGTTTGGATTATACATATCACCAGTAGGATTTAGTAGTACCATAGTTCCCCAACAGTGGCGATTTATCTACTCCTTAAACCCAATAGTTGGCGTAATTGATGGTTTTCGTTGGGCAATTTTAGGTGGAGAATCAAACTTATATTTACCCGGATTTTTGCTTTCTTTGGGCTTAGTATTTCTATTATTTATCAGTGGAATTTGGTACTTCCGTAAAATGGAACGGACATTTGCAGATGTGATCTAATTCTCAAGATAACCGTCTGAACTCACCACCCCTCACTTACAATAAGGTAGATAATTCTGGCAATCAAAACTGGTATGTACCAAACTGACCCACCTCTTCCCCCCAGTGAAGTCCTACCGACAATGTACGACCTTCCCAGCGAAGACCCAGAGGAGTCTGGTTTGCCCGACGAATTTCACGACTTTCAACCCCAACTTTTGCGGGAAACCTGCCAACCACTAACTTACCCGACTGGAGAAATATTCATTGGTACAGACTTAAATTTATATTACGATGCTCGCAATCGCTTATGGCATAAAAGACCGGATTGGTTTTTAGTATTAGGTGTATCTCGCGCTCAACAACAACAAGAAATGCGTCTCAGCTATGTTGTTTGGCAAGAAGCAGTTGCACCATTTTTAGTAGTAGAATTACTCTCACCAGGTATAGAAGCAGAAGATTTGGGGCAAACATTAAGGGATGCCAACAAACCTCCGACAAAATGGCAAGTGTATGAACAGAATTTACGCATTCCTTATTACGTTGTGTTTGACCGCTACCAAAATTTGTTGCGGGTGTTTGAATTAACAGGAATGCGATATCAAGCAGTAGCAATTTCAGAGCCGAAATTTTGGTTTGAGGAATTGCAGTTAGGTTTGGGTGTTTGGCAGGGACAGTATCAACAAACAGAAGGTTTATGGCTGCGTTGGTATGATGTTGCAGGTAATTGGATTCCCACTTTAGAGGAACGAGCCGAACAAGAACGGCAACGGGCGGAACGATTGGCTCAAAGATTGCGAGCGATCGGTGTAGACCCAGATACTTTAGAGTAATTTAAGGATTCGCACCGATAAGTTTTGTGATAAATGTGCGCTCAATTAAAATCCTATTTATTAACAAACGAATATATTAACTGATATATACAAACCTTATGTCTGACACTGTAATTCGGGTAGAAAATCTAGGTAAAAAATATATTATTGGGCATCAAACCCAAGAAAGATACACTGCACTAAGAGACGTGATAGCTAATGGTGCTAAAGGTTTATTTAAATCATTCCGAAATCCAAAATTTAAACCTGTAAATTATCAAGAAGAGTTTTGGGCATTAAAAGATGTCTCATTTGAGATTAAGCAAGGTGATAGAGTTGGAATTATTGGACGCAACGGGGCAGGAAAATCTACGCTGTTGAAAATTCTCAGCCGGATTACTGAACCTACGCAAGGAAGCATCAAAATTAAGGGAAGAGTTGCTAGTTTGTTAGAAGTAGGTACTGGATTTCATCCAGAGTTGACTGGTAGAGAGAATATATATCTCAATGGTGCAATTCTGGGAATGAGTAGGATAGATATTAAGCGTAAATTTGATGAAATTGTAGCGTTTGCTGAGGTAGAAAAGTTTTTAGATACACCTGTGAAGCGGTATTCTTCAGGGATGTATGTGCGCTTGGCCTTTGCGGTGGCGGCACATTTAGAGCCGGAGATTTTGATTGTGGATGAGGTGTTGGCGGTGGGGGATGCTCAGTTTCAGAAGAAGTGTTTGGGGAAGATGGAGGATGTCAGTAATGAGGGAAGAACTGTAATTTTTGTCAGTCATCAAATGAGTGCAATTCAATCATTATGCACTCGTGGAATTCTTCTTAAATCAGGAAATTTATATTTGGATAGTAGTTCTCAAGAAGCTATAAATGTATATTTAGAACAAGCGTATACTTTAGCAGATGATATACCCCTTGCTGAGAGGAAAGACCGTGGAGGCTCTGGCAAAGTAAGAGCATATAGTATTCAAATATTAAATATAGAAGGAAATGAAGTTTCTTCACTACAATCAGGAAAAGATTACAGCTTTAAAGTTGGATACTTTAATCAAACCAATGAATACCTTAATGATGTAGTTGTTAGCCTTGATATATTTGATGATAAAAGTAATAGAGTTTTATTATTTAGAACTAATTTTACAAATAGTAATTTAAATCTAGATAATAAATCTGGCTATATTCTTTGTAATATAGAAAATTTACCCTTGGCTAAGGGATCTTATAGGCTTGCCATCTTTTTTTCACATGCTGATGCAGAAACGCTGGATTATATTGAAGATGCTGTAAATATAACTGTCGATGGAGGTGATTTTTTTGGTACAGGTAGTGAAGGATTACCAAGCCATTGCAAGATATTAGCTACAACTAAATGGTCTAAAATTTAGAATAAAAGAATTGCTTTGTATCGAGTGTTAACGTATAGATATCAATAGATATTATAAGTCCTGATTTATAAAAATTGAAAAATTATTTACTGATTTTATTATTAACATTATGGCTCTATTAACCCCTGTAGCCTTCTTTATCTTTAATCGCCCTGACCTAACTGCTCAAGTTTTTGAAGCAATCCGTCAAGCCAAGCCACACAAGCTTTTAGTTGTTGCAGATGGCGCTCGTTTTCCTGAAGAAGAAGAGAAGTGCTTGAAGACAAGGCAAGTGATTAAAAATGTTGATTGGGATTGTGAAGTCTTAACAAACTTTTCAGATACAAATTTAGGGTGTAAATATCGCGTTTCTAGTGGTTTAGACTGGGTATTTTCTCAAGTTGAAAAAGCTATTATATTAGAGGATGATTGTCTGCCAGAACCTAGTTTTTTTGCTTTCTGTGAAGAACTACTAGAATATTATTACAACCATGAACAAATCATGCATCTTGCCGGAACAAATCTTATTCCTCAACCTCATTTAAACACAAGCTTTTTATTTTCTAGACTTGTACCTATTTGGGGATGGGCAACTTGGAGACGGGCATGGAATCACTATGATATTGAGATGAAATTATGGAATAAATACAAAACAGAAAATGATATTTACTACTTTGGTAAACAAGCTAATAATGTGTATAACGTCTTTGAGTCTAATTACCTTAATCAAATAGATTCTTGGGATGGTCAATGGGCTTTTAATTGTGTAGCTAATCAAGGATTAACCATTATTCCCAAAATAAATTTAATTAAAAATATAGGTTTTCGAGAAGATGGTACTCATACAAAAGCTGCGAGTCATATTTGTTCTATACCTGTTCAATCTATAGATTTACCACTAATTAAACCTTTAGAAACCATACCTAATAAAGAATTCGATGAGAAGTTTCTAGAATTTTCAAATAGACCAAATCCTCCATCTTTGACAAAATCCTTAAAAAATCTAGTTAAGAACTGGATTAAAAAATATTAAAATGGAAATGAACACAGAGAAAATCGACTATACACGCCATTACAAAAAGTGGCACTCTGATACCCCTGAACATATTCAGGCAATGAAGCATTATTCTCAGGGATTACTCATACCATTTCTGCCTACCAACAAAGAAATTTCCATCCTGGAAGTTGGTTGTGGAATGGGATTTGCTATGTTAGCACTTCAGGATTTGGGCTATATCAATCATGAGGGAATAGACATTGATTACGGACAAGTTCAATCTTGTCTACAAAAAGGACTTAATGTTACTCAAGTAAAAGACTCTACTGCTTATTTGAATAGTCATAAAAATCAATATGATTTGATCATTGCACTAGATGTGATTGAACATATTCCTCAGGAAGGGCAGCTAGATTTCGTAAAAGGAATGTGCAAAGCACTAAAACCAGATGGTCAAATCATTTGTACAGTTCCCAATGCCAATTCAGGTTTAGCTAGTCGTTGGCGTTATATTGACTGGACTCATTATCTTAGCTTCACAGAACATAGCCTAGATTTCTTACTATATAATGCAGGCTTTCAAAGCATTGAAGTTGTTCCAACTGAGTTTTTTCATCCACCCAATTTTAGATTGTTTTTTAGTCGTTCAATCTTTAGAAGTTGGTTTTGGAAGAGTATTTTACAATGGACAATTTTTCGCTTTATACGTGGGTTCCGTAGGCTAGAAATGATTGGTGAACTTGGATGGGAGCAGGGCATTAGTGTGCCACTTTCTTTAAATTTATTAGCTAGAGGGAGTAAGCAACCATGAAAAATAATGTTTACTCCTTTGATGTGTTTGATACAGTCTTAGTTCGCAAGTGGGCAAAACCAACTGATTTATTTTTGGAACTAGGTTCTATACTTTTGCAAGCTGAACTTATAAATATATCTGCAGAAAAGTGGAAAAATATTAGAGAATCAGCGGAAAGAGAAGCAAGAAGCAGAAGTGTTTCTGGTGAAGTGACTCTAATTCAAATTTATGAAGTGCTTGCCCAGAATTTAGGCTGGACAAGCACTGAAATTGAACATTCAATAAATGCTGAAGTTGAATTAGAATTTACTAGTCTTTACCCCGTTAAAGAAACTCAGCAGAAAATTCAACATCTGCACCAAGATGGTCAGCGAGTTATCTATCTTTCTGATATGTACCTATCTTCAGAGGTGATTAGGCGTTTTCTCAAACATCATCAAATATGGCAAGAGGGAGACATACTCTATGTTTCTTCAGAGTTCAATGTTAATAAAGCGTCAGGAAAACTATTTGAAATTTCTTTAATTAAGGAAGGAGTTAAAGCTTCTCAATTAGTACATCTGGGTGATAACAATTATTCAGATGTAAAGATGCCCAGGAAGCTTGGCATTCAGGCTCAACACTTTAATGAAACTCAGCTTAATCGCTACGAGCAAATTTTAGCAAACTCTCAAGACCTGCCGTTGAAGTTTCGTTCTCTTTTAGCAGGTACAAGTCGCCTCTGTCGTCTTCAAAACCCAGAAACTAATCCTCATAATCGTGTTATTTGGGATACCGCAGCTAATGTCATTGCTCCTGTTCTGTTTGGTTTTGTTCATTGGTGCTTATCACAAGCACAATCAAAGGGGATTCAAAGGCTCTATTTTGTAGCGCGAGATGGACAAATTTTACTCAAGATAGCTCAGATTATTTGTGAAAGTTGGAACTACACCATTGACTGTAGATATTTATATGGTTCACGCCAAGCATGGCACTTTCCAGCTATTACAGAAATTGGTGAAACTGAACTAGATTGGATATTTGATCCAACCCAATTTCTATCTGTACAATCTGTTTGTGAGCGTGTTAATTTAAAGCCTGAACAAATTTCAGAGATTTTAGAAAGTAATGGGTTTTCAAAAGATATATGGCAAAAAAACCTTAATAATCAGCAGCGTTCTTTGCTTAAACAGATATTCAAGCAGCAGGAAGTGATTCAGTTAATTATAGATACTGCTGCCACCTATCGTGAACAGGCGATTGGATATTTTAAGCAAGAAGGATTAGCAGATGAAATACCATTTGTAATTGTAGATATCGGTTGGAATGGTAGATTACAACGTTCTCTCAGTAAACTATTGAATATTGCTGATATGTATCCTGCCTATGGGCTGTACGGTTTTTATTTCGGATTGTCAAGAAAACTCAAAGCCTTTCCAGAGGATTGCTTATTTGCGTATTTCTCAGATGTTGATTCTCCTTCAGAAAGAGATAATTTATGTCACAGGGCTTTGTTGGAATTATTTGTTGCAGCAGATCACGGTGGAACAATTAGATTTGAGTCCCAAAATGGAGTTTTTACGCCTATCTTACGCAGTAAAGATAATAATAAAGCATTGGAATGGGGATTATTAGTTCAGCAGTCTTCTATTAAACATTATGCCCAGATAATAACAAAATGTATAAAATACACGGATTTGGACATAAATGCTTTGCTCAAAGCATCAGAGAAAGTATTGAAAGAATTTGTTCTCTTGCCTAACTTAAAAGAATCTGATGTTTTTGGTTCTTTCATATTTGCTGAAGATCAGACAGAAAATGTTCTGTATGAACTAGCTCCTCCATACAAATTATTTGATTTATGGAATCTATTTCTCTATGCTCGTCATCCACATCATAATGTATGGCTCCCGGCCTCATCAAAACGAACTAATTATTTTATCAAGCTTATAATTCACAGTAAAATATTAACAATTACATCAAAAATAAGAAGTTTGATGAGTAGATTTAATAAAATATTGTTGTAATTAATACATTGGCAAAAAGTTAATGTTATCAGACCATTTTTATAAAAAAATCAGGGTGTGAAGCTGTTAGTATGAAGATATTACACATTAACCAGTCTGATACAGGCGGAGGAGCTGCGATCGCAGGTTATCGTCTCCATCAGGCATTATTAAAACAAGGGGTAGAATCCAAGCTGCTAGTTGGAAATACTAAAAATAGTAATAAACTTGTGGCAGATATTCCTCGAAACCGCTTTATTGAGAATCAGTTTTCTCGTTTTACTTGGCGTATCGGTCTTCACCATATTAATCACATTAGCAGCTTTGATATCCCAAGACATAGCTTTTATAAGGAAGCTGACTGCCTTAACTTTCATAACCTGCATACAGCATACTTCAGTTACTTAGCTATACCCAAGCTAACAAAAGAAAAACCTGCTGTATTTACACTTCATGATATGTGGAGTTTTACTGGACACTGTGTTTACAGCTATGACTGCGATCGCTGGAAAATAGGCTGTGGAAAGTGTCCGTATCCCAATACCTATCCAAAAATCGGCTTAGATAATACCCATCTGGAATGGAAGCTAAAAAATTGGGTTTATGGTAACTCCCATATAACCATAGTGACTCTCAGCAAATGGTTAACTGAGCAAGCAAAACAAAGTATGCTTAATCAGAAACTAATTGTCCATATACCAAATGGAATTGATATAGATGCTTATCAACCTCTAGACGCAAAGAAATGTAGGGAGATATTAGGTATTTCACCCAATCAAAAAGTTCTAATGTTTGGTGCCGAGAGCCTTAATGATTACCGTAAAGGTGGAGATTTATTGATAAAAATTCTACAAAAATTACCTCAAAATTTAAAACCAGAAATACTATTGCTGACTTTGGGACACTGTTCTGAAAAAATTACGGATTTGCTAGGAATAGCAACTTTAAGCCTTGGCTACATTAGTAGCGATCGCCTGAAATCAATAGCCTATTCTGCTGCTGACTTATTTATTTTTCCCACCCGTGCTGATAATCTACCCCTGGTACTACAAGAAAGTATGGCGTGCAGTACACCGATGGTATCCTTTAACATTGGTGGTGTACCTGATTTGGTACGTCCAGGGATAACTGGCTACTTAGCCAAGCCAGAAGATACACAGGATTTTTGCAACGGTATTGTACAATTGCTCGAAGATGTGCATTTACGGCAAACAATGGGTGAAAACGGTCGGGCAATAGCAATCAATGAATATTCACTAGAGTTACAAGCAAAACGATATATCGAAGTATACGAAAAAGTGTTGCAATCGTCTAAGTAGCATGAGGCGATACTTACCGTCGATACAGCTAAGCTTTAAATTTTACCATTTAAATTTTGCCAAAATTTTTACAATTTAATGACTTACTTAAATTATTCTTGGTTTTAACTAAAAATTACGAAAAACACCGTTAATATCATTTCCTCTAAATTAGCGGGCATGACATAAAGTATTAATTAGATTGATTGAATTATGATGGATATCACATATCCCAAAGTAACTATAGTTACAGTTGTTAGAAATGGTGAAAAGGTTATTGAAAAAACAATCAAAAGCGTAATTAATCAAAATTACCCTAACTTAGAATATATAGTTGTCGATGGTGATTCTCAGGATGATACGAAATCAATTATTCTAAAGTATAGTCAGTACATTAGTAAGTATATTAGTGAACCTGACAGTGGAATTTATGATGCGATGAACAAAGCAGCAAAACTAGCTTCAGGTGTTTGGATTAACTATATGAATGCAGGAGATTATTTTTATGCAAATGATTCTCTAAGTAGCCTAACTGAAGCTTTAAATAGTGACGCTGATGTAATTTTTGCTGGTGTTAAAGAAGTTTTGGTTGATGATTTAGAAACGCGATACTTCCATAAGATGCCTAGACCTATAGTAGAGATTTGGCGTTATATGCCAATTTGTCATCAGGCTACTATGGTGAGGCTGTCTTGTCAGCAAGAGTATGGTTTTAATACAAGTTATATCTGGTGTGCCGACCATGATATGCTGGCACGTATGTATCGAGATAGTAAGAAATTTGTCAGTCAAGATGTTCTTTTTTGCGTTTTTGATTGCAGTGGTGGTAGTACCAGAGAAATTATGTTGTATATTAAGGAACGATGGAAACTTAGTAAGGGCTTAGTTCCCTTATATACCCGTTTAATTCAATATGGTGGTGAATGGATAAGTTGTAATATTTGGGGTAAATTGATCTCAATAATTAAATCATTTTTGCCAACATCAACAATAATAAAATTAAGAAGGTTACGCGGCACTGCTGGAATTTAACAAGATTTGGGTGTAACTCAGTTGCTTAGGAAGCTATATCAACATCCGAAACTATTACTTGATAAAAGTAAAAACAGTTTTTATTACAATTGACAATCTTGCTGTAGAGGCTAATATCTCAATGACTCACTCAAGCAATATTGGCATTTATTTTTTCGCCAATTATGTTGTTTATGATTGGGCGATCGCTTTCCTTAACAGTTACCGCACCTTCAACCCAGATTTACGCCTGATTATGACTTCATTTAATGACCAGTGCGATCGCCTGCTCAAATTGAGTGATATTTACAACAACTAATACCCTCAAGTACAAGTTAAGCAAAAATGAATAAAAAACCAACGATATTAGTGTACCCAAAACTACCGAGAACAGGTTTGGGTAATATGCTTTTTATTTGGGCTAACGCTGTTTTATTTTCTCATATAAATGATTGTCCGGTAGTTACTCCTAACTGGAATGTGAGTATATTTCGACTTGGACCATATTTAAGAGGTGAAAGATATAAAAGATTTTATGGAAACTTATTTTCGCCAAAAGGTTATTTTCCCACACTTAAGTATTGGCTAACAAAGTTAAAAAAAAGGCGAATCATTTATAACCATAACATATCTCAATTAGAACTTAGTAACCTGGAAACTAAAGGAATAGAGTGTTATGTATTTATTTTTGATAGAATGATACGCTATGGCGACTGTTTCATGGATTTAAGAGAACATCAGTCTATAATTAAGCAGAAATTGTTTTCCAGTATTCGTCCATCCGTATATAAAGATATTGCTACTAATCAGGCACCTGAAATTGGCATTCATGTGAGGTTGTCAGACTTCAAAACTCTGAAGCCAGATGAAGATTTTGCTAGTGTCCCTACAGGCTTTATCCGCACTCCTATGAGCTGGTACATCGGAGTTGTTTCTAAAATTCGTGAAATTGCTGGCTATAATGTCCCCGCTACCATCTTTTCCGATGGTTACGATCACGAAATGTCTGAATTATTAAGTTTGCCAAATGTTTCTCGTTCACCCCATGCTTCAGCCCTATCTGATATGCTCACTTTGTCTAGGAGTAAAATTTTAATTGCTTCTCCGGGAAGTACTTTTAGTTGTTGGGCTTCTTATTTAGGGCAGTGTCCAACCATCTGGCATCCCCAGCGTTCTCATGCTTCAGTTTTAACCTCTGAAATTGGGCAATCCGTCTTTGAAGGTAGTTTCGATCCGGAATCAACAACAGTTCCGGAGTTACTATCTATGAATATTAAGTCAGCATTTAATTCTTCTATCAGAATATAGTGGGAGCGTGAGAACCCCTACGATTTATCGAGGGGATGAAACGCGACTCAAGGGGATTTATCCCCGTGTTTCCTCACTTACCACGCTGGTTTT
>NZ_JACJQL010000058.1 GCF_014696625.1 Nostoc parmelioides FACHB-3921
CCTCTGGGTATGATTCTATTCTTTTTAAGGGGCTTGTCATTATTAATACTCGCTTTTCTAGCTCCTCTGTTTATTTTCCTATAAAATTTATTTTAAAGATAGGTCTATTGTGAATCCAATTAATAATAATATTATTGAGATTCTCAACGGCAGACAAGAAGGTAGTAATTTATTTCATAGCTTCCGTGATTTCTCTGTACCTCAAGGTATGGAGGCGCGGTTTGATTTAAACAACACATCAAATATTACAACTATATTTAGTCGGGTGACTGGCGGGAATGTGTCTAATATTGATGGCACCATTAGCATAGTCGGTAATCCATCTGCCAGTTTATTCTTACTCAATCCAGCAGGGATTATCTTTGGACAAAATGCCCAGTTGCAGATTGGCGGTTCATTTGTCGGCACGACGGCAAATAGTATTTAGGACTTACGCACTGAACCAAAAAACCCTTCTGAGGGTTGTCAATAGTCAATAGTCCACAGTCCAAAAACCTTGATTTTGACTATTGACTATGGACGATTGACAAAAAAGCCAGAAAATTAGTCACACTGCGTAAGTCCTAATCTATTGCTAAAAGTGAACTTTAGCGGTCTTTCATCACTCTAGACAGATAAAAATAGTACCAATTTGAAACAAGAGTGTGGCAGTCCTTAATTTTAAAATTTGGCGTTGCTGATTGATGGGATGATTTTTATCTCACGCATTCGCCCTTGGCGTTCCCGAAGGGTAGGCGCAAAGGCGCAAAGAATCGACTTTCAGCTTTTTCGAGAAGTCTAAATTCATCCCGCAAATATCCAACGCCTAAAATTTTAATAGCTGGGTGGGAATTACCCAGCTCTATATTCTTAGAGTTTAAATTTCTCAGTAATTCGCTGCATCGCTTCTTCCACATTCTCTCGACTGTTAAATGCAGAAATGCGGAAGTAGCCTTCACCAGCTGCACCGAAACCAGAACCAGGGGTTCCGACTACGTTGACGCTTTGCAATAGCTTATCGAAGAAGTCCCAACTAGAAAGACCATTGGGTGTTTTTACCCAAACGTAAGGTGCATTGACACCGCCATATACTGATAAGCCGGCGGCTGTAAGTTTTTCGCGGATGATTTTGGCATTATCTAAGTAGAAGCTAACCAGTGCTTTCACTTGCGCTTGTCCTGCTTCTGAGTAGACAGCTTCAGCTCCCCGTTGCACAATGTAAGATACACCATTGAATTTGGTGGACTGGCGGCGATTCCACAGTTTCCACAGTTCCACGTCGGAACCATCGGCGGCTTTGGCTTTCAAGGTTTTGGGTACGACGGTTAAGGCGCAACGAGTACCTGTAAAACCTGCATTCTTAGAGAAGGAACGAAACTCAATCGCTACTTCTCTGGCTCCTTCAATTTCGTAGATAGAATGGGGTAGGGATGGGTCGGTAATATAGGATTCGTAGGCAGCATCAAAGAAGATAATTGAGTTATGTGCTTTGGCATAGTCTACCCACGCTTGGAGATGTTCTTTGGTGGCGGTTGCACCTGTGGGATTGTTGGGGAAGCAGAGATAAATTAAGTCTACTTTCTGGGAAGGAATTTCTGCGGTGAAGTTATTTTCTGCGGTGACAGGTAAATAAACCAGACCCTCAAATTCGCCTTTCTCATTAGCAGTACCAGTGTGTCCCGCCATGACATTGGTGTCTACATATACGGGATAAACTGGGTCGGTAACAGCAATAATGTTATTATCGCCAAAAATATCGAGAATGTTGCCTGTATCACACTTAGAGCCGTCGGAAATGAAGATTTCGGAAGCGTCTACATCTGCACCCCGTGCTTGAAAATCTTGGGCGGCAATTTTCTCCCGTAACCAAGCATAACCTTGTTCTGGGCCGTAACCTTTAAAAGAAGAGCGATCGCCCATTTCTTCCACTGCTTGAATCATCGCAGCCCGGCAAGCTTCTGGCAATGGTTCGGTGACATCACCAATACCTAAGCGAATAATCTTAGCATCAGGGTTGGCTTCGGCAAAGGCATTTACCCGCCGCGCAATTTCGGGAAATAGGTAGCCTGCTTTCAGTTTGAGGTAGTTGTCGTTAATAGTTGCCATAGTAGAGATGAAAAAATTGCTTAGATAGAATAGCTTACATTTCCAGAGTAGAATTAGTAAATGTAAGATTATTCTTGTTAAGGCAGTCTTGTTATGAGCATCCCACTTATAGACCAGCCCACAGAAGAAAAATTAGTAACACTCAAGGATGTTTCTTGGGAGCAATTCAAAGGTATCGAGGGACATCTTCAAGACAACCATAATGTCAAATTAACTTATTTGTCAGGAGTGTTAGAAATCATGTCTCCCATAGGTGATAAACATGAAAAAGTGAAAAGTAACTTTGGGTTACTGCTAGAAACTTACATGAGAGAGATGGGTATCCGGTTTTACCGACGTGGTGGATTCACTCTGGAAGAATCGGGATATGCTTCTGGGACACCAGATGAATCTTACAACATCGGCACAGAAAAAGCAGTCCCTGATATTGTGATGGAGATTATTGTTACTAGTGGCACTATTAACAGAAAAGAGTTATACAAGCCCAAAAAAGTGCCAGAAGTTTGGTTGTGGAAATCTAATTCCATAAACATATTTCGTCTTCAAGACAATGGTGATTATGAAGAAGTAAATAGAAGTGGTTTCTTGCCAAATTTAGACCCGGCTTTGTTATTACATTATATTTCTATGCCTGATCAATATGATGCGGTCGCTGAATTTCAACAAGTTATTCGCAATCAAAAAAGTTGACGGTCTCTAATTTTTGATATGAGACAAAACTATTTATATTGTGGACAATACGCTATTATTTATTTGGTTAAAATTTGAAAAATATTAAAATTTCTATTATTATTCCGACATTGAATGAAGCGGGTAATATTCAACAAGCTATTGCCACTACTCAACCTAACGTAAATATAGAAGTCATTGTTGTTGATGGCGGCTCACAAGATGATACAGTGGCGATCGCTCAATCTTTAGGTGTAAAAGTTATCTCCTCATCTCCTGGGCGGGCTGTGCAAATGAACACAGGTGCGGCGCTGGCTACTGGCGAAATTTTGTTGTTTCTCCATGCAGATACGCGTTTACCTGTTGGTTTTGATGAAATGATTCGCGCAGCCTTACGACAGCCTGGAGTAGTAGCGGGCGCGTTTGCTTTGCGGATAGATGCAGACTTGGCAGGTTTGCGCTGGGTAGAAAAAGGGGTATACTGGCGATCGCATTTTTTCCAAATGCCCTATGGAGATCAGGCAATTTTTATGACAAAGGCTTTATTTCAGGAAGTTGGATGTTTTCCTGAATTGCCAATAATGGAAGACTTTGAACTCATGCGACGTTTAAAGCGTGCCGGGAAAATTACTATTTTGAGTGTAGCAGCAATAACCTCTGCTCGGAGATGGTTACAGAGGGGAGTTTTCCAAACTACGCTGATTAATCAAGTCGTGATTATCGCTTATTTACTTGGTGTAGCACCAGCACAACTACGTAACTTGTATCGTCAGGGGAAATTTTTCAGAATAGGGGGTAGGCTTTAGGAATTTCTTTCACAGTTAAGAATTACGGCGTTGCATAAATGCGGGATGAATTGGGACTTTTGTACAAAGCAGAATATTGATTCTTTGCGTCTTTGCGCCTACCCTTCGGGAACGCCAAGGGCGAATGCGTGAGACAAAAATCATCCCACTAATCAGCAACGCCAGAATTACCAATCGAGAAACCCCTACGTGTGGGCTTAATACTTGCCCGTTTTACCTGAAATTTTACCTTATCGCTCATTTCACCGCTTCTCGCCTCTAAAGTCCAGTTACCAGGACGCAGCGACCAAAATAAAGAATTAGCTGATTGGGTATTCAGCTTTTCACCGTTGAGCCACCATTCTATAGGTGTAGACTTATTTCCTACTAACTTGAATTCTAATTTTTGTTGTGCTGCTTCACCTGGATACACTAAAAATAAATCGCCTTCATGGGGAGATAAAATTCTTAGGCTGCTGGTGGTAAACTGCGATCGCTGTTGCTTGGCTAACCACTCGTTATATTCTGGTGGTAAAGTAAACTGAGTGTCTTGTTCGTAGCTAGTTTTATCTTCGGGATAAAAATATTCTTGCACTATTGAGGTACAGTCTGGCGTGGGTCGTAACCCGGAAACTGGACAGATTGGTAGTTGCAATAGACCTGCTGGAGTGGGAAAACTGGCTGGTTCTTGATGTTCATGCAGATGTAGCATAATCCGATTCCACAAGGGGGCTGCACCTGTGACACCGGAAACTTGGCGCATGGGTTCACCATTGAAGTTACCTACCCAGGTAGCGACGGTGTAATCAGTGGTAAAGCCGACTGTCCAAGTGTCACGGTAGTTGGAAGATGTACCAGTTTTCACAGCCACAGGGAAGGGTAAGTTTAATACTGAATCTACACCGAAAGCTGTAGCACGAGCATGGGTGTCACTGAGGATATTGGTGATTAATTGCCAGATGGTGGGGTTTGGGGGTTGGGTATGGGGGACTGGGGACTGGGGAAGGGTGGTGATTAAGGGGGTGGGTTGTCCTTGTCTTGCTATCGTTAGGTAGGCTTGGGCTAGTTCCCAGAGGCTGACTTCACCACTACCAAGGGTTAAACCTAAACCATAGTATTCTGGGGTTTGCTTCAGATGGACAAATCCCAGTTGATGCAGACGTTCTAGGAAAGTTGGTACACCCACTTTTTCCAACACACGCACTGCTGGTACATTGAGAGAATTGGCTAAAGCGATGCGTACCCGCACTGGCCCAAGAAAGTTTTCGGTATAATCCGTTGGGCTGTAGAGTTGTGCGCCGGGGATGGCGTAATGAGTCGGCACATCTGCCAAAATAGTATTTGGGCGAATTAACCGCTTTTCTAAGGCTAATTCATAGACAAAAGGCTTCAGAGTAGAACCTGGTTGACGTAGTGCTTGCACTCCGTCGTTGCGTCCCAGTTGGGCTTGATTAAAGTAATCCGGTGAACCGACGTAAGCTAAAACCTCCCCACTGTGGTTGTCAATTACTAGTGCGGCTGCATCATGAACGTTATTGGCGGAAAGAGTAGAAATTATCTGCTGTACTTGTGCTTCGACGAATTGCTGCAAAGGACGATTGATAGTTGTGTGGATAACTGATTGATTTGTGTCAGCAGGACTAGGGGAAATTTGATTGGCTAACCAAAATAAAAAATGTGGTGCGGCGATAATTCCTCGTTGGTTGGACTGAAACACAACTTTTTCTGAGGATGTACGATAGGCTATGTCTTTGCTCACATAGCCTTCCTGTAGCATACGATTGAGGACATATTTTTGTCGTTGCTTCAGTCGTTCCCAATGTTCATAAGGGTTAAAGTAGGTGGGATTATTGGGAATAGCGGCTAACAAACTAGCTTGGGCAAGATTTAATTCACTGGCTGGTATGGAAAAATAAGTCCGGGCTGCTGCTTCTACACCATATATATTCCCTCCCATTGGCAAGCGATTGATATATGCAGAGAGAATCTCATCTTTATTCATCCCAGCTGCTAACCGCCACGCTAACCAAATCTCCTGCATTTTCCCTAACAGGTTGCGGGGGACTGGTTCTAACATCCGCGCTAACTGCATGGTAATTGTGGAAGCACCGGAAACAATTTTTTTGGCGTGGATAGCTTCTTTGATGGCGCGGACAATTGCTTGCAAATCCAAAGCCCCATGATGATAAAAACTGCCATCTTCGGCAGCTAAAATCGCTTGGATAAACTGGGGAGAAATCTGATTTAAGGGTACTACTGATGTATGCTCTTGGTCACGGGTGAGTATCGTTCCTAATGGTAGCCCATTGCGATCGCTAAATTGCATTGCTAGTTGATTCTGGGCAATATCTACAGCATGAATCGGCGCAAAATGAGGTAATAAGCGGATTAATAGGCATATTAGCAGCACAGCTATCATCACCTTACTACTGTGCCGCATTCTGGTAAGCGATAGAGATATGAATTGCATCAGGGAGTACCCTGTTTAAGAGACTTGACTTTAATTTTGCCGTGGCGATGATATCTACAACAGTGAATATGTCAATTCCTTAATAATCAGTTAAAAAATAATTCATAGTTAAGAATTGTAGTTGTTTTTTGGAATTACTGCTTTTGATTGGTTATCTATGTAAATAAATTTTGATTTTTAAATGCGAAGGAGTGCGGTGAACCAGCGTTGTAGGAGGGTTTCCCTCCGTAGACGACTGGTGAACCCGTTGGCGCAGCCTCTCGTAGAGAAGGGGGGTTGGCGCGGAGTTTAACAGAGATGGGATGAGACTAGTTGCTGTAATTTTTAATCTTAAATTTATAAAAATATGATTATTAGAGTCTGTATACGGTGTTTTATTGTTCTAACGTTGGTGTTAGGAATAGGGGGATGTAATTTTTTTGGTATCAACTCAGGTAGGGAACCATTACCAGCAGTTTCCCCACTCACACCGCCAAAATTACCGGACTGGATTGAACAAATTAGTCCCATTGGAGAAGCCCAACCTCTGAACCAAATCCGTATTCGTTTTAAAGAGGCTTTAATACCAGTTGAAAATCTAGACAGTCCAGAACAACAGCAGTTATTACAAAAGTTTTCCCTTTGGCCGCCATTACAGGGACAATTTCGCTTTTTAACACCGCGCATGGTAGGTTTCCAAGCGGATAAAGCATTGCCAATAGCCACAAGATTACAAGTTACTCTCAAAGCAGGTTTAGCAGATTTAAAAAATCATCGTTTAAACAAAGATTTATCCTGGACTTTTAATACTCAATCTATCGATTTAACGAATTTACCTGGTGTGAATCCAATGGAGAAAGCTGATGCTGAACCCATTGATTTACAGCCAAAGTTACAATTTACATCTAATGTAGAACTAGATTTAGCTTCTTTACAAGAACATTTACAGCTAATCCCAGAAGGTAAAAAGGAGGGTTTGCGTTTCCAAGTAACTTTAAACAAGGAAGAAAAAACTCTAAATAATGAAGAACCTCTCAAGAAATTTGACCCTTCAGCACGTAATTGGATTTATAATCTTAGACCTCAAAAAAATCTGGAAAAAGCCACCAGTTATCGTTTAGTATTTTCTCCAGGAATACGTCCTGCCTATGGCAACCTAGCTACAGAAAAAGAATTTGCTAGTAAGTTATCTACTTATTCACCTTTGGCGTTTAAAAAAATTAACTTTTATGGACAACCAGACGCTGGGGGAACTTATGGAAGATTTATTAAAGGTAGTCCGCAGCTAGAATTTAATAATATTTTAGTAGCCGATTCAGCTAAAGCCAATATTAAAATTAACCCAGCATCAAAAGATATTTCTAGGCTATTGCAAGTTAATGATGAAGATAGAATTATCGGGATTAATCCTTATGCCTTAGAACCAGCTAAGACTTATACAATTACTATCGGCGAAAATCTCAAAGATAAGTTTGGACAAACTTTAGATAAACCTGTCTCACTTAAATATGATACTGGGGATTTAGCCGGGGATATCTGGGTTCCCTCAGATTTGAATATTTTCCCCGCAGGTCAAGATTTACGGTTAAATATTAGTACTGTAAATTTACCAGAATCTAAATATAAGGCGGCTTATCGAGTAGTTAAACCAACAGATTTAGTTTATTTTAACTATGGTAATGACTTATTACCAAAACCTGCTGAATGGCAAAGCTTCCAGGTATCAGGTAAGAAAAATCAGTCAGTTGATGTAACTGTTCCTCTACGAGAAAAAATCAACGCTAAGACGGGAATGTTAGCTTATGGAGTCCAAGCCCGTACTAATAAATATCAGGAAAATGGTAAGGAGTTGTGGCGAGAACCTACGACCTATGGTTTGGTGGAATTGACAAATTTGGGTGTATTCAGTCAATGGTTTCCTGAATCGGGATTAATTCGGGTGAATCATTTAACCGATGGTGCGCCAGTAAAAGCGGCTGTTATAGAAATTTATCAATCAAAATTACAAGTAAAATCTCGTCCTGAACCTGTACCTTGTGCGACAGGGAAAACTGATGAAAATGGAACTTTTAGAATTAATCGTGCAGAATTACAGCAATGTACTGCTGGTAGCCAAAATTATATTAAATCACCAGAATTATTAGTAATTGCCCGCGAAAATGAAGATTGGGCATTTACTAGGACGGAAGAATATAGCGGTGTTTATGGATATGGTATTGATGCAGGTTGGCAAGGGAATAAACCAGAATCAAGGGGAGTAATTTTTTCAGACAGACAGTTGTATCAACCAGGAGAAAAAGCTTGGTTTACTGGTTTTGCTGATTACTTACAAAATGGTGCAATCCAACAAGATAAAAATGCTGACTACCAAATAACGTTGGTAAATCCTGATGGGAAAAAGACCAGTTTAGGGACACAAACTACAAATGAGTTTGGGACGTTTTCCTTAGAAATGCCCATCAATAAAACTCAAAGCTTAGGCTACTACACAATTCAAGCTAAAGGTAAGAATAATCTGGAAATTTCTGGAGAATTTCGGGTGGCTGAGTTCAAACCCCCTAATTTTAAGGTTGAAGTCAAATTAGATAAAGAATTTGCTTACATTGGCGATGATGTTGATATTAACGCTTCAAGTAACTATTTATTCGGTGCGCCTGTAGAAGGTGGAGAGGCGAAATATTTTATCACTCGTCAGCAAGCTAATTTTATCCCTAAAGGTTGGGAAGAATTTACTTTTGGTCGCCAATGGTTTTGGCCGGAAGAAGCCCCCACTATATCTAGTGATGTATTGCAAAGTAATTCTCAGTTAGATGCTAATGGTAAAAGTAGCCAAATGGTAAATGTTGCTAAAGATTTACCGTATCCCATGACTTATAGAGTAGATGTACAAGTTGCTGATGTCTCCAATCTTTCTGTAGCCAATTCCCAAAGTTTTACAGCCTTACCAAGTAATCGTTTAATTGGCTTAAAAAGTAATTTTATTGCTGATGCAGGCAAAGCGTTTCCTATTGAAGTGATTGTTACTGACCCTACAGGAAAACCAATCGCAGATCAACGAGTCCGGCTGGAATTGCAACAGATAAAATACAGCAGCATCACTCAATTGGTAGAAGGTAGCCAAACACCAAAAAATCAAATTGAATATAAAACAGTTGCCCAAACAGAGATTACATCTACTAGTAATCCGCAATCAGTGAATTTGACACCAACTGAATCTGGTGCATATCGAATTAGAGTTAATTTTAGTGATGCCAAAAATGAATTAAGTGCCACAGATTCACAAATTTGGGTGACTGGGGGAAACGCAGTCTTTTGGGGTACGCGGGATAAAGATGTTTTAGAAGTTAAGTTAGATAAAAAAGAGTATAAAGCTGGTGAAACTGCTACAGCTTTAATTCAATCTCCCTATGCAGATGCAGAATTATACTTTGCGGTGATTAAAGATAAACCCATTTATCAACAAATTACCAAAGTACAGGGTAGCGCACCACAAATTCAGTTTCAGGTTACGCCAGAAATGCTACCAAATGCAGCCGTTGAAGCTGTGTTAGTTAGACAGGGTAAACCTATTAACCAAGTGGAAGTAGGAAGTTTAGATAACTTGGTAAAAATTGGCTTTACTCCTTTTAAAGTTAACTTGGAAGATAAGTATTTAAAACTGCAAGTTAAGCCGGTCCAAACATCACTAGAACCCGGTGCAGAAGAAACAATCCAACTGGAACTGAAGGACAATCAAGGTAATCCCACCAAAGGACAGTTGACAGTCATGGTGGTAAATGAGGCGGTACTGCAACTTTCTGGTTATCGTCCGCCGAATTTAGTAGATACAGTTTATGCAGAACAGCCAATATCTACCCGCTTCACCGATAACCGTCCAGATGTCATATTACAACCGCAAGATATCGCAAAACCCAAAGGCTGGGGTTACGGCGGTGGTTTCTCCACAGGCGCAGCCAATACACGCACCCGCACCGACTTTCAACCCATCGCTTACTATAACGGTTCTGTATTGACCGATGCTAATGGGAATGCACAGATAACCTTCAAATTACCGGATGATTTGACTACCTGGCGTGTGATGGCTGTGGCTACAGATGGAAACCTGCGTTTTGGCAATGGGGACGCGACGTTTATCACCACCAAACCACTACTAACTAATGCCATTTTGCCACAATTTGTCCGTCCAGGCGATCGCATCCTCGCTGGTTTATCTGTAACTAATAACACCGGAAATCGAGGGAATCTCTCAATTAACGGTGAACTTAGCGGGACTGTGAAGTTTAACAGCAAAAATCCTACAACTACTACTTTGCAAACCCAAGCTGAATCTGTAACTCAAGCCTATCGCTTCCCAATGGTGGCGGATAGTGTGGGAATTGGTAAAGTGCGCTTCACCACTCAACTAAATGGTACAGCCGATGCTTTTGAATTACCTTTGCAAGTCAAGCCATTGGAAATTACTGAACAAGTGGTTGAGACTGGTGTCAGCCAAAAACAAATCAAGATTCCCTTAAATGTTGATAAAAATACCTTTCCCGAAGCCGGCGGTTTAGATATTCAATTGGCGAGTACTTTGATTCCCGAAATTAAAGCACCAGCAAAACAAGTATTAACAGATAATGATTTGCCATTCACAGAACCATCTGCGAGTCAATTAATCATTGCGACAAATTTACAAACTCTTACCCAAAAATATGCTCAAACATTTGCTGAATTTAATTCTAGCCAACAGGCAAATTTAGCAGTTGAAAAATTGCAAAAACTACAAATCTCCGATGGTGGTTTTGCGGCTTTCCCTGGACAAGAAAAATCAGACCCTTGGGTTTCTGCTTATACTGCTGAATCTTTAGTAAAAGCCAGTCAAGCCTTCCCCAATTTAGTTGATACGGGAATGCTATCTCGCCTCAAAACCTATTTGCAAAAAGTTCTTGCCAACCCAGGAGAATATGATTTTTGCAAACAGCAACTATGTAAAAGGCAACTACAACTTAATGCTTTAATAGCATTATCAGAACTGGGAGATAAACGCAACACATTTCTGACAGATATTTATGAACAACGTAACAAATTTGATTTAGTAACTCAAATTAAACTAGCGCGATACTTATCTCAATTCCCCGAATGGCAAGATGAATCTCAGCAATTGGTAAACAAGCTGCAACAAAACATATATGAAACCGGACGTACAGCAGTTATTAGCTTACCACCTAGTTGGGGATGGATGAGTTCACCAACAGCAGCACAAGCCCAAGCTTTACGCTTATTTATCGCCAAACAAAGCCAACCAAAACTAATAGATAAATTACTCCAAAGTCTGCTTGCACTACGCCGGGATGGTACATGGCAAACTGACTATAACAATGCCCAAGCACTAACAGCATTAGTAGAATATAGTCAACTACAACCCACGCCACCTAATTTTGTCGCCACAGTGCAGTTGGCTGGGAAGAAGTTAGGAGAAAATCGCTTTGCAGGCTATGAAAATCCCAGCCTCCAGTTAAGTGTACCGATGAATCAATTACCCCGTGGCCGTCATGATTTAACCCTGCAAAAATCAGGTAATGGGACTCTACACTACTTGGTTGCTTATAATTATCGCTTGCAAGGAAATCAACCAGGACGCTTTAACGGATTACGCATAACACGAGAAATAAGTCAAGTAAATGCAGAGAAAATTTTAAGAAAAACAGGTATTTACGCCCTCGATCAACCCTTGACTTTAGCCCCCGGACAAGTGTTTGATATTGGTTTAGAAATCATCGCCGATCGCCCCGTAGATCATCTGGTAATTAAAGACCCCTTACCAGCAGCTTTAGAAGCCGTTGATGCAAGTTTCCAAACCACCACCACCGCATTACAAGCAAAAGCCGATAGTTGGGAACTTGGTTTTAGGAATATCTATAGCGATCGCATTATCGCCTATGCCGACCACCTAGAACCAGGAGTTTACAGCCTCCATTATTTGGTACGTTCTGTTACCCCTGGAACTTTTTCCTGGCCTGGTGCGGAAGTTCACCTGCAATATGCACCAGAAGAATTTGGACGGACTGCGGAAATGAAACTAATAGTGGAGGAGACAGGAAAGTAAATCAGGCGTGTCACTCATCCATACTCCACTAATTACCTAGTTCCTGATACCTCTGCTGAAGATCAATAATTGTAAACACTGCCTCAAACTTCAAACCAACCGACTGATAAAATTCAGCCCCCCCTTGCTGTCTATCCACTAATGAAATGACCTCATCAACAACGTAACCAGCCGCCCTCAGTCGGTCGACAGCTTTCATAGCAGATTGTCCAGTCGTCACCACATCTTCCAAAACCACCACCTTTGCACCCTCTGGTAAATTGGGGCCTTCAATATAAGCCTTAGTTCCATGACCTTTAGCTTCTTTGCGAATAATCAAAGCTGGTATCGGTCGATTTTCATAAGCAGAAACCACACTCACAGCTGTCACAATTGGATCAGCCCCCAGTGTTAAACCAGCTACCGCTTGAGTATCTGAAGGTAACAGTGATAAAAGAATGCGACCGATTGCCAAAGCACCTTGGGGGTGCAATGTCACCTGTTTGCCATTTATATAGTAAGAACTGGGTTGTCCAGAAGAGAGAACGAAATCACCCTCTTGATAAGCGAGTTGACAAAGTAAATCCAGCAGTTTTTGGCGCAGAGTAGATACATCAGCAGTGGCTGCCCAAATATCTGACTGGGTAAGGCTTTCAGTAGAATACGTCATTACAAAACAGTAAAAGTTGTGCTACACCAAAGGTTGAACTCATGGGAGTTCTGAAATTAAGCATAAATGAAGATTTGCCCAAAAATTGAGGAGTAAAAAAGATGGGTATAAAATTTAGACCCCTCAGTGGTTTTTTAGTGCTATTATCTACGGCTATAGCTTTTCCTGCTGTGGCGACTGCCGAAACAGCAGCCCCCAACTATGAAAGCACAAATGATGTGTTTGAGCGAGCTTATTTTCGTCACGATCGCAACTTTTACGAAAATCTTACCCCCAAACGCCAGTTAGACGCATTTTTTGGTTCTGGTTCTGGTTTTCGCAATTCCTTCCCAGAAAATGAAATCGCCCGCGATGCCGAATTAGTTAACACACTCTACCGAGATGCCCTTGTTCAACAATCAATGAATGATCCCTATCTGCGGACACCAGATTTACCAAATCCCTACGGTACATCGTTACTCATGTCACCGCAAATGAACGCCAACAAGTTGAGGATGGGGACAGAATTCCGGTTTGAAACGGCACTACCCCGATAGTTCAACAAAATTCATAACTGATAGTTAAAAGTCAAGCCCCTATTGACTTTTGACTATTGACTTTTGACAAAATCCAGGGTGCAGGAGTTGAACCTGCCTTGGGCGAATTATGAGTTCGCTGCCTCAACCGCTCGGCCAACCCTGGTTAAGTTCCAATTGTATCCTACAGTGTGAAGCTTGTGTACCTTCTAAGATAATTTATTAGATTTTTATACTACATAATTTAATTATGGAACAGTGGGGACTATCATTAATTGAGTTATGTTAAGCATTGAGCTATACAGCTTCAACACTCTTAACATAGACCAGCTAATATAGACCAGCATTCTTCTGCAATCGCTTGTCAGCAATGAGAATAAATTCTACTGTACTTCTTACTTTGATTTTGTTATTCCTAATGTTAGGAGCAGGCTCTGTGAGCGCATTTTTGGGATTTGATTTGGGAAGTTCCGCCCTCAAAGGCGTGACAACCCCAGATGGCCGCCCCACCAGCAAGTTTGCGAGTAGTAAAGCAAATAACTCCCAAGCAGGCGCTACAACCTTCTTAAAAGAAGAAGATATATTAAAAATTGTTAAGTCCCGTATCGAAGGCAAATCTAAAGTTGCTAAATCCGAAAAACTAGATGAAGACGAAGAGGATATCAACGGCAAGAAGCAGAAGCCAGAAGAAAAACCCCCGGAAGTCGTAACGGAAAAACTCCAACCAGGTTTTCCCGTTAGTGCCGAAAATCAAGGCGTATCTTTATCGGTACAATCTGCCCGTTACTCTGGTGGTGATCTACTGCTAAAAGTGAAAATGCAGAACAAAGGCGCTGATTCTATCCGCTTTTTGTATAGCTTTTTGGATGTCACCGACGACAAAGGTAGAACTCTCAGCGCTAGTACAGAAGGTTTGCCAGCAGATTTACCTGCTAACGGCCCCGCGTTTACTGGTACAATCAGCATCCCTACAGCTTTACTTGATGATGTTAAAAAAGTATCTCTTGCGCTTACAGATTATCCCGATCAAAAACTGAAGCTAGAAGTCACAAATATTCCTGTAGATAAGTAGGGAATAGGGGCTAGGAAGTAGGGGAAGCAGAGGAAGCAAGGAAAGCAGGGGAAGCAGGGGATAAATTCCATCCCCAGTACCCAATCCCTAATCCCCAGTCCCCAATCCCCAGTCCCCAGTCCCCAACCCCCAATACCCAACCCCCAGCATCATAAATTTTGTAAAAACTTTGGCGGTGAATGAATTTTCTAATTTGAGTTTGACAGATGTGGGGCTGCGGTTGCTATCAGTACTGCTGCTGATTGTAATTAATGCTTTTTTTGTCACAGCCGAGTTTTCCATCGTAACTGTTAGGCGATCGCGCATTCATCAATTAGTTCAATCTGGGGATATTCAGGCGATCGCCGTGGAGTCACTCCAGCGCAACATTGATCGAGTACTATCAACAACCCAATTGGGCATCACCCTCTCTAGTTTAGCCGTGGGTTGGATTGGTGAAAGTTCCATTGCTGTAGTCATGCGCTGGTGGATAAAATCCTGGCCATTACCCGCCAATGTGAATAATTTTGTCGCTCATTCTCTGTCAATTCCCATCGCCTTTTTCTTGATCGCCTATCTCCAAATCGTTTTAGGTGAACTGTGTCCCAAATCAGTCGCCATGCTGTACTCAGAACAGCTATCGCGCTTTTTGGGGCCGGCGGTAAAAGCGATCGTACGTTTTTTCCGTCCCTTTATCTGGATTCTAAACCAATCTACCAGTTACCTACTGCGACTATTTGGCGTTGAATATACAGGCCAAAGCTGGCGACCACCAGTAACACCAGAAGAATTACAGTTAATTATCTCTACAGAAAGAGAATCCACTGGTTTACAAACGGCAGAAAGAGAACTGCTGAATAACATCTTTGAGTTTGGTGATGTCACAGCACAAGATGTGATGATTCCTCGCAATGGCATTATCGCCCTATCCAAAGATGCTAGCTTCCAAAGCCTACTCCAACAAATGACAGCTAGCGGACACTCACGTTACCCAGTGATTGGCGAATCTTTAGATGATATTCGCGGGATTGTTTATTTTAGAGATTTAGCCAACCCCCTAGCAGTAGGCAAGTTATCTCTAGAAACACAAATTCAACCTTGGATGCGTCCAGCGCGGTTTGTACCGGAACATACCCCCCTTAGTGAACTATTACCTATGATGCAGCAAGAAAAGCCAGCAATGGTCATAGTAGTGGATGAATTTGGCGGTACTGTGGGTCTAGTAACGATTCAAGATGTCATTGCGGAAATTATCGGCAACGCTGGGGAAACCTCAAGCAGTGAAGACTTGCTGATTCAAATGTTAGACCAGGCAACATTTTTAGTTCAAGCCCAGGTTAACTTAGAAGACCTGAACGAAGTCTTACACCTGAATTTACCCTTAACAAAACAATATCAAACCCTAGCTGGCTTCTTGCTGTATCAATTACAAAAAATGCCGATAAAAGGTGAGATTTTTTGCTATGACAACATCGAATTTACAATAGTCTCCGTTGACGGGCCGAGGCTGCATCAGATTCAACTGCGGCGCTTGGGTTAGAGATCAAGGACTTTTTATAGCTGGGGATTGGGGACTGGGTGAAAAGTCTTGTTGTGTCTAGGTTGTATAATCTATTGATGTCCTAACACTACTGGCGACAGCTATATAAGCTAGTCCCGATAAAACAGGTTTCACAGCCATTCCCTACACCCTTATACCCTTAAACCCCTATACCCCTTAAGCATAAGGAAGCGGATCTTCTAACCCCAATTCTGCAAAAGCTGCTAGGCGTAAGCGGCAAGAATCACATACACCACAAGCAACATCACCACCGGCATAACATGACCAAGTTAAGTTCCAGGGAACACCCAATTGGTTACCTAGTTGAATGATTTCGGTTTTTTTCAAATTAATTAAGGGGGCAACAATTTCAATTGGTTGACCCTCCCGTCCTTGTTTGGTTCCCAAGCGGAAAACTTCCTGCATTGCCTCGATATAATCAGGACGACAGTCAGGATATCCTGAATAATCTAAGGCATTGACTCCAATGTAAACTCTTTCTGCGGCGATCGCTTCAGCATAAGCCAAAGCAAAACTTAAAAAAATTGTATTTCGCGCTGGTACGTAAGTAACAGGAATATTTTGTGACATTGCATCCAGAGAGCGTTCTTGCGGTAAATCGATGTTGTCATCGGTTAGTGCTGAACCACCCCAAAGCCGGAGATCAAAATTGACAACTTGATGTTGTACTATTTCTGCGGTCTGCGCCACCAAAAAAGCTGAGTGCAGTTCTCGGCGATGTCGCTGCTGATAATCAAAAGAAATAGAATAACATTCACAACCATCGGCTTTTGCTTGGTACAAAATTGTGGAAGAGTCTAATCCCCCAGATAATAAAATGACAGCTTTCATTTAAGTTCCAAATTTTGGATAGTTAATTACTCGATCACCATGCTAGTAGTTCACCAACCCAAAATCCCTAGCTGAGATTGTCTTAACTCCTAACTTTCCCAGGACTTAAGCAACTGGCACAATAGTAAGGTGCGTCAGATGTGGAAAATTCCTGAATTTGTACGAACTTATTGGGTCTGACGCACCCTAAAGTTAGTTGGATTATGAAACTTGCGTAAGCTCTATCTCCATTTCCCTATTTCCATAAAAATAGAAAACAAAATCTGCAAATAATGACAATTACTATGCAAAAATTATCTGAGTAAATTTGTTCAGACAATTTTTCATAAATATTTTTTTATTTGTTCATCTCCGTGTATTATTTATATTAATTAGTGATTTTACTAACAATAAAATTATTGATTACTCATCTAGCTACTTGATTACCTAAAAAGATGTAGATAATAACTACTTAGATTATACATGGGTGATTATGCGTAAATAAAAATACATAAAATGTGTTTTTAAAAGCACACGAAAGCCAGAAATCTATAAATGTCTCGACAAAAGACATCTAGATTATGGGAACTGATTACAAACTTTGAAATTCTTCATAAACAAGGCCTCTATGTTACCATCTGGATGGTTTTAGACGGATCATAACTGGCTGTACTAGCTGTTTAGTATAAAAGCCAACAGCCGTAGCGTCTCTAAGTTTGGTGGTTGAGGAGAGAACAATAGTGCAAAATAGCATGTCAGTGGCAGAACCAAATTCACATACACAGCGTAACCAGCCACGACCGATTCGCGTAGGCGTAATCGGCGTAGGTAACATGGGACAACATCACACCCGTGTACTCAGTTCAATGAAAGATGTTGAACTAGTCGGTGTTTCCGACATCAACGTCGAACGAGGCCTAGAAACCGCTAGTAAATACAAGGTGCGGTTTTTTGAAGACTACTGTGACCTGCTTCCCCATGTAGAAGCCGTGTGCATAGCTGTTCCCACTCGCTTACACTATGCTGTAGGCATCAATTGTTTGTTAGCGGGAATTCACGTTTTAATTGAAAAGCCGATCGCTGCTAGTATTTCTGAAGCAGAATCCCTTGTTAACGCTGCCGCCGAGTCTCAATGTATCCTCCAAGTTGGGCATATTGAGCGCTTCAACCCAGCTTTTAGAGAACTGAGCAAAGTGATGAAAACTGAAGAAGTTCTCGCGCTAGAAGCTCACCGTATGAGTCCTTACTCAGACCGCGCCAATGATGTTTCAGTAGTGCTGGATTTAATGATCCATGACATTGATTTACTGCTAGAACTGGCTGCCTCACCAGTAACAAAACTAACTGCCAGTGGAACTCGCGCCTTAGACTCTGGTTATTTGGATTATGTGACTGCAACTCTAGGGTTTGCTAATGGGATCGTGGCAACTCTAACTGCTAGCAAAGTGACTCACAGAAAAATCCGTCGCATAGTTGCCCATTGTAAAAACTCTTTCACTGAAGCAGACTTTCTCAAAAACGAAATTTTGATACATCGTCAAACTTCCGCTAGCTCAGTCAATGACCATCGCCATTACAGGCAAGATGGTTTAATCGAGAAAGTTTATACCACTAACATTCAACCCTTGAGCGCAGAACTTGAGCATTTTGTCAACTGCGTACACGGTGGAAATCAGCCTTCTGTGGGAGGTGAACAAGCTCTTAAAGCTCTCAGATTAGCAAGTTTAATTGAGCAAATGGCTTTAGAAGAACGGGTGTGGAACCCGTTAGACTGGCAATCAGAATCAAGAGTACAATCACTGACTCAAAGCGTATAGATGAGGCGAGGGAGCAGAGGCGAATACTTAGTTTAGGTCTTCCCTCTCTGCTTTTTAGCTTGACCAGACTCCTTCAATTGTCGATAGCACAAGAATATATTTAAATGTATTTTCACGTGCATAATAAGCCTAGACAATAAAATCATGCTGTTGCCACAGCTAAAAAAATTAAAACTTCAATGGTTAGACTGTTAGGATGGTTGGCTCGTAGTTATAATCCTTGAGCAAAAATCATGGCAGAAATCACAAATCAATAATCCTACATATTGACCAAGTAACTGTTAACTGTTTTCACCGATGCGGAAAACCTAAACTCATCAGTACATGGTTACTCCCCAGACCTTTATTTGTTGCCTCAAGAAACGAAAATTATTAAGTTTTACTAACACTAGAGTTAAACTTAGCAACGAAAACTGTACAACCATCCTAAAAAATGTCATCCGACTGGATCAAAAATATTATTGAATCCCTTGGTTATTGGGGAATTGGTATTTTAATGTTTGTGGAGAATCTGTTTCCGCCGATTCCTTCAGAATTAATCATGCCATTGGCAGGTTACACAGCCAACTTGCCAGGTTCAAGGTTGAACATCGTAGGTGTGTTTATTGCTGGACTTTTAGGTTCCACAATTGGCGCACTTATCTGGTATTATCCAGGGAAGTTTTTAGGTGAAAGGCGTTTACGAGATTTAGCAGATAAATATGGCAAGTGGATTAGTGTATCTAGCAAAGATATCACCAAAGCAAAACACTGGTTTGACTCCCAAGGTAACAAGGCTGTTTTAATTGGTCGTCTGATTCCGGGAGTTCGGACTTTAATTTCCGTACCAGCAGGCATTAGCAATATGCCCTTGCTACCTTTCTTATTTTATACAACTTTAGGTAGCGCCGCCTGGGTTGGTTTGTTAACATACTCAGGGTATCTTTTAGGTAGTCAGTATGAACTTGTGGATAAGTACCTTGCCCCTGTATCCAAAATCGTACTAGGGGCTTTAGTTCTGGTGTTTGTAGTCTGGGTACTCAAACGTAAGCGTAGAAACACCAGAATTTGAAGCAAAGTTCTTTTTTGTTTACAACTGGGGGTTACATCTGGTAAAAATTCGCCTACACTATGCCAAATAATGCTGAAGAAAGCGATCGCCTAAATTTTACTAAAATTTTAAAATTTGGCGTATTCATAGCTACACTTGACGAAACTCAGAAATTCTGGTATCCCCCATGTTTGTACGACGGGCATGATAACTTTTTACAGGTAAGTAAGCACGAGGAATTTTATGACAGACCAACCTTCCGCCGCTACTCCAATGAATGCTGCTGCCATCCCTTTAAACAGAGTGTCAGCATCTACCCCAATCAATGCCGCTCCGGCCAACAAACCAAATAATGGTTCGAGCAAATCAATTCTCAGCGTTGACTTAGGCAGAACTTCCACAAAAACCTGTGTCAGCCGCGAACCCAATAACGTTGTGTTCGTACCCGCCAATGTTAAGCAAATGTCCATAGAGCAAGTACGTGGGGGCGTTTTTGAAGCCCGTGCTACCGACCCATTAATGGACTTGTGGTTGGAATATCAAGGCAAAGGTTATGCCGTTGGTCAATTAGCAGCAGACTTTGGGGCTAATTTGGGAGTCGGTCAATCTAAAGTAGAGGATGCACTAATTAAAGTACTGGCAAGTGCCGGCTACTTCAAACTCAAAGATGACATTTCTGTTGTACTTGGTCTACCTTTTCTCTCATTGGAGCAATTTGAACGAGAAAAAGCACAATTAACCAGCCAAGTTACCGGGCCTCACGTTCTCAATTTTCGAGGTGAATCCGTATCTTTGAACATCACCAAGGTTTGGGTAATGCCAGAAGGCTATGGTAGTCTTCTCTGGTCGGAGGCTCAACCCAAAAAAGGTGGTGCTAGCCCCGATTTTACAAAAATCTCCACAGCAATTGTTGATATTGGGCATCAAACCATCGATTTATTGATGGTGGATAATTTCCGCTTTGCACGCGGTGCTTCTAAAAGTGAAGATTTTGGCATGAACAAGTTCTATGAACTAGTAGCTGCTGAAATTGATGGTGCAGATAGTCAATCTTTAGCTTTAATCTCTGCTGTCAACAAACCCAAAGGTGAACGCTTTTATCGTCCTAAAGGCGCTAGTAAACCAACCAACCTAGATGATTTTCTGCCCAACCTGATAGAGCAATTTTCACGAGAAATTTGCAGTCGTGTGTTGGCTTGGTTGCCAGAACGAGTCACCGATGTGATTATCACTGGCGGTGGTGGCGAATTTTTCTGGGAAGATGTACAACGTCTACTTAAAGATGCCCAGATTAACGCCCACTTAGCTGCTCCTTCTAGACAAGCGAACGCCTTGGGGCAGTATATTTATGGAGAGGCCCAATTATCCTCCAATCGTGCTGCTAGGGCTTAAAACGAATGTTCCAATGGTCAAAAAAAGTAGTTAAATCGGTTACGTTCAACCCAGAGGTCGCTGATGAAAGCTTGTTGGCGGTTGTAGAAAACTATCTAGAAAAACAACCAGAAAAGACCTTTAGCGACCTCTGCAAAGAAGCTTTATGGCAAGCTCTATGCGTACCGGAATCTGTAAAACCAGCTCTCAGAACAACTACAGCAGAGCCGGTTGAACAAAAAATCGATGAACTGCAACGTCAACTAGCTGACCTTGAGGAACGTTTTTTTGCCAAGGAATCTAATCGCTTGGAATCACTTGAGCGCCAGATTTTGCAGTTGACGCAACAACTGGCGCATCTTGCAATTATGGTGACAGAGCGACCTGTGGTTTACTCACCACCCCAGTCAGTACCAGCCGTAGATGTAGTGAACCCTGCTAATTATACTGTTGAGCCAACAGAAGAAGTTGACCCCGTTATTAGTCGCTTAAGTCAATATCTAGATGATTTTTAACGGGAAACCATAATTGTTAGCCATTGATAAACTACGGCTATCAGTCCTTAATAGTATTCCATTAAGGATTATTAATATTTATTAACAAATAAAAGACGTCACACTGCAACGTCAGTGCATACATATGTACTCCTCCGCAATTGCTTCCTGGATTCTGCCTTTTTTGTTACTTGGGTGACTGTACAAATGCTAGAATCCTCAGGTGTATCAGGGAGGATAATCTAATGCCAGTTATAGCTAGCTCTATCAAATTTGGTACAGACGGGTGGCGGGGTGTGATTGGTGATGAGTTCACTTTTGAACGCCTAGCTTTAGTCGCGCCAGTTGCCGCAAAAGTATTATATGATACTTATTGCTCGACGGTGGGTAGCCGAACAATTATTGTCGGTTACGATCGCCGATTTATGGCAGAAGATTTTGCCCGTGCTGTCGCTGATGCGGTCACTGCTGTCGGATTTGACGTTTTGCTCAGTGAAGGCTATGCACCAACCCCTGCATTTAGTTGGGCTGCAAAAGAACTCAATGCTTTGGGGGCGCTAGTTATTACAGCTAGTCATAATCCAGGGGCTTATTTAGGATTAAAAGTTAAAGGTTATTTTGGTGGTTCGGTATCGCCAGAAGTTACAAAAGATATAGAAGCATTATTATCAACAGGAGTACCACTCGCCGCTACTCCTGGTAAGTTAGAAAAATTTGACCCTTGGCCTAGTTATACTCAGGGTTTAGAAGGCAAAGTTGATATTGCTAAAATTCGCAAAGCGATCGCCTCTGGTGAACTTACCCTATTTGCTGATGTGATGCACGGCGCAGCAGCAACAGGGTTGGGGCGATTATTAGGCGAACGGGTACAGGAAATAAATAGCGATCGCGATCCTTTATTTGGTGGTGGCGCGCCGGAACCCTTGCCCAAATACCTTTCTATGTTATTTGAGACTATCCGCAAGCACCGAGAAACCAATCCATCTAGTTTATCTGTAGGATTAGTATTTGATGGTGACTGCGATCGCATCGCTGCTGTAGATGGAAACGCTAACTTTTTAAGTTCCCAAATTTTAATCCCCATCTTAATTGACCACTTGACTCAAAGACGCAACTTTACAGGGGAAATTGTCAAAACTGTCAGTGGTTCTGATTTAATTCCTAAGGTAGCAGCCTTACATAACTTATCAATATTTGAAACAGCCGTTGGTTATAAATACATAGCTGACAGAATGTTAGCCGCGCCAGTGCTGTTAGGTGGTGAAGAATCGGGGGGAATTGGTTACGGTAGCCACATACCAGAACGGGACGCTTTACTATCAGCATTGTATGTCTTAGAGGCGATCGTTGAATCTGGGTTAGATTTAGGCGATTATTACCGTCAATTGCAAGAACAAACAGGCTTTTCTTCTGCGTACGATCGCATCGATTTACCCCTAGCTAGCATGGACGTAAGAGCGCGTCTTTTACAACAACTACAAAGTCAGCCCCTAACTGAAATTGCAGGTAAAGCAGTAATTGACTGCAACACCACCGACGGCTACAAATTCCGCCTAGCAGATAATAGCTGGTTAATGATTCGCTTTAGTGGGACAGAACCAGTATTACGCCTTTACTGCGAAGCCTCTACCCTGGAACAAGTCCATCAAACTCTTGCTTGGGCAAAACACTGGGCAGAGTAAAATTTAGTTAATAGTCAATAGTTGAAAGCTGTTTCGACTGTTGACTGTTGACCGTTAACTGTTGACTGTTGACTAATGACTAGACTCCTCGTAGTAGCTACAAGTAATGCGGGTAAGTTGCGGGAAATGCAGGCTTACCTCGCCAACACCGATTGGGAATTAACACTAAAGCCGGCAGAATTAGACGTTGAAGAGACAGGTGATACCTTTGCGGCCAATGCTTGTCTTAAAGCCTCCGAGGTTGCTAAAGCCACAGGAAACTGGGCGATCGCAGATGACTCTGGTTTACAAGTAGATGCCCTCAATGGTGTTCCTGGTGTGTATTCTGCCCGTTATGGTAAAACCGATTCAGAAAGAATCTCTCGGTTACTGAAGGAATTAGGTAGTGAAGTTAACCGACAAGCACAGTTTGTCTGTGTAGTAGCGATCGCCTCTCCTGATGGAGCGATCGCCCTGCAAGCAGAAGGTATTTGTCGTGGTGAAATTCTTCATGCACCCCGTGGTAACGGTGGTTTCGGATATGATCCAGTTTTTTATGTCCCCGAAAAGCAATTAACCTTTGCGGAGATGACACCAGAATTGAAGAAATCAGTCAGCCATCGTGGTAAAGCTTTTGCGGCTTTACTTCCTCAAATGGCAACAGTGCTAAGTTCAAGTTCTGAATAAAAATAGACTTACCATAGTTGGAATGGCAAACCTAAAATAGTCGAATAGAGAATGTTTGTAGTGACTTATAAATCTAACACCCAACTTTAAACTTGCTGCACCATTAAAACACTCTAAAAATAAATGGATAGCGGAACGGTACATCAGACTGGCTTAGACAATGTATGATTGCCCAAATTGTCAATCCCCAATGGATAGCAAAACCTAAAGCTACTATAGGAAAGAACAAAATCCCGCCAATACCAAAGGTAAGCCAAGATAGAACTCCTAATGGAACTCCAATGACAGTAGCCCAGAACCAAACATTAAAGTGAAAGTTGATCGATTCCTTGGCGTTGCTTTTAACTACTGGATCGTCAGATATTAAATTAATAACAATTGGCACGCCAACCGAAAAGATTGCTGTACTAAAGAAAATCGCCCCATGACACAGAGATGATAGCAATTTGCGTTTATCAGAATCGTATGTTGCTTGCATCCTGGTGGCTCCTCAATTACTTCTTAGCTTTAATTTTAACTGTTACTTTACAGGTTACATATTAGAGCTTACCGTAATTAGCAATTATGGCAAATCCGTCTTGATATAGATTGAATGTGGCTACTAATCACCAAATAGAGACTATGAGGTTTACCGAACTTCCACATTCAAAAAATAAAGGGTAGGAACTGTCCTACCCTAAAAATGAACTCATAATTAAACGTTGTTTTGCTTACGTTTCAAAACAGAACTGACTCCAAATGTACCAAATGCCAACAGACCTAAGATTGAGGTAGGTTCAGGAACGCTTTGAGTCACAGCAATAGTATATGTAATGTCACCAATACCAATACCGTGAGCCTGGGGATTACTAATGCTTATATCATCACCATCCGTAAAGACTAACTCGAAGCGGTCGATCGCGCTAGCAAACTTCACCAACACATTACCGTTATTTCCGTTATTCGCATTAGAATCAAATCTAACACCATCAATAGTGTAAGCATCAACTATTTGAATGGTATTGTTTTGAGCTAATTGTGGGGTAAAAATAGGGTTAACTACCTGATTACCGGAAAAACCTTTCAAAATTATTCTGTCTTGCCAGGTATTATTGCTACTAATGTCAACGTCATATAGCGTGAAGGAAACATCGTTCAAGGGACTGCTAAAGCCTCGGAAACTAGTGTTCATCGTTACCGAGTTCGCTCCTTGACCTAAACCGATTGCTTGTGCATCCATCTGTATATGCAAACTTTTATTGTCTGCTCCTTCGCTACCATTAAGAGTACTACTGATGACAGGAGTGGTTCCAGAACCGCCAAAACTAGCAAAGCTCGTTTTATTACCCAGAACAAAACTTAGGTCAACACTACCTTGACCTGCGCTATAGGTGCGAACTTGACCTGATGTTGGTGCAGTCCATCCTGTTGCTAACTGATCCCAATCTATTAAGGTCTGTGTGTTCCCGGTAATATTTGCCTTAGCTGTTGTAGGTACTAAAACTGTTCCGGCTATAGCTAGAACACACCCAAATTTAGATAGAAAAGACTTGTACATCATGATATTTGTTGATGGCTATCTCAGGTTGTTTGAAGTTACGAACGCAGCAAAAAACAGTCATCAGCGATCTCTTAGACTGAGGAATAGATCAAAACTGGAGTTAGACAAAATTTTTGACAGATAGAAATATCTCACTGCCTAACCTTTTTAGATTTCCTAGTTAGTTGCGAGTGGTTTTATCATGTCATAGTCGATAACTAAATGACTAGTACTTTTTTGTATCTTATTATTCTATCTTTGGGCTAAGTGATAGTACTGAGAAAAATCTAGAGATCGTTTCGCCAAAAAAATCTATCTTATTAAACTTTTGTAGTAATTTTATTTAGCCTCAGCCAATATAAATAAAGTTTTTACGGATAAAAATTATAAAATCATGATAAAAACGACAGTATGTTATCCCCTGATTTGTCCAATCATTTTGATTGACTATTATCTATAAATTGCAGCTTAAAAATTTTATTGCCATTTTGATGAATTAATAGTCAGTATACTGCTATGTCAATTAACATCAGAGTATGTTCAATAGGTGACTAGCCTGCATAGAGAAAGTTTAAAGCAAGGTAGTAAATTATGGGTCGGATAAATCCCTATACGCTGCAAATGCAGATTACTCGGATGTTTGAGCAAGGTCAATCTTTCTTTGCGACTACGAAAGTACATGAGTGGTTGAAAGAAAGGAATCATAATCCCTTAGACTATGACATTATCTTTCACCAAAAACCTGCTCCTCCTGGTTCCAAGGAGGTAATAGCTGTAGAAATTGAATTGCGTCGTAAAGATGGGCAGCCTGTAGATCCTTGGTTACAAGAGCAAGCAAATCTCCATGCTTGAGATGATGAGAAAGGCGATCGCCTAACTGATGCGATCGCTTCTCACCAAAAACTATAAATTTATCGTCCTCAATGTACTAGTAGGAACTAGTTTTAATTAAACTCAAAATTTCGTCGCCTGTTTGTTCAGGCGTTTTACCTTTCGTATAAACTACGATTTTTGCTAGGTTTAGATTTGAGGAATGTTTAACGAAGTATTCATGCACATCCACACCATTTTCCTGGAACTCGCCCATCCTTTCCTTAATAATCTGAACTGACTCATCTAAATCAGGAGAAGGAAGCACCAACACAACATTCGGGTAAGTTTCCAGCACCTTCTGCACACGATAAAATAACGCAGCATCGTCATAAACTGAATGACCAGCACCAAAGTCAATCACACAATTGCTGTGTTCAGCAAGTAACATTTCCACTGCATAAGCCTCAAATGGCTTCCAGTATTGATAGATTGCTAAAAATCCCTTTTCGGCTCTCAACTTCTTTGCAAAAGCCTCATCATAACCAATCCGCTTGTAATAGCCATAGCGTAATTCATCCATTGAAATCTGAGGCAAATTGAGCTTTTCTGCCAAGAGTGTACCCAATGTGCTTTTTCCTGTTCCAATGGGGCCAATCAAGATAATATCTTGTTTCATCAAGGTAGGGATATTGGCTTGATAGTAACTTACAAAAAAACGCAAAGACGCGCCTTTGCGCCTTTGCGCCAACCAATCTGGATTCAATTAACTGCTAAACACCTCAACAGGTAAGCGGCTGAAAGACAACCTTTCATTCTGCACATCGACAAAAATTGTGTCCCCATCGTTAAATTCGCCGCGTAAAATCGCCTTAGCAATTTGCGTTTCTAACTCGCGTTGAATCGCCCGCTTCAGTGGACGCGCCCCAAATACTGGGTCATATCCAACTTCCGCCAAAAAGTCTAGTGCAGCATCGGAGAGTCGCAGAGATATTTTGCGATCGCCTAATCTTGCTTTTAACCTTTCCACTTGTAACTGGACAATTTGCCGCAATTCTTTCTTATCTAAACCGTGGAAGATAATTACCTCATCAATCCGGTTGAGGAACTCAGGACGGAAACTATTTCGCATCGCCTCCATCACCCGATGGCGCATTTCATCGTAGCGTGAGTTGTCCCCAGCTATATCGAGAATATACTGGGAACCGATGTTGCTGGTCATGATAATAATCGTGTTTTTAAAATCCACGGTATGACCTTGGGCATCAGTAACGCGACCATCATCAAGGATTTGCAAGAAAATATTAAATACGTCGGGGTGGGCTTTCTCGATTTCGTCGAAGAGAATCACGGCGTAAGGACGGCGACGGATGGCCTCTGTGAGTTGTCCCCCTTCTTCGTAACCTACATACCCTGGAGGCGCACCAATTAAGCGAGAAACGGCATGTTTCTCCATATATTCCGACATATCAATCCGCACCATTGCTTCTTCGGTGTCGAACATATATGACGCTAACGCCTTCGCCAGTTCAGTTTTACCTACACCTGTCGGCCCCAGGAACACAAAACTAGCAATGGGACGATTAGGATCAGCCAAACCAGCACGCGATCGCTGAATGGCATCGGCTACGGCTGTGACGGCTTCATCTTGTCCAATTACCCGGTGATGGAGTTCATCTTCTAAGTGCAGTAGTTTTTCTTTCTCCGATTCCACTAATTTGCTGATGGGGATTCCTGTCCACTTAGAAATGATTTCCGCAATGTCAGCTTCGGTTACTTCCTCTCGCAACAGGGATTTACCTGTACCTTGGGTTTGTGACAATTCCCGTTCTGTTGCTTCCAGTCTCCGGTGCAAGTCGGTTAACTTTCCATACTTCAATTCGGCGGCGCGGTTGAGGTCGTAGTCTCTTTCTGCTTGCTGAATTTCTAAGTTAACTTTGTCAATCTCTTCCTTCACAGACTGAAGTTTATTAATGACATCTTTTTCCGATTGCCATTGAGTATTGAGGGTTCTTTGTTCTTCCTTGAGATCCGCCAATTCTTTTTCTAGTCTTTCCAGGCGTTCGCGGGAAGCTGCATCACTTTCTTTTTGCAGAGATAGCTTTTCCATCTCTAATTGCAGAATCTTCCGGTCGATTTCGTCAAGTTCTTCTGGCTTAGAAGTAATCTCCATTTTCAGTCTAGCGGCGGCTTCGTCTACCAAGTCAATGGCTTTATCTGGGAGGAAGCGATCGCTAATATAACGACTGGATAATGTAGCCGCAGCAACTAAGGAACTATCAGAAATTTTTACCCCGTGGTGGACTTCATACCTTTCCTTCAACCCACGCAAAATAGAAATGGTATCTTCTACACTGGGCTGGTCTACATAAACCTGTTGGAAGCGTCTTTCTAGCGCCGCATCTTTTTCGATATATTTGCGGTACTCATCCAAGGTTGTCGCCCCAATACAGCGCAATTCACCCCGCGCCAACATGGGTTTTAACAAGTTACCGGCATCCATCGCCCCTTGAGTTGCACCCGCACCGACAACAGTATGAATTTCATCAATAAATAAAACTATATTGCCGCCGGATTCGGTGACTTCTTTTAATACTGCTTTCAGACGTTCTTCAAATTCTCCTCGGAATTTCGCCCCAGCAATCATCGCCCCCATATCTAAGGATATTAGCTTGCGGTCTTTGAGGGATTGGGGTACATCACCAGCAACAATACGCTGTGCCAAACCTTCAGCGATCGCTGTTTTACCTACACCCGGTTCACCAATCAACACAGGGTTATTTTTGGTGCGGCGAGACAGAATTTGGATGGTACGCCGAATCTCATCATCCCGCCCAATGACTGGATCAAGTTGACCTTTCCGGGCTGCTTCTGTGAGGTCACGCCCGTATTTTTCCAGTGATTGGTATTTGCCTTCTGGATTTTGGTCAGTCACTGTTTGGCTCCCACGAACTTGTTTAATGATATTTTTGAGCTTGCCTTCGTCTAAAGCGAATTCTTGGAATAAACCTTTGCCGAAGCGATCGTCTTTAGGGTAAGCCAGTAATAAATGTTCAATAGAAATATATTCGTCTTTAAAATCTTTACGATGTGCTTCTGCCCGGTCTAACAGTGTATCCAAACTCCGCCCCAGGTAGACTGAAGTGCTGTTACCTGAGACTTTCGGTTGGCGCTGGATGTATTGTTCAGTGCGATCGCCAATTTTTTGTAAATTCACACCTGCTTTGGTCAAAATCCCACTGGCCAAACCATCTTGTTCCAGTAGCGCCTTCATCAGGTGTTCGCTTTCTATCTGCTGCTGTTGATGCTGTTTAGCAATCTCAGGAGTGTGGGCGATCGCTTCCCAGGCTTTTTCTGTAAATTGGTTGGGATTAGTTGGTTGCATAGGCTGATTGAGGGACGACCAAATTTAAATGCTCAAATGCAGATAGAACAATTTGTTCTCATATCGTCATTTTACGGAGAGTTGCACCATCAACGGGATCGGTCTTCACGTCTTACTAGAGTAGTATTACTTCCCTATTTGCTCATCCCTCTTGCAGCAGTCAGTAACTAGATGCAGTTAATTGACTAAAAATTCCTCTAAATAAGTACAGGACTTACGCACAGAGGTTATTTGCTCAGAAGGGGTGTAAGGGTATGAGGGTGTAGGGGTGTAAGGGTTTTGAACACCTACACACGCCAGTTTGCTCAAGTCGGGAGACCCGCCCACGCAACTGGCTCCCCTGCACCCCTATACCCTCGCCCAAACCCTTGATTCTTCGTATCACTGCGTAAGTCCTAAAGTAGATAGGCGCATAACACGACAAACATCTCTGGCGCAACTTCTGGACAGCCTGATAAATCAATGTCCTCATCTTGATCAAGTCGTTGCCAATCAGTAGAGTTACTCGAAGTAGACCTAGATTAGAGATAATATTTCCAAAGCAGCAATTCTTTATCAGCTATGACTCAAGCCATACCCAAGCTAGTAACTTTTGAGGAATTTGTCGATCGCCTACCTGAAAATTCCGGGATACGTTACGAACTACATAATGGAAGTATTGTTGAAATGGCACAACCTGTAGGAGACCACGAAGAAGTAAAGGGTTTTATAGCAAAAAAAGTAACAGTAGAGTTTGCTCGATTAGACCTTCCTCTTATTATCTCCAACCAAGTTATAGTTAGACCCCTGGAAAAAGATTCTGGCTATTTTCCCGATGTGTTGGTGCTAAATCAGACAAATCTAATAAATGAACCGTTATGGAAAAAAGCATCTACCATTAGTTTGGGCGCATCAATCCCCTTGGTAATTGAGGTTGTATCAACCAACTGGCGGGACGATTACTATTTAAAATATGCTGACTATGAAGAGATGGGTATCCCTGAATACTGGATTGTCGATTATGCGGCTTTAGGTGGACGTAATTTTATCGGTAATCCTAAACAACCAACAATCTCAGTCTGTAATTTAGTTGATGGGGAATATCAAATCAGTAAGTTTCGAGATAATGATGTTATTGTCTCCCAAGCTTTTCCTGAATTAAATCTCACCCCCAACCGAATTTTTCAAGCTGGTTTGGCTAATTCGTAGTTCGTCTCCTTAAAACGTAAATATCTCTGACAAGCTTCTCAAGATAGGATTGCAGCTTCCAAATGGATCACAATATCCTCTTTTCTGACACCTCTAGCGATAAGTACCTGGGTTAAGCTCTCTTCAAAGTTATCTTCTTCAACGATAATTTGATGCTTTACCAAACGAGCATGGAACAGAATGCTATCAATCCAACGCTGTTTATCCCAACCTGTAGCTATAACCAGAAAATGACCTGAATCGGTATCACAAACAGAGTAAAGTTTAAGTGCTTGTAAGCGGGGTTGGTTGATAGTTGCTTCTTGTACAGTTTTCTTCAGAATCTCTGCATAATTCAATGTTTGATCCATTGAAGAATAACCTCCTGCCTTAGTTCATAGACTAATAAGTTAATTTTATTACGCTTGACAACCAACTGAAAAATCGGTTTTTGAAAATGCTTAATATATATCTCTTGGCTCACGGCTAAGTATAATTGACGCTCTGGCTCCTGTTCTGCCAATGCCCATTGATAAAGCTGAAGCTGTCCCATTGTTTTTTCGAGTTCACTGATAACGGATACAGCATCAAAATCTTTAACTTCAACGGCAATTTTATACCCTTCTTTTTCTGCTGTGAAAAATTTCTCGGCTCCCAAATCAGCCTTCAAAAGGGTTTGCTCCAATACCAAAATCAAAGGATCATCTGTAATCGTCCAGCCATCTTTTTCGAGAGTGCGGCGCACAGAAAAATGTAAATCGTCTCGTCTAGACATTAATTCCCTTTGAAAGTTTCATGTCGCTAGTCTTATAACTAAGCCCAATAGATTGTGTATTAGCTGTGCTTTTTTGTTAAATTAATAGTCCCGCAATTAAGGTGAATCTCTAGCTGTACCGAACGTCTAATAGTTAATGTACGGAAAATTTTCGTCTAATTTGTCTTTTATACTGATGTGATAATTTTGAATTATCTTACTGTTTTGTCTTGCAAATGAATATACTTCTTTGGTTTGAGAATCTCAGTAAATTCAAAACTTCTGCGATCGCTCTTTGATCGATACTGTCTCACGGTATAATCAATGGGGTTCAAGCCCAATCCCTTGTGGGTGGCTGGCTTTAATTTTGAATTTTGTAGCTTTAGCTTCCCGTAGGGTATTTTGAATTGGAGCGTTCGCGTAGCGTCTCGTAGAGAAGCGACTAGACCAATGACTAAAAAGCCAAAATTTCCTTATCTAGTTGGTTCCAAGTGGACAGCAACGAAAAAAGTAGACGGTTGGCGGCACTTCCAAGTAGTTAACCGCAAAAATCAAGGTAAATGGGTTTATGCCGAGATGGTAGCGGCTTGCGACCCAAATGTCCGTTTTTGGATGAACGCCAAGCTATTACAAGACGGGTTCCAATGGCAAGCCGGCTGGCAATCCTTACAGGAAATCGAGGCTGTGGAGTCTAAGTTATTCCCCACTCTAGAATCAGAAACTCCTTTAGATGCCAGTCAAGCCTAGCTTCATCAGCAAAATTAATATTTTTTTACAAAATCATTTTATTTAGCTAATATCCTCTCGATGATTGTGGTTCAGGCACAACCAGAGGGTGAACAATTTTGCATTGATCCCTGCCTATGTTAACCAACTCAGCGCTAGATTCAGCTATTCTGACTCATCCACCGTTAAACCCTCTTAAATCAAGGCATCAGGGGCTATTAGCTATGCTAGGTAGTTAGGCGATCGCCTCCAGATAGCTCAAATCCAGTTTTCAATAGCTTTCATATTCGCCCAAATATACAAAAACTATTGAATCAAAACAAATCCAGTTTTTTTGTTTATTGTTACTATTTTTATTTTTTAAGTTTAAAAAATATTATATTTAATGATATGTAAACAAAATATTGCTTTTTAAAGACTTTAAAACCTAAAAAATAATTATTTAGCCTCTTAGAGTTTAATTACTCTATTTTAAATATTTACCACCCCTTTCTTTTCTCTGTAGTTTCGTCAATAATCAAACTCACATACCTCACACATCGCCAACTGAGGCTAGGTGAAGGAAAATGTTTTAGCCACAAGTTTGATAAAAAAACGATAAGAGGCAAACTACAGTGAAACTAGCAGTCTACGGAAAAGGTGGGATAGGCAAATCCACAACTAGCTGTAATATATCCGTCGCCCTAGCTAAACGCGGCAAGAAAGTGCTGCAAATCGGGTGCGATCCTAAACACGACAGCACCTTCACCCTGACTGGTTTTTTGATTCCGACTATTATTGATACGCTCCAAGAAAAAGACTATCACTACGAAGATGTTTGGCCAGAAGATGTCATCTACAAAGGCTATGGTGGTGTAGACTGTGTGGAAGCTGGTGGCCCCCCTGCTGGTGCAGGATGTGGTGGATATGTTGTAGGGGAAACCGTAAAACTACTGAAAGAACTCAACGCCTTTGATGAATATGATGTCATCTTGTTTGATGTGTTGGGTGACGTGGTTTGTGGCGGTTTTGCTGCACCACTCAACTATGCTGATTACTGCATGATTGTCACCGATAATGGTTTCGATGCTTTATTTGCAGCTAATCGGATTGCGGCTTCAGTCAGGGAGAAAGCAAGAACTCACCCACTACGTCTAGCCGGATTGATTGGCAACCGTACTTCCAAGCGTGACTTGATTGAAAAGTATGTTGAAGCTGTGCCAATGCCAGTGTTGGAAGTACTGCCATTAATCGAAGATATTCGCGTTTCCCGCGTTAAGGGTAAGACTTTATTTGAAATGGCAGAGTCAGACCCCTCTCTCAACTACGTTTGTGACTACTACCTCAGCATCGCCGATCAGATTTTGGCACGTCCTGAAGGTGTTGTACCCAACGATGCCCCCGATCGCGAATTATTTTCTTTATTATCAGATTTTTATTTAAATCCGGGTAAACCACAGGTTCCTAATCCTGAAGAGGAACTAGACTTGATGATTGTATAAATCATCTGAATTTTCAGGATGGGGTCAATATGGCATTCTTTAATAGCTTTACGGATTCAATTAAACAGAAGTGGTTGCAATTTTTCCAAGCCAATCGTGACTGGATTAAACTCCACATGGAAGTGGATTCAGTCTATACACCAGATGGTGGTAAGCGACCACCTTCTTACCTCATCCTGGGAGTGGTGAACGCGCTGGAGCCAAAACTAGCCCAGTTAATGTTTCCCTTTTCCAAATTGAATCCCGATGCCGATACCTTAATTGAGGTGCTGGAATTGAATTTTGACCCGGACATTGTTCTGGGTAACTATTCCAGTTCCGAAGCTGAGGTAGAAAAACATCACTATGAGCCAACGGCCGAAATCGAAGACCGAACAGAAGCGGATTCCTTTACAACCTCCGAAACAAACGGCTTTAGCTTAGATTCTGAGCATCAAACTCTGATTATTGATGGTTCGATTTCCAGCCTCAATGACCTTGATGATATTTCTTTGACCAATGGAACTCAATTAAAAGACGAGTTCCGGCACACAAGCGCCCAGGAAACAGAAGATTTTGGTGACGTTAATTTCGATATCGCCACTGCATCAGCAGAAAAACTAGAAGAGCAAATTCTCAATGAGTTGAACACACCAGATGAGAATGCCTTCAGTGATGTGTTGTCAGATGTTTGGGGTGATGAAACATCTCTACACAAGAGCGAAGATAATAACGATTTTTTGGGTGAAGAATTACCGGCTGGCGTTTTTGATGAATCGGAGATTGCCCGCCTCTTCCCCAACACATAATTACTAGGAATTGGTAGTTGGTGCTATGTGCCAAAAAGAGGGAATAGGGAACAGGGAATAGGCAGTAGGGAAATAATCTCCACTTTCTACTCCCCAATCACCACTCCCCCCAATACCTGCCGTTAAATAACAAAGGGGAGAAAAGCAAAATGACCATCGCTCAAGAACCAACAGCTTTAAACTTTGAGTGTGAAACCGGCAATTACCACACCTTCTGTCCCATCAGCTGCGTGGCATGGTTATACCAAAAAATTGAAGATAGCTTCTTTTTGGTAATTGGAACCAAGACTTGCGGGTATTTCCTGCAAAATGCGATGGGGGTGATGATTTTCGCGGAACCCCGCTATGCAATGGCAGAGTTGGAAGAAGGGGATATTTCAGCACAGTTAAATGATTATGCGGAATTGAAAAGATTGTGCGAACAAATTAAGCGCGATCGCAATCCCAGCGTCATTGTGTGGATTGGCACTTGCACCACCGAAATCATCAAAATGGACTTGGAAGGACTAGCACCAAAGCTAGAAGGCGAAATTGGTATTCCCATTGTCGTCGCCCGTGCTAACGGTCTAGATTACGCCTTCACCCAAGGAGAAGATACCGTTCTCGCTGCAATGGCTCATCGTTGTCCTGATAAAGCCCCCGTAGCAGAAGCAGAGAAAAACGAACGTAATGCGGTTCAAAAACTGTTAAATTTCGGTAAGAAAAAAGAATTAGTCGCTCAAGAAGAATCGGAGTACGTAGATCATCCACCCTTGGTTCTCTTTGGTTCTCTTCCTGATCCCGTTGTTACCCAGTTAACCTTAGAACTTAAAAAACAAGGTATTAAAGTTTCCGGTTGGCTACCCGCCAAGCGCTTTACAGAATTACCAGTATTGGAAGAAGGCTATTATGTTGCTGGTGTCAACCCCTTCCTCAGCCGTACAGCCACAACCTTAATGCGTCGCCGCAAATGCAAACTCATCGGCGCACCCTTCCCAATAGGCCCCGATGGAACTCGCGCTTGGATTGAGAAAATTTGCTCTGTGTTTGGCATTACACCAAAAGGGTTGGATGAACGCGAAGCACAAATTTGGGCTGGCTTGGAAGACTACGTAAAATTAATTCGCGGCAAGTCGGTATTTTTCATGGGTGACAACTTGTTAGAAGTCTCATTAGCACGGTTCTTAGTACGTTGCGGAATGACTGTTCAGGAAGTTGGGATTCCCTACATGGATAAGCGCTATCAAGCTGCTGAATTGGCAATGTTAGAAAAAGCTTGTCAAGAAATGGGCGTACCCTTACCAAAAATGGTGGAAAAGCCAGATAACTATAACCAAGTACAACGAATTTATGATTTGAAGCCAGATTTAGTCATTACCGGTATGGCTCATGCTAACCCACTGGAAGCAAGAGGTATTAATACTAAGTGGTCTGTAGAGTTCACCTTTGCTCAAATTCACGGCTTTACCAATGCGCGGGATATTTTAGAATTGGTAACTCGTCCCCTACGCCGTAATAATAATTTGAAAGATTTAGGTTGGGATAAGTTGGTGAGAGAAGAAGCAAAGATTTAGATTTGGATTTTTAAAAACCAAGAGAATGATTGAAGGCGAACCTTCGGGTTCGCTTTTTTATTGATATATCAATCAGATAATTGGATTATATTTTCAATATTATCGAGTCGCTGGCTGACATCAGAGAATCCTTTATCTAATTTATGGTTAACATTGCTAAATCCCTTAGCTGAGACGGCTATATTTGCTCCTGACGTTAGCAAGGTTGTACCAGAAATAATCAAGTTAAGCACATTGTTTGATGATTGATTTGCTGTTGGTGTTATTGGTCTTAAAATCCCCAGGATGTTTTTTGTTATATCACCTCTAACTATGTTTCCAAATAGTACATACGCTCCCTTTGATAACCCTTTAGCTATATGCGGTGCGAGTGAAAATGTAACTTGAACTGGTAAACTCATAATATTCTCCTCATTGCTAAGCTTCAGGCAATTATTAACCACCTTACTTATATGAGGTAGGTAGCTATATTTTAGTTTGTATTCCCAAATTTGGTTTGTATTTATCTAAATTAGGACTTACGCATTGACAAAAAATTTCATTCATGTGTACTAAGCAACACAAGTATGGGTAAGATTTTCTACAATGTAATCACGCAAAACTAAAGTGAATAAGTTCCTTTGCA
>NZ_JACJQL010000059.1 GCF_014696625.1 Nostoc parmelioides FACHB-3921
TTTGATTGCAAAGTTTTATTTCGCTTTTTCCCATAAGGCTTATTTTGCCGTTAATTATGGCTCATTTTATTGTTCACAATTTGGCTCATTTTTTCGTTCAAGTCACAGCTCTGTGGGTTGTGATATGTAACCAGAAATTAATCGGCAGGCATCGTCTATTTCTTCTGGTGTGTCGCGGTAAACCAAGACTACCAAACTCAAGTTTAATGGTACATCTCCTGTGTACAGTTGTCTTTGGGCTTCGACGGAACGTTCGACATTTATTTGGGCTGAAACATCTATTGATTTTTTCTGCTGCACATTTAAGTCCAATGCTCTGGAACGTTTGGTAATCATTTGCTGGGCTGCACGGGTTATTCCTCTGTCAGCCGGGGAGAATTCTGTGATTATCTCTACGTCAAAAATATTGTTGCGTGAGAATAAATCCCACAGGAACCGAATTTGATGTTTGGTTGAGGCAAAGATTTCTGGTTTGCGGGTCAGTACCATTACTCCCACAAATTTCTTGTTTTCTCCTGTTGGTAAACATACCCAGCGCTTATCAGCAAAAGGTACTCCGTTGTTCAAGATGATTGAGCTTAAGTGCGGCTGGTTGATAATTTCGATTGGTTTATCAAATACTGCTTTTTCGTCGATTTCTTCTCTGACACCTTGTTCATCAAATACCAGGGTATGGGGAGCGATTACTGTTTTAGCTCCGATGTTTTTACAAAGCTCTTGCCATAAGTCCTTATCTGTTTTGGGTTGGGGATTTAAGCCCATTTCTGTAAGAATCTGCTGGTATCTTAATGAGGCTTCCAAAGCTTTAGTTAAAATCTGAGTGAATCGCTTTTTGGTTAGTTGATTCACTCCTGAATCTGTAAACCTCCTTTGTACGAAGTTGGCTAATTTCGCCAAAAACTTATCTACTGGGTCTGAAGTTTCTAGGGCTTCTGAGGTTACGGTAAATGACCAGTAAATGTTTAGTTTGATGTCCTTACGCGCTCTCTGGTTTGTTAGCTTTTGTGTCCTGGCTAGTCTTCCCCAATCTAGAAATTCACATTCTAACGAAGATGAATTGTTGATACGCTGCATCAAATACTGTTCAGCATCACTATCATCACAGAAGGAACTCCATCTAAAGGTGATTTTTTCTCCTGGCGGGATTTCTTTACAACCACTTTCAAAAATTTTTGCTACTGCTTCTATTTCTTGTTCTGAGTTGAATAGGGGATGAATCCCTGTGCATGAGAATCCAAAAATTAATTGCAGAGTATTATTACTATCAGTCAGATTCTTTTTACTCAACAAGTAAGCTCCAACTGTGTAAGCATCTTTTTTCAGTCTGACTATGGTTGTTAAATCTAACCAATCTTCAAACGGATTGAGAGTTTTCGGTTTTGATGAACGTGTTAGTTTTACTTTTCTAGCACCTACTTTTTTCTTAAGTTGTGGTGATGTGTAAGTAGCATAACCTCTCGTCCATTTTGGCACAATTGGATAAACTTTAGACCAATAAATGTATGGTTGATCTCCTGATAGTAATGCTACTGAAAAACTAGACCAAAATGCAAAGCCTAGACCCCAAAAAATATCCAACCCGATTATTAAACACAGCAGTCCGAATACTATACAGAATATACCTGCAAAAATTACAAACTGTCTGCCTGTAAATGGGCCAAACTTTGGACTTTCACCTAAGCTCTGATTGACTTTTCTGATTTCTTCTCTCATAGAGCTTCAGCATTTATTGAGAAAATTCATGCACATCAGTATCCATATCCCCTTATCAAAAAGAGGATTATGGATGAGTTATATCAAGGACGAATTTTTGGAGAATTCAGAATTCAAGAATCAGAATTAATCAGTGGTGGGTCTAAATCCTCCACTAAGTATTCGCCTTGGGTGTTCCCGAATAGTAGACCACTGAATCAGGGATTGAGTAAGGAGCTTAAACCCACTTATTTATTCATCAGTTGTACAACATTCCCAAACTGAATTCTGTTTTGATAAACGGGTTTAACTCTCTCACCAAATTTAATATTTGGTAGTTCTGAATCCTCAATTCTTTAACCCTGAGTACAGCCTGCGTTACCACCAAACAGCAATGACTGGAACACCACAATCAATATCACTGATATAAAGGTGAAAATTGGCTGGGTTGAGTCGATGGGAGGTATTATCATCCGCACCTCTCAGTTAAATCTGGACGTGAAACTTTCATTTCATCCAGCTTCCGATGTTCTTAGGGGTTAGTTACCTTCTATCTTTGTTCCCTATCACCTAATTACGGGATTTCACGCTAGGGAATTGGATAAATTTCACTTCCTCTTTTGCTCATGTGGATGTAATCGTGACAACTTTCATGTACTACTATCAGGTTTGAATCCTTCCAGTCATTATGATTATTGTCTATGTGGTGTAGGTGTACCCTCTCATCTGAGAGCATACTTAATCCACAGTATCCACAGGTATGATGCTGCTTTTGTAATAGTTTTGAGGTTCTGCCGTCGTATAATTTACTGTTTCTTTTGCTCCAGTAAGTTAAGTCTCCATCAAAGGGCGATTTATTACCTTTGACTTTGATATGGGCGTTTTCGGAGTAAGGAACCGTGGGGAATGCCTCTTGTGTGAGTTTTTCGGCTGAGTGCCTATCCTGTTTGGTTTCTTTGTTGAATACTCTAAAAGCTCTATCTCTGGTGTGCCATAGTCTGAAACGTGACCCATCCATTTTGCAGAACTTATGATATTGTCTCCATCCTCTAACTATTGGCGCAAGTTTTTCGGCTTTCACCTTAGCACCATAATTCGAGCAGTTGACGATTTTCTTAACTTTCTTACGGAATGCTTTGTAGTTTTCCTCTGAGGGAACACATCTAAACTTTCCGTTTTGCTGTACATAGAAATTCCAGCCTAGAAAGTCAAATCCATCTGTCGAGGCGGTTAGCTTGGTCTTTTTCTCGCTGATCTTTAGTCCTCTTTGTGCTAGGAATTGGCTGATTTTCTCAAGTATTTCTTCTGCATCGTCTTCTGGTCTTAAGAAGAACACCATATCATCGGCGTATCTTACACAAGCTTTCTTGATGTTCCTTTCCGGTGTACTTGGTGTTATTTTCTTATAATTGCAGTCGTGGTATTGGTGTAAATCCTCGATACCATTTAAGGCGATGTTTGCTAATAATGGACTTACCACACCACCTTGAGGTGTTCCTTGTTCGGGAAATTCTGGGTTTATTCCTGCCTTTAATGCTCGGAATATTCCCTGTTTTAGCCCTTGTGGGGCGATAAGGTTGGACATTATGGTGGAGTGATTTATCCTATCGAAGCATTTTTCTATGTCAAGCTCAAGGATTCTCTTGTTGATGCCTCCTTTACTGGATGCTAGATAGTTGGCTATCTGACTTTGGGCATCATGGGTAGAGCGTCCGGGTCTAAATCCATAGCTATGTTCATGGAAAGTTGCTTCGTGTGCTGGCTCTAGTGCATATTTCGCTAGGCATTGCCAAGCTCTATCCGCAATAGTGGGAATCTTGAGGTATCTGATGGAACCATCTTTCTTGGGAATTGATATCATCCTGAGTTTGTTGTGATACCAATCTTGCTGTCTTAACAGCACTTCGAGGTTAAATCTCTCCTCATGAGTTAAGGCAGTTTTACCATCAATACCAGCAGTGTTTTTACCAGCGTTTAGCTGAGTTACTTGACGAATCGCCAGAAACCTAGCTGCTTTGGATTTCAGAATCAGCTTTTGTAGTGACCTAGCTTTGCGCTTGTCTCCTACTCGAACAGCTTTAAACACTCTCTTTTGTAAGCGGAAAAGGTTCGCCCGAAATTTCTTCCAGGGTAGTGATTTCCAAAGTTCACTAGCTTTGGCGCTGTGTCTAACCATGCTTTACTCCCAGATCGCGTTTTCTGAACACCTCAGAGCAGTTACGCTCTGTCCTACCCGCTATAGAGGAATTCTGTATCTCGTCATACTTACCAGGGATTCGACCTTCCCCTAGACCTCTATGGCGTTTTTATTCGTTCCGTTCTTTTGATTGATTTGATGGTTTAGAGCAGTCCACTTTGCCTATCTTCTCCCCTTGAGGTATTGCAGCTAATATACAGTTTTGCTGCGGGAATATAGAAGATGAAGTCTGCATTTTGATTCCAGGTTGCAGCTTAACGTTAAGACACTTTTCTAGGACTTGTTTACTCATGCCATCTCCCCGTTAACGCCAGTGTTGTTACCTGCTTGTTTTACAACTGATTGCGTCCTGTTCCCAGCTTCAGCCTCCATAATTCCGAGTATGGTCACTGTGGGCAGGTAGGGAGTCACTTGACCTCTTCAAGGGTAGGGCTTGCCGTTCTATGTTACTTAGCTCACCTACATCAAAAGAACAGTTATACATTTTGAAAGTAGCTTTCAAAATATACCTTGCTCATACCCTTCTATTTTCTAGAAGCTCTTAGCAAGAACGAACCGCACTTGTATAACGTTACTGACTTCCTCTCCTCTTCCGTAAGAAGCCACTCCTTGATAAACGGAGAAGCAGAAGTAGCCAAACAAAACAATAGTCAGTGATGTGAACAGAATCATTGGCAAGCTAGTCAATACTGCATTATTAATAGTTCCACCAGATGAGGCGCTAGTAATCACACAGGTCATTGCTTTTTGAGCGTTGCTAAATATTGAATCTGCTCTAGCTGCTCTAGTTTGCAATGCTATTAAAAGCGTAGTTCCGACTGAAACTAATTGCCAACGTACTTGAAAACATGATTTAAATAAGCTTTTTTGGGCTTGATTTTTTCTTACTCTATCATCTGCTCGCTCTACTGCTGATGTAGATGCTTTGAGCCTAGCCAAAGTCCAAGGGAAAATTTTTATTTCCATAAGGAAGAGGAGTGGTGAATTTGCTTAACTGTCCTTTGCTTTTACAAATTCCAACTACTAGAAATAAACTTCTCTTACCAACTTAACTAAATTATTCTGCAAAGGAACAATAAAAAAACTCTATTACAACTAACTATAACAAAACATTTTTAGCAATATTAATTTAATTTCCTATATATTTATTTACTACTCAAACTGCTTTAAATCACGATGTAATTACTCACAACTCTTGACAAGTTACTTCAATTATGTAAAAACCGCTCTTTATTTTTTATTCCTACACAAATAAATCTTACTTCAAGCTGGTTCATATACTTTTGTTACAGTCCTTTTATTAGGACTAATATTATCTTTTTAACATCTTTTATGCGAACTCTGCAATTAAAATACAGTCTTTGATGTCAAATTTCCCACTTTCAGGATATAAATATCTTTTTTGGGACGAAAATCTCAAAAAAGCTAATTTTAGTCACAATTCCCAACTAATAGTTCTACTGTTGTGACTGTCCAAACAAATTTGTCCCCTCACTTTTCTAAAAAGGGTACTATTGGCTTGATTAGTTTCTGCTTTCATACCCACGCGAAAGAATATGGTTGAGCATTCTTTCATTGACTATTCTCTATACAAAATTTAAAGACATTTTTGCTATTAAAGTTTGTGAAATCTGCTGTACTTGCAAAGGCAAATAGGTCAAAAGAAGCAGGGGAGAAGAGGGCAGGGAGCAAGAGGGAAAACTGGGACTGAGCTTGTACTCCGACCCAGCAAGAGCGCCCTGTAAGGGCGAGGCTTGTATGTTTCGCTCCGCTTCACGGCTACTGGGCAGGGATTACTCCCCCTGCTCCCTGCCCCTCCGCCTCTTCGGTTACTTATCCTCTCCACGACTTGCTTTGTTTTAACCGCTCTGCCATCTCGAAGTCACAGGGGTTACTGGAGAGCCATTGCTGTGCTTCCTGTTGTAAAATCTGCGATGGCGATTCTAGCATCAGCAGGCGTATGGCCAGATGTTCTAGCTTGATTCGCTCCTGGGGCATTAAAGATAAGTTTTCTATGGTGCAGTATAATTTCACCCAATGACGTGCTTGAGCAGTAGCCTGAAGTTTCAGTCGGATTGCTTGACGGTAATCTTCTGGGCTAAAGGTTGGTTGTTCAAGTGGCTCATCCGCTTCTACAGCAATCGGTACTGAATTTTCACTTTCGAGGTTCGGCTGTGTGGTTGTTGATATAAAAACTGGTACAGAGGGTTGGCCTTCTGGAGTATCTTCCCTCTGTAAAGTGTTTTTACAGACGCTATCAACATCGCTATTGGCGATTGTTAATACGTCGGCATTGCCTAAACCAGCGATCATTTCTTCGTTTGATAAGTCTGGCTTATTTTCATCAATCGGTTCGCCGCCGGAAAACTCCCATTGGTTTTGCTTATGATTGGTAAGATTTGAAATCTCTAAAGAATCAGAAATGGTATCTGAAGAATTAGAAATTACATTAGAGCTGGAATTACAGCTGAAAGAATATTCTTGCTCTTCAGAAAGAACAGCTATTGGCGTTGCTACCAGCAACGCCTTAGCCGTTCTTCCGTACAAAACCTTCATATATTGGGGGGGTGTGTAAATTTGCCCTATCTGCTCTTGTATCTCTTGTTCTGTCTGGATTTCAGCGTCTGACTTTTCTAACCACGGGTCTGGTATTTCGGGGTATTTTTGGGTGATTAAATTCGCTGTGTTACTCTCTGGGCAATCATTTACACGCTGTTTTGTGTCGGTTCTTTCTTCGTGGTCTGGATGCCATAGCGGTAGGTAGATTGGCTTGTGCAGGGTTGTCTGACTTACTCCTTTGCCATACTCGGCAATGGAAGCGGCTATTATTGCTAATGCGCGATCGCTTGTCCGTTCTGGAAATGTTAAAGTTTCTTTTAGCTGTGCGACTATCGCACGAATCCTATCTATTGTCTCTTGCTGCCTTTGTTCGTTAGGGTGCAGGTTGATGACTTTGTTCTCATCTAGTTTGCCGAATTGTTCTTTATAACTGTTTGCTCTTTGCGGTATGCCTGCATAGGGGGTATAGAATCCTTCACAGCACCTTGCCCATTCTCTGGCTCTTTGTTCTATTTCTTGTTGGTGGCGACACCAGTTTACATATCCTGGGGATTGACAGGCTGTTATCACTATATGATCTACTAATGTCTGTCCGCTTAATTGGCGAAATACTATGCCGTAACACGCTATGTCTTTGAGCAGTTCGTTTGTCTGTCCTTGTCCTGTCCATCCTTCACTTATGCGTTGTTCTAGGTCTTGCTTCCATTGCTCTGCTGCACTGCGCTGACGGTACGGGAATTTTACGATTTTCTTATTACTGGCTTGGATTAGTGCTTGGGCTAATGCTTCGTAGTCTTGCCCGGACGCTGACCAGTCGGCGGCGTTGAGGAAGTCTTCTATGTCGTCTGACCACGGCTCTAGGCAATCGTCTAGTATGTATGAGCCTGTCTGTAAGGGTAAGCGATGGGCGTTAAAGTTACTGGGGTTGCCTTTGCTGTACACTTTGCAGTTAGGGAATATTTCTAGTTCTCCTCCTTTGATTTTGAATCCTGCTGCTTCTAACGTCTGCTTCATTGCACAGGCTAGGGTGTATGAATGTTGTTTTTCTTCCAAGAAATAATATATGTGCAGTCCCCCACTATCGCTTGATTGTATCGGTATTGGTCTGCATAAGCCGATTTCTTCTAGGCTTGCTAGTAGTTCCTGGTATTTTATTCGGCTGTTTGATGGGTGTAGCTGGCTTTTGCTGTCTAGGTCTATTACTAGATAGTTCGTTTCTTTGGCAAATCGCAGTCCCAGCATCACATCTGGGTTTATGTATTGTTGCCACAGGTTGCGCGGCTGTATCGGGTAGCGGTTTTCTGTTTGCCACTGTGGGCGTTCACCACTTTTTGGCGTGGGGGCGTAAATGAATCCCCAGCCGTGATGGAAGTATTTTATAAACCTTTGTCCTAATGGCTCTAATGGCTCTAATACAGATTGTAATGCTTTGTTTGTTTTGGCTTTTGCCATTTTTCTCTCTCCGATGATGATTGGTTCATCGGAGCTACCCACACTTTTGAGGTTTGGGGTGTATCTTTGAAGGTGTGGGATTTTCGGGGTGGGGTGGAGAATTTTTCTCTAGACCCAACACTCAACAGTTATCAGTTATCAGTTATCAGTTAATTTTTTCGTTGGGAGTTAAAGTCCCCTATTTCTAAAAATGGCGTGTTTCTGTCGGGTTCAAATCTCCGACCGAAACTGTAATAACTGTTCACTGTTCACTGTTCACTGATTTAATACCTTCAATCCTTCTTGCTTGTTACACCCTATCCCCTCATTTAGAGCTTTCATTAGCGGTCTTTTCTTCAAATGTCACCAACTGCTATCAACCAATAATTTCCCATTCGCTCAAAAATTAATTTTTTTTGGTGAAAATGCCGGTATTTCTTCGTTTGATACTCTCATGGTTAGTTTTAGAGGGTTGATGCACCTGATTTGAATTGCACTAATTTTGCCTTTATGACCCAGACATTGCTACATTGAAATTGCTTATAAAAAATTGTTACGGTTAGTCGTTAACCGCTAAACGTATGTCTGGCGTGTGGGCAGCTAGCCGATTTCTTTTTTTACTTCCTTGACACAACCTTTAAGAGCGACGGCTGTAAGCCTTGACGCTAATTCGTGCATGGTAAATAAAGCCGCAATCAGCCCTCTGTGTTCTTTTTAGGGTAATAATTCCAGTTTTTGATACAAAAAATCCATTATTCACGACGTTATCCTCTTCTGCGAGGCATCTAGCCGGAAAATCATCCCTTAATTACTTTTGACTTAATAGCTTTTGCCAATACTCAGCTTTAATTCAGAGTTGGGATTAATTGTTGCGGTAGATGCTTTTTTTACTATTTGTCCAAAAAAAAGCATAAACTGTCCCTTCCTGTGTGCTAATATTGGCAACAGGTAGGTTACGAGTGGTGAGTCCTCGTTTGTTGGGAACAATTTGGTGTTTTGACCTGGCAGTCTTTATGTCACCGAAACTGTTCTAAAACGACTCACATCTATTTTGATTATTTAAATATTCTGTTTTGGTCGTTACTACCTCCCTTGTAAAGACTAATTGCAGTTTTGTGTGCAGACTTACTCTCGCTAGAGTAGCACGAAAAGCGGCTCGACCGTATAAAAACAGATTTGTCTGCCTAGTCTTGTACGCTTACAAATACTCAAACGGAAATTTAAACAATTACAACATACAAACAGCGATCGCCCCTGGAACAGACTGGTCACTTTTTTAAATATCCCTCCTAAATATTAAGTAACTTTAAGAACGTCTTACTCATGCTGTAATGAACCTATTTTTTGTATACCCGCTTAATAGTCAGCGATAGCGTTGCGTCCATGCCCTGGCGATCACTGCTCACTAAGCAACATCTTTAACCCAGTTAATCCCTTCTCCACACCAGTGAACTAGCAACCAACGATTAGAATCCTTGTCTAGTGCAGGTAGAACACGGAAATTAAACACTTCTTCCCAGACTTCCACTCCATAGTGAATCACAAAATCTGCTTCTAAGTTTTTAAACTGCTGCCATTGGCGATCGCCGATAGCAGTCAGTATAGGAATGATTGCAGTGATTGGGATTTGGGTAGCTACAGGTGTCATTGGGGGTAGTCCTCAAAAATGCAAGGGCGGTTTTTTAGTATTGATGATTTTCACCAGCCGCTTACCTTTGCTTCTGGCAAGAGCAAAACAAGCTAATTCTGTTTGGGCTGCTGACCAGTCTCTTGGGTCTGTCACTGGATCAAAATCATCATCTGGTTTGTTTGGTTGATTATCCTCCGTCACTTTTGGCAACCATTACTGTTGGATGTATCCCAGTTCCGTTAACCGCTCCTTTAAAATTTTATTTACCGCCGCATTAGAACTAATCATTTGGTCTTCTGCGTATTTGTCCAGAGCCTCAACGATGTCATTTAAATATCGCGTTGTCCTATTTGTTGTCGGTTTTTTCTGACGGGCCATGAAAGTAATCATAATTTTTTCTATATCTACATTAGATTGAATTACCCCTACTCTCACTAATTTGATACCACATTAGTATCACTTAATTTCATATTTTTTCAAAATATTATTAAAATTAATGACACCACTTTAGTAACAAAGTGAAACCAAATTAGTATCATTTTAGCTACTATATTTATATACTGTCAGCCAACACTATCAACAAAGCAAATTCACCCTGTGCATCATCCACAAGCGCTAGTGATGTACAGTCATTCGCAGTAGGCGAGTCTTCAAGTTCTGATGTGCTTTCCATAGGTGAGGGCGATGCACACCTCAAGGATGCGATCGCCTCCGATTTAACTTGTTGTGCTTCCGGCTTTCGCTCCTCCTTGCAAGCCGCAACAAACACCGCCTCCGGTGACTTGATCCCCTTCCAAGTCCGTACTGCCTCCTTGAGATATGCGATCGCCTCTGGTACATTTTCCCAGTACCGCTTGACTGTACGCTGAATCTCCCCATTTAACCGAAACTGCGGAGTACAAGGAATCTCTCTCAACTGCTGCGATACTTCCTTTACTTCCTGTTGGCTGGGCTGTACTGACTTTTCTTGTGGTTCGGTATCTAAAGCTTGTGGACAGAACGACCTCTATCTAGGTGGGGAAACTCCTCTAGACAAGTTGACTGAATGAAGCAAGAATCCCACGCTTTAAACCGTGGGAGCGTCAAGTCGCTTCGCTCCAATTCAAAAAAGGTCAATTTTCCGGAATTAGCTAACCTGAAAATGTTGTTAAGCAAATACCAATAAGAGCAAGTATCGATTTAGAAATATTAATTAGGAGGTTTAACTTTGACTAGTAAAGCAAAAGGTAAACAACCTGATCCCAGTCAAAACCTCCGCAAATACGTAAATAACCACATTCGTTCCAATACCATCCTGGCAGTTCTCGGCGCAACCCTCAACGCACGAGTGACAGGAACCCCACTCCAGCCCAAGATTCAAGTTCAAATTGATGAAGTCATTGATGCGTTGGGTATTGGCGACATGGTAGAGGAAACAAGCACAGCAATCCTTCGCCAAATAATTGCAGATATCCGCTTCAATATGCTGTTAGATGCAAAATTATTCTCACGGGCAAACGATGGACTGGTATGGACTCACGATGAAACCGACATTTTGCAGGCAGGTGGTGAAGTCTCTGCTGGCTTTGCAGAAGTATTGACACACAAAATCGCACCCAGCCTCGATGGGCTTTCCCAGCGTCTAGGTTCTCCAAATGGGTCGTTTCTTGATGTTGGTGTTGGTACTGCTGGTCTAGCGATCGCAATGGCTAATTTGTGGTCGTATCTCAAGATAGTTGGTATCGACCCCTGGAAACCATCTGTCATCCTGGCCCAGGAAAACGTACAAAATGCTGGTCTTGCAGAGCGCATCCAACTACGAGAACAGGCAGTAGAAGCTTTTTCCGATACAGACCAATTCGATCTCGCTTGGCTACCTAGTGCTTTCATCCCCGAAGGGGTGATTTTTACAGCCTGTGAAAATGTCTACCGTGCTTTACGTCCTGGTGGATGGCTTCTGTTTGCGATGGCTAATCCTGGTAACGATTCCGTAACCGCATCCCTCGTCCGACTGCGAACTGTGTTCTGGGGTGGTTCTCTGATGTCGCCGCTTCAAATCGAGACTCTGTTGAGGGAGACTGGATTTGTGGATATTCGCATTCTACCGAGTCCACCTGATGCTGTTGTCGCCCTTGTGGCTGGCCGTCGAATGTGAAAATCTACTGCTAATTGAATTTATACAAAGGAAATCTCAGCATGAGCAAAAAAATTTCTCTCCAAGTTAAGTAAGCAAGCTACTGGGTATAAAACTTTGTGATGGCGTAGGAGATCGCTGCTAATACTGTACCAAAACCTACACTTGCTACAATTGAAGCAGTTTTTCATCACTCTGAATAAGTATGGCTCACAATCAATTTAACATCTGATACACAAGAATTTGTTTCAGCCTTTGGCAATTTTAGTTTTTGCAAACAGTGACAACTTGCCCCGGATAAACAGGTTTAAAAATAAGCGAACGCGCAGATATGAAACAAGCTGTTTAGCTATCTTGTCACCAGTTAAGCCATGTGCAATATTTGCAGGGGTAATCAAACTCGCAAATTTCCAAAATCAATAGCTACCGAAGGTTGCATAACTACCCCTAGATTCTCAAACCCAATTCCGACTTAAATTAGTTAAAGCATCTGAGTGAACGCAGGAGAAAAATACATGATACTCCAGCAACGAATACTCGATTTTTACTCACGTCAGGGCGTAATGACATCTGCTGGTGAATTCGCATCCATGCTCAACACGCTGCCAAACGATGTCGAGAGTCTTGTCCGCATCGTACAAGGGCTTGGGGTTTATGATGTTGTCGCACCCGAATTCTACAATTTCACTATCCCCAAGGAACGCCAGAATGAAATTCATATTCGCTCCATAGAGAAGATGTTGGGGTGTCTGCTTGCAGTTGACGCTCGGCCTCTCACTGTTGCCCGACCAGTCGAAAAACGGTTAATTTGCCGATGCCGCAACTTCTCACTGCTTCTACTGTCGATGTTACAAGCTTTGGGCTTTTCTGCTCGATTGCGTTGTGGATTTGCTACCTACTTCAATCCTGGCTACTTCGAGGATCACTGGGTCTGTGAATATTGGAATACCACCCAAAAACGCTGGATTCTCATTGATGCTCAACTCGATGAGGTTTGGCGCGAGAAGCTGAAGCTCAACTTTGACATACTTGACGTACCACGAAATCGTTTTCTTGTTGCGGGGGATGCTTGGGATAAATGTCGGACAGGCGAAGCCGACGCATCAAAGTTTGGTATCTCTTTCGCCAACTTACACGGGCTGTGGTTCGTTGCAGGAAACTTAGTGCGCGATATTGCGGCACTCAACAAGATGGAGATGCTACCTTGGGATATCTGGGGTGTACAGCCTCAACTGGATGAGCAGATTGATAATGAGCATCTGGAGTTTTTTGACAAGCTTGCCGCGCTTTCGCATGACCCCAATGAGTCATTCCATGAACTATACAAATTCTACGCCGAAAATAGCAACCTGCGCGTACCAAAAACAGTTTTCAATTCAATACTGAACCGTACAGAAACGATATAAGCCAGTGTGGTTTTATTTACATCAGGCTGCTCATCTCAAGGTCGTAGTATCTCCAAATCAGTCGAGGAACAGGATAGGTTGATATTCATCGTAGACACAAAGGTACAATTTATACTGGTGTTTCTACATTTTCGGTGATCCATTGGACGAGTTGAATTACAACACCGTTTGGGTCTGTGACTTGAAAGAAACGTTCACCCCAATCTTCAGTCTCGATAGCCGTTGTAATTGTCACACCAACTGATTGAAGACGCAGGTATTCTTGGTCAATATCATCTACTACAAAAACAATCAATAAACCATCAGCTCGATGTCCGCGCATCTGGATAGGTTTGAAAGTTTTTAGCCCAGTCTGGAGAAAAATTAGGTTAAACCCAGCATCCGGTCTAGAGAGCGAAATAAAACCCTCGGCGGACATTTCTTCTCTGAAACCAAAATGTTGCTCAAAGAAGTTAGCCGATGCGGTGACATCATCCACATTTAGTGAAATTGCTGAAGCGATAATTTGCATAAATACTTCTTTTTGTTAGTTCAGCCAAAAGTAAAAAATTTGTATTATGGCGGCTCAATCAATTAGGAAAATTGTCAAAAATTGATCACTTTTCTAAATATGCTACATAATAATACAAGTCTTTTGAAGAAAGAAAAATATTTGAGAAAAAATCTAACCTTTGGATGATTTTGGTAATGGTACTAACGTTTTTCATCCTCGTACTACATTTGCTTCTGCAATTCCACAAATCACTCCATCATTTCAAAATTTTGAACAGATCAACAACCCTACTCCCTCACCGGATACCGCCGCATCATCTCCGCCAACGCCACTGCTTCCCCATCCGGCGTGTACACAGTTTCCCCCGACATCGCAATCACAATCCTCTGCTTCCTCGCCTACTCGAACCACGCGATCGCACCCGACTTAGCCTGCTGCACCTCCGGCTTCCTTCCCTCCTTGCAAGCTGCCACAAACACAGCTTCCGGCGACTTGATCCCTTTCCAAGTCCGTATCGCTTCTTTCAAATAAGCGATCGCCCCTGGCACATTCTCCCAATACCGCTTGACTGTACGCTGAATCTCCCTATTAAGCCGAAACTGCGGAGTACAAGGGATCTCCCGTAGCTGCTGCAATACCTCTTGTACTTCCTGTTGGCTGGGCTGTACTGTTTTTTCCATCGGATCAAGCAGCGATCGCATATAGTTTTGGCTCACTATCCGCTAGGGTCGGGTTTTCTGCTAAGAGCAATAACTTTACTGGCTCATTTATAAGCTTGTTGGGCTTGTGTAGACAGGAAGCCTTAAAGTCTGTTGCCAACTTAAGTATAAATTGCTATCCTCCAGTAAGATTTTACTCCTACTGACAAGCCTGTATGCCCATCCCTGACTACCAAGCGATAATGCTACCGTTACTCAAATTTACTATCGACCAGAAAGAACACTCACTACAGGAAACAATTGAGGCTTTGGCAGATCACTTCCAATTAACTGAAGATGAACAAAAAGAACTCCTACCTAGTGGTCGTCAACAAACTTTTGATAATCGTGTAGGGTGGGCGCGTACTTATCTAAAAAAAGCTGGATTAGTGGAATCAACTAAGCGAGGCTATTTTCGTATAACTGATAGAGGCATTAACACTATTAAAGCTAATCCTGTTGAGATTAATGCTAAGTTTTTAAAGCAATTTCCAGAATTTCTAGAATTTCAAAACTATACTCAACAATCAGAGGAAAGCATATCTAATGGTAGTGGAACTGAAATCAATACAACTCGCACACCAGAAGAAGATGTAGAGCTTGCTATCCAAAAACTGACAAAAGAATTAGCATCAGATTTACTACAGATAATTAAAAATTCCTCTCCTGCTTTCTTTGAAAAACTGGTAGTCGATTTATTGGTCAAAATGGGCTATGGCGGTACTCGCAAGGATGCCGGTAAAACAGTAGGGCGTAGTGGTGATGGCGGAATTGACGGTATTATCAATGAAGATCGTCTTGGTTTAGATGTGATTTATATTCAAGCTAAACGTTGGGAAAATTCTGTAGGTCGTCCCGAAATTCAAAAGTTTGCTGGTGCTTTACAAGGGTTTCGCGCTAGAAAGGGGGTGTTTATAACAACGTCAACATTTACAAGTGAAGCTAGAGATTATGTTTCAAGAATTGACAGTAAAATTATTTTGATTGATGGGGAAATACTAACTCAGTTGATGATTGAAAATAATGTTGGTATTACACCATTTGCTGTGTATGAAGTCAAGAAAGTTGATTCAGATTATTTTACGGATAGTTAAGTAGTTTTTTAAACAAATGGATGATTTGGGTTTTCCCCTTGCTGTCTCATTTCATATTCTTTAATAAATTGATTTAATGCAATCCTTTGATTTTCTGTTAATTGGCTTTGGTTAGCTAAATCTTTAACTCTATTAATTATCTCATCTGTACTTAAGTAAAATGATAACCATTGAGGATCAAGTCTGTAACCTTGTGCTAAAGTAAGAAAGTTTTCTAATAAGCGAATTAATTTTTGGTCTTCTTTAATAACTTTTCTCACCCATTGTTGAACTTCTTCTACATTACCTTGATCACGCCAAAAAGCTAGTATTTGACGTAGCTTTGGTGCTTTAAGTAAACTTTCTTTTTGTGCAGCATCGCGCACCTTATTCAAAGCAAGCTTTTCGATTTCTGCTAATTGCTGTGTATTTAAAATTCTTTGGTCTTCAGGCTTATCTCTCGTATCTTCATACTTTCCGTGTTCCGAACCTAAAGAAATAACTTGCTGTACTATTGTTGCAATTGCGTAACCGTTTAATATGGTTGTTTTCAAAAGTTGTTCTCGTTCTACCTTTTCAATCCGTTGTAGGAGCTGATTGATTAAAAACTCTATTTCATATTCATTACCTACAGAAGCAAAAGAGTTTTTTTCATCTTCAACATTCCAAAGTAGATCCCCAACTTCAAAAAAAGCCTGTAAGATTGCTTCTATACAATCTAAAGGAATATCTTTGTCAACATAATCTCTTAGACGATCTAGAAATACTCCAATTCTACTTATACCATCATGGCGTATTTGAGCAGATAGTTCTACAAGTTTCGCTCCAAAAGACTGAAAATTATTTGCTAAAGCTAATATAGCTTGCATTTCAGAAATAGATATATCACCTTCAGGTACTGTCAAACGAAAGTAAATAGGAAATATATCTGCACTACATATATGAAGATATCTTCGTTTATTTTGTAAATAGCTATCTCCCCAAGATACATTTGCACTACCTATTTTTGGAAAAATTTTCGTCAATATAAACTTAACTGCCTCTCTATCTTTTTCGTTAATTTGATTAATCCAATTATTATGAAATTCTTTTAATTTTTCATCACTCATAATGCTTGATAACGTTAAAAATCTAATTCCAAAAGTAAATAAATCAGGATTATTACGGATGATATTATATACAGTTGGGCAAAATAGCCTAATAGTCTCAATAGCAACGAAATCAACGAAATTAACCTCTCCTTTAACTCCTGGATATGTCACCATCAAGGTATTTATCAGACGCACTATACTACGAGGTGTAGTAATAAAATGTTCTATTCCTTGCCAATAAATATCTATCCAATATTTTTGCTGAAATAGTTCCTCTGGTGTATCAGATATTATTTTAATAATTTGGTTATAGAATAGTCTAGAAAGTTGTATCCTATCAGGAAGAGGTAGTTCAAAAGAAACTTGAACAATTTTCTCAAGGTAAGCTTCTCCAGATATTTTCTGTGCCTCTTCAAGAGCTTTGACAACAACTTCTTTATCAAAGAGTAAAAGATAAACAACATTTGGAAAATTAGCAACTGCTTTAATTACCCGAAACAGTTGTCTAATCTCTTCAGCAGTCAATCTATCTATATCATCAATAACAACCAAAATACGCTTTTGCTGCTTTTTTAGTGTTTCTTCTATTTCTTGTTTTAATTTATGTATATCCTTTGGACTAATCACTGTTTTTACTGTTGCAGCAAAACCTTTTGTCCATAAACCTGGAACTGTAGAAACTCTCTCCGCGAAACTTTCTATCTGGTTTTTAAATTTTCTCCCAAGGGATTGCCATTTCTCGTATAATACGCCTGATAATTGCTCAAAAAAGCTTTTGGTAAGGTCTTCCTGCCCTGAAAACCACCAAGGATTATACGGCACAATTATTGGCTGTTCCTGCTCTGGCTTTTGCTTGAGATAGTGTATTATGAAATTTAATAAAGTTGACTTACCTGAACCCCAAGGGGCATAAACCGCTATTACGAATCCATCTGGTGGAGACATTTTGCATATGCTTTCTGCAAGATTTTTGGCAAATGGAGCATAACCTAATTTGTCATCTTTCGGGTCACTTAGAGGTTTATCTGCCGATAAAATATTTAGAGTATCAGGCTCCAAACTGAAGCTATCTTGCCCTTCAAACATAAAGTTATGCTCACATGAAAATTTTCACTGGTTACAGTGTTAAATTTTTATCATGCTATACAGTAATTTTGAAACAAAATTAAGTTTTGCTAAATAATCGTGCAGATGCAAATTGAAACGCTGAGACATCAAAGCTAATATAGAGAATAGTGACGGATCTTTACAGCATTAAAGTAGGAGCATCTGCTAAACTACACTCTTTCTTTTTGATAGCGATCACTCTCCTCCCACCTCACCAGCACCCCATCCGCCGCCACAAGACCCCAATGCGGACACTTAATCACCAATTTCTTGATCACAATCTGCAAAGCAGGGTCGTCAGCCCAACATTCCATCAGAAACTTATCCCCTGGATTTTAGAGCAATTGTTCTGCCATCTTCAATCACCGGATATCGCCGCATCATCTCCGCCAACGCCACAGCCTCCCCATCCGGCGTATACACCACCTCACCCGACATAGCAATCACAATCCTCTCTTTCCTTGCCCACTTAAACCAAGCGATCGCACCAGATTTAGCCTGCGCCGACTCCGGTTTCCTCCCCTCCTTGCAAGCAGCCACAAACACAGCCTCCGGTGACTTGATCCCCTTCCAAGTCCGTACTGCCTCCTTGAGATATGCGATCGCCTCTGGTACATTTTCCCAGTACCGCTTGACTGTACGCTGAATCTCTCCGTTTAGCCGAAACTGCGGGGTACAGGGTATTTCTCGTAATTGCTCTAATACCTCTTGAACCTCCTGTTGACTAGGCTGTACTGACTTTTCTTGTGGCTCAGTGTAATCATCATCACCAGAGTCTTCGTTATGAAAACCTGACACGGCGGCGGAAGAATTGCCCCCATGATGGTCTGTCTCGTTAGTCGAGTCAACCTGTCCTGGTTTATCAACGAAGTGAGTAGTCTGGGGTAGCTCTAACTCTGGGGTTTTGCAAATTGGTTCCTGGTCACAGTCCAAAATCTCGTTTTCCAGTTTCTCACTTTTAGGAGGCTCAACAGCAGAGTGTTGTTGTGAAGCGAAGTCTTTGAAGGGGAAGTCTTTGTTATGATCTGCCTCCTGTGAGCAGTTCGATAATTCTAAAGCGCTCACATCGATTTGCTGATTTTGACAAATGCGATTCCACAAGACTTGTACGTTCTCGACGTTAACGGTGAACCAGTTTGCTTGATACCAAGTTTTCTCACTATGACGGCAGACATCAATCAATTTAAATTTATCCCGCAAGTTAGCGATCGCTCTTCTAATTGCTGATGTGGTGAAAAATGGCAGTGTTTGCCCCCAATCCTTGAGCGTTTTCCAAAACCAGCGTCTACCATCACGCTTGATATGCTTGGAAATTTGGCAGAAGTAATGAATCTGCTGGAGTATCATTGCTTCGGTTAAACCAATCTCTGCGGCCAGTAGCGGCGGAACCAACAGAGGGGATTCTGGAGTGATTAATTTACTGGTCATATTTTTAACCCAATGTCTAAAACGGCATATTTTCTTGGTCTTCTTGGGGAGCCTGTGACCAAAATTCTCTGAGTGCTTGGAGTTTTGCGGCTTGTAACTGCTGTTTCTCTTCGGGCGATACTTTACCAACTAACTGCGCTACTTCATCGCGTTGCTTCTGCTTCATTTGGTCGGTACTGATGGCGGAGAGTGCCTTGGGTTTCTCCTGTCCTTGCGCTGAGGGTTGGAAGTTGCGGCGACGGAAGAGAAAGCGGAAATGGCGTTTATCTTGTGGGGGTAACTGGTTCCACACTTCAGCATCCCAGCCGGGGGGAATGAAGTCAGATGATGGTGGCAGCAGGGTTTGAACTTGGGCCTGTAGTTCGGCGTTAGCGGAGCTTAACGAAGTTATCGCCTGACCTTGTTCTTGGATGACCTTGTTCTGCTGTTCAATTTTTGAGAGCAGTTGTGACAATAACTCTTGGGACTGTGGGGCTAACTCAGCCTCACGAGTTTTAAAAGCAAAGTAATTCTGCGCTGCTGCTATCTCAGGCTTACGTGGGTCGCCATTCATCGCCACCAAATAACAAGCGTGCCGTGAGAGCTTGTAATCTTTCAGCACTTCTCTAAATGCCTGGGATGTGCCAATTTGCGCCATTTGGACGACATCGACCAGATGGCAGGATGAGTCTATCCCTGAATTTTTGGCACTGATTTTTGCTCTTTCAACGGTGTCTTTAATTCGTTTCCAAGTTTGATAACCCAGCAAGGTTAACAATTCGGTTGCCAACCAATACTCAGTAACGTCATCATCAATTTTTCTGATTTGGTCAAAAGGGCTATGTGTAGATTGGGCTGATGTGATTGCATTCATAGTGACTCCAAATTTTGACGCATGGAAATATCACCCAACGCTCAGGCTGGGTTTTATTTTTCGGTTGTTCGGCAATCGATGTCTAAAAAATCACAATCTGCGGGTTACAACAGGCGCAACTCGTCTTTGAAATATCGGTCTGTCTTCTTGCCTCTATCGCGCCAATGCTGCCAAGCCACCCAAACCTCATCCCCAATGTCTTCGATAACTTCACCTCTGGCGTTGTACAAAGCACAGTAAATGTCAGCATGGGCAACGATAGAACCCAAGCCAATCACTTCACCATCCGAAGAACCAGACTCGGCAGGGGTTTCGTGAGGAACCATTGGTTCCGTAATTTTGGAGGATTCGGTTTTCTCCAAAGCGGTGATCAGTTCTATCTCTTCGGTGGTTAACTCTGCCCAGTAGTCGGCTTTGATAACCTCGTATTCCTGCGCCACACTCAAATAGTCGCACCAGCTACACGCAGGCGATGCCAGCACAGCCCGAATCTCGCTCACCGCTTGGGGTAGCAGTTGCAATTGTTCCGCACGATATGCGATCGCAATTGGGGTCGGCTCACTCCCTAAAAGCAAAGCAGCAGCTTGCAGGGCTTGGGTATTGTTCATGGCACTGGCGAGATTACCCAAAGCTATACCCATCAGCCTCAGACATTCCTGGGCGTTTTCTTTGGGTGGTTCTTGTGCCAGCGATCGCAGGTCAATAGTTTTGTCTAGCGATCGCTTCACTTCTTTATTTAGTGCCTTGGCCGCTTGCTTGGTGAGAGTATTGCCCCACTCTTGGGTAGGCCGTTCTTGTACAGCATTTTCCAATTCCTGAATACGCTGTTTGAGTTGTTGGTTGTCATATTCCAACTGCCTCAAGGCTTCCATCTCGTCCAAGCGTTGCTGTAACTCGATGTTCTGCTGTTTTTGCTGTTGGAATAGCTGCTGTAGTGAGGCAAGTTCTTGTTGTACCTGTTCTTCGGCTCTGGCTGTGGCTTGAGACTGTAGACCAATCCTCAATTCTTGCTCCAGCCGTTCCAATTCCTGCTGGTGCTGTTCTCTAATCTGGGCGATCGCCTCAGCATACTCTTTGGGATAAGTTCTTTCGGTAGAGAATGGAACACTTGGTGCATCCAAATCGGCATTATTGACCAGTTCCTTACTACCATCAGCAAAAGTTACAATCTGCTGCCAGTGGTTTGGGGGGTCTGCTTCGATTGTTCCCGATTCTCCATGTCTGTGGTGAGTTGGTGACGTAACCTTGACTGTGGGAAATTCAGGAACCATTGGTTCTTGGATTTTGGGAACCAATGGTTCCTGAATTTTTTTACGTGGCAGTTGAGGAACCACTTTCTGAGCCGCCGCCGCAAAGTCTGATTCACTGGGGGAAGGGTTTTCTTGCAGTGCGATTGCCACCGCTTCCTTAAGTTTTTCTGGTTCCTTAACCAGACGCAGTAAGGGACGAGCCTGACGTTCATTCTTGATGTGTTCGCCTAATTCGCCAACTGTGTCAATGACTTTCTTTGCACCTAGCAGTTGGTTAATTCTTCGGTAGCCACCCCAAGCGTATAGTTCACGCTGGCAGTATTCTTTAAAATCGGTGTAGCCTGCTTCAAGGTATAGTTCCTGGTCACGCATCTGGAGAATCTCACGCACAGCCTGCCACTCGAAGCGGTCAATGGCAGTGAACGTTTCTTGAATGCTGGCGTTGAGAATGCTGTAATCAGGGGTTGATGCTGTTTTAACGGTGTAATTGCCAATAACAGCATTATTTTCTGTGCATAGAGCAGAAGGATTTGATATTGTTTGATTAACCATAAACAAACTTGGGAGTTTGTGGAACTACCCTCAGCGTCTGCCTGGAAAACAATCGCTGGGGGTTTTAACTTGTCAGCACGATTGCTTTGAGTCTAGCATTAGGCTAGCCATTCTGCCAATCAGGCTAGACAAACATTAACACCCTTTAAAAGCTTCGCCCCCTAATGTTCTGTAGGGGGCGAATTAGTTGCTAGATTTATGAGATTTTTGGCGCTGGCTAGCATATGTTCTAGCTGATTTTTTAGTTGCTGATTTTCTGCGGCTAGCCCGCCTTTAATTTTCCCAGTTCAGCTTTAATCTCTGCTATTTCCTGTTGTTGTCTTTCTATAACTTGCCTGATATCAACAACATTTGTTTCACTGCCTCCTTTGCCTAGTCTGCTTCTAATGTAGTTTTCTATGTCTTCGGTCATGCTTGTTCCTTCTTGCTCCAGGAACTCCTTGTATTCCTGATATAGGCTTCCATCAAGCCTTACATTCAGTTGAGCGCCACGTTTCCTAGCAGGAGACTTTCTTTCGTCTGCCATCTTTGTTTCTTGAGATTTAAACAACTAATTACACTATAAAGCACAGTCTAGCCAGTGGCTATAACTTTTCTTAATGTCTGAAACCTATATAAATCATCCCTATGGCTAGTTTTTGTCTTGACAGTGGCTAGCCATAATGTTATATTAGATTCATCACCTAAAAACAAAAAGCGACCGCACCAGTCTCGCAAACTCAGCGATCGCCTTTTGTCCCTAATTAAAGGAGATCATTATTATGTCGCACTTTACCTATACACAGCAAGCACCTTCAAGCTTAAACCGCAACACATTCACAGCAGCTTCCTTATCAGATGAGCAAGCCCTAGCACAGGCAGAGCTATACAAGCACCTTGAAGACCAAGCGCAGGCCGTAGCACCAGAAGAAATTACCTGCGTTGAAATCAGTTTTTACGATCATGAAATCTACGCCAATGGTCAACTGATAGCGAAAATCACCTACGACCATAACGATTTTGTCACCCAACCCTGGCTCGTAATGGTCAACGGTACAGAAGAATTCCGAGCTAACACCTGGGCGAAGTGCCACCGCTACATCTGCATACATCACAAGGATGGCTCATTACCAGTTCAGGAACCAGAAGTACCTGCCACCAACACAGGGAATGAAATCATGGCGCAGGTATTCAACGAATGTGAGAAGTTTGGCTTGGAACTCCTGGACGATGGCGTTTACCACCACGACGAAAAACTAGGCGAAGTAGCACAGACCAACGGTAACTGGTGGTTCACACGTGCAGCAGACGCTAATCCACAGCGAATCTTTTGTAACTCTGCATTAGATGCAGTTTGGGGGCTGTTGAACCAACCACTTGAACAAATGCCTTCTGTAGAGTTGAAGCACCTGCTTGATAGCGCGGAATTAGCGGCAGCGTAACAGAGGAAATGGTGCAGGGAGCAAGATAAGTAAGTAGGAATAGACTGTATCCTCTTTGTCTTGCCTCCCCGCTTTTCCTGTCTGACGATCCAATGACGTAATCAACTATACCAACATATTCATCAGAACAATTATGCAAGCAACAATATCAATTCCACGGGGTTGGCAATACCCACGCTTTAGCTTTGGACAACGGACAGAAAACGGGTTGATAATCGGGATGAAATACTACTCTTGTGATACATTTCTCGCTAATGAATACGGTGAAGGCTGGCGTTATTTTGTGCTACCTGACAAGCATGGTGAGGATGAACAACACCTTTTGGAAGAGGACTTAAAACTACTCACGCCACACGAATTAAAAACACAAATAGAAGCCCAAATCAAAAATCATTTGTGCCAACTTGAATTGCTCAAACAAGAACTCAGAGCCATCCCTATAAATGCTGTGGCAATTCAACCTACTGCTGAGAGAGAATGCCCAAGCCAGGAACAAGAGCAGTTTTCCGTACCTCATCCCCATCTCTACGCATTAATTGATGCCGCACAACTCATCCTGAAAGAGATTGCTGAACACCCCGATTTTTTAGCACTTGACTATCAACCTGATTTGACTGTTGGTGATGCCCAAACTGCGCTTTCCTACCTGCAATCAGAACTGGAATCTAGCCAACAGTTGAACACTGCATCAGATATTTCTAACCAAAAATAAGTACCTGGATGATAATTATTCCTCCAGGTATTGGATGGGGATTTTACTGATCTGCCGTCATCAAGATTACAACAAACTCCACCACACTGTAGTGTTCATCAACACAAACAGTAAATACAGGAATCCAGAATTCACAATTCAGAATTAATCAATTTTAGGTATCTCAGCTTCACAGTTTAAAAAATCAAGCAGCCATACCAAACTCAATTTTCTCATCATTCTGGCTTCTGACTTCTGACTCCTGAATTCCTCTCAACTCATCAACACATACGCCGATATGGAAACCCTAAAAATCAACAACAGCGTTTTTCTCATTCCACCCAGCCAACCAAAGCTGCAAGCCAACTGTGCCAAGGAATACGGGCAATTTCTCTTGGACTGCCCACCAAAACTGACAATTCTGGAAGCACAACAAGGGGGCTATCTCAAGGGTAACAAAGCTGATTTTGCGATTGCCATCTCCCGTCCAGATCGTGCGCTCACGATCAACGAAAACTTCACCAATGAAGCATTCACCGAACTATGGGTGATTCCGGTTGGCGGCGAACTCAAAGACCAATTCAAAGGTCAGGCTTCCATGCTGCTCAGTTTCCTGATGCACCGCCGCAGCAAAGACTCATTCGCCGGACTGTACAATCATTTCGCCCATCGTGCATTTCAGGAATGGTGTGAGGAAGGGATGCCCGGAGATCCCAAAGAGTTTTGTTATGGCGCGATCGCCAGCGTATTGCGAAATTATATTTTCTGCGCCGAGTTCCAGAAGGTGGACGGAGCAAAGGGTACATACTGGTTCATTCAGTGGTCATACCGTAACCCGCAGTCTGACTTTGAGAGAGATGCGCTGGAGGTTGCCGAGATGATTCGTAGCGGTGCGGAGTCAGGGGCGACACTTCACTGGGTAACAAATGAGACTTACGAGCGCTGGGCCTTAAATGCAGAGCTTGCACCAGCACTACCGGGAATATCCGAGGCAGAGGCACGGGCATCACTGCAACCGCAAAATCAGCCCGTTGTAACTACCAGAAGACGGTAGTTAGGCACTGGTAACAGCGATTCACCCTTGGATCGCCACAATACTTTCTTCACAAACCCAGATATATTTTTTGTTCCCAATAACTTTAAACTATGAAACCTAAGAACAAGAAAATCAAAGAAAAACCACAACACAAATGTTCATCTTGTGGACACGAATTAACTCTACCTAAAGGTTATGAAGACACGGGTTTATGTGGTGTATGTGCTACTGGCTCTAGTGCAATGCTTGATGAGTTTGGCGAGTCTTGGTAAAACTTTAATCCCAAAGGTTTATCACACTGCTTTGCCTTACTTGTAGTCGTGTTTAGAAACAGTCAAAAACTTGACATTACATTGAACTTTTCCACTGATTTCAAAAGCCAGCAGTCAGAATTAATCAGCTTATTGGTGCTAAATTCTAACTTCTGACTCCTGAATTCTGTTTACATAACAAATGTAGAAACTGCCATGACACCACAAGAATACGAAGTCAAATATAATCTCAAGCCCATAGTGGTAGCTTACGAGCATTGTTTGAGTGAAACCGGTTATCGCCGGCAAAAACTAGCAACGGGAAATAGAACTAAACCTTCGGTTTTGGCTTGTCGAATTTCTCAGTTGTTAGATTTCATTAGAGAAAATGGTCTTGAGCCTCCTAATCCCATTTTTTTTGATTGATCATTGAACGTGGTGTCTCACCGTTTATTCATCCACCAGTCGCACAAAATTTATGGCTGAATTCTGGTGACTGAATCCTGAATTCTGTTTCGTTAGACAAATCATTTACCCAGTTAATTGCCCGCCGAGTGCGGGTTTTTTATTATTTACTCATAACGCAACAATGTTGCACAAAAAAAAGGAACATAGTTCTCATGACGCAATTGCTAAAACGTTCACCTATTCATCTGTAAATTTCAAGTATCAGACAGCGTATATGAAATCATTACCAGTGTAAAAACAACAGGCGTGAATTCTCTGAAATAACTCTAGACAAAAAGTAAATCATTCAAGAAATAACAAAGGCATTATTAAAATAGCAATATCAAAAGATAGAGCCTAATTCATCAGATTTAACTCTACAAATCTACTAAAAAAATAAGCGCATTTTCTGAGATTCATAATATGAAATAATGTTGCACCTGCAATATTTCAACAATGTTGCATTTATGTTGCAACCCCCAAACGTGCAACAGCGTTGCAAACAATTAATCAAAAAAACCCCTAAAACAGCCAATGTTTATGGACACAAGAGGATTAGATGCAACATGACTTAGCAGAGGTGCTAGACCACTTGAGCAAAGACAGAAGATTTTTCAATGGGTTTGAGGATAATTTACTAACAAGAACTGAATGGTCTTATGTATTAGGAATAGACCGGACAACTCTTTGGAGATGGGAGAAAGACATCATCTATAAAGTAGCTCCTATAAAAACAGCTTACTTGTCCACTGACAGGGGAGCGCGCACTCATTACCTAGATGCTTATCAGAGATTTTTACTCACCTGTATTTTCATCTTCAAAGGGTATGTAGCTCAGGGGATGAAAACCAACAAGCAGGCAATTACTTTTCTGAAGATTAATTTCAATCAACTTAAGCGTGAACAATTTGAGGCATGGAGAAAGGATTATGTCTAAATTCACTCGCCAACAACTTCATGAGTACTTTGGAGATCGCTATCTGCCAGAACAGGTCAACCAAGCACTCATCATCCTCGCCGACAATGGTGCAGAAATTGATGCCTATGGAACCGAATTTTCCTTAGAAATTACCGATGAACTCGAAAAAATCTTTGATGCTGTGGGCGCAGCTTTAAATAATCAAAAGAATTTGGGGCATCAAGATCAAGTATTGACTGTCATGGAAGCCAACGCCATTGCCTCTAAGTTTTCACAACATTCTAACCCCCAATTAATGGCCGCGATGATTCGGGTAGTGACTGAGGAGGCGATCGCTCAAGGTGCAGCCTTAACTCAAATCAAATCTCATGTTTTGGAGCGGGTTTTAGAACAAGGTGATCTGACAATTGCCCAATCAATTTTCAACCGAGGTCAGCAAACATCCTCTTATGTACAGGAATTAGCCAACAACAACGCTCGTATCGACAAGATGATTGCAGGCTATGGCATAGAAACTGTTGACGTTGATGCTTTTTTAATAGAAGTACGCGGTAATTCTGACGATGTGAAAAATACTCTCAAGACTCTAGCCTCTGCCGCAAACAAAACCTTTGACATTGACGCATTCTTGCTGGAGGTTGGCGAGTAATGTTGACAGTCAGACAATGGCGCAAACATAAAACATCCTTCATCTTTGGAGGTTTAACCCTTGCCTCCCTCATCTTCTCTAGCAATGATATTGCCCGAAATATGCAGTCTATCTCGACTATCAAGGAGCAGATTGCTAATCAATCCCAAAAACAAACCAAATTGGAACAACAGTTTCAATTTGAGCAAGAACAAGCCAAAATTGCTGATGCTAGGTATAAATTAGGGTGCTTACCCATTGTGGCTACACAATACCCACATCGCTACGTGACCCTTGTGGAGGGGCAAATTTTAACAGACAGAATCACGGGGCGCATACTTCCCCAGGGAACTGTCGTTTGTGATGCCAATGGGAATACAGGTGTGATTGGGGAGGATGGGGCGGTGTCAGAGATCGCTTTTACAGGTGATCGAGATATGATTGCCAAACGCCTTAAACGATTCAGGGGTGGTATTTATAGTCAACCCATTGATAGAGGAGATTGAAGTCAATGGTTAACTTTACAATGCCCAAACGACGAAGTGATCATAAAAACAGCAAGCCTAACACTTGGTTGAGATTACTTTACTGGGGACTTGTTTGTGCTGGTATATGGTTCGCTTACCTCAATATACAACCCTATGAGCGCGTGGTGGGGTTGTTAAGTAGCAAAAGTCTCAATAGTGCCTTTGTTTACCTGATTTCCATCATCCCAATTGTCAACGGCATCGCCGCAATCATTGGCAAAGGTGTTACCTGGATACTTGGCACCGTCTTGTGGGGAGTTATTCAAATCATTGAGGTTCTACCATTGGTTCTTTATAACAACGAAAGGTTTGTAGAAACAGTCATTTCATCTGCTGATAGCCGCAGCCGATATCAACTAAAAGACGATGACGACCCCACTTTAAAAATGTTGAAAAAAGTCTACAACGGTCTTCCCACTTCAGTAATTAGCAATCTGGAAATGCTGAAAGTTTTCACCTACACCATAGATTTTTTGATTTGCATCACGGTCTATAGCCCAGTGGAAAGCGGGGAATTCTCGGACTTTTTCTTCATTCTGGCGACTGGGCAATGGAGGAAGCTGGACTACGGCAACCTTGCTCTAGCTTTGCTCACATTGTTCGCAATTGAAGTCATTATCAGCTTAATTATCTGGGTTGGGAAATTAAGTTACGCCATTCAAGAGTCTTCAAATTAAAAATGGAAATGAGCCGTTTTGATCCCCATAAAATTACGCGCACCCCCGAAGAGTGGTCGGCTATTGCCTTCAAGCAAACCACAGAAAATAACATTCAATGGAAAATTGCCCTGGGTGTAATAGTTGCCGCCGTTGCTGCTTCTGCAACTTCCCCGATTACTGGAATTGCGATCGCTCTTTGGTCAATTTTTAGTAGTATTCAGCAAGCAAGAGAGGTACAACGCAATCAAGTAGCGATTAGAGAATACGGTTGTGTTGCTCACGTCTTGGATGGGGATGATTTTCGTGCCTACTACCAGCAGGTGGGCAAAGATGCGCTAGAAACAGAGTTAAAATTTGCTGATCAACAGGGTTATTCTCTGTCAAGTGCAGCTTTAGATTATTTGGCAGATACGGGAGAGCAAGGGGGATTATCAGTCACTTCTTCCCTGCAAGCTGGTTGCTTTCAGTCGCTTAACCCGAACAACGCACTGCCTCCCCTCCCTGTACCTTCCACTCATACTCAATCCTCAATCCACAAACCGAGCAATGTCATAGATATCGTGGCAATGATCTCTGCTCCCATCCGTAATTGTATTATTTTCGGAATTGGTGGCAGTGGTAAGGGGATGTTGGTTGCCAATGCCTTGCGGCGAATTAAAGCTGATAGCCCAAACCGCAAAATCTTCTACATCGACCCCAAAAATGAACCGGGGGAGTATGGTTACACTGATGCCATCGTTGATGTTATTCACCGTAAATCCTGCGATGGCTGTTGCCCAGAAGAAATTTGTGATTGGATGGATGAGGTGTTGGATGAATATACGGGTTGGGCTAATCAGCAAGAAGAGTCTTTGCTGATCATTGATGAGGGTTCTATTCTCGGAGATGCAGCCAAAAAGACTAAAAACACTCGCATTGGTACGCTAATCCTGCATACTGCTTCTCTTGGTGGTGCAAAACGCAAAAATGTCTGGTTAATGGCACAATCTCCATTCGTTGGCCCTTTGGGTTTGGAATTGTCCGCTACTAGTCAAATCACTGCCATTGCCTTAGTCAGCGACCAAAACACCAATGTCATCAAACAATGGCAGCGATCTCCCATACTTGAAAAAATTGACCTAGATTACCTTAACCAATTGATCAAGGAATCTCCTGTCCACCGCGTTGTCTTCTTCGGTGGTAACTCCAAATGGTGGGCAATGCCCGAATTGCCTAACTACTCAGCCATTGACCGAGATGGCAATAAACCTGTAGGCGATGCGCTCTCTACTCAAGAAAGAATCGAACTTCGAGAGCGTACTGCTACTAAACTGATGATTGAGCGGCTTGAAAGAACCAGACATCTCAACCTAGACGACTTTATCATTCAAGAACTAGGGGCTGGGGAGCGCCAGGAAGAACTCAAAAAAGCAATCATCACTGTCATCAAACACGCTAACCATCGCGGATTGATCTACAAATTCAAACTTGGTTAACATACAAACCACCTGCAATTTATTTTCTTGGTCGTAGTCAATTTTAGTAGTGCCGATTGATGAGTCTGCCAGTTTGTTTTTGCATGAAAGCTCCAAGAATTACTGCTTAGTAAATGTAATTTAATACTTTAAGATATAAAATTGCACTATTAAATTTATTAAAGCGGAGAAATTTGTTACAAGTAAAACCCAGAAGGAATCATAAATTTATTTTCATTTTTATTGAATAAATATAAACTTACTATATTAATTTTTACAATTGATAATTATAGACAAAATACAGAAAATCTCAAATTATTCAACAACCATTAGTCAGTTGTTTTGTGGCTTTTTTTATGGTGAGGTGTAATTAAGTCTAAACAACTTACTTAATAAATTCTCACTAAGAGGCTTTTATGGCAGATATTAATGGGACTACTGCCAACGATTTTCTCATCGGCACTCAAGATGATGACTCAATTTTTGGTGTTTTAGGAAATGATATTTTAATCGGTTTAGCCGGTGACGATTTCCTAGTTGGTGACATAGGCAATGATTTACTTATAGGTGGCAGGGGTGACGATACTCTTTATGCCGGAATCAGCAGTGGATTACCCTACGCACCAGGATATGGAGGCGACGAAGGCTCGACAAATATATTGTTTGGTAATAGTGGAAATGACCAATTGTTTGGCTCCAATGGTGATGATTTCATGTTTGGCGGGTCAGGAGATGACTTAATTCAAGAATGGTTCCTTGGGGGTGATGATTATTTGGATGGCGGTGATGGTGACGATATTATCCGTAGCGGATTCGGCAATGACACTCTCATCGGTGGAGATGGAGATGACGTTTTAGTAGATGAAAGCTTCCGATTCGGTTCTGGAGATGATTATCTTGATGGCGGTAACGGGAATGATACTCTCAATAGTGGCATCGGAAATGATACCGTTTTTGGTAGCAATGGCAATGATACTCTTATCGGTGCTGGCGGAAGATCGGGGCCTCCTGAATTTAGTATTTATGGTTCTGGAGAAATCGATACTTTAACTGGAGGTGAGGGCCGTGATACATTCGTCTTGGGACGTGGCGGTTTAAATTTTGTTGGTAACATCGATAGTTTTTATGGTAGTCGTAACCGTGATCCGATTGGTGGATTAATCACGGGTGGTAATAATGATTATGCGCTGATTACAGACTTTAACTCCATCCAAGATAATATTCAGCTTGCTGGAACAATCAACGATTATGTTTTAGGTTCATCTGGTGATGGCTTACCATCCGGCATCAGCATTTATCTGACTATCCCTGATAGTGCAACCAATGAATTGATTGCCATTGTCCAAGGCGACACTAATTTGAGTCTCAGCGCTAGCTACTTTACTTATTTAGGCTGATTGTTCATTAACTAAAATTTCAATTGCGAATTATTAAATCGTGCCAACTTCTAGAACTGGGAGTAAAGCAGGTGACGTTAGCGTAGTGTCAGGGACGGGTGGCAATTATAGTAGTTAATCCATGAGATATTTATTGCCCGTCCCTGACACCACCTGCTTTAAGCGGAGCGGCTCCCAGTTCCTCGCCGAGTTGTTAACTGTCCGTATTTAGCCGATCAGCTTTACTGTATGAGGGTTGTGAAAAGTGCAAGTGAAGAGTTAACGATATCGCCTCCATAAGCGCCGCCAAAGCAAAAGCACTAAGATAGCGATGACAAATCCGCTCAGAGTGTATATCCCCTTAGTCGCGGGGATTAGCCACCAAGGTTCTTTTGGGGTTGTCTGTTGTGTACTTGTTGTGGGTTGCGTAGTTTTTATCTGTGGTGTACCTGTTGTCCGTTGTGGGCTTACTTGAATCTTGAATGTGTTGACGAGGTATGACCTTACAGGGTTGTCATTTTCTTTATCTAGTCCTGGTAAAGCAGAAACAAATGAGCCAAAAGTCCATCCCGCAGCGAGAAGACTAACGAAAGTTTGAAAGTTGCGATCACGTTCAGCTTTTTCTACTTCAACTCGGCTACGAACGGCATTAATGGTATCTGATAGTAATTTTAAACCTCGCTCCAGGTTTTCTGAGTCTTTAGTTATCTGTAGCCGATATTTATCTTTAACTAATTCACTAAACTCTGTTAAAAACTTAATTTCTGTTTCTTTATTTACTTGAATTTTGTGAGACTTTTGTTTAATTCTACCTAAACGTTTTTCATAATTGCTTAAATTAATATCAATCGTACCACCTTGAAAATCAAGGACAGTTAATTCTCTTGTATAATCATTGAGTGTATTTTGCACATCCACTAATGTTTTATGCAATGTATTTAACTCGCTTCCCTTACTGGTAGCTTGTTCAATAGCATTGCTGCCAACTTTAATTTTAGTAAAATAAGTTTGTAAAGAATGTTTTAACAGGCGACTTTGACTATAAGCCCAAACTATTTTATGACGGTAATAAAATAAGCGTATCCAGTCAGAATAAAATTTACCAGATTGGTTAGAAGTAGCTTCGTCTGGATATATCATTATAATAAAATGCTGATTGTTTTGAGTTAGTTCAAAAATATTTGCTCCGAGAAAGTGTCCTTGACCTTGTAAATCTCCTTCCCAATCTAAACCGGGCATTAATGCCTGATAGCAAGCTTGAGCAATCTCTTCAGAGCATTTGGGTTGATCCGGAGGTAGCCAGCCTGAAAGCATCCAGGTTTGCCCAATAGTAGCTGTTTGACTCTTTAATATTCGCTCAATTTCAGCTTTGATATCTACAAAGCATTTAGCTGGTTGAGCATTAGTTTTATTTTTAAAAGCACACTCTACAAGTAAGCCATAACTATCACCGAGTAGCACAGGATAGAAATAGCCTTCATATTGTTCATTATGATGTTTTGTCTGCGCGTATACATCTTTGAGAAGATGTACATATTCGCCTGGCAAATCTTGCCCATTTTCTAACAATAATGGGCGAATGTATTCAGGAATTTTATTGTAATAAGATTGTTGATTCTGCTTAATTTCTTCTGGAGTATCACCTAAACTATACTTCAAGTCATAAAGAAAAATGTCAATAGTGGGATAAATAAGGTCAGTCATTCCAAGAAATAATTTAGATTTTGGATTCTGGATGGTCAACACAGATAAATATTTTTTTTATCTGTTAAAACACAAGGCTATTATCTTGCTAGTTAGTCACATAAGAAATAAATTGATTGCCTAAGAACTCAAATTTATTGAAACACATTATAAGTCATAGTTTTAACCCATGATGATATGTTTTGCCATTAGTTTAGTAGTCTATTGATAATTACGCAAGGGAAAGGATGAATTAACCCCACCTTTGAAGTGAGGGGGGTTAAGGAGAATGAAGTTGCTATGGTTAAGGCAAATATAGATGAATGAGGATAGCGTTATTTTTGTGCAAGATTTTGGTTTAAAAATTGTTGGAATTGCTCAAAGCGACTTAATTTTTTAGCAGTTTCAGAAGGATTGGGAGTTGCCATAACCCTGATAGCCATATTGGTAATTTCATTGCTTCTCAAGTCTGATGAGCTAACTTGTGGAATAGCACGGGTTGTCGGTTGAAGTTTCTGCTGTGGTACAACTTGTTCTACTTCAGCCTCGCTAGGTAGTAAATTGAGAGGCATTGTATCACCTAAATTATCTAATTGAGATTTAGCGGCTTGAAAGCGTTGATTTAAAGGTTCGTTAGTTTCGAGCATCGCTAACAAGCGGGGTTTGATGAGTATCTCCCAAGCTTTTGGGTTGACAGACAGTTGTTCAGCAATGTGGGATAAGTTGGATTGTTCCGTATCACTTAGAGGAGTTTCGGAATCTTTCAGGGCTAGTAACAGAGCTAATAAAGTATTGTTAAGATTGGTAGTTTCCATAAGGAAAATTACTAGGTTTTTTTGGTTACATGATTAATTAGCCTAGCGTAAATACTTAAATTAATTTGTGGTTATGGAAAGAGAAGCACTCGTGATCGGGATTAATCGCTATCCGACGCTGATAGAAAAATCTAGCGATCGCCCGCCGCATCTCAAAGCCCCAGCCACTGATGCCGAAGCCATAGCCCAAATTTTAGAAACTTATGGGAAATTTCATGTCGAGCGTTTACCAGCAGCTTATAATCTGGATGGGTCTTGCTTTGTCGATCCTCAGCAGCAGCTAACACTTAAAGACTTAGAAACAGCTATTGTCCAACTTTTCAACCCTCCTGGGGGCAGCATTCCTGATACAGCCTTGCTGTTTTTTGCGGGTCATGGTTTACGCAAAGATATCGGCGGAGTAACAGAAGGCTTTTTAGCTGCCAGCGATGCTTGTCCTGTGATTGGACAGTGGGGACTTTCCTTAGACTGGTTACGCAAACTCTTACAATCTTCCCCGGTAAGGCAGCAAATTGTTTGGTTAGATTGTTGTTATAGCGGTGAGTTATTGAGTTTCCATGATGCAGATCCTGGCAGTTTTGAGACAAAGGATCGATGTTTAATTACCGCTTCTCGTGGATTTGAAGTCGCTTATGAAGAATTGAGTGGCAATCATGGGATTTTGAGTGGCGCATTAGTAGAAGCACTAAAACCTGAAAGTCATGCTGAAGGCTGGGTGACAAATTACTCGCTGGTTGACTTAATCAAGCAGCAGCTAAAAACTGCCCGTCAGCGTCCCATCTTTCATAACACTGGCGGAGAAATTATCCTCACGGGACAAAAAGAAAAAATCGACCGTGCTGTTTTAATGGCAGAGTTATGTCCTTACAAGGGTCTAGCAGCTTTTGATTTTAACGAATCAGACCCCAAATATTTCTATGGACGCACCGCTTTAACTGATTCGCTTTTAGAGAATATCAGGCAAGGGAATTTTTTGGCGGTTGTCGGGGCTTCTGGAAGTGGTAAGTCTAGTGTAGTCAAGGCAGGTTTACTGCATCAACTGAAGTTAGGCAAAAGATTGGGAGGAAGTGATCAATGGGTGATCAAGATTTTTCGGCCCGGAGAGCATCCCCTCAAAAGTTTAGCTAGAGTATTTGCAGATCACATAACTCCCCGCCAGGTTCAGGATGCCCAAACGCAGACAGATAAACCGAAATCTGAATTAGAAAAGACAGAAGAATTACTCAACAAGGGTGCGATCGCATTAACCCAATTAGTTCAAACCACATTGCAATCATTAGGAATACCGCATGAGCTAGAGCCTGATGCCAAAACTCTACCCTTACAAACCTCAATTTCCCAGCGCCTTATCCTCGTTATTGACCAATTTGAAGAAGTTTTTACTCTCTGTCAAGATGAAAACGAGCGACAGGAGTTTTTTGAGTGTTTGTTAGGGGCATTAAATGGTTCTGGGTTGACGGTGGTAATGACGATGCGGGCAGATTTCTTTGGGAAATGTGCCGAACAGGAATATGCAGGATTAGCACAGAAAATTCAAGAGAATCTCGTCACTGTCACCCCAATGAATAAAAAGGAGTTGACCCAAGCCATTACCCAACCTGCCTATCAAGTCGGGTTAGAAGTGCAACGGGAACTAGTAGAACAAATGCTAGCCGATGTGGAAGGCCCTGGTAGTTTACCTTTGTTGCAATATACCCTAACAGAATTGTGGCGGAAGCGAGAGGTGAATCGCTTAACTCTGGCAGAATATAGCAGACTTGGTGGAGTCAAAGGCACGCTACAAAAACGGGCTGATGAAGTTTATGATGCGCTCGACTCCAAAGAAGAACAACTGACTGCTAAACGGATATTCATCGAGTTAACCCAGTTGGGAGAAGGAACAGAAGACACCCGCAGACAGGTGTTTAAGACAGATTTAGTCAACCCCCAGCAATCGGCAGAAGTGGTGGAACAAGTGCTAATGAAGTTGACAGATGCCAGATTAGTCGTCACATCTGAACTGCAAGCACGGGGAGAGAGTCAAAAGACTGTGACCGTGGTGGATGTCGCCCATGAAGCACTGATTCGCCATTGGCCAAGACTGCGTGCTTGGGTGAGTGAAAACCGCGCCGCCATCCGAATTGAGCGCAAGATTGAGGCAGCATCAGAGGAATGGGAAAGTAAAAACAAGTCCAAAGATTATCTGTTTACCGGGACAAAATTGGCAGAGGCAGAGAATTACTTGCAAGAGTATGGGGATCTCGGTTTGCTGTCGCATGTAGCATCGGAATTTGTGCAGAAAAGTATTCAGCAACGTAACACAAGTAAATGGGTTAGGTTTGGCGCAGTTGCTGCTTTTGTAGGCGTGGTAGCTATAGGCGCAGTTGCTTCAACAATTTTTGGATTGGAGTCTCGCAAACAAGCAAGCATCGCCAAAGAACAAGCAACTATTGCCAATCTGCGAGAAAAAGCTACAAATATCAAATATATACTGCCAATACAGACAAATGTAGAGCAATTAATTTCAGCAATTGGGGCAACTGGTGAAAGTCAGTCACAACTCAAGGAAGTTTTGAGTGAAGTCCAATCTAGTTTATCGGAAGCAATAGAAGCTGTTCGTGAGCGCAATATTTTTTCCGGTCATACCGATGCTGTCACGGCGCTGGCGCTCAGTCCCGATGGTCAGTACATTGTCAGTGGCAGTAGTGACAAGACGCTACGGTTGTGGGATACAAAAGGCAAGTTGCTCCACACCCTCAACGGTCATACAGGTCCTGTCGCGGCGCTGGCATTCAGTCCCAATGGTCAGTACATTGTCAGTGGCAGTGATGACAAGACGCTACGGTTGTGGGATACAAAAGGCAAGTTGCTCCACACCCTCAACGGTCATACATCTGCTGTCAGGGCGCTGGCGTTCAGTCCCGATGGTCAGTACATTGTCAGTGGCAGTGATGACAAGACGCTACGGTTGTGGGATACAAAAGGCAAGTTGCTCCACACCCTCA
>NZ_JACJQL010000006.1 GCF_014696625.1 Nostoc parmelioides FACHB-3921
TGCAAAGGAACTTATTCACTTTAGTTTTGCGTGATTACATTGTAGAAAATCTTACCCATACTTGTGTTGCTTAGTACACATGAATGAAATTTTTTGTCAATGCGTAAGTCCTAGTTTTAATACTCATCACAACTTGAGGCGGGTTGAAAGTTAGCATTGTTCTGTTTGAAAGTCTAATACATTAAAACACTGTTACAGTTATAAAATTAAGGTGGGTTGAAAGGAGCGCTGCGATCGTACACAGAATTAGCTATGTATAGTAACTTGATAAAAAGTTAAAAGACAATTAATTTGGCATCGCAGACAGCAGTTTGACAATATGGACATTAATTTGTCAACGCGGACAAGTAATTTGGCAATCGACAATTGTACAAATGGAGAATAGGGAACTCGAATCCCTGGCCTCTGCGGTGCGATCGCAGCGCTCTACCAACTGAGCTAATTCCCCTTAGATAGCTGAATGGTAAGTTGATAAAGCTATGCTTACTTAATCAACGTCATGCTAATAGACAACATTTTAACACTCACTTACAATAGCCTGAAATTCTCCGCCAGAAAATATTTTTTGGACTCGCTCTAGTTCCAAGTCACTCAGGTAATCGACAGTCCAGTTGCAGCAGCGTTGCAACATATGGAAGGGGTATGTATTGGCTACGCCTACTACCTGCATTTGCGCTCGTTTAGCGGCTGCAATTCCGGCTGGGGTATCTTCAATTGCCAAACATTCTTGGGGTAAGAGGTTTAATTCGGGATATTCTTGATTTAGGCGTTCCACTGCTAGTAAATAACCATCTGGTTTGGGTTTGCTGGTGGTGATGTCGTCCCCTGCAACGATAACTGTGAAATACTCGGCTAGTTTAGCGCGGTTGAGTACTAGTTCTATTTCTTGACGAACCGCACCGCTCACAATGCCTAAATGAAGATTACGGGAACGCGCTTGATATATCAAGTCTTCTACACCTGGATATATGGGGAGTTTTTCTAATTTTTCCACTTCCAGCACGTAAGCTTGAGCTTTACTGTTGAGTAACTGAGTTAAAGAATCGTCGCTGACGACTCTACCACGATTTGCTAGCAATTCTTGAAAACAAGCGCGATCGCTCCTTCCTAAGGAAGCTTGACGCTCTTGCACTTTTTGGGGTTGGAGATTTTCTTGAATGAGAATTTCATCGATCAATTGTAGGTGGATGCGCTCATCATTGATGATTACGCCATTGAAATCAAACAGAATTGCCTTTAAACTCATGCCACTATGCCAAAAGCTGGAGATTCTAGACCCTCCAAATTATTATTATCTATTGCTGGCATATATTGTCTGTCTTTTGCTTGGTTAGTATCCGTTCCTAAAATGGGTTTGATACCGCTAGTTACCTGATGTATCAGCCATAAATCTTCTGTCCGCACTCCTGCAAACCCAGCCGCACCCATCCGCGCATCTAGATTGTCAGCTGCATACTCACGGATGTAAGGCTCCTCAAAAATATCATTCAGCCAATTTAACTGACGTAAGCTTTTTTGATTTCCGTCGAGAATTATAACTTGTCCACCCGTTACCAACAGCCGGAAACATTCTTGTAATATTGCCTGGGATACTTCAACGGGTGTCTCATGGAATAACAAAGCAGCCGTCACTAAATCAAAGGAAGTATCGGGAAAGCTAGTTTTCTCGGCGTTCCCATGTCGCCAATTAATATCTAAACCGGAAGTTCTAGTTTTATCCTCCGCCCTCACCAGCATATAAGGTGATAAATCCAAGCCGATCACATCTGCTTGGGGGAAAGCCTGCTTTAACATTAATGTGGTGGAACCCGTACCACAACCTAAATCAAGTATGCGTCGTGGTTGGACTTTTACCCCATCAATTAAGGCTTGACGTACCAGCGTTTCATTTGGTGGTAGGACGTATTCCGTAATTGGATCGTAGGTGACGGCTGCACTAGAATTGAGATATCCCCCCTCAATGCCGTGAAAATTATGGTTGGTGTAGTATGAGGGAATTATCACATCTGTTCTACGGAAGCGATCGCTTTCTTTTTCCCAATCGATACTTTGAGCATAACGCCGCCACTTATCTTCATCGATCAAAAACCGGACTACAGGCGATAAGAAGCTTTCCCAAATTGTCTTTGGACGTGTTGCCATAAAGTTGAGTTAGGCTCGGTCATTATTCTTTCAAATTCTACTGTAAGCGATGTGAAACTTATTTTTGAAACCCCTCTCCATAGCTTGCTACTCTACGAGTTCTCCGTAGGAGTACCCGCAAGGTACTTCTCCCCTGAAACTGTAGAGACGTTGCATACAAGAGCAAATCTTAAGTAGGGTGTGTTACGGCTATGAAAGAATTTGGGACAAAGAGACAATGAAATCTAGCCGTAACGCACCGTCGCCTGGATGGTGTGTTAGGCGCTGAGATAGTCATTCTGTGGCAAATTATATTGAAAATAAGCTCCTAACACAACGCCAGTTGCTACAACGGAGGGAACCTCCGCAACGCACTGGCTCCCTTACAAAAATTTTATTTTTACTTTTAGGCTATTTAAGCCCCTCTCCGCGTCGGAGAGGGGTTTGGGGAGAGGTCACCAAACTCACGTCCATTTAGGGAAGCAAACTTTGAATAACAGAAAAATTGTGCTTTTTTACCAAACATCCCTTGACACTCAAATCCAATTATATTACAAATGTAATATATGTATTTTACAAATAAAAAAATGTAATATATCCTAATTTTTAATTTTCCTTCCTATAACAAATTATCAATTAAAAATATGCCCTACGAAAAGTTAGAAATTAAAACACAAGCACCTGTATTATCTTGGGCGAATCATGAACTAGGTTCAGAAGAAACCAAGATGGCAAAAAACGTGGCATCCCTACCATTTGTATTTAAACACGTAGCATTAATGCCCGATGTTCATTTAGGAAAAGGTGCTTTAGTTGGTTCTGTAATTGCGACTAAAGAAGCAATCATTCCTGCGGCGGTGGGTGTAGATATTGGTTGCGGTATGAGTGCAATTAAAACACCATTTACAGGTGAACAGTTAGAAGGGAAACTCAAGAAAATTCGCCTAGATATCGAAGCCGCTATTCCCACAGGTTTTAATGAAAATAAAGAAGTAGAAAAATCTGTGGCTAACTGGCAACGTTGGCGCGATTTTTCAGACTTACATTCTGGTGTCCAAGACCTACAAACTAAAGCCATGAGACAAATGGGTTCTTTAGGTGGTGGGAATCACTTCTTAGAAGTTTGTTTGGACACAGAAAACCAAGTTTGGTTAATGCTGCACTCTGGTTCACGGAATATCGGCAATCAACTGGCTCAATGTCATATTAGTACAGCAAAAGAATTAGCAAAACTAGCAGGTAATCATTTACCTGATCCTGATTTGGCTTATTTTATCGCTGGTACACCAGAATTTAAAGCATACTGGAACGATTTACAATGGGCGCAAGATTATGCCCGTGTTAACCGTGATGTGATGATGGCGCGTTTTAAACGCATCGTTGAAAAACATCTTGCTGGTGGCAAATTAACTAAACCTTTGTTACAGGTAAATTGTCATCATAACTATGCTGAAAAAGAAGTACATTTTGATGAAGATGTATATGTAACTCGTAAAGGTGCAGTCCGCGCCCAAACAGAAGATTATGGCATTATTCCTGGTTCAATGGGAGCAAAATCTTTCATTGTTAAAGGTAAAGGTAACGCCCATAGTTTTTGTTCTTGCTCTCACGGTGCTGGTCGTTTATTGTCGAGAAGTAAAGCCAAAAATGTTTATACGCTTGATGATTTGATTGAGCAAACCAAGGGCGTAGAATGCCGTAAAGATACTGGTGTTTTAGATGAAATTCCTGGTGCTTATAAACCCATTGATCAAGTGATGGAAAATCAAGCAGACTTAGTTGAAGTTGTCGCTACACTCAAGCAAGTTGTTTGTGTGAAAGGCTGAGGGGGAATAAATTAATTCAAAATAAAAATTTATCAGCAAAAAATTGTAGGTTGGGTGGAGGCTTTGCGAAGCTGATGAAAATACGATTATTTCATCTACAAGATACGGAACAGATAGCACTTTTGTTCCACCAAACAGTACGTGAAGTTAATATCAGGGACTACTCGAATAATCAAGTGAGAGCATGGGCCCCAGATAATATTCATTTTAGGGACTGGGCAAAAATTTGTTCAGAACGATTTACTTACGTTGCTGATGACCAAGGAGTGATTGCAGGTTTTGGCGAGTTAGAGTTAAACGGACATATAGACTGCTTCTACTGCCATAAAAATTATCTAGGAATGGGTGTGGGTAGGAAAATTTATTCGGCAATTGAGACTAAAGCTGATGAATTAGGAATTAGTCGCTTGTACACCGAAGCCAGCATTACTGCTAAGTCGTTTTTCCTGCATATGGGGTTCTCAATTATCAGAGAACAGCAGGTGGAACGTAGAGGAGAATATTTTGTAAATTTCGCAATGGAGAAGTTTTTAATCCATAGCTGATTAACTGGTTATTGAATGCTCATTTTTTGGGCATTGCTTTATCAAAAACATGGTTTATCTATTTTTCAGACATTTCCTGTTCCAAATACTGCTTGTAACCTAGTTGTTCTAACTTTGCTTGCTTGGTCATTACTGATTCAGATAGGTTTTGACGGTATAATTGGACTTTAGTTAATAATTCTGGCTGTTGAGTAGCGAGGATTTGCACAGCCAATAGTCCAGCATTTTTGGCGTTACCGATCGCCACCGTAGCCACAGGAATACCCCCAGGCATCTGTACAATTGAATATAAAGAATCCACACCTTGTAAGTTTCGTGTAGCAACTGGCACACCAATTACTGGTAGAGGAGTTAAAGATGCTACCATGCCAGGAAGATGGGCTGCACCACCAGCACCAGCAATAATCACCTTAATACCCCGATAGTGGGCGGTTTGGGCATATTCCACCATCCGTTCTGGGGTGCGATGGGCAGAAACGATCGCCACTTCATTTTCTACCCCAAATTCCTCACAAATAGCGATCGCCTCTTTCATCGTGGGCAAATCTGAATCGCTACCCATAATAATGCCAACTAAGGGAGCCATAATAATTCAAAATTCAAAATTCAAAATTTTTACCCACAATAAAGCTGTGGGTGCAATTATCATCTCACATAGAGTTACTATTCAACGAATGAGGGGATAGGGGAAACGAAAGGGGGGTAACTTATGAGCAATTACAAATTAACAATTACCGATTACCAATTACCGACTACCATACACAAACCTACAAATATTATTAATGCTAGAGTTCCTGGCTACCAAGATTTGCAGATGCTTGTGGTGAATCAAGCGGGCATAATTGAACAAATATTGCCGATGAGGGCTGGATTTAACAGAGTTGGGTCACCAGATTTACAAATTATAGATGTGGCTGGAGATTGGATTACTTTGGGTGGCGTTGATTTGCAAATTAACGGTGCTTTGGGCTTGGCGTTTCCTGATTTGGCGGCTGAGAATGCCTATTTATTAGAGAAAATTTGCCAATTTTTATGGAATGTGGGAGTAGATGGATTTTTACCCACACTAGTAACAACTTCAGTGGAAAATATTCAGCGATCGCTTGCTGTTATTGCTGATTTTATCTCTACCACACAACCTGGTTCCCAGATTTTAGGCGTACATCTAGAAGGCCCCTTCTTAAACTATCAAAAGCGGGGCGCTCACCCAGCCGAGTATTTATTACCTCTGACAATAGAAGAAGTCCAACGGGTTTTGGGAGATTACGCCCATATTGTTAAAGTCATCACCTTAGCGCCAGAGTTAGATCCTACGGGAGAAGTCATCCCATATTTACGTTCTTTAGGAATCACGGTTAGTTTAGGACATTCTCAGGCAACGGCTAACCAAGCCCAAAATGCTTTTGCATTGGGTGCAACAATGGTAACTCATGCCTTCAATGCCATGCCTCCCTTACATCACCGCGAACCCGGACTCTTAGGGGCAGCTATGACCAATCCTCATGTCATGTGTGGTTTTATTGCCGATGGTCAGCACGTTTCGCCCATCATATTGCAAATCCTTCTCCGTACCACTCCAGGGTTATTTCTCGTTAGTGATGCCCTCGCGCCTTTGGGGCTACCAGATGGAGTGTATCCTTGGGACAGTCGGCAAATAGAAGTTCAAGGAGGTACTGCACGGCTACCAGATGGCACATTATCAGGCACAACCTTACCTTTATTGGTAGGGGTGGAAAACTTAGTGAATTGGGAAATTTGCGATGTGGAAACTGCCCTGGTACTTGCTACTGATGCCCCAAGAAAGGCGATTGGTTTGTCAGGAATGATACCGGGTCAACCTGGGAATTTATTACGCTGGCATTGGGATAGTCATGGAAAAAAACTTACATGGCAGCGATTGTTCAGCTAAAGGAAAGCCAATATTGATGGCGAATTGCTTTTATAAAGAGGCAACGCATTTTACAGAGCGAATTTCCATCACATCGGAGATATAACAAGTACCGCCAAATTTATTGAGCAGGGGTTTGATATTTTCTGCTACTGGTTTGATATACTCTGGCTGACAAAACGCAATAATATAAACGTTATCGAGCATTGTCATATCTAAATCTTCTGTCGTTCCCCGTAATCCCTTACCCGCAACATTCCGGATGACGGCATGACCATACACTCCAGATTTGTCTAAACTTTCTAAGATTTTGCTCAATTCAAAGGCATTAGCAATAATTTCTATCTTTTTCACTAGCTGCATATTATTACCTCCAAAATAGGTTAATTCCGTATTGGTATAATGGGATTCCCACAATAATATTGAACGGAAATGTCACGGCCAAAGCGGTAGAAACATACAGACTGGGGTTGGCTTCTGGGACAGTTAACCGCATAGCTGCTGGAACGGCGATGTAAGAAGCACTAGCGGACAACACAGCAAATAATAGGGAATCGCCCGCCGGCATACCAATGAATTTGGCAATTAGTAAGCCAATGCCTGCATTGAGTATTGGAATTAGTATGGCAAATAAAATCAGGAAAAATCCTGTTTTTTGCAAGTCTTTAATTCTTCTGGCTGCCACTAATCCCATATCTAAGAGAAAGAAGGTGAGAGCGCCGTAAAATAGCCCTTGTGTAAAGGGTTCTAAAACTTGCCAACCATGTTCTCCTGTTAAGAAGCCAATGAAGAGGCTACCGACTAACAAAAAGACGGAACTATTCAAAAATGCTTCTTGTAAAACCTCTGACCAGGCAAATTCTCGCTTTTCATCAACGGTGAAGAGATTGACCAAGATCAGACCAACAATAATGGCTGGAGATTCCATCAGGGCAAGGGCTGCGACCATGTAACCATCAAAAGCAATCCCCAACTCACTTAAAAAAGTGCTGGCGGTGATGAAGGTAACAGCACTAATCGAGCCGTAAGTGGCTGCGATCGCCGCCGCATCGTAAGTATCCAGTTTTAGTTTTAAAATAAAGAACGTGTAAATGGGAACAAAGCAGGCCATTAACATCGCCGCCAGAAGCGTGAAGACCACTTCCTGAGTCACCCCACTTTTAATTAGTTCTACTCCTCCTTTAAAACCTATGGCGAATAGCAAATAAAGCGATAAGGCTTTAGGTATAGGCGCAGGAATTTCCAGATCCGACTTGACAAAAACAGCAAGCATTCCCAGAAAGAAAAAGAGTACTGGCGGATTCAGGATGTTTGACATGATCAAGCTGACATCCATTTTCCCCCCTCCACATACTGATGAAGTCGGTAATTCAAGAAATTTTTCATCTTTGAAATTTTCATGTTTGACTCATGATGTAGCGTGTATCGTCACCTGATGTCAATTAGGTGTCACATATCTCAGGAGTTGAGTTCCTTCTTCCTGCCTTCTTTTATAATTTTTTATGGTTAACCTCAGGATCTGGTCAACTAAAAGGCCTCTTGGCGCGAGAGAATCAGAAAGAGAAGATATTAAAAAATACAACAACAATGGATACAAAAACTTTTAAGCGTACACTACAACATTCTGAAAATTACAACCGTAAGGGTTTCGGTCATCAGGCGGAAGTAGCTACCCAATTGCAGTCTGAGTATCAGAGTAGCTTAATTCAAGAAATACGCGATCGCAATTACACTCTGCAAAGAGGCGATGTTACTATCCGGCTAGCCCAAGCTTTTGGTTTTTGCTGGGGTGTGGAACGTGCTGTAGCTATGGCTTACGAAACTCGCAAGCATTTCCCCACAGAACGTATTTGGATTACCAATGAAATTATTCACAATCCCTCTGTAAATCAACGAATGCAGGAGATGCAGGTAGGATTTATCCCTGTTGAGGCTGGTAACAAAGACTTTTCTGTTGTAGGCAATAATGATGTGGTCATCCTCCCTGCTTTTGGCGCTAGTGTTCAAGAGATGCAGCTACTCAGTGAGAAAGGTTGCAAAATTGTTGATACTACTTGCCCTTGGGTGTCAAAAGTTTGGAATACGGTAGAAAAGCACAAAAAAGGCGACCACACCTCAATTATTCACGGCAAATACAAGCACGAAGAGACTATTGCTACTAGTTCTTTTGCTGGCAAATATTTAATCGTCTTAAATTTAAAAGAAGCTCAATATGTCGCTGACTACATTCTTCATGGTGGCAATCGAGAAGAATTTTTACAAAAATTTGCCAAAGCTTGTTCCGCAGGCTTTGATCCTGATAAAGATTTAGAACGAGTCGGTATTGCTAACCAAACAACCATGCTCAAAGGCGAAACTGAGCAAATTGGTAAACTGTTTGAGCATACCATGTTACAAAAGTATGGGCCTGTTGAATTAAATCAACATTTTCAAAGTTTTAATACCATCTGTGACGCTACCCAAGAACGTCAAGATGCAATGCTGGAATTAGTACAAGAAAATTTAGATTTAATGATTGTCATTGGCGGTTTTAATTCATCTAATACCACCCAATTGCAACAAATATCTCAAGAACGTGGACTGCCTTCTTATCACATCGATGTGGTGGAGCGAATTAAATCGGTAAATTCCATTGAACATCGGCAATTAAACGGAGAATTAGTAACAACAGAAAACTGGTTACCCGCAGGAAAAATTGTTGTGGGTGTTACTTCGGGAGCTTCTACACCAGATAAAGTAGTGGAAGATGTGATTGAGAAAATTTTTGCGTTGAAAGCAACAACAGCAGTAGTTTAGACCTTAATAAGGTATGGCTTACATACCCAGGTTGTCTGTTGAGACTGGGTGTAAGGGTACGGGGGTGTAAAGGTTTTCAACATTTACACCCTTCTTTGAACCCTTGCATTTTGCCTGCCTACAAAAAATATCGCTAAGACAAAATATTCAGATAACAACTCACACCACTGCACAATAAAGTTGAGAGTTGCACTTTACCGCATATCTATACTTTGATATTTATTGCTTATTCTACTGTTATTTCTGATATAACCTTAGCCAGATAGATTAAGACATCAAGTTAAGACAAAATCCTGACAATAAAAGGCTTTCGATTCTGTCAACAGACAACCGTCAACCGTCAACAGCTATATATACAATTTATTCTAAAAATATTAACTCGATGAATTATTGGTTAATGAAATCAGAGCCAGACGTTTATGGCATTACTCATCTACAAAAAGATAATCAGACTATTTGGGATGGTGTACGTAATTATCAAGCTCGCAATTTTATGCGACAAATGCAACCAGGAGACTTAGTTTTTTTCTATCATTCTAATACGAATCCTCCTGGTATTGTTGGGTTAATGCGTGTGGTAAAAACAGATATTGCCGACCCTACTCAGTTTGACTCCAGCAGTGAATACTACGACCCAAAATCAACTCCAGAAACACCACGTTGGCAAACAGTATTAGTAGAATTTGTAGAAAAATTTTCTGATTCCATCTCATTAACAATTCTAAAAGAGAAGTTTAGTTCAGAGGAGTTAATGGTTGTAAAACAAGGAAATAGATTATCGGTTATGCCTGTTTCCGACTCAGTATCACAGAAGATTTTAGCAATGAAAAATACCTAAATTACTAGTGACTACTGATATTAACGAACTATGGTTATAGGACTCATATTTGATTTTTGAATAAAACTCAGTACACATTTATTGCTTTCTTCCCAATCCCCAGTCCCCCCTTCGGGGTTCGTCAGTCGCTTATGGGGGAAACCCCCTACGTACCCGTCGCTGACTCACCAGTCCCCAGTCCCTTACTTCTACGAGTGATTCAGAAATCAAATCGGATTGCTATATTATCAAGTACATATACTTAATTTTTACTAAATCTGTCAACAATCAACAGTCAACCGTCAACAGCTATATCATTCTTGCATGGTAAATCATGCCTTATTTCGATGGCGGATTAACTCTAAGCTTTGCTATGCCTAAAAAATATCTGGTGTGAATACATAATATGCTTTATTTCTGAGTTGATCAACTATTAAGAAACTAAAAACATATGTATTTACACATAATATTGTATCTGCGATCGCTCTTTAGAACTACTGTTTACTTTTTAGCAAGATATTGGAAAATAAAGATTAGAAACGGTTCATCAAACTATTAACCAGGGAATTGCCATCTACCTTATTTCCTCTCCTTATTTAATGCTGAATTCCTTCAGGAGAATAGATTAGATGGCTAGAAATAAAAATAAATCATCTAGGTTGAAATGTAATCATACAGTTAATACTAGATGTCCTATTTGTTGTGTCATTCCACCACATATATTAGAAAACGTTGCCCTGAATGGCACACCACTACAAAGAAATTGGGCTTTTCAAACATTAAATGTTTCAGCCCAATTGCGTGGACGAAGAAACATCATTGGTAACGTCTTTTTCTCTCCTTCTCCTGGTGAAAAACGTCGTACTATTTACGATGCTCAAAACAGTGAACAATTACCAGGAAAAATAGTACGTGTTGAAGGTGATCCCCCTAGCAGCGATGTGGCAGTAAATGAAGCTTATGATGGAGCTGGAGCTACTTATGACCTGTTCTACGAAATATTTGAACGTAATTCTATTGACGATAAAGGACTACGTCTAGATTCTACAATCCATTTTGGTGTTAAATATGAAAACGCTTTTTGGAATGGCGATCAGATGGTTTATGGCGATGGTGATGGTGAATTATTTGATCGCTTTACCAAGTCAATTGATGTTATTGCCCATGAACTAACTCATGGTATAACTCAATACGAGGCGGGACTGATATATTACGGCGAGCCAGGGGCTTTGAATGAATCTTTTTCTGACGTTTTTGGTGCTTTGGTCAAACAAAGGGTAAAAAATCAGAAAGCTGAAGAAGCTGATTGGCTGATTGGTGATGCTTTATTAATGCCCAAAGTCAAAGGTGTTGGTGTTCGTTCCATGAAAGAGCCGGGAACAGCCTATAATGACCCCGTTCTAGGTCAAGACCCCCAACCAGGTCATGTCAAAGACCAATATACAGGCTGGGCGGATAATGGCGGGGTACATATCAATTCAGGGATTCCCAATCGTGCTTTTTATCTAGCAGCAGTAGAGATTGGTGGCTATGCTTGGGAAAAAGCCGGTAAAATCTGGTATGTTGCCTTGCGCGATCGCCTGCGTGCTAAAGCTGATTTTACAAAGGCTGCTGATGTTACGATCCAAGTTGCTAGCGAACTCTATGGCGACGGTAGTCTAGAACATAAAGCTGTACAGAATGCTTGGAAACAGGTGGGGGTTTTGAGTTAATTCGTAATAACTTGTAACGAAACTAACGCCAAGGTAATTCGTAATTCAGCGTCTCAATTATGAATTATGAATGTTCATCGATGGAGGGATAAGAATAAGAACTCTTTTCCTGCTCCCCATATTTGCCCAGTAATTATGCCGGAGTGAATGACTCATTTTTGTTAAACTGGAAGGTGAAATATCATCTTCCGGTCTGATTAAATGCGGGTATTATTGGAACGCACAGGCGGCTTTGCCGGGATTAGTAAAAAAATTAATATCGATACAAGTCAATTACCCCAGCAGCAGGCCGAGGAACTGTCCCGACTGGTAACAGCAGCAAATTTATTTCACATACCTACACTTCCAAGTGATGGCGTTCCACCCACCGTCAACTACGGGCTAAACCCCACCGGAGGCGATCGCTTTCAGTATCAGATAACTTTAGAAGATAATGGTAAAACGCACACTATAATTGTTAACGAAGCAGCATTACCTCATAGCTTAAAAATGCTGATTGAATGGCTAAATCAAGCAGCTTCTTTATAAAGGTTCCCAAGCAGTACCCTTGTAACCATAATCAAAAATTTCTGGGTGTAAAATCTCGGACAATATCTCTAGAGAATCTACCAGTCGGGGGCCTGGACGGTTGAAGTAGGAATTACCATCTGTGATGTAAACTCTACCAGTTTGGCTGGCGTGGAGTTTTTTCCATTCTGGCTTTTGAGTGAATAATAGGGCTTCTTGACGAGTTCGTTGTAGGTTAAAGCCACAAGGCATGAAAATTATAATATCTGGATTACTAACTAATAGATTGTCCCATTCCAAATGCGGGGCAGGCTGACCTACAAGGGAAAATAGTGTTTGTCCCCCGGCTAAGTTGACTAATTCAGGAATCCAATTCGCTGCGGCCATAAGTGGGTCTGTCCACTCGATACAAGCCACTGTGGGTACTTCTTCTAAAGAAAGCCCCTGAATTTTTTGTTGGCAAATTTTGACACGGGCTTCTAAATTATCTAATATTTTTACTGAGTCTACACCAAAGATACGAGCCACGCGCTCAATATCCCGCCATACATCCTCAAGCAGATTAGGTTGTAATGAAATGATTTGGGGAGAACTTTGGGTAAGTTCTTTAACTGCTTTTTCTACATCTTTAAGGCTAACGGCACAGACATCACACTGGTCTTGGGTCAAAATATGGGTAGGTTGTAATTGCTCCAAAACCTCTAATTTCACCTGATAAATACTCAGCGCAGATTGCAGTAAATTATTTACTTCATGATGAATCTCGCTGCTTGTAGCATGACTATTCAACCGTGCTTGCGTACAAATTGGACGATTTTGGATTTCTGGGGGATAATCACATTCATGCGATCGCCCAACAATAGCATCACTCAACCCCAAGTTTGCTAAAATCTCTGTTGCACTAGGAATCAGAGATACAATTCTCGCACTACTATTTTCCATTAGACACCTCTACAACAGCATCTGTGTTCTTAATTCAATTGTTACAGACTTCTACTTCTGGGGTATCTTTCTTCAGGGTAGATTCTGTGGCAAAAATCAAAATAATAAAATCGCAAACATCACGCACTTTGTTGGAATTGCCATAGCTACCTCAGTAATAAATTTACTTATGTTAAATTTATTATGATCAAGTTATAAAAACTTTAAATTTTTTGCTTCCGTATGATCGCTTACTCCCATTGTGGCGATTATAGTTATGAATGATGAAATTGCGGAACAGATGATGCAAAATTTTGTTCAATTTTTCATCTGAGAAATTATCAACTTTAAGGAAAAAAAACTTTCCAGATATGTAAAACCTTATCTCGTAATTGTATCTACAAAAACAGTTCTATTTTATTTCAAGAACTGCAAGGCAAAGTGATTTCTTTCCAGGAAAAACACATGCAGGTGGTAGTGGTTAAAGATATTACAGCAAGCCAGGCAAATCAAGAGGGTATGCGAATCACAGAAAGCGTGCGCCGCAAACAAAATCAGACCCTAGTGCAATTGGCAAGGAGCAAAACATTCCAGCAAGGGCCTCTCAATGCTGTGTTACAAGAAATCACAGAAGCTGCTGCTCAGACACTTTTAGTGGCACGAGTTAGCGTGTGGTTATACAACCAAGATGCTTCAGCCATTGAGTGTATTGATTTATATGATGTCAGCCAGCAAATTCATAGTTCTGGCCAGTCTCTATTAAAGGAGAGTTATCCAGTTTACTTCCAAACATTGGAAGAAGAGCGCAGCATTGCCGTATATGATGCCATTAACGATAAAAGAACTCAGGAGTTATCCGCAACTTATCTATCTGTCGCTGGAGTTGTTTCTTTGCTTGATGCTCCCATTTGGGTAGGTGGTCGTTTAGTCGGAGTAGTGTTTCATGAACACTGTGGTGAATTACGCCAATGGACTGTAGATGAAGAAAATTTTGCAGGCTCAATCGCTGATTTTGTCTCTTTAGCAATGGAGACAAGAGAGCGTAATATTGCTCAGGAAGCACTACGAAAGAGCGAAGCACAATTCCGAGCAATTTTTGAACTTTCATCTATTGGTATTGGACTTGTTGATATGAAAGCTCAGATAGTGGATGCGAATCCTGCTTTGTGCCAAATGTTGGGATATCAACGAGAAGAATTATGTGGTAAACGTTTTACAGATTATATTTCCCAGCAAAGGGGAGATGTAGAACGTTACAAGCAACTTATGACCGAAATTTGTATAGATGCTCAACAAAACCACGAAAAGCCACACCTAGACATCGAAAGAGCTTTTTTGCATCGAGATGGTAGGTTAGTGTGGACTAGGTTGTCTGTTTCTGTAATTCCAGGTTCTTCTGGCGAACCAGAATATTTTTTGGCAATTATTGATGATATTACTGAGCGGAAACAAACAGAAATGAAACTGCGTGCTTCCCAAGCAGCAGCCGAAGCTGGTAGCCGTGCCAAAAGTGAATTTTTAGCGACGATGAGTCATGAACTACGGACACCGCTCAACGCAATTATGGGATTGTCACAGTTACTACAACAAGAAATAGTCGGCTCTCTCAATGAAAAACAACAAGAATATATAAGTTGTATTTACAGTAGTGGCGAACACCTGCTGGCATTGATTAATGATATTTTAGACTTATCAAAAGTGGAAGCAGGTAAAGAGGAGTTATTCCTAATTCCTCTACTAGTCATAGATGTGTGTAATGATGTTTTATTAACAGTACGCGATCGCGCGATCGCCAAGGGCTTAAAACTTACTCAAGAAATTGATCCAGAGGCTCATATTTGCATAGCCGATGACCGCCGGATTAAGCAAATGCTCCTTAATCTACTCACGAATGCAATTAAATTTACTTCAGTAGGTGAAGTATCTTTAGTAGTCAAAAAAGTTCCTGAAGGGATTAATTTTATAATCTCGGATACAGGAATTGGCATTGATTCAAGTCATTTTCAATTATTGTTTGAACCGTTTAAACAATTAGATAGTCGCTTAAATCGTCAGTATGAAGGCACTGGTTTAGGTTTAGCTTTGACGCGGAAATTAGCACGGTTGCATGGTGGTGATGTGACGGTAAAATCTACTGTGGGTGTGGGGAGTGAATTTACTTTATTTCTGCCTGATCAAGAAATTTGATGGGGAATAGTTCAATGTGCAGATGGAATTGATAGTGCGATAAGATGTTACGAATTTAAATTGTATATTTCGCACTCAGGTTGTCAAAAGTCCAAAGTCCACAGTCCAAGCTAGCCTTTAACTCTGGACTCTTGACTATGGACAGCCCTGACGCAAGAGTATTTGATTTAGGTGCATATCACCTTAATCAGTTTCCTATTAGGATAAGCTCATTCTCATTTCTATATGAGGAATGCCAGCTTCTTCAAATATTTCTCCAACCTCAATAAAATTTAATTTTTGATACAAAGATTTTATATATACTTGGGCATAAACTACAACTTCATGCACATTTTGATGAGAGATAAATTCTAATGCTTCCTCCATAATTTTCTGACCGATTCCCTGCCTCCTAGCTATAGATAAAACAGCTAATCTTTCTATTTTGATAGTATTGGCATCTAAATATCTGAGTCTGGCAGTACCTACAGCTTGGTCATCTAAGTAAGCAATTAAATGCTCACAAATATCGTCTTTACCATCAAACTCTAAAGCAGTATCTACTCCTTGTTCTTCCTGAAACACGATTTTCCTAATTGTTGCAACTACCGGAAATTCTTCAGGCAATTTCGCAACTCTAATTATGATATCTGACATCACAAATTTATTTATAAATAAACACAGGTAGGGCATTTGCCCCACCTATTTTTATAGCTTAATCTGCACCTTCAATTGGTGCAAAACCTTGGCGCTGAATGTTTTCTGTAATTGTCCGTGGTTCTAGGAATTGCAAGAGATAATCAGGGCCGCCGGCTTTGGAACCGACACCAGAAAGCTTAAAGCCACCAAAGGGTTGTCGTGCAACGATCGCCCCTGTAATGTTACGGTTGATATATAAGTTACCCACTTCAAATTCTTCCTGGGCTTGTTGAATGTGGGAAGGTGTGCGGGAATAAAGCCCTCCCGTCAAAGCGTAGTCGGTATCATTAGCAATGGCTAAGGCTTGGGCAAAATCTTTAGCTTTGATTACCGCCAACACAGGGCCAAAAATTTCTTGCTGGGCTATTGTCCCATGAGGGGGAACTTCCCCAAAGATGACAGGCCCAACAAAATAACCATGTGTAGGTGCGCTTAATTCCAACACCACTTGAGATTCTGCCTTACCTTTCTCAATATACTCACGGATGCGATCGCGAGCATTAGCATCAATCACCGGGCCGACTTGGGTACTTGGTAACTCCGCCTCACCAATATTTAAGGATTTTGTCGCTTCCAGCACCCGATGGATAAAAGCATCATAAATTGCTTCCACTACCACCACCCGCGAACAAGCAGAACATTTTTGTCCACTGTAACCAAAGGCTGACTGTACTACCCCAACAACAGCTTGGTCTAAATCAGCACTTTCATCCACAATGATGGCATTCTTCCCGCCCATTTCCGCAATCACGCGCTTCATGTGCCTTTGTTGGGGTTTTAGGGTAGCGGCTTCCGCATAAATCCGACAACCAACTTCCTGAGAACCTGTAAAAGCAATCAGATGAGTATCAGGATGACTTACCAAGTAAGCCCCGACTTGAGAACCCTTACCAGGGACGTATTGAAAGACACCTTTAGGTATGCCAGCCTCTACCAAGATTTCCGTTAGTTTAGCCGTAATCACAGAAGAAGTTTCCGCCGGCTTCAGCAAAGTACAATTACCTGTAACCAAGGCTGCAACAGTCATGCCGCAGGCGATCGCCAGAGGAAAATTCCAAGGAGAAATCACCACCACAATACCCCGTGGCTGGTAGATATAACGATTAGTTTCCCCAGCTACATCATAATTTATACCTTTGTATAGCCGTTCCATCTCATCAGCGTAATAGCGACAAAAATCTATCGCCTCCGAAACCTCGCCATCTGCTTCCTTAACTGGCTTACCCACCTCCAAAACTATCCAAGCCGACAATTCCGCCCGACGCTCCTCCAACAAATCGCCAGCCCGACGCAAAATCGCCGCCCGTTCCTTCACCGGAGTCCGCCGCCAACCAGGAAACGCCGCCTTTGCCGCCTGCATTGCCTGTTCCGCCTGTTCCACACTAATCAGTCCAACCTTACCAATCACCTCACTAAAATTAGAAGGATTAACAGAATCAATCACCTCCGCCGTCTGCACATACTCCCCATTAATCAGAGGTAAATAACTCCGCCCCAACGCCCCACGCACCACAGCAAAAGCCCGCGCCGCCTCCTTCCTTTCCTCCTCAACCGCGAAATCCGTATCCGCCGCCCCAAAACACCCCTTCTCTTCTTTGCGACTCCGCGCCTTTGCGTGAGCCAAATCAACCCTCGGAGCCGCCAGAAGTTCTTCTACAGGCCGATTCTCCAAATTCTGCCGTAAAAAAGAACTATTCGCCGTATTCTCCAACAACCGCCGAATCAGGTAAGCCATCCCTGGCAATAACTCACCATAAGGACAATAAACCCTCACCCGATAACCCCGATCAACCAAAGCCTTCGCCAACTTATCCCCCATCCCGTAAAGCACCTGCATCTCAAACCGCCGCCGGGGGACATTCAAAGTCTCAGCAATTGCCATAGCTAAAGCTTGCGATCGCACATTATGACTACCAATGGCAGAATATACATATTGATGATTTTCCAACAATATCTGAGTTATTGCCTCAAAATTGGCATCTGTCGCCGCTTTATCGTTAAAAACAGGCTGCGGCCAATGTTTTTGTGCTGCTTTAATAGTTTCCTGATCCCAATATGCCCCTTTTACCAGGCGAATAGTTAAAGGATAACCGCGCTGTTTCAACCAAGCGATCGCATTTCGCGCGTCTTGCTCACTATCTCTTAGGTATGCTTGAATCGTCATGCCGATATCTGTGCGTTGACGAAACTCATCTTCTAATAAGATTTTTTGCAAAATATTTAAAGTTAAGTCTTTATAAGCATACTGTTCCATATCAAAATGGATAGCTGCCCCTAACTCCTTAGCACGACGTAATAAAATGCGAATGCGATCGCTAACTTTCTCCTCACTACCTTTAGCATCTAATGGGTCAAATTGGGAATAAAACGCTGTTAATTTCACAGAAACCTGGACTTTTGCTAGCTGTTCGCCATCTGCTTCATCAATAGCCGCAATAGTTCCCCAACTCTTAGATGCTTCTGTTAATTGGCTAATTAATTCGAGATACCGTTCTAGATAAGATTGCGCCTCTGTTTCTGTAATTACCGCCTCACCAAGTAAATCAATGGTGAAAGCCATTTTCTCTTTACGTAGTCGTTCAACTGTCTTGATGACTTGTTTAATATTTTCACCAGAAATATATTTATGAGCTAAAGTCTCAACTGCTGTAGAGACGGTAGTTGCAGCCACTTGTCCGGGTACAGAATCAGGGTTAGCAAAATTGAGCATTCCCTTTAAAGCGGCGGGAAGTTCAACAGATTCATCCCCTAAATATTCTTGTAAATGTGCAGCAATTTCCGCTTTACTATGCAATGCGGGTAAAGTATCAATAAACCGAAATAATTGCACCCGTAAACCGGGATTACTCATCGCCCAAGCCAGTAATTTATCATCCCAACGCATTTGATCACGTAAAGAAGCAAAAAACGAGCGATTTTCTTGAGTTGCTCCTAATAATTGTCTAGCAATTTCTTGAGTTTTCGCTTCGTAGGTGCTGGTTTGTACTTGTAATACCACTGATAGGAACTCCTGAGTTAATTTAAGAGGTTGTTTGAAAAGTCTGTATTGGTGTAGCAAAACATTTTAGATCCCCCTAAATCCCCCTTAAAAAGGGGGACTTTGAGAAGCTTTCCCCCCTTTTTAAGGGGGGTCAGGGGGGATCTACAAGTGCTTAAAATCACCGCTAGCCACTTTTCAAACACGCTTTAAGACTTTATATATAAAGTCCGTGTTTTCTATTGTGACTCGTCAATTTTATCGTCACCACCCATAAGCGATTTAAAATTGCAATTTGCAACAGTCATAACGATGATGGAAATTGCTCTGATGCAGACAGCAGAAAATTTCTTATATTACCAATGGCAACAAACACTGCAAAATTTCCCAGTGAACAAGACATCTGCCAACCAGGTATTTACCCACTTAATTCAAGCTTATTCTTCCCCTAATCGCCATTACCACACGCTAAAGCATATTAGTTGTGTCCTCCAGACAATCCAGACTTTAGGAACTTACACTCAAGACTTGCCTGGGGTGGAACTCGCGGCTTGGTTTCATGATGTAATTTATGATACTCAGGCTCAAGATAATGAAGAGAAAAGCTCTGACTATGCTGGTGAAGCACTCCAGAGTTTAGGTATTCCCCTCAGTTGCATAAACAAAGTAAAGCGCCTCATCCTCAGCACCAAGCATCACCAAGCTGATGATATTGATAGTCAGGTTTTATTAGATGCTGATTTGGCAATTTTGGCGACTCACCCAGTTGATTATCAAGAATATGCTCACGCCATCCGCCAAGAATACGCTTGGGTGTCAGAAATTGATTATGTTCAAGGACGGACACGAGTGTTAGAAAAATTTTTGCAAAGACAGCGTATATATTTCACACCTTTAATGTATGAAGTTGCTGAAGAATCTGCTAGAGCGAATTTACAAGCAGAAATTAGATATTTAATGAGTAATCAGATTTATGGATAACAGAGAATACGAGCAAAAATATAAAACTGACGTAATCAACTTTTTCGACAGTAGAACTAGTTATGACAACGACTATACAATTCGTCGCGCTCTGCCTTTATTAGAACTGATTCCCTTAAAAACTGGACAAAAAGTATTGGATTTGGCGACGGGGACGGGTATTATAGCGATCGCTGCTGCTGAAATTGTTGGTTCTACTGGCAAGGTCATTGGCGTAGATTTTTCCTCAGGAATGCTTGCTCAAGCGGAACGGAAGATTAATAAATTAGGTTTGCAAAATATCGAATTAATTGCAGCAGATGCCGAATACATCAATTTTGAAGATGAAAGTTTTGATGTTATTCTTTGTTCTACAGCCATAGTCTATTTCCAAGATATTCCAGGTGCTTTAGGTAAGTGGTATCGGTTTCTCAAAAAAGGTGGAATAGTAGGATTTTCTTGCTGTTCTGAAGAGTCATGTGAAGCGCCAACTCTGATTAAAGCTTGTGCAGAAAATGACATTTTACTCGTTAATATTAATGAACCAACAGGAACTATCGAAAAGTGTCGTCATCTCATGCAGGCGGCTGGTTTTGAAAATATTGAGGTGAAAACTCAGCAACTTGGTTTTTACCGCAGCCTAGAGCAAGCTAAAGGATGGAATGGCGGATGGTTCCACCCTAGAGAAAATCCTTTATTAAATCTGTCATCGGAACAGATGGAAAAGTTGCAAGCAGAATATTGTCGAGAAATTGAAGCGAAAGCAACAGAACAAGGTGTGTGGTATGAAAATTTAACTTTTTTCGTCAGTGGTCAAAAAATATAGTAACCGAAGCTAGAACTTACGCACCCCTAAACCCCTACACCCCTAAAAACAACTGGGTCTAGCTTCCACCCAATGTCACACCTAGCTAACAGAAAAATTGCTAACTTTTCGTCACATCAACGCAAAAACTAGACCCAGTATCAAATTATCAACACTCAGATGTTAAATCTTAGCGTCTGCTACGGTTTGGCACTGCATTTAGATAGTCAATATCAAAAGCAGAGATTCTTTGAGCGTAGTTCCCTTGGTTACCAACTGACGCAGCCAAATCTGCAAATTTGCGGGGGTCGCCTTCGCGCAGTTGTTTCTCTTGGGACTTGCGGCTGTAGAATTTGTCCAAGGTAAAGCGCCAGTCGGTTTGAACTGTACCTGCTTTTTCTTGGAAGTCTTCGCCGTAGCGTGGTGTTACCAAGTTATGGGGACGACCTTCCATCCGTTTGCGTTGGTAAGGTACGATGTTTTCGCCAAAGTTCTTGGTGTACTCTTCACTGTCGATGAGTGCATCAACAAAACCGCTAAAACCTTTGGTACCGATAACAATAGACCAAGCAATTTGCTCGTCTTTATTGTAGGAAGAACGACCCAACAGGCGCTTGAGGGTGATGTCAACTAGGCGGTAGTTGTTGTTAACCGAGACTACTAAACGGTAGAAGGCTTCAGACTTAGCTAAACCACGAATGAAATCTCTGACGGAAATAGAACCGTTCTTTACCTGGGATTCCAGAGTTTTTTGGCGGTTGAATTTGAGGATTTCATGTTCGCTGAAGACTTGGCGATAGGAAGCCCAAATGATGTTTTGAATATCAGTGTATGAGCTGACATCTTCTATACGATAGATGTATGGTGTATCTTCATTTTGATCAGCCGCACCAAAGCTGGTAACCCGGTGATTTTGAGAGCTTGGTTTGTATTGGAGTAATGGCAGTGCCATGCTGAGTTATTCCCCTTATTAAAAAGTTAAACAGCTAGCTTTATCAACTGAAAGAGGTTTGATTTCTCAAATCCTCCTTCATGCTTTACTTATTTTCCCGCATTAGGTTCAGAAGCTAGAACTGATTCCCAACCAATTTAGGACGAACAGGAAAGTCAATCCGGCGCTGATGGCTAGCAATACGCCTAATATCGCCATCCCATCATAATTTTGGTTGGATCTGTTGCTCCAGTTGCCTATACGTCCTGGTCTAACGATACCAGCGCGATCGCGGTAATCTGCACCATAACGGGGTGTAAAGCTGAATGGTCGGTCTGTAGTCAACCTTTTGCGTTGGTAGGGTACGGCATTATCACCGAAGGCTTGTTCATACTCTGTACTATCAATCAAAGCATCAACAAATCCTCCCCAACCTTTGCTGGCAATTTGAATTGACCAAGCAATTTTTTCTTCTTCGTTATAGGGAGAGCGTCCTAATAGCCGCTTGAGACTCATTTCCACCAGCCGATAGTTGTTGTTAGGTGTGACAACTAGCTGATAAAATCGCTCTGACTTGGCTAAACCCCGAATAAAATCCTTAACTGTGATCGACCGATTTTTGAGTTGGGTTTCTAAGCCGATTTGTCTGTTGAACTTGAGGATTTCTTGTTCGTTAAAGACTTGGCGATAGGCAGCCCAAATCAGTTCTTCAATTTCACTAGGAGAGTTGGCATATTCTAGACGGTAGATGTAAGGGGTGTCCTCATTGACATCAGCCGTCCCAAAACTCTGAACTCGTTGATTTTGAGTTGTGGGTTTGTATTCCAGTAAAGGTAATGCCATTGTGAAAATCTCCGGTTTTAAAGAAGTAGGTCGGCAACTTACCGCACGGGGAAATTGGCGCTAGGATTTACGGAGATGGGAATCCCTGTTGGTGTGGTGTTCCGAGTTGTATCGGGAATTTGAATATTGGCAGTGCTGACTGGTGTAAAGGTGACGGTCTTAATTTCTATGGATTTAGCTAATTCCAAGAAATTCTTAATATCACCTTCTATGTAGCGCTCACTTTCCAACTTATCGCGCCAGTAGTTGCCGTAGCGTGGGGTGACTAGATTGAAGGGTCTATCTTTGTAGCGTCGCCGTTGGTAGGGGACTATGTTCTCACCAAAGTTGCTCTGATATTCTTCCGAATCTAACAGCGCATCAACAAAGCCATCCCAACCATTGGTTGCTATCTTGATTGACCATGCAATTTCTTCATCCTTATTATAAGGCGCACGACCCAAAAGGCGTTTCAGTGCCAATTCTACAAGGCGGTAATTAGAGTTACTCTTGATGACTAAAGTCTTGAAAGCCTCTGATTTTGCTAGACCCCGCACGAAGTCACGGACGCTGATTGCCCGATTCTTTAGTTGGGATTCTAGGTTGCCTTGGCGGAAGAATTTCAAAATGACGTGTTCGCTAAATACTTGCCGATAAGTAGCCCAAATGAGTTCTTTGAGTTCGCTATCGTAGGCGGCATCTTCGATGCGATAAATTCTGGGGGTATCTTCGTTAGGAACTTCGTACCCAGGAACACGCTGGTTTTGAGAACTGGGTTTGTATTCAAGTAATGGGATTGACATAATTTGGTTAGTTGTCAGTTGTTGGAGACGCGATGAATCGCGTCTGTACAATTGTTAGAAATGCGATGAATCGCGTCTGTACAGTTATCGCTTCAAGTGGTCTTGTTACCAGGGATATAACGATATGGCAAAGCTACAGCCACTGGTTTAACGGTGACTTCGGGGGTTGTTACTTCGCGGCTGGTGTCGGGAATTTTTATATCTTTAATTTGGGAGGTGACGGAAGCGATGGTGCGCTGGTAGTTCCGTTCTGGGGTGAGGATTTTACCTGCCAATGCCATGAAGTTGGCGGGGATGGCGCGACGGATATCGTCTTTTGTTAAAGTGCCTGAAGTACGGGCGCTGTAGAAGGAACGTCCTCCCAGGGCGTTGAGGGTTTGGCGATCGCGCCAGTATGCGTTATACCTGGGGTTAACTAGGTTAAAGGGTCTGTCTTTATAGCGTCGGCGTTGGTAAGGTACGATGTCATCACCGAAGTTTTCTCTATACTCATCGCTGTCTAACAGAGCATCAATAAAACCATGTAAACCTTGGGTGCCGATGACAATTGACCAAGCGATTTCTTCATCTTGGTTATAAGCGGCGCGTCCCAAAAACCGCTTTAAGGTAATGTCAACTAAACGGTAGTTGGAGTTGAGGTCTGCTACCTGGGTGCGGTAAACTTCTGATTTGCCCAATCCCCGGATAAAATCGCGGACGTTGATTGCCCGGTTCCGTAGTTGAGATTCTAAGAAGGATTGACGATTGCTTTTAATAATCAGGTGTTCGCTGAAAATTTGCCGATATCCTGCCCAAATGATGGCATCAACATCGGCATCATCGATCGCCGCAGCTAACCGATAAATAGTTGGGGTATCTTCGTTTGGTACTTCGTAACCTTCTACACGTTGGTTTTGTGAAGAAGGTGCATATTCCAGCAGAGGTATTGACATTTTTACTTTCACCTTTTCTTATGAAACTCAATTTCAACTATTGACTTTGAGCCAATAGAATGCGGGCGCGGACTGCCTTTTCGGTATCAGTTACCAGCATTTCTTTGAGTCTAGTATGGATGGGCTGTTGTAAATCGGGTATGTTTACTAAACCTTGCAGACCGACGATCGCTGCATAACGAATCGACCATTCTGCATCTTGAGAAATCAACAGCAGTGTTTCCAAAGCTTTTTTGGGTGCTGTTTGGTTGTCAGGAAACTCTAGCTTATGCCAATGTAAGTTCCCTAATCCTTTAGCCGCAGCCCGGCGGACACTGGGAGCAAAGTCTGTAGCAGCAGCATCGATTAATACATCTAAAGCACGGGGATCAGCGATCGCCGCGAGAGTGCGAATCGAATAAGCCCGTGCGCCATAGTTGTAGTCATCTATTTGTGTGAGTAACTGGGGGACTGCTGCTTCTCCTAACTGCACTAAGGCAGTAGAGGCAATTGCTGCTGCTGTTGGGTTGTTATAACCAAACACAGCTATTAAGGTGGGAATTGCAGCTACATCTTTGGCTGCTGCCAATTCTTGTACTGCTTTTACCAGTTTCTCTGGTGTATCCGCCAGAGCAACGCCATTAATTAGTTCATCAGTCATTAGTCAACATTTAATAGTTAATAGTCAACAGTCAATAGTCAATGGTCAATAGTCAACTACTATGGACTATGGACTATGGACTACGGACTATTGACTACAACAATGAATCCATGAGGTTCATGACCCGGATAGCTTGATCAGATATTGAGAGGGCGTTTGACTCTTGTGACATCTGATGTTCTAGCAATCCTTTAAGGGCAATGAGTTTGAAGCTGTTTTCGGCTTTGGCGTTAGCGATCGCTTCTGCTGCTGCCAAGTATCCAATTGCACCCAAATCTCCCAAGGCAACTCGTCGTAGGTTGAGGTCGTTACCTTCTAACACTTTTACCAGCAGCTCTCCATATACTGGTTCTTGCGTCAGTTGATACATTGCTCTAGCGGCGGCGCACTGCACTCGTGAGACTGGATGCTTTAGAAATGGCTGAATCAGAGGAATTGCATCAGTAGCACCAATAGCCCCTAAAGCTTCTAATACTGCTTCGTAGGGTTGGACTAGATGAGGTCGCCCTGTGACTTGCACGGCCTGTGCGACTCCCCCATCAAGTAATTTGATGAGTGCTGGTGCTGCTGTTTTATCTTTGAGCATTTCTAAAGATTGGGCAGCTGCTTCACGCACGTAAAAGTCAGGACACTCCAAGCAGTTAATTAAGCCTGGCACGGCTTTACGATCGCCCAATTTCCCTAATGCTCTGGCTGCATTGCGCCGCAAAGGATAACCACCAAGTTCAGTCCTATCGGCTTCATCCTCTAAGGCCGCGATTAAAGCATCAACAGCAGCACTTTCCTTCACCCGATACTTACCTAACCACCAAGCAGCATAATAGCGGAGACTTAAGTCTGATGATTGCAGATTAGCTATGGCTAGTTCTGGTGTTAGCTGTGGCCCGTTTTCTGCGGGAAATTCTTCCACACTGGATTCTATCATTACCAGGGCGCTATTATGCCTCTGTGGAAACCAATTGCTCAATCTTGACGATTTTGCCACCCAAGCGGGTAATCCGTTGGTATTCTTCGTTCATCCGGCTGTATGGTACTGTGATAAACACACTACCGCTATTGCGGATATTGTATTTGTTTTTGTCTGTTTCTGAGCTTTGCCGCAAGCCTACGACTTCGTAGCGAAATACTCGACTAGCAGAAGAAGAAACGCTACCAGCCCCAAGTGTGGTTTGACCGAACATTACTTCTCTATCTCCTATTGTTGTCATCTTAGTTGACAGTTAACTGTTGATAGTTAACCGTTTAACACTGACTACTGACAAAATCCACGTATTTTACGCAGAGGTGACACTAACGATTTTGCCGCCCTGCTTGTGAACTTGCTGGATCTTGTCAGAGAGTCGCTCGTAAGGTACTATGAATACCGTGCTACTCCGGCGGACACTGGGGTAGCCAGGGTTACGAATTCCGGTAACTTCTAGTCGATAAACGCGATCGCCTTCACCTACGGCATTACCCAAGTTTCTCTTGGGAGCTACATCTGCTGAAGCCCGGAAACCCCAACTATCATTACTTCCAGATGGCCCCACGATTGTAGAAGCTTTGTTGCTAGCTAATTCCTGCGCTAATCGAGACCTAGTACCTTCTACTTGAGCGCGATCGCTGTTAGCATAACCACGGTATAAACGGAAAATCCGGTTAAAACCTGCGGTTTTCTGTCCTACTTGAGTCTCAAAACCACGGTAGTAAGGAACGACGTTATCACCGAAGTTGCTTTGATACTCCCATGAATCTATGTAGGAGTCTATTTCGGCATCGTAACCTTTGTTTTGGTACAAGTCCAGGTGGTAAACAACTTCTGACTCATCGTAAGGCGCACGACCCAACAGGTGTTTGTAGTTAAGTTCGATTAGCCGAGTTTGGAAGCTGTTGTAGAAAAATTTCTTTTTGTAGAGTTCTGATTTAGCAACGCTACGCACAAATTCACGCACTGTCAGATTGCCATCTCTCAATAGAGACTCTGCACTTACAAGGCGCTCTGATGCCAGTATGTAATCATTACCCAAAACGTGCCGATAAACGGCGCGAATTACTAACTCTACTTCTTCTCTGCTAGCTTTGGGGCGTAATTCTACTTTAGGTGCGTCGCTAAAAGGCTCTGTTCCCAGCCTAGATGCTGCTGCTGTAATTGCCATTTTAAGTTTCCCCTATTTTTTTTGCCGATTATAACTACCGACAGCTATTCCTAGATAAAACTATGCCCGGAACGAGATTCAACTGCTAGGTGATTACTACATCCAGCACTTGCACCCCTTTCCGGGCAGGAAGCTATCTAGCTGAGAGCGTTGATAGCGTAGTCGATGTAGGTGTTAGCTTCGTTAGCAGCTTGACCGCTCAAACCATGATTAGCTTTGATGTGCTTGAGAGCTTCAACATACCAGCTAGGAGATAGGTCAAAGGTGCTGTTGATTTCAGCTAAACCAGCAATTAAGTATTCATCCAAGGGGCCAGTACCACCAGCAACTAAGCTATAGGTGATGATGCGTAGGTAGTGACCAACGTCACGAGCGCACTTGGATTTACCACGGCTGTCAGCAGCGAACTGAGGGCCGGGGGTTTGGGTTGTGTAAGGGAATTTTTGGTAAACAGCTTGGGTTGCACCATCGATCAAACGTTGAGCGTTGGAGGTCAAACCACGAGCAGCTTCTAAGCTAGCAGCAGCGCGCTCATAACGACCACGAGCTGATTGTAATTCGGTGTTGCCTAAGAAGCGACCTTGGGTGTCAGCAGCTGCGATTGCTTCGGTAATGGGGGTTTTAACCATGATGTAAAATTCTCCTTAGTAATTTCGTAGTTTTTACCTGTTACCTAAAATAATTAGGTTTCAGTAGGTGCTGGACTTGTCAGTTAAAATTAACCAACAGCAGCAGCAGCGCGATCAAAGTAGCTAGCAACTTCAGAGATCAATTGGCTGCAATCACCTTTGGTGATACCGTTGGGGTCGTTAGCGATGCCAACAGCAGCATCTTTCATTTTTTGAACGCCAACAGCTACGGAAGAACCAGGAGTTCCCAAAGCTTGGTATGTTTCGCGCAAGCCATTCAAGCAGCGATCGTCTAGAACACTAGCATCGCCAGCGAGGATAGCGTAGGTGACGTAACGCAAGATGATTTCCATGTCGCGTAGACAAGCAGCCATGCGACGGTTGGTGTAAGCGTTACCACCAGGAGCAATCAACTGGGGTTGTTCTTCAAACAACGCACGAGCAGCGTTGGTAACGATCGCAGAAGCGTTGCTGGTGATGCGGTTAACAACATCCAAGCGCTTGTTGCCTTCTTTAACAACATTTGCCAATGCGTCTAGTTGTTCGTTGCTCAGGAACTCGCCTCTGGAGTCAGCTTGAGAAACCACCTTGGTAAATACGTCTAATGTCATGGACTTTAATCTCCTAATTCTGGTTTGAGAGATGTCTGAATTAAAACTGGCTATGTTTTATTTCTTGGAAACGGTTGTAAACAGACCAGGGATCAAACTACTTCTCACGGTTAGTCTCAAAATTCCTTGCCACTTCCATGAATGAGAAAAATGAGAAACTGGGGTGATTTTATGAGAAGCTGGCAAACTTTGTGAATCGATTGCCTCGTTTAACTTTTGTCTGTCGTTTAACCCCTCCAGCTTATGTTTATACAATGCTATAGATCCTATTTTTGTTACAAATTGTGAATAAATAAGTTGCATGAATAAGAACCCCCTCAAATGCTTTACATACAAGGGCTAGAACTGAGAAAAAGGCTGTTATCCCGTAACACAACTTCATAAATCAGTGATTTTAGGCAAAATATTTGTGTCTTAATATTTTTTTAAGAGTTGCAAAAACCTAGTGATGACAATGTATTGCTGTTTTACGCCATTTTTTTCCACAGGATGGTTTTTGTGAATAAACGTAAAATTAATCTTTCGCAACATTTGTAAAGAGCCGAAATTGGGGACTGGGGAAATCTGTCAGTTCCTCCCCCTCGCTCCCTAACTCAAGGCGATCGCCATACGTGAGCGAACAACTGGATCGCTTTCTTGGGCGATCGCCTGTTGTAAAGCAGCTTTAGCTTTTGGCGTGGCAATTTCTTGTAAGGAGACCGCAGCAGCGTAACGTAAACCCCAATCTTCGGGTGTAAGTAATGCCCAAATTAACTTTTCTTGAGCATTGTTGATTATTTCTGTATTACTAGTGGTGCTGGCTATTTTTCCTAACCCTCGTGCAGCAATGCGGCGGACATTACCTTGACAGTGATTGGCTACACTTGTCCCCACTACCTCGGCTAATAAGTTTAGCGCCCTTGCATCACCAATTTGAGCTAAAACTTGAATGATTTGGGCTTGAAAACCTTGATCTTGAGAATCATCATAAGCAGCAATTAACAAATTCACTGTGATGCTTCCCAATTTGATTAATTCATCTACAGCCGCACTTCTAACAGCAGGATGGTGATGATGAAATGCTTCGATTAAATTGGTAATAGCGTCTACGCTCAATGAAGCTTGATTCATAATTTATTTCTGGATAAAACAACGCAACACAAAAAGGACTGGAGATATTAATAACAAACCAATCCCCAATCCCCAATCCCCAATCCCCAATCCCCAATATTCAGTTATGAGTTTTAAAGTTGAATTAATAAATCATCAATTGCTCCAAATAATAAAGCTGCTTTTTCATGATTAACACTATTATTATTCAACATAGCTTCAAGAATACGCTTTAAATTTAAGAGCTTTAAGCTATTAGGAACCTGAGCCGCTAAGATTGCCTGTACTGCTTGTTGATGAGCAACTGCACCCAAGTCAAATACCGCCGCCCAACGTAAATACATATTGTCATGATTGAGATTTTTGACAATACGTTCGATGTATTCAGACTCTTGGGTGAGAAGATACATATATCTAGCGGCTGCACATTGCACACGCTCAGAATGATGCTGAAGAAAAGGTTCAATTTGTGGACGGGCTGACCAGACTTGTAGAGTAGCTAAAGCTTCGATTAAAGCTTCATAAGGTTGTGCTTGACTGGATTGCAAAAGATTGAGCAAAGGAATCACAGCTCGTTTGTCACCGATCGCCGCTAAAGAGCAAATTACTGCTTCCCTGAGACGTAAATCTTCATCACATTCCAATGCTGCAATTAACGCTGGTACAGCTTGGGGATTTTTCAACAGTCCTAAAGCCCGTGCAGCCTGACGACGCAGAGGATACCCTCCTGATGGGATGCGATAGCGTTCATCAAATAAGGCTTCACATAGCGCCGTAAAACCAGCCTGTACGTCATGTTTACCCAACCACCAAGCAGCATAATAACGGATTTGGTTATCCTCACCAGATAAAGCTGCGATCGCTGTTTCTGGAGAAAGAATTGGTTCAGATGTCACATCACTTCGCTCCGAAATTTAAAATTTACTCAGATACCCAACTTGAAGAAGTCGGGTATCTAGCAACCATTTCTACACTTGAGAAATCTTGACTATCTTTCCACCACGCTTATGAATTTCTTGGTAAGTAGCAGAAAGTCTTTCATAGGAAACGGTGTAAACCTGTCGGCTGCGACGGATTGCTACGTTTGTATTCAATCCACCGGCGATCGCTTCAATTACAAACATCCGATTATCACCCTTTGTCGCAGAACTGATTAACGTCGGCGCTGCGGAAACAAAGTTTGTCCCGGCGGAAGTTGGTGGCAAAATTCCATTAGGTAAATTCAGGGAAACTTTTGTTCGTAAACGAGAATTTTTCCGTCCCATTTGTGCATTATCGCTATTACCCCGACCGCGATAAAGCTCACATATGCGATTAAATCCTACTGTTTTCATCCCAGGAATTGATTGGAATCCACGGTAATAAGGAACAATAGAATTACCAAAAGCATTTTCGTATTCTGGACTGTAAATGTAAGCATCAATGTCAGCATCGTAGCCACGAGCAGCATAAATGTCTACATGATCAGCAATCTCTGATTGATCGTACGGTGCGCGTCCCAGTAAATGCTTATAGTTTAATTCGATCAAACGCACTTGAGAGTTTTTATAAAAAAAGCATTCTTTGTAAAATTCAGATTTGGCTAAAATCTCTACAAATTGCCGCACACTGATTTTGCCATTTCTTAACAAAGCTTCCGCACTCGTAAATTTTTGACTAGCATATATTCCTTGCCGTCCAAATATTTGTTCATAAGCAGCCCGGAATACTTTTTGTAAATCATCCTCGCTCCAATTTTGGCGCAGTTCAACTTTATTGCCAATGGCATCTCTAATTGCTAGCCTTTCTGCGACTGAACCACTCATTTTGACCAACTCTCCTTCCGCAATTTTTTGATCATAAATTTGGGTCTTGGAAAATAGAAAAATGCTGCAATTATCTTCATCACAGTTACAAAGTAACTCACATGAATTGAGCAATTACCTATTTCCCAAGACCCACAAGCTTTGTCTTAACTTAAAGCGTTAATTGCATAGTTCAGGTAGATGTTAGCTTCACCTGCAACATCACCATTTAAACCGTGATTGTCGCGGACAAATTCTAGTGCAGCTACATACCAGCTAGGAGATAAACCAAGGGCGCTGTTGAGTTCGCTTAAACCAGATACTACATATTCATCTAAGGGGCCAGTACCACCAACTACACAGCAATAGCTGATAGTACGAAGATAGTGGTCAATATCACGAACACACTTGGATTTACCTTCTGGAGTGGAAGCGTATTGAGGCCCACTCATTTGAGTGGTGTAAGGGAATTTTTGATAAACATGATTTGCTGCTGCTTCTGCCCATTTTTTGCCATTGTTAGAGAATGCTTGAGCAGCTGCTAAACCAGCACGAGCGCGGTTAAAACGACCAAAAACTGCTTGCATTTCCGTGTTGCTGAGGTAGGAACCACGAACATCAGCAGCAGAGATTGCTTCGGTCAAAGGTGTTTTCATACTTCTCCTAATCTCCTCGATCTGTGATTAATTACTAACAGTCAGTTTGAAAAAAGTTTTGGAAAAAAATCTAATTAAACAACCGCAGAAGCAGCGCGATCAAAATAGCTAGCTAACTCAGCAATTAACTGACTACAATCACCTTTAGTAATGCCTTTGGAGTCATTGGCAATTGCAATTGCTGCATCTTTCATTTTTTGGATTCCAGATGCTACTGCATCCCCAGGAGTACCCAAAGCTTGATACGTTTCCCTCAGACCATTTAAGCAGCGATCGTCCATGACACTAGCATCACCTGCTAATACAGAATAGGTCACATAACGCAGAATAAATCCTAAATCACGGATACAAGCAGCTTGGTTACGATTGTGGAAACAAGCACCACCAGCATTAAATATTTGTGGACGTTCAGCCACTAAAGCACGATAAGCATTAGCCACAATGGAGGAAGCATTACTTGTTAGTCTGTTAACTATATCTAAACGCTTATTACTATCAGCAACTAATGCCGATAATGCGTTGATTTCATCTCCACTCAGATAATTACCTTTTCTATCTGCCTGTTCAACTACTTTGGAAAAAGCATCGAGCATCTTTCTTTCCTCCTAAAGGTCATTGCAGCTTTTTATAAGGTCGATTGCAATTATTGTTACTATTTGGAAAACAAATATTCAAGCAGGATTAACTCCCCTATATTATCTTGGGGAACTGCAATTATGTGCGATTTCTTATTAGGAAAACAGCAATTTGTTTTCTGTTTTTTAATTGCTTTTAAAACCTTAGTTCGTATTTTATATATGGCTTGAGTGAATTTATTATTAAGTTTTGTAAGATAGTGTTAATCCATACAGACTTCTCTAAAAATTATTGTTTTGTAAAGGTTGTAATGCCTTTAGATAAAAAACTGTTTAACAATTAAATAATATTGTTTACTTTACTTAATAAATCCTTGAGTATAATTTCTACTGTGGTAGCCAATCTAGCTTATATATACTTTCATGCTGACAGTAGAAGTTGATAAACAAAGCTAAAGCAGAATTCTTATCAAAAAAATCTGTGTTTTAGATAACAATCTTCGGTTTTTATTTTGTGGCTAAAAATGATAATAATTTTCAAGACTAATATTCATCACAATTATTAATAGCCTGTTAACTGCTGTTTATAAGCAATTCGCGCATTATTACTAGCAATTATTTGATTTATCAAGAAAAACCTATATGTAATGTTTTGTGAACTTGAGTAACAAAATATCGAAAAATTTTTTTTATTCTCATTTTTTAGAGGTACACAGGTTAACTGACATCTTGCACCTTCTCAATAAGCCAGTGGTGGATACTGCTTACCCTAAGAAATAATCAGCCTTTTAGCCTGTAATTTTGGCAATAAGAGAGTGGTGCAAAGTATAGCTGTTGACGGTTGACAGACTTGAAAGTCTTGTGTTGTCAGGGTTTGATCTTGGCTTGATTTCCTAATCTATCTGGCTACGGCTATATAAGTTAACGTGCGCCTCCGTTAGAGACTCACGTTAAGTTAAAACAGAATTCCATAATTTTTCATTTGAAAACCCAGTCCCCAATACCTTTGACAGGTTTAAGCACGGTTAAGAAGAAATGGATGCTCTGCGTCGGAGAATTTCTAAGAGTGTTGTAAAGCTTTGTGGAGGCGTTGCTGTGACTTCAACCCAATCTCCAGTAATTGGATGTTGCAATCTCAATCGCCAAGCGTGGAGTGCTTGACCAGGTAAATTTACGCCTACAGAACGACCGGAACCATAAACGGGGTCGCCGACAATAGGATGACCTATTTTGGCGCTGTGAACTCGAATTTGGTGTGTGCGTCCGGTTTCGAGTTGGAAATGAATTAGGGTGAAGTTCCCCAAACGTTCCTGTATTTGCCAATGGGTGATGGCTGACCTTCCCCCTTCTTCTATAGGGACAACAGCCATTTTCTTGCGGTCTTGGGGATGGCGACCGATGGGTAAATCTACTTTGCCACTTGCAGTTTTTGGCGCACCGTATACTACACCTAAATATTCTCGCCGTGCGGTTTTGGCTTGGAGTTGTGCTTGGATGTGTTTATACGCGATGTCGGTTTTAGCGATCGCAATTGCCCCTGTTGTATCTTTATCTAAACGATGGACAATTCCCGGCCTCTGCACACCACCAATACCAGGAAGATCAGGACAATGTGCCAACAAAGCATTTACCAAGGTGCCATGAGAATGTCCTGGTGCAGGGTGGACGACTAAATCAGCCGGCTTGTTGAGAATGAGTAACTGGTCATCCTCGTAGAGAATATCTAAGGGAATATCTTCTGCTTGTAGTTCTAGGGGTTGCGCTTCGGGAACTTCTAAGGTGATGCGATCGCCTACTTTCAGGTTAATCTTTTTAGATGTACAAATTTTGCCATTAACTTGGACTTTTCCCTGTTCAATTAACTGCTGAATCCGAGAACGAGATAAATCGGGTAATTCTTCTGCCAGATAACGGTCTATGCGTGCGCTGTTTTCTTCAACTTCTAAGTAAAATTCGTTCAACATTCAGGATTGGGGACAAATAATATTAATACAATGTTAAATAATTATAAAAATGTGGTTTCTACTGTACGGTTTTTAACCCTCAGGATAACTAATGAGTCAATACATATTCAAACATCATCCTGATTCTACCGTCATTCACATTTCCTTTAAGCATTAGCCATAAAGTTTATATATTATTTTTATTTGCCTAGATAAATTAGAGTAACCTAGCTTGTAGTGAGCCATTACTTGCGTATCTACCTTTGGAAAAAATAGGATTTTTATAGTGAAAATCTGCTATTGACATTTTGCAAGTGATGTCCGTGGAAAATCTGGCAAACAACATCTCTAAAATCTCCAACTTGGGTAACTACTAAAGCAACACTTACTTAGTAAGTAAAAAAACAAGTATTTTGTCACCCAACCGTATTTAAGCTTGATATACCGTAATTTTACGTTATACAGTAAAAACACAGATAATACTTTTGCTACTGATGGGTTTGAGCCAATAACTATACGTGTAGTACTTAAGGTACTGTTAGATTAGCCAAGTTAATGAAAGATACAGAAAAGCAACCTGATTTTTGAAAAAATGTTTTCTAGTAATCGGTTGAGCAATTTTTCTGTTTGACATCATGAAACTATTCCACTTAGAGGAGTCGCACTGACGATGTGCAACTGCTTAGTGGAAATATTGGCGTGGAAATAAAAAATAAAGACTGAGGGTGTTGATTTAAAAGTAAATTGCTGAATTTAGCTAAACATATCATCAGAAATATATTTGCCTACAGTAAAAGCCTTTTCACTAATTTTTATTTTAAATCTTGATTTAATAACAGAGCGATCGCCATGAAAACACTTCCGATTACTAGATACAGATTTTTTCAAAAAATACAACCCCTATCTTTATTAAAAAAAATAACTGGGAAGACAATTACTGGTTGTTTACAAGTATTTAGTACTTCAGGCACTTGGTCTATATACGTAGAAGAAGGTAAGTTGATTTATGCCTGTTATTCAGAGAGGATGTTTGAACCTCTTTATAGACATTTAGGACACTTAAGTCCACAAATTACAACTCTACCTAAAGAAATTAACGAGCAGTTACGAGCAATCTTTGAAACAGGAATTGAAAATCAAGCCATACCCAATCCTGATTATTTAGCTATTTGTTGGTTAGTCAATCAGAAATATATTAGTTCTTCACAAGCAGCCGTCCTTATAGAACAATTAGCATTAGAAGTAATAGAATCATTTCTCTTGCTGGAAGAAGGAAGTTATGAATTCATTCCTGAAAGTTTTTTAGATGATTTGCCTAAATTCTGCTACCTTAATGTCCGGTTATTAGTAGAACAGTGTCAACAGCATGGGCGTGTTCCTGAAGCATTCCGCAGAGAAGCATCTAGTCAAGAGATGTCTTCATCTACAGAAAGTAACCAAATACCAGTGAACAGCAAACGCAGCACCAAATTTACACCTCCCCCCCATACTCAACCCAAGCCTGAGCCACGCTTACCGCAAATAAATACTAATAAATCTATAGAATATTCCAAGCGATACGTATCTCCATCTAATACTGTTAATAATGGATACTCCCAGATATCTCCCACATCTACTGATAAAAAAATCTATAAAATTTTTTGTATTGATGATGATCCAATTGTGCTAAATAGTATTAAAAATTTCTTAGATGATCAAATATTTGCAGTAATTGGTGTTACAGATTCTCTAAAAGCATTAATGGAAATTCTCTGTACAAAGCCAGATATCATTTTCATCAATGTTGATATGCCTGATTTAGACGGCTATGAATTATGTTCTTTATTACGCAAACATTCATATTTTAAAAACACACCTGTAATTATGGTGACAGAAAAAGCTGGACTAGTTGATAGAGCTAGAGCCAAAATAGTCAGAGCATCAGGTCACTTAAATAAATCTTTTAATCAAGGCGATTTGCTAAAAGTGATTTTCAAACACATTACCTAATATCAACTATTAGAGACTATTTATAAAGTAAATCTTAAGTAGGGTGTGTTACGGCTATGAAAGAATTTTGGATTTAGAGACAAGAAAATTTAGCCGTAACGCACCGCCTCATGGAAGGTGCGTTAGGCGCGAGGATAGTTATTTCGTGAGCAATCATCAGGGAAATCAGCGCCTAACACACCCTACAATAATTTTATTTTTTCTTTATAAATAACCTCTTACCAATTACCAATTACCAATTACCAATTACCAATTACCAATTACCTTCTTAGATGTAGACACATTGACAAATCAATGAACACGACCTGCTACAGATAAAATACTGTGCATATTGACCACAGCGCCAATGACTGCGATCGCTGGCGCTTCAAATCCGGTTTTCTCCACTAGTTCTACAATTGTCCCTAACTCACCAATTAATTCTTCTTGTTCGGGACGTGTACCCCAACGTACTAAAGCAATTGGTGTTGCTAAACTCAAACCTGCCGTTTTTAACTGTTCCACAATATGAGGTAGATTGTGGATACCCATATAAATGACAATCGTTTCCGAACCTTGGGCGATCGCTTGCCAATTGACTTTCGGTCGATACTTCCCCGCCGACTCATGCCCAGTTACAAAAGTTACAGATGAACTATATAAGCGATGAGTCAAGGGAATCCCGGCGTAGGCAGGCGCTGCAATTCCCGATGTAATCCCTGGTACAACCTCCACCGGAACCCCAGCCGCAATCAAATCAGCCATCTCTTCCCCACCACGACCGAAAATAAAGGGGTCACCACCTTTTAACCGCACAATAACAGCGTGATTTTGAGCTTGTTCAATTAGTAGTTGAGTTGTTTCGTCCTGCAATAGCGAATGTCGCCCCATGCGCTTACCAGCGTTAATTTGCTCTGCTTGGGGATTAATCATTGCCAAAATCGCTGGACTGACTAAAGCATCATATATGACCACATCGGCACATTCTAATATACCTTTGCCCTTCACCGTCATCAGTCCTGGATCGCCTGGCCCCGCACCTACTAAATAGACCTTACCCAAACCCTTTTGCCCCTGATTGTCTGTGCGGTTCATGTGTAAATCAAATCCCCAATTAAATCGGCTAATTCTCCACTAACTCCCAAAGGTTCAGCCAAGTATAAACTTACCCCAGGAAATTGTAATTTTAGCGCTTCAACTGCTTGAGCGATCGCATCAGTTATGCCGCCGGAGAATAGAAAGTATGGCAAAATTGCAATTTCTCTGTAACCGATAGCAATCAACTCTTGAACTCTTGACTCTAAACCAGGAGTCACCGACCAGTAAGCAGCCACTCCGCCTATATGCGCCGCCATTGTTTCCACTGGTTCTTGAGAACCTGGGCGACGGCTACCATGAGATAACAAAATCCACGCTTCTGCTTTTATAGTAGCGATTTGCTTTTGGAGAAATGTTTGTAAACCCTGATGACTACCCAAGTATGGCTGTAACTCAATCAGAATATCTTTACCTACAGCTTGTTGCGCCTGTGTTACTTCTCTAGGAATGTCCGTCATCACATGAACACCCGGAAGCAGAAACAAGGGTATGATTTTCAGATGATGACACCCAAAAGCTACAGCAATTTGAGCAAAATTTTTGATCTGCTCATGCAATGGTTCAGAAACCACCTCCAAATATCCTGTTCCCACTAACTTTTCTGGAAGATATAATTTTTCAGCTACCAGTCCTGCTATTTGCTGCATAGCGATTTCTGGACGTGGATCTCGGCTGCCGTGGGATACAAGCAGATAAGCAGATGTCATGGGCAATGGTGAAACTTTTCGTAACTATTTTTATTATGTTACAGAAAGTCAACAATTATGAGTTTTTCTCCTTTATCTATCACTGTTCCTCTGCTGTATAAGTGTAAAAATTATTAAAAGCTCCCACCGTCTCAAACTTGTAAGACGGCATCCAAGTACTTAATTTTAGTTCTGTACGGTAAATGCTAAACACAGCAAAGTCTTGTCTTTCTGTAGTAGCTGAGAGGAGTTGCCGCAGTTGGGGGTTAGCGGAATCTATTAATTTGTCACAGTTGTAATTAATTAAACGTTCTAAGAGCTTTGTTGTTTTATTGCAGACATCATTTTTTAAGTATCCTGTCAACCGTTGCACAGCATACTCCTCATATTCAGTCTGATTAGGGTTGGTTTTCGCCATTGTTACTCCCAACACAGCAGCTAATCCCAAGGCTCCTACCGATGCCGTAATGGTCAGGGGTTTCATATTTCCTAACTTTAAATTCGCTAAATCAATTTGCATTCCCAAGACTCTCAATCAGCAAAGTCCGTTCCTCACAAAAAAATTCTGGATAAATTTACTAAACAGATGCTATAATCAAGAATGTGTGTGGCGGGCGTAGCCAAGTGGTTAAGGCAGTGGATTGTGGTTCCACCATTCGGGGGTTCAAGTCCCCTCGTTCGCCCTTTTTGATAAAAGCAAGATAACACAGTAATGTATACTGTGGCTCGATTTGAGATCAAATAACTGAAATGCCCTGGTAGGCAAAACTCTCGGATATCTTCTAGATAGGAAAGAGATAACAGAGCAGCCAACTTGAGTGCTACAACTATTACTATTACTACTTTAGCTTGAACCGACAAAAGCCCCACATCTGACCAGATAGGTCAGTGTGGGTAGTTCAGCTAAATTTTATTGGAAGCCAGAAAAGTTTCCACTTCTATCGCAGTGGGTTGAGAAGCGATCGCACCTGCTTTAGTAGTAGTCAACGCCCCTACAGCACTAGCATAAGTGATAATGCGCTTTGCTGTCTCTGCATCATTCAAGTTATGAATGCCATATTTACTCAGTTGATGGATAAACCCTGCCAGAAAGCTATCTCCTGCACCCGTGGTATCTACTACAGAGACAGGGAAAGCAGGTACTTTACCTTCATTTTCACCCAAGCAATAAGCACAGCCATTTTCGCCATCAGTCAGCAATACCCCCTCAATGGAGCCTAAACGGTAAGTAATAGCGCCTGGATCAGAGGTGTCGAATAGCCATTCGGCTTCTTCTTTCGCAAGCTTGAGAAAATCAACGCGTTTGAAAATTTCCTGAATTTTTTGCCTAGCAATATTTTCATCATGCCAAAACACCGGCCGCCAGTTAACATCCAACACAATCTTCAGATCATACTGTTCAGCTAGTTCCAAAGCTCGGTGAATAGCTTTTTCACTATCGGGATAGGCTAATTCCAAAGTACCCAAAATCAGGAAATCAGCTTCTTGAAACACTGACTCTGGTAATTGCTTGGCTTGCAAATGCGTATCAGCAAATTCAGAGGTATCATACTGACCAAAGCCAGCGAAAGTGCGATCGCCTGCTAGATCCCTGACCACATAGACTTGCCTAGTTGGGGCAGTAGAATGACGTTGTACACCCGTTGTATCTACACCTACTTCTTGTAATAGCTTAACCAGCGCATTTCCTGGCTCATCTTCACCAACAGCACCAATAAATCCGGCGGGAGTTCCCAACTTCACCAAAGCACAAGCCACATTAGCTGGCGCTCCTCCTGGATAAGCAGTCCAAGACTTTACCTCTTCCAGCTTTAGCCCTAACTGATCAGCTAAACAATCGAATAGAACTTCGCCGAGGCACAAAACACGGGGATTACTCATTTCATTTTAGTTTTTCACGGGGATTGCTCATCTCATTTTAGTTTTTTGGCTTTAGATTAGTGATCTCATATTTATCTATTAGCATTCGCACTCCGCACAACAAAAAACCCCGGCGAAACTAACCGAGGTTTATCAAAGAAGTACGAATGACAATTTAGATACAGCGATATTGAAATTTAAAAATCTTAGCTAATACCCAAAGCAACCAAAACTAAAGTTGTGATGAGCAATGTAGCAAACGCACCCTGTAAAGCATACTGGCGTTGTTGCTCTTGGTTGGGGTAGGTAGCGTAATACATTTTGGGTTCGGTAGCGTAGTTATTTAAAATGCCTGCTTCGTTAACGGTGGTATACATAGTTTTTTATGTGCGTTGTTACTTTATGTAAACTAATTTAACAATATTGTTACAAAATGTCAATAGGACTTGACAAAAAATAATTGATTCGAGTAATCAGAGCGACTGATGTTTGGGTGGGGGGTATAGGGGTATAGGGGTACAGGGGTACAGGGGTATAAATATTTGAAACCCTCACACCCTTACACCCTTATACCCTCACACCTACAAAAAACCCTCGGCTAGCCGAGGGTCGATAACATTACACCTATAAGTGGAAAGCGGTCTGAATTATGGTGATAGTCTGGCTCTACCTAGACGGGATTTTTCATACCATTGAGCGATCGCCGGAGACCACTCTGCAAAATGAGGCCACATCAATTCACACAACTTTTGAATTTCCAGTTGTGCATCTTTCTTATTGCGTAAATCACAAAAGTGCAAAAACGAGCGTAAATTAAAGCTGACGACAAAATGCTGGCGATAATCAAAAGGTACTTTACCCCGTGCGTGTTCTTCAGACATTCCCCCTTCAAAATCAGCTTTGTAACGTTTAGCTGCTTCTAAACACCACTGCAAATCTGCGGCTCTTTGTTCTGGAGAATAGTAATATTTTTTGCCCTGTCTATCTGTGTAATAACCAACAGGACGGAGGTAAAAAACATCTTCAATGTCTTTTCTACCTTCGACTACATCAATAAACTGGTTACCCGTATAACGGAAAGAGTTATGAACCACCATGCCATTAGCAACAAAATTATGCCAGTCACCTTCAACTTCTAGGTCATAAGTCATTTGTTGTCCAAGGTATTCTACACTTTTCACTTTGACTGGATGCGCTTGGAGTTTTTTACCTAGTTGCTTTGGTTTAGGTTGCCAATTTTCCGTATCTATAATGGGGTTGTAAAATTGAGCAAATTCTATTTCTTGGTTGTTATGATGAACAGATTCGTGACATTCTTTGCATAAAGTCACTAAATTTTCAAAGTCATAAGCATATGATTCATCAGCATAAACTGGTACTAGATGGTGAGCATGAAGAATACCACCCCTAACCCTACATTTTTGACAAATATAGTTGAACTTCTCATGTACTACTGGCGCAATTTCCCTTGTCCATGCACCTATTAGCTCACGCTCAGTAGATGTACCACCTTTCCAAAAGTTAGATTCTTCTCCTCTTTTAGTATATTTCTTGGCATTCTCAACACGTTTTTGACGACTTTCTTCTGATAGATTTAAGTTGTAACCACCTTTACCCTTATTCCACGGTTCTTTTGTTCCAGGGGATTTTTTATTTAAGGATAATCCGTAGGCATAAACCCATTTTTTAATTGCTTCTATTGAGCAGTTTGCCAATACTGCCATTTCATCAACATGAAGTCCTTGATAAAGTTGCTCTTCTAACCAAGCTTTGTTTCGATAAAGTGCATTAGAGTCATAGTTCCAAGGTTGGTGACCATGAGAAAATTTACTATCTTTCTGGTTTAAAGATAATCCATATCTATTAGCCCAATTTCTGAGTGTATTGATTGAACATTGAGACATTTGAGCAATCTCTAATGTAGACAATCCTTTTGCAATCTGAGATTCTAGCCATTCCCGGTTTCTGTAAAGCCCATTGCCTACTACTGCCATACCATTACACATAACATTGCATGGCTTGGTCATTATAGCTACGCTACCATCATGATTAGTAACCAGACCAACGGCATTGCCCATTCTTTGCCAGCCTTCTGAAGTAAAAAGACGATGATTAACAGTACAATCTAAAGTTTTTCCATCTTCTAAAGTTACTCGATAGACTGGCTGAAGACCGCTACACATTACGTCTTTAATATGCCCAACTTCAAACAAGCCAGTCTCTTCATTGAGAACGCGCAGGCGCATTTTGCGGATGCGTTGTTGACAGTCACGTCGATATTGACCGGGTAATTCCCCATTTCTACCGCGAATAGACCGTTGACGAATGGCTTTTTCTCCATTAGCCCAAAGGTCATATAACTCTCCAATGGTTTTTTTCAATTTCTGGCTACTTTGACCTTCACCGTTAACAAAGGTAATTTCAGTGTTAGATGCCAAACATTGAACATCAAATGATACTGAGACCCTATGTGTACGTGCCTGCTGCATAACACTGTGGGGAAAATAACCGCAGTTGAAAACAATCTGGGGATGTTCTAACGGGCCATAGTGTCCTCTTTCCCCAGCTAACAGCCGCTTAATAATAATGTCGCCACATTCCGACTCCGAGGGCCAGGAGTCGCGCTCATCAAACACGAACCCATCAGTATAGTCTTGGTGCATTGCGGCGTAAATCACCTGCTGGGGGTTTGGTGTTTTAGCTATAACTTCTACTCGGAATCGATCCATTGGCTTTTGGCGGGTTGATGTATGAGTGTTCTTGAGACGTAGTTGTGAACTCGATTCACCATGATATATCTTCAGATGGACTCAGATACTTTACAATAGTTAATATATTTGTTACACTTCTTAACAACAGACCAAGCAGGGGAAAATAAAATGCGTACAAACAATGCCATCGTTGACGATCAAGGTTTGATGAACAACTTTGCGATTGAGCCAAAAGTATATGTAGATGAGCAAGGCGATCGCACTGGGTTCACTCCCTATGCAGAAATACTCAACGGTCGTTTGGCAATGATTGGTTTCATCTCATTAATCGCATTAGAAGTATTTACAGGAAAAGGAATTTTCGGTCTTTTGACCAACCTGCAATAGATAAATTTTAATTTTTGTAAAAAAATAACTTAACAAAAACAGAGGCGGGAAATTTCCCGCCTCTAAATTTATGAGGTATTTCATGTTATTTTGACTGTGACAAACAGCAAGAGCCGTTGTCAAAATCAAGATACCGGGTGAACTATGGCTTTAACCGCTTCTAAAATGGTGCCTATCGGCACACAAGCGCCAGATTTTCATCTACCAGACGTAGTATCTGGCAAAACCATCTCTCTTTCTACCTTTGCCGATAAAAAAGCTTTATTAGTAATGTTTATTTGTCGGCATTGTCCGTTTGTGAAGCATATTCAAGATGAATTAACACGAATAGGCCAGGATTATGCCACAAGCGATTTAGGAATCGTCGCCATCAGTGCCAACGATGTAAAAAATTACCCAGATGATGCGCCTGAATCTCTCAAAGCCTTAGCAATAGAACTAGGTTGGCAATTTCCCTTTTGCTACGACGAAACACAGGAGACAGCCAAGGCTTATACTGCTGCTTGTACCCCTGATTTCTTTGTCTTTGATAGCGATCGCCAACTAGCATACAGAGGACAATTAGATGATAGCCGTCCTAGCAACGGTAAACCTGTAACTGGTGCAGATTTACGCGCCGCCATTGATGCGGTACTGGCGGGTAAACCTGTCATTGGCGAGCAAAAACCGAGTATTGGTTGCAATATTAAATGGAAGTCTACTCTTTAGCAAGTTGGGCTTTAGCCTGTTGCCAGAGAGTTTCTAACTCATCCAAACTGTAATCAGAAAGGGGGCGATCAACTACCGCCTCCATTTTTTGTAACCGTTGGACGAATCGCTGATTTGTGCCTTGCAATCCTTCGCTAGGGTCAAGATTATGCCAACGGGCTAACTGAATCACCGCAAATAGTAAATCACCTAATTCGGCTTGTTGGCGTTCTGGTGTTTCCTCGGCTAAAGCTTGTTGAAATTCCTGTAACTCTTCATGGAATTTTGCCCAAACACCATCAATATTCTCCCACTCAAAACCCACAGCCGCAGCTTTTTGGGAAATTTTCATGGCGGCTGTGAGTGGGGGTAGGGTACGTCCATAACGACTCAGTTTTGTACTCAGTTTTTGACTTTCTTCTGATGGTTCGCCCTTTTCCTCTGCCTTGATTTGTTCCCAGTTCTGCCGTACCTCATCTACACTATTAACCGACACATCACCAAATACATGAGGGTGGCGACGAATTAACTTTTGGGTAATACCTTGGGCAACGTCTTGCAGAGAAAATTGCCCGTACTCACTAGCGATTTGGGCTTGTAAAACTACTTGTAATAATAAATCACCCAACTCCTCAGCGATCGCCTCCTGATCTCCACTCTTAATGGCATCTACAACCTCGTAAGCCTCCTCAATTACATAAGGTGTCAGGGTTTGGGGTGTTTGTGCCAAATCCCAGGGACAACCCCCATCAGGAGATCGCAACTTTGCCACCACCTCAATTAATTCTTGCAAAGCTGCCAAATGATTTGCTTCCATAACTCCTTATACCTGTGCATTTCCCAGTATTACCGTTTTTGATTTTTTCTCCCGCCAGTAGACCGACGACTCGTCACCTTACGTTTCTTAATTTTGCTACTAGGAAGTATTCCCCGAACCCCCTGCTTACGGAAACGTTTGTAAGCCGAACCGCCCCAATCACTGAGAGAATGACTCATCGCCCCCAGTTCCAAACCCAAAAATAAAGCGAAGAATTCCATGCTGTAACTAACGAGCGATCGCCCCACTGTCACCTCTACATCCTGCCATGTCACAGTCACATTCCAGAGCTTATCAGCAACTGCCAAAATCACAACCGTCAATATAGCCAACAAGCTACTGAGATAGACAACCCGTAGTGTTGTCCCAATCAGAGGCCCGTGGGATAGAAAAGAACGATGACGAAGACTTTTTTGATAAGGTAGCCAAATCCAGCGCAAAAAACCCCAACGTTGATATTGACGCGAGTAAATATCTAAATCAGGGCCGAACATCAACCCGCCAAACATAAACCCACCAGCCACCAACAAAGTGACATTGCCAGAACGAGTCTGCCAGAAAGTCAGACCAGCCACCAACGGCAACGCCCATAAAGTAATGCGATCGTGCGTCCGACCAGAGGGCATTTACAAGCTTCTCAAAAATACTTAAAAAAAATTTCCTCAAAATACTAGCGCGATTCAAAATATTTTGCTATATTGATTGTTATTGAAATGAACGGGCGGTTAGCTCAGTTGGTAGAGCGCCTGCCTTACAAGCAGGATGTCATCAGTTCGAGTCTGGTACTGCCCATATATAAGAAAGCCGTCCCCGTGGCGGCTTTTTTGTAACCTTACCCATAACTTTGCTGCAACGGCAAGCTTATAGTTCCAATAGAATGCAGCAAAGTTACGGTTCCAGCTTTTGAAGCCCATAACAAACCCGAACCACTTTTTTCTTTTGTCCGTTTTATCCGTTGGTCATTTATCTCTCGTAGTGGGCGATCGCTAGCACTGCTAAGAATCGGTATCTAAGTAAGGTAAGATAAGACACAAAATGAGTCGTGTGTGAAATGCGTCAGATGGACTTAAATCTGCCGTCAAAGACAGTCTCTATTCCTCCTTAACACTTAAATAGATTTATTTAAGTGCAGAATTCATAAAAAATTGATGAATCTGGAATGATATAGTTTTTCTTCATTGGCTGTTATGTAATAAATACATCATATTAGAACTAGATAAATTACTAGTATTTATTCTTGAGGCTAACTAGCAATGAGTAAAACGACTATAAAAATTCCTTTTGTCGATTTGCAGTTACAACACCAGCCAATCGAAAATCAGATACAGCAAGCAATTCAGAAAGTATTGCAACAGGGAGACTTTATCTTAGGCAAAGCAGTTTCCGAGTTTGAGTCCGCCTTTGCAGCCGCCTCAGGAGTGAGTTATGGGGTGGGTGTAGCTTCGGGAACTGATGCGATCGCCTTGGGTTTAAAAGCCTGTAATATAGGCCCTGGTGATGAAGTGATTTTACCCGCTAATACTTTTGTCGCCACACTAATTGGTGTTCTCCAAGTGGGAGCTACACCCATTCTCGTAGATTGCGACCCCCTAACAGCCTTAATTGACTTAGAAGCAGCAGCCAAAGCCGTCACCGCCAATACTAAAGCGATTATTCCTGTTCATCTGTATGGACAGATGGTATCACCCCAAAAGTTAATAGATTTTGCCCAAACTCACAAGGTGTTAATCTTTGAAGACGCAGCCCAGGCGCACCTAGCCCATAGAGAAGGATATCAAGCTGGTTCTGTAGGGACAGCCGCCGCTTTCAGTTTTTATCCCAGTAAAAATTTAGGTGCATTGGGTGATGGGGGAATATTACTCACTAGCGATGCAGATATAGCCAGTAAAGTTGCCCGTATACGCAATTACGGTTCATCCCAAAAGTATGTTCACATCGAACTCGGTACAAACAGCCGTCTGGATACCTTACAAGCCGCAGTATTACTAGAAAAACTACCTCATTTACCGCAATGGAATAGCGATCGCCTCACCATTGCCCAAACATACGATCTAGAATTAGCACCACTAGCATCTGCTGGTATTATCCCCATGCAAAACCAGAGTGGTACAGGTCATGTTTATCATCTTTATGTGATTAAAATTGATGATTCCTGTCCAGTAGAACGTCAGCACATCCAAGAACAACTGACAGCCGTGGGGATTCAAACCGGCATCCATTACCCGATTCCTTGTCATTTACAGCCAGCATTCACCAATTTAGGCTATAAACCTGGAGATTTTCCCCAATCAGAAAAACTAGCCAAGCAAATATTATCTTTACCGATGTACCCTGGTTTGAACCAAAGCCAAATTAGAGAAGTTGTAGCAGCCATAGCCAAAGCAGTAGGAGATTTTCCCGAAAAACCAGCATCTACTACTCAGGAAAGTAAAGTAGCATAAGTTCCAGTGCTGCATTTCTTTAAAGACTCACAAAGTTATATCGTAATAAGTAATTGGTGTTTTCATAATTACCAATTACCTATTACTAATTACCAATGGTACCCTTAATTTTGAACTCCCTCAAAGAGAGTTGATCAACTTATATATTCTGATTTTTTGAACACTTAAAATTTGAACTGCTTACGCTTATGGCACTTCAGCAACAGATTAGAACCCGAAACACGGATCAATTATTAGGCATAGGCATTTTAGGTCTTTTAGCCCTGCTATATGCTCCTGTTTTACTACATTGGTTAAACGGTTGGCTGTATAAAACCATCAGCACAGAACACGAATATTTTAGCCATGGCATTATCGGCATCCCATTTGCTGCTTATCTGAGTTGGGGTAACCGCAAACAGTGGCAACGTCTACCCAATAAAACCCATCCCTTAGGAGCAACTTTACTCGTAATTGGGGCAGTGTTTTATTTGACTGGTGTTACCGAATGGGTGAATCTCTCCTTACCCGCAATCTTGGCAGGATTGTGCTTGTGGTTCAAGGGTTTTCCTGGATTGAAATTACAAGGCTTTCCCTTACTACTGCTATTTTTAGCTACCCCAACAGCTATGCCTTATCTCATAGCTCCTTATACTTTTCCTTTGCAAAGCTTTATTGCAGGTACAGCTGGTTTCATTCTCAACCAGTTTGGTATGGATGCAGTTGTTGATGGTATCAATATTTACGTATCCGGCAGAATAGTTGAAGTAGCTCCCTACTGTGCAGGTTTAAAGATGTTATTCACGACTATCTATGTTTGTTTGATGCTGCTTTATTGGACGGATAATTTATCTTCTCGCCGCACAACTGTTTGGTTTTTATCGACTGCTGTTCTTATTAGTGTCATTGCTAATATCATCCGTAACACCATACTTAGCTTTTTTCATGGCACAGGCCAAGATGCAGCTTTTAAATGGCTACACGATAGCTGGGGAGGCGACCTCTACTCTGCTTTGATGCTGTTATCTTTAATACCCATCTTAAATCGGATGAGTGATTATTTCTCCACACCCCTAGAGAGCGGAATGGAGGGAGAAAGCCAGCTAATCCCACCTGAGATTAGCGATTAAAAGTGACTGGGGATTGGGTCTTTAAATGAAAAATTAACTCGTCCCAAATTTTGGGATGTTTTCCAAGTACCCAGTAGGGTGGGCAATGTCCAAAGTCACTTGCGTGACTGCCGGGAAATGCGTCCAACGCAGTGCCTCCCCTAGTTCCCCTGTTTCTCCTGCTTATCTGAACCGTATTAATCTATAAGTAAATTCTGGGTATCTAGCAGAGAAAATTTACCAAGACTTCACATACTTGGACAGAGTTAATAAATTTACTGTACAGATTCTAGGGTATAAACGTAGATAGACTGACGATTTTACTGAACCTATAGTGTCATTTTTTCCAGTAAAATTTTGCGTAAATATAGCAATTTTTACTAATGATCCCTTTATCTAAATTTCTCAAACACAAGCACTTAAACACTTTAGTAGTGCTGTTGTTATTCCTACTACTATTGACAGTGGGAGCGGTACCTGGCTATCTAAGCGGACGTTGGCAGTGGAAACAACCACCATCCATTGCCAATCTCAAAGAATTGAGAGAAATACGGAATAAAGGCTTAAATCTTCCTGGCTGGCAAACTGTTAATCAAATAGAGCAAGTTATTGGCCAGCATAAATGGTCTTTGCAGATTATTAAGCAAGCAGACTCCAACAATCAGGCACTATTGCTGTTACTGCCACAAAACGGCCCCAGAAATCAACCAGAAGTAGAGTGGACAGATGTTAGTGGTTGGGGAAAATTACGTTGGGGGAAATGGGACGTAGCACAATCACGTTCTGCTCAATTTACTGCCACAAAACCTGCAAATTCCACAGAAAATGGAAAAATTCCAGTAGAAGCGACGTTTTTTCGGGCTTCTACGGATCAGGAAACCTTTGCAGTTTTGCAATGGTATGCCTTACCCAATGGTGGCTATTCATCCCCATTTCGCTGGTTTCTGGCGGATCAGTTAGCACAATTGCAAAAAACTCGCGCTCCGTGGGTAGCTGTGAGTATTCTTATTCCAATGGAACCTTTAGGTCAAGTGGAAACTACTTGGCCATTAGCCAAGTCTATAGGCGAAACAGTACAATCCACATTGATGGGCGGGCCATTTCAAAATTAGTTCATAATGGCAGCTACTCCTTGCGGTATATTCTGAATTCAACGATGTTAATAGTTTTCAATGATTATATGCGTGCATTCTGCGCTTTATCACTTGTAAGTGTACAGGTAGGGGTTTTATTAGCTACGCCCTTTCAGCCTGTAATTGCTCAAACTTTACCTCCTTCTGGGCAAATATTTCCTACGCCTCTACCGGAGACGGAAGCAGTACCCCAGAATCCCAATAACGAAACTTCTCCCCAATTTACCCGTTACTTATTGGGGCCAGGTGATGTAATCAACGTGACATTTCAACGTCCGCCTGGTGCTTACCGCTTGGGGCCGGGAGATGCAGTTAGCGTCGTGGTGCAACGCTTTCCAGATTTGAGTTTTCAAGCAGCAATTAATCCAGAAGGTAATATTATAGTGCCGCTACTGGAGACTGTTTCCCTACAAGGTTTAACCTTGCTAGAAGCACAAGAAAAGATTCGTTCTTTGCTGAATCGGTTTGTGATTAATCCTGTAGTGGTTTTGTCTTTGTCTGCACAGCGTCCAGATGCAAGTTTTCAAGCCCAAGTGAACGCAGAAGGCAATATTGTTGTCCCACAAGTAGGAATTGTATCTGTACAAGGCTTGAGTTTGGAAGAAGCACAAGAAAAAATCCGCTTGAGTTTGAGCCAGATTCTTAATGATCCGCTTTTTGTTGTGACCTTAGCCAGCCCACGGCCAGTACAAATCAGTATTAGTGGGGAAGTTTTCAGACCAGGTATTTATAACTTGAATGCCGGACTACCGCGAATTGGCGATGCTTTGCAGGTAGCAGGTGGTTCCACCATTGCCGCAGATTTGCGCCAAGTACAAGTACGTCGGCGATTAGTTGATGGTTCGGCAATTTCGCAAACAGTTGATTTATATGCAGCATTGCAAAATGATGGCTCAATACCTAGTTTACGTTTGCAAGATGGGGATGCGCTAATTATTCCCCGTCGTGAAATCGGCACAGACGACGGTTATGACCGCAATTTAGTAGCCCGTTCAACCTTGGCGACACCACAAATTAGAGTCAGAGTATTGAATTATGCGGCTGGTGGTCTTGTAACTCAAGCTTTGCCTAATGGGAGTACTTTTATAGATGCACTAGGTGGAATTAATCTTGATACTGCTAACGTCAGGGATATTGCTTTAGTCCGCTTTGACCCGGAACGTGGCAAGGCAGTTACACAAAGACTAGATGGGAAAAAGGCTTTAGAAGGCGATGTATCTCAGAATGTGCCACTACAAGATAATGATGTTATTGTAGTTGGACGAAACTTGATTGGCAGGATTACAAATTTTCTCAGTACTATTACCCAACCATTCTTTAATGTCCGCTCATTTCTCAACTTTTTTGATACCTTTAGTAGGTAGTCAGGAAATGTTAAAAAAATATCTATTGCTGGGGAAATTGGGGAAACAAAAATTTCATCTTGATACTGGATACATGAATTAAGTGATTCAATTTCTCGATTCCACAAAAGTAGAGTGTTTTTTGCACGCGATCGCATTGATACTGATGTCAAAAAATAAAGAATTAAGTGAATCAGGTGACTTATGAATCATGAATGATGAATAATAGCTACTAAGTGTGACAATATTTTGTTGATTGACCGCATAAATTTTCATTAATTTTATATGTCTCTTTTATGACCCCACCAATTGTTAAGAGCTATATTATTGCTTTTGAAAAATATAAATGGATTGGAGTAGCCAGCTTTGCTTTAGTTGTAGCGGGGTCAACAGTGGTGGCTATCCAACCAGAACCGGCACCTACTTATACAGCAAGCGGCACACTGACATATTCTCGACCCCCAGTATCATTTTCTACGACAGGTAGCGAAATTCAGCAACAAGGTCAGGAATTAAACCAGGAAGTACTGTTATCAGATCAAGTGATTGATAATGTATCGGCAAAGGTGAAGATCCCGTCCAGAAGAATTGCTTCCAGCGTAGCCATTACACCGCCGAGAAGAAACTCCCGGACTGGAGAACTAGAATCTAATGTCATTTCTCTGGCATATAGAGATAGTGATCCCAAGCGAGCGCAGGAAGTATTGCTGGAGCTGATGCAGGCAATGGTCAAGCTCAGTAGTGATATTAACACTGGGCGACTAAAAGCTATTATTGGCAAAATTAATGAACGCATACCGCAAGCAAGGTCTGAGCTACAAGCAGCTGAAAAAAGATTGGAACAGTACGATCGCATAGAACGACCTGCTATATTAGCCGCAGAAAATGGTAGTTTACTTGGTGCTGTTACTGGTAGCCAAAATCAGCAACGGGTGATTCGCCAAACTATTACGGGAATTGAGGCGCAGATTTTTAGTTTGCAAGATAAGTTGGGTTTAGATGTCGGTCAATCTTATGTTTCTTCGGCGTTGAGTGCCGATCCCATTATCGCCAGCTTGCGATCGCAAATTTATCAGACAGAGTCACAAATCGCTTTACTTCGTAAAGATTTGCGCCCAGAACACCCAAATATGATTCAGTTGCAGCGTCAAAAACAAGCATCTGAAGAATTACTCCAACAAAGGGCGGCGGAAGTAATTGGCGGTGGTGGTACAGCAGCACCCTTAGCAACAAATATTAGTGGTATCCGCGCCCAAAGTAGTTTAGATCCAGCCCGACAGCAGCTAGCTAACCAGATGGTAGCTCTGCAAACGCAAAAAGAAACCCTACAACAACAATTAGCCCAGCAAATACGAGACGAAATCCGACTGCGGCAAGAATATTCCCAAATACCCAACAAACAATTAGAGCGATCGCGCTTGGAACAAGCAGTAGGGCTGAAGAAAGCAGTTTATGATCAAATGCAAGCCAAGCTAACGGATGCTCAAACAGCCGAAGCAGAGACTGTGAGTAGCTTTAGCATTGCTCAACCCCCTGTGGTGGGGGCTGATGCCAAGAAAGCCAAAAGTGTACCTTTAACCTTGGGTGTAGGTGGTTTCTTAGGATTGATAGTTGGTGGTGGGGTGATTTTCTTACTAGGTTCCTTGGAAGGAACACTCCGCACCAGAGAAGCTATCAGAGACAGCCTCAAACAACGGGATGTGGCAATGTTGGGAGAAATACCTGTATTGCCAGTGGATGACTTACCACCAGAAGCCCTACCTGTCATCCTTTCTCTAGATTCTCTGTACCTAGAGTTTTATGAGAAATTACGCAGTAACTTAAGGCGGATTGGTGGCAGAAACTTAAAAGTGGTATTGGTGACTAGTACTAGTAGCCAGGAAGGTAAAACAACCAGCGCCTACAACCTGGGTATAGCCTCCGCCCGCGCTGGCAAAAGAACCTTGATCATCGAGACAGATTTGCGATCGCCTTCACGTTCCACCTCTTTGAGAGTCTCCGCCGACGAGGATGCCACACTTGAACCCCTGCGTTATTATGGCAGCTTAAGTGAATGTATTCGCTTAGTTCCTGAAGTCGAAAATTTATACATCATCCCTAGCCCTGGGCCTGTGCGTCAATCTGCTGCTATTTTAGAATCTAGCGAAATGCGGCGGCTGATGGAAGATGTGAGGGAACGTTATGACTTAGTTATTTTAGATACTAGCCCATTAAGTGTATCTAACGATCCATTGTTAATTCAACCCTACAGTGATGGCATAGTACTCGTATCACGAGTTAACTATACACAGGACAGTATGATGGCGGAAGCCATTGATCAACTAGTGGAAGCAGAACTAGGACTAGTGGGAGTTATTATCAACGGGGCTGATATTACTGTTTCCTTACCACCCTCGGCTGAATTCTCCGATTCGGTTTCTGGGGAAGAACGGACAAGAGATGAAGAATCAGAAATTTCCGTTGGTGTCAGCAATAACTAGCCTTGATGTAAAAGTCATGACTCAAAAACTGCTGGAGTGTAAACTATAGACCATAGACTATCAATTGTGGTGAATCGATTATGGGCTTGTGGTTGAGTTTATGCGGTGCAGTGGTAGTGGTGGCTTACCTGTTGGGTTCTTTTCCTACGGGGTATATTGCTGTCAAACAATTGAAGGGGATTGATATCCGTGAAGTGGGTTCGGGTTCCACGGGAGCAACCAATGTTTTGAGAACCTTGGGTAAAGGGGCAGGAGCATTCGTTTTAGGACTTGACTGCTTAAAAGGCGTATTGGCGATCGCTTTAGTTTACTATTTGTTTACCTTTGCCACAAGTCAAAATTTGATTCCTACAACAGTAGATATTGAATTGTGGCAACCTTGGTTAGTGACTCTAGCAGGTATCGCCGCCATTTTAGGACATAGTAAATCAATTTTCTTAGGCTTTACAGGCGGTAAATCTGTTGCTACCAGTTTAGGAATTTTATTAGCCATGAATTGGCAGGTGGGTTTGGCTACCTTTGGTGTATTTGCTGTTGTGGTAGCAATATCACGGATTGTATCACTCAGTTCCATCATGGGGGCGATCGCTGTCTCTATTGTGATGGTGCTTTTACAGCAACCCTTACCTTACATTTTGTTTGGTATCGCTGGTGGCTTGTATGTTATTTTGCGTCACCGGAGTAATATCGAACGTTTGCTTGCAGGTACAGAACCAAAAATTGGGCAGAAACTCACAACAGAAACAGAACAGAGTGCTTAAATATGGCTTTTTCCCATTCTCAATATTATGAAACTACCAGAATTAGATACGGAAACTATAGATCGCATTATTGAAATGGCTTGGGAAGACAGAACTCCTTTTGAAGCAATTGAAGCTCAATTTGGGCTGTTGGAGAAACAGGTAATCGCCCTCATGAGACGCGAAATGAAAGAATCAAGTTTTCGGATGTGGCGAGAGCGAGTTACTAAACGTCAAACCAAGCATTTAGGTAAACGAGATTTTCTTGCAGGTAGATTTAAGTCAGATAATCAAAAAACGTAATTTTTGTCCAGACTGATAGACTCACGTAGTGCTGATTCTCATAGAGTAGAATCATCACTACATCACATTTTTGAAGTCATTAGGACATCAAGCTAAGACAAAACCCTGACCATACAAAGCCTTGAAAACTGTCAACTGTCAACAGCCATATCAATTGATTGTTTTACCAGTACTTGACGCTAATAACTCTTCAACAGCAATTTTTACTTCAGAAGTATCCTTAATAAACCTGCAATCAGGAATTTCTTTTGTCCATTCTTCGTAGAAAGCCTCATTCTTGTAATAGCTGTTTGGCAAAAAGACATGAGGTATATTAAAAAGGACACAAATAATATGCCCATGTAAGCGATTGGTTATAACTAGTCTATGTTGCTTTAATTGATAAACGCCACTGTGCATCAAACTCCATGATAGTTGATGTATGGATGGTTGATATACATGATTGAAATCAACTTCATATGGATACGAATTTTGCCATTTTTGTCGGGAATTCCATTCAATTGGAGTAGCTAGCCCCCTTTCCCATACTTCCCTATATAAAGTAGAAACGTACTTGGCTAATTTTTTTGTAGGATGTCCAAACTTCCATTCATAGGCAATCCAATCTTCAACTACTAAATTAGGCAAATCAAAAATATTCTCTGATTGCTTTTGATTGATTTCTCTATCTTTTCTAGAAAGATACAATATTGATGATTTAGTATTTTGAATATGGAAAATATCTTGTAAGTCCGTCATCTGAAAAGCCATGTCAGGTGCCTTAAAGACTTGGCACTTATCAAAAGCTTCTTTTGCTATTTTATAACTACGTTCATCACGCAGAAATATAGTTAAATTAGGATGAGAATTAAATATATTCGCTGTTTTTATTAAGTTAACCTCATGCCTAAAATATAAACTTTGGGGTAGAATAACAATCGGGCGATCGCGGTATTTGGAAATAATCCCTTCTCTAAATTTTTGTTGTTCAGTCCATAAATCTCCTAAATTACCACCTCCATGAAACACTATGGGTGATTTACCAATATTATCTTCCAACGTTTTTGGGGAGAAATTATGTAGGCTACAAGTATATTTAATCTGGGTTTTCATGACATTGGTCAGATAAATTACCCCACCAAGCCATATTAAATGATCTCCTATATTAGGATGATCTGGATAATCAAGTAACGCACACGATTTAAAACTTTCTATTTTTCCTAAAGCATTGTGAAGAGATGCTCTAATTGTTTCTGCGCTAGAGAGACTCATCATATTTTAACTTGTTATTTTCTTATGTTCAAAAAACTTTTGTTCAAAAAACTTTTTTACAGATTCGCCTAATTTAAAGATGTCAAAAAATCTTATATTTCTATAAACTCTGCTGCATCTATTCCATAAAACTTAGAAAATATAAAGCCAGCTTATTTAGGCATATCCATTCTGGAGAAGAACATAATTATCTACTTCCATAAACCCTATGATCTTGTTTGTCTAAACAAGTAGATTTAACAAAATCAAACATTTGCACTAATGTTTTGCTTGTCAAGGGCTACCTTTATGAATTCAATCTTTGTTCTTAAGAAAAAAATACTGCTGTAACCCCTAACAAGCAAGTGCATACATTAAGAATAACTTTTTTCCTTATTTTTATATATCCATAAAAGATAAAATGGACTAACAAGGCTACTTAAAAGAAACTCTAACTCACAACTTGCAACTAAATTATCGTTAATATTCCCTTTATGCTTCCATAAATGAATCATTAAACGCCGGACATCACTGATTAAATAGATGATAAAAAACAATGGTCTTTGCCAGGATTGCAGACGCAGCATACGGATGTGGTGTCTCGCTAATCCAATACCACGCACTAACGACATTAGATAATTTTTTTCTAGTCGCCAGTGAGGTATTTGATGATACATAAGCATTGCGGGATTATACCAGATGTCCCAACCAGCATTTTGGATATGTACAAGCGCTTCTAAATCTTCGCTTGCCAGCATAGATTTTTTAACTCTACCGACTAAAAATAGTTGGCTAGGTACATTTTCTAACCAGACTTCTCTACGAACTACTAATCCTGCTGCTGGTGGAAGTACACCTTTACGTCGTTCGTAAATATAAGCATTGGCTCCACGATCAATTACTGCGAGAAATAACGCTAATTTTTTAAAGTCGTGGGGAGGATTCTTTTCAAAATTAGCTTGAATACGACCACCATATGCGCCTGCTTGAGGATGTTTACAACCAAAATCATAGGCAGAGGCTACCCAATCTACCGTTGGTAAATTATCATCGTCGAGAAATCCAATAAATTCACCTCTGGCTTTCTCTACTGCGCTTTGTCTGGCATAGGCTAAACCTTGCTTTGGTTCAAAAAAATATTTAAGAGTGCAGAATAAAGGCCAGTTTGCTTGGAACTCATGTACAACTTGTGATGTGTTATCTGTGCTGTTATTGTCGATAACAATAACTTCCCATGTAAATTGTTCTGTATTAATTTGCTCTTTAAGCTTATTTAGAACTAGGGGTAAGCGGCTAGCTCCGTTGTAAGTACATATAGCTACACTAAAATTAACCATGATTATTTGATTTAGGGTAGACATCGAAAGCTAATTTGTAAACGTAAGTAAAGTAGTTGTGTTGTAAGAGTTCAGTGATTTGGGCTATAAAGCGCCTATTCGCTAAAAGTCTTACCTAGTAAGGACTTGATATTATTAAAGCTTTCTTTACAAACTAGCTATCAGTACATCTTCCCATTAAATCTATTAATTAAGTTAAAAGCAGGTAAATTTTTGGTCAAATAGCTACAAATACGTAGGCATTCATGTATGGCCCCTGTAAGAAGTGAGAGCGATCGCCTACTTTTCCATCAGGTGGAGGAAAATGAGATAAATTGGGTCACCTAGTGATTCAGGTATGGGCGAGTTTTATTAATTGGAATTGAGGATAACAATTACCTGTGATACCTTTATTCCCAAAGGTTTCCAGTGGCGATCGCTCGAAGAGAAAGTACTATCGCCTAAAACTGCTTGGTAGTCCTTAGGATATCTCTCACTAGCATTGGTAGCCGCATCTACCCGTACAAGCAATTTTCCTTGGTAGCGTGATAACTTGCTACTTTCTAACAAAACAGTACCGCCGTAGTCCCAACCCAGTCCATATAGTTTAAAGTTACCTAACTTATTGCGTAACTCACTCCAAGGAGTTCCGACTCCAATACCTTCACGAGTTTTCCATGCACTACCCAATTCGCGCACATCTAAGGGTTTAGTGCGAGTCTTATCGCTCCAGACCACCAAAAATGAACGTCCACCATTGAGATTTACTTGGGTAGCCGCAAAACTACCTATACCTTCAGCACCAGCAATAGTTTTATCAACCAAGCGGGATGCACCGAAAGTTTTGGCTAAATCTCTCCTAGTAGTTTTGCGTGTCACTGGGCCGACCCTTTCCCCTGGGACAATTAAGGTATCTGTTAACTGTGGTGTTTGGGCTATGGTCAGCTTTTGATGAGTGTTATCTGGTAGTGCAACTACTGGGTTAGCTGAATATCCCAGTAGTAAAGCTAAGGTGGTAGCAATGGCTGGAAGAGATGGGTTCACAATTCACCTCGGCGTAGAAAAATAACTTCGTTCTTAGTTTCTACAATTCCCTATTGCCGATTTCCCGTCACTCAACAACAAATAAGTTTTGTTACTGTCAACAGTTAACAGAATTAAATATTTACCCATCCCCTACTCCACAACTTCATTCACCGGGAATCGATCAATTAGTTGCATGGCACGGTAGGCATTACGCTGTAAAACATCGGGTAAGTTAGGAACGTGGGGTATCTGGGATAATAAGTCTAAAGAACGGCGTAAAATTCGCACCACATCACCTTCATCTAAGGTGGTATTTTGGCAAAGTTCAACCCATTCGATTCCTAAAGCCCACTGTTCCACAAGGGCAATTAAGCCAATATAGCGATTTTCCAAGCCTACAGGTAAGGCTACACCATGCCGATACTGCACTTTTAAGACAGCGCGACGAATTTTTTGTAATCTTGACCAAGCGTCGTCTATTTCTGGGGAAAGGTTGAAGTTAACCCTGCTATCTGGACGGGGAGTTTCTGTAACTAAAGCGGCGATAGTGGCTGCTAAATGGTGGGGGTCTAAGTTATTTAACTCTCCACTAGCTAAAGCTAAACCTAACCACAGTTCATTTTCCCCGCGAATAGCGGCAGCGATTTGACCGAGTGCGGTGGGGACTAGATTATCCAAGCAATCGAATTGCTGCAAGATGGTAATTAAATTGAGAAACTCTTCCCAATAGCGCTGAGATTGCTGTTCTACTTGCGCCTGTACTTGTTCGAGTTCGGCTTCCAGTTCCACATAGCGAGCGCGGGCTTTGAAAACCGTGGACACATTACCCGATTGATGCAGGGGATTGGCTTCTAATTGAGCTTGGATAGCGGCGGTGCGGCTGAGTTGTTCGGCTACCTCTGGGGACAGATGCAGAGATTGTTGAGGATCAGGGATACTTTGAGCGATCGCCATTGTTTCCTTACCTCCACGACTGGATTGCCCTGGTTTGAGCATCAATTCTGGTGGTGGTAGGATATCTGGCGGCACATCTACTCGCGGAAGTTCGGCGTATAAATCAACTACATCCGCAGTAGTAGCAACATACCATCGGTTATCTTGTCCCAAGCAGACTAAGCAAGCAGATTGAGTAGAACCGGAAGTTTTACCAACTAAAACTGCGGTTATAGGCGTGGAAACTTTAATGTTTTGACCCTTCAAACTCAACAGCGTTCCCAAAACAGCAAAATCCAAGAGCATTTTAATTTGTTCTTGTCGTTCCTCCTGGGCTTGTTCCTGTAGAGTCTTTAATAGCTGACGTTCTACTTTCAACCGTTGCCGTAATTTTTCATAGATAAGGATGTCATTTTCGTCAACGGCGTTGATTTGCTCTTGTAGTTTGGCTAATTCCCCTTCTAAAGCCGCAATTTCTTCGTAATCTGGTCTTAAATGCAAAGTCGCCATATACTGCCCAAAACTGCGTTCGATCAGTTCCTTGGCTTCATCTATAGTGTGGGTTTGCAGTAAGTTCAGAACCATGCCATAGCTAGGGGTAAACTGACTGACTAGGGGATCTGGTTTGGATGTGGCTAAATAGGCTGCTTCTTTTGAACCTTCAAAAGGAGTTTGTACCGTCACTACATGACCCTGCTTATCCATTCCCCGACGGCCAGCCCTACCCGCCATTTGTAAGAATTCCGATGCGTTTAAGAGGCGATGTCCGGTGTCAGTGCGTTTGGATAGGGTGGAAATAACCGTTGTCCGGGCAGGCATATTAATACCAGCTGCCAAGGTTTCTGTGGCAAATACGACTTTAATCAGCCCTTGTTGAAATAGTTCTTCTACCAAAACTTTCCAAGCTGGTAAAATCCCGGCGTGGTGAGCAGCAACACCTCGATAAAGAGGGGCTATTTGTCCAGAACGACCGGCTTCAGGGTTACGGGCTAAAAAATCATCAATTTGCCGTCGTAGTATCTGGGACTCTTCATTATTAACTAGCCATAAATCCCCCACTTCCGCTACGGCTTTATCACATCCCCGGCGGCTGAAAATAAAATAAATCGCCGGTAGCATATCTCTTTGTTGGAGGTGATTCAAAGTATAGATAATGCTGGGGGCTTCTGGTCTGCCATTTTTGCCTCTATCCCCTTGCCGTTTTTTACCTCTATTGGCTAAACGGGGATTAATTTTAGTTTTGCTATCATTCAGCAGAGGAAATAGCCCCTTGGGATTACAGTAGTGAAACTCTAAGGGTACAGGGCGAAAATCAGAGTAAATCAGATCAGTGGGGCCGTGGACGCGACTTAGCCAGTCTGTAAGTTGGTCACTGTTGGCAACGGTAGCCGATAAAGCCACTAACTGTACTCCACGAGGACAGTAAATGATTGACTCTTCCCAGACTGTACCCCGTTGGCGATCGTTCATGTAGTGGCACTCATCTAGCACCACCGCTTCCACATCTACAAGAGAGATACCGACTTGACCGATTGGTGTACCGTAGAGCATATTCCGAAAAATCTCGGTAGTCATCACCAAAATCGGCGCATCTCTGTTGATGGAAGCATCACCAGTTAACAGTCCAACTTGCTCAAACCCAAATTTCTCACGAAAATCACGTAATTTTTGATTAGATAACGCCTTTAAGGGAGTGGTGTAAAACACCCTCTTCCCCCGTGCTAAAGCACGATAAATGGCATATTCTCCTACTAAAGTTTTGCCCGAACCTGTGGGCGCACACACGACAACAGAGCGTCCCGCGTTAAGGGACGCGATCGCATCTTTTTGAAACTGATCCAGATCAAAGGGAAATATCAACCCTAAGTCCAGTTCGGGAGACGGCGCGGGATAATTCACTCAATTAATTTTTCAACCAGACTGTTTACTATATTAACGAGTCTTTTGTCAACTTCGACATTAGTTAAGAGTCAATGGTCAATAGTCAATGGTCATTGGTCAACAGTCTAAATTCAAAATATGGACTATGGACTATAGACTATGGACTATTTTCCCAATTCTTGCGATCGCCATGTAGCTGCTTTGACGGCTTCAATTAAGGCGGAACGGAATCCCGCTTTTTCAAGTTGGGCAATCCCCGCGATGGTAGTACCGCCAGGGCTGGTAACTCGGTCTTTGAGTTCAGCTGGGTGGAGTTTACTTTCGTGTAATAATTGGGCTGTTCCTAGCACAGTTTGTAATGCTAGTTGATTGGCAATTCCTCTAGGTAAACCCGATGCAACTCCCCCATCAGCGAGGGCTTCTACTAATAAAGCGACATAAGCCGGGCCACTACCAGAAAGACCAGTAACTGCATCCATCAAGCTTTCGGAAACTTCCACTACTTCCCCTACTGCCGAAAAAATTTGTTGCGCCAATTTCTGGTGTTGGGCGTAAGTGTATGCACCGGAGCAGATAGCGGTCATCCCTGCGCCTACAGTGGCTGGGGTATTGGGCATGGCTCTAATGACTGGTGATTGGGGAAACGCCGCTTCTAGCTGGCTTAAAGACACCCCTGCGAGAATAGAGACAACAAGAGGGGAATGGTCTGTGAATACTGTATCTGCTAATTCTTGAGCGATCGCACTAAACACTTGTGGTTTCACCGCCAAGAATACAACGTCTTGAGCTTGTGTGAATACCAAACTGTTATCTGTGGTCACAGCCACATGATATTTTTGTTGTAAAAAAGCTTGTCGCGCTGTTTGCGGTTCGCTGACTATGACTTCTGATGGTTGATAAATTCCCCGCGCAATAAGGCGGGATAAGAGCGCTTCTCCCATTACCCCGCCACCAATTAAACCAAATTTTATAGTCATTAGTCGTTAGTCGTTATTCGTTAATCAATAGTCAATAGTCAATAGTCAAAAATTTTGCACCTCTGGAATCTTGACTATGGACTATTGACTAATTTAACTTTATTGTGCCATCCGGTTGGTTTCGTTGCCCCAAGCTGGTGGATTAGTTGAAGCTGGCCGTGCTGGACGTGCTGGGGGTTGGGGTACTTCATGAATAACTCCACCTTGGGTGCTAACTTGCACACAGCTGGGGGTAAACAAAAAGATACTTTCGCCAATACGTTCTTGATGTCCATCTAGCGCGTAGGTTCCACCTGCAACAAAATCAACAGCTCTTTGTGCTTGATCTGGGTCCATGATGGTCAAGTTCAGCACTACTGATTTACGTTCGCGCAATGCTTGAATTGCCTGGGGCATTTCTTCAAATGTACGAGGTTCAAGCACCAATACTTCAGAAATCCCGTTAATTGCTCCTGGCATACCAATCACATTCCCCATCGCAGATTTTGTTCCTGTTGCTACGTCATCACCCATTGTAGTCATGGGTTCGCGCCAACGTCGATTGTTTGGGGCAGCTTCTGCTGGTGCTGGTTGGGGATTTTCTTGTTGATACAGGTTTTGGTAGTTATCTGTATCTGCCTCTTCTTCGTAGTATTCGTATTCTACCTGCTCATTGAGACCAACAAAGTCTCGCAGTTTAGAAAATATATTGTTCATTTAGTTGCACTCCTTCTGCAAATTGCCTCTAATTATCCGGTTTATCGTTGATGTAACTATTCAACTAGCTACAAAGGGCAAATAGCCTACTAATTTTATCGCTATTTGTAGCATCTACTACTGCTATTGGCAATGAACTGACGCTATTGGGAACGCCTGTACATTAACCTAGATACAATAATTGAGTCAAGATTATATCCCAACAATTATCCGAAAGAAAGTTGACTAAAGTTATTTTTAGTGCGTTCTCGTGATTATTTACTTTTGTTTACAGTAAAAATCTTGTAATTTATTACACTAGTATAGAAAATAATTGACCGTACCCCATACCCAGGGCGATTTGATACTAGAAAAAAAATGGAGTAATACTGCTTAAGTACGCTGACCAAATAATATAGTCCCCAATCTTACCATTGTCGCTCCAGCTTGTACTGCCAATTGGTAGTCCCCTGACATACCCATCGATAACTGATCCATGTGAATATGATCCCAATTTTGTTCAGCAATATCTTTTGCTAATTTGGAAGTGCTATTAAATACATGAAAAATTTTCGCATCATTTAAGCCAAAAGGTGGAATTGTCATTAAACCCTGAATTTGTAAAGTTTTACACTGGTTGAGTGCAGGTAAATCTGGCAGCAGTTCTGGTACACTCCAACCAGACTTATTGGGATCTGGGAGGATTTTCACCTGTAGACAAACTTGAGGATTGACTCCTAGCTGTTGCGCTAATTGGTCTAAACGCTGTGCTAGTTTCAAGTTATCTACAGAATGAATCCATTGAAATTGTTCTAGAGCTTTTTTGGCTTTGTTCGCTTGTAAATGCCCAATAAAGTGCCAAGTAATATCCGGTAAATCATGCAACTGGGCTTGTTTACTGGCAGCTTCTTGGATACGATTTTCGCCAAAATCGCGGACACCAGCAGCATAAGCAGCACGAATAACTTCAGTCGGCATTTGCTTTGTGACAGCAATTAGCCTGACTGAAGGCGGTAGGGAAGCCCGAATTTGAGTAATACGTTCGTTGATCGAACTAATCATTGGAAGGTGCGTTGGAAAACACTCTGAAGCTGATCGTACTCCTGTGATTGACCATTGCGACGCAAATTACGCAAGCGATTTTCTAACAACATTCTCGCTTCAGTGCGTCCTATCGGTTGAAACTTTATAGCTTTAATGTCATTCCCTACTAGAAAGAATAAGCGTTGAGCGTAAAGTGTTGTGAACAGATCCTGGCTTTCATCAACCATACAGATCCGATATAGCAAACCCCAAGTAGGGTGATTTATGTAAGTTTCCGAGTTTTCTGGATTCATCTATCAATCGAGTAGGAGAATCTATAATTTTTTTCGCAGTGAAAGACAAATATTCGGACAATAATACCTCTTGTGCCGGAATATTTGCATAAAGTCAGGTGAGAATCAGCAAATTTTACCCTTAAATGGAGCTTGTAAAGACCTTGATCTCATCGCTGTAGGTAGACAATGCTAACAGATGAGGTAGAGAAGCAATTGCAAAGGAGCAGGGGGATAAGAAAATGATTGACAACGCTGAAAATCCCTGATGCGTTTGTTGGCGGTGTCCAGTGACATGGGGATGCGCCCTTTGAAGTTGTAGGCACAGAGTCTCATACTGCTGTTTACTCTAACTTCTCTCCATGTTGCCATAATTATCATTCATTGGAGCAAAATAGCCCACAGGCGCATTTTCCTAATAACTGTTCCTAACAACAGTCTGCATTGCTACAGTTTTAGGAAAAATTAGGGAGTAAGGAGTGCTGAGTTAACAGTCAACCGTTAACAGTCAACATTTATTTTCCGCAGTTCCCTTGACCTCCTGTCTCTTGCTTTTATGAAATTTGATTGCCAAAGACTACTCTGATTCCCCAGAATACGGTTAAAGAGGCGATCGCTAACCAATCCCGTAATTTTAAGCGTAGGTCGTGCCAAGGGACTCGATGTTCGTTGGGACTGGTAAAACCACGTACCATCATGGCACTAGCCATTTGTGATGCCCTCAAGAGCAAATTTTCTAATAGTCTCTCGGCAACAATCATCCAAACTTTAACCGCGCCTTTTAAGCCCAGTTTTTTCCAGTTAATCGCCCTAGTCATCACAGAACGGACTAAGTTCTGCACTTCTTCTAAGACTAAGGGAATAAAACGCAAGGATAAAGTTAAAGTCAAGGTAATTTCGGTTACAGGTATTTTGAATCGTCTTAGAGGCTGCATGAGGCTTTCTATACCAGATGTAATTTCTTCTGGTGCAGTTGTCAGAAGATATAAGTTGGTGCTGTAAATAACAGTAAATATGATTGTACTTAGGCGCACGGCTAAATCTAAAGAACGACGAGTTACTTTGACTGGGCCTTTGTGAAATAGCACGTAAGTATAGCTTTTACTACTCTTTAATTGTTCTGTTGCTGTGGCAGGATTATTTGTATTGGCTGGCTGGGTTAAAACTTGTGGGTTAGCTGGTAGGCGTGATTGATAGTCTACACCCAATCCATCAGGACTAATGGCAGCGATCGCCAACACAAAAAATGATAATGTTAACAACCAGCCCATCTGCTGTTGCCACACCCGCCTGGGTATTCTAGCAATTACAGTAAAAAGGATTAATAATGCTACCAGTAGTACACGCCAGAGGTTATTAGCAAAACTATAGCTGGTAAGAAAACTCATCAACCAGATAAACTTGACTCGCGGATCGAGTTTATGTAGCCAAGTTTGCGGTTGTTCTAAGTATAATCCTAAAGGTAGCGATCGCAGTAAGTCCATAGTCAATAGTCCATAGTCAATAGTCCATAATCAATAGTTCATAGTCAATAGTCAACAGTTCATAGCTAAACACTAAGGACTAATGACCAATGACTTATGACTAATGACCATTGACAAATCTTAAACGCGAGTTGCCCGATTGGCGCTACCGCTTTCCACATCTCTAACTTTTTTACTCCGCCACAGTAAGCGAATGGGAGTCCCTTTAAAGCCTAATTGTTGGCGGAATTGTCTTTCGATGTAACGACGGTAGTTGTCGTTAAAGCGTTTAGCCTCATTCACAAATAGGGCAATGGTGGGTGGTTGGGTGCTGACTTGTGTACCGTAGTAAATTCTCCCTTGGCGACCACCGCGAGAGGTTGGAGGAGAGTGCCAACTAACAGCGTCTTCCAGGACTTCGTTAATCACTGATGTGCTAACGCGGCGTTTGTGTTCTTCGTTGGCTTTAGTCACCAACTCTAAAATCTTTTCTACCCGTTGTCCTGTGACCGCACTAACATAGATAGTGTCTGCCCATTCTGTAAAATGTAGCCGTGCTTCCAGATTTTTCTCGTAGTCGTAGATAGTATAAGAGTCTTTTTCAACGGCATCCCATTTATTGACGACGACGACACAGGCCTTACCTTCATCGAGAATTCTGCCTGCTAACTTTTGGTCTTGTTCGGTGACACCATCCAAGGCATCTATGACCAACAAAACTACATCAGCGCGGCGAATTGCTTTAAAAGCACGGTTAATACTAAAGAATTCTGTACCATAGTCAATGCTTTTCTTTTTACGAATCCCGGCTGTATCGATGAGGCGGTAGTTCTGCCCATTTCGTTCGATAAAAGTATCGATCGCATCACGAGTTGTACCGGAAATGGGGCTAACTATTACCCGTTCCTCGCCAGCAAAAGCGTTTAATAAACTTGATTTGCCAACATTTGGTCTGCCAATAATGGCAATTTTGATTTCGTTATTTTCTTCTAGTTCCGTAGCCGGAGGAAGGTGTTTAATTAGTTCGTCGAGTAATTCGCCTGTACCGTTGCCGTGAATTGCAGAGATTGGGTAAGGTTCTCCTAGTCCCAGTTCCCAAAATTCAGAGGCTTGAATCGATCCCTGGTCTGGGGATTCGCATTTGTTAACTGCCAAGAAGACTGGTACTGGTTGTTGGCGTAACCACTCGGCAATTTCTTCATCTGCCGAATTAGGGCCTGTTTGACCATTAACAACGAAAATAGCCGCACTGGCTTCGTGAAGCGCAGCTAATGCTTGTTGGCGGATCAGGGGCAAGAATTCTGTGTCATCGTTAAAGACTAAACCGCCTGTATCTACTACTTGAAATTCCCGATCGCTCCAGTAAGCTGGTAAGTAAGTGCGATCGCGTGTCACACCCGGTTCATCGTGGACAATCGCCGTTTGTTCCCCGGCGAGACGATTAACCAGGGTTGATTTGCCCACATTTGGGCGACCGATAATTGCAACAATTGGCAGTCCCATAAACCAAGGGTAAGTAAGAGAGATACTATATCACATCTCTACATTTTAGCTACTTTAAGTTTTGATTTAGCTAGGAATTGGGTGTGAGGGTGTAAGGGTGTGAGGGTGTGAGGGTGTAGAGGAAACAACTAATAATTAAGTCAAGATACCTTATCAATACTGTTCTTTTTCTAACCCCTAAACCCCTAAACCCCTACACCCCTATATTAAAAACGCCACCAAGTTTTTTGAGCATAAGCAATTAGACCGAGTGCGATCGCCGCCAGAAAAAATAATAAAATTACTCCACCAGGAATAAAGGTGAGAATACCAAAGCCTCTTAGCAGCCAGATAGCTATACCAATGCCTAAAATCACGCCTAGAAGCTGGATTAATCTGCGGTTTAAGGAAGATTGGCTCACTACTTTTTCCTCTGGTTTTCAAGTTTGCTTTATATTGTCAAGGTAACAGGATTTTTCTCAACTTTTACGTGCTGCAAGAATCAAAAACAGAGGAATACGCGATCGCCGCTCGTATGTTTTGACATCGTGAAAGTTCTCCCGTTGTGGACTAGCTTCGCGCAGATCCTCAATAATGAATCCAGCTTTTTGCAAGAGATGGAAGTAGTCTTCCACCGTGCGGTGATATTTTTGTACTGTACCACCGAGCCAGTTCGTGACTCGCAGTCCGGTCGTAAAATAATTATCGACTACCCAATTTTGGCGTGGTGTTCCAGATGTCCAGCCTTGGTCGCATGATGTAATCATAGGATGCTCAACCGAAAAGACAAACCGTCCTTTAGGTGCGAGTGCATAAAAAATATTGGTGCAAATTGGCGAGAGATCGGCGATGTAGTGCAGGGATAGTCGGGCGATAACTAGATCAAATGCTGCGTGGGGATACGCCCAATTCTCAATCGCCTGTAGAATAACCTCTCCAGTCGTATCCATCAGTGTTTGCTTTGCAACAGCAGCCATCTTATGGGAGCCTTCAACACCGAGATAGCTCGCTGCACCGTTTTGCAGTAGTTCTCGTCCAATCGCCGCATCACCACACCCCAAATCCAAGATACGTTGGCCAGTAATAGGTCGCATGAGATCCATTATCACGGGTTTTTCCAACGTATCGTTAGCTGAATCTGTACGTTGGCGGAGGCTCATATACGTGGCAAAAACGGATTCATCATCATAGAAGTTTGGGCCTGTCTGCTCCATAGGTTTTTTCCTTTGCAGTCAGCTGATAACCTCATCGGTATACTAGCAAATTAGTATTCGTTGGTTGTCCGTGGTTATCTTTTCCCTTCCTCAATGTTTTCTGCTCCTCGGTTTCTTCTGTTCCCCAGTCCGCGATCGCTCCCACTCCTAAACCCGCATTATGAGGGCAAATTACAAAAGCCTACACTTGTCTACTCTTTATACCCTATATTTTTTGTATAGCAGCTATCTGAAAAAGAGCATAACAACGTAACTTTAAATAAATTTCATATAGTAGTTAGATATACGGTTTTTTACGTAAATTTTCTGAAAAATAATCTAAAAATATTTAATTCCGGAAAACTTATGTGTTGAACTGGAACTAAAATTGGGTATGTTGAATTTGATGCCTGAAAATGGTTTTTTATTCAACTCCAAAGGTGGATAAGTTGAGGAGTGAATCTAAATTATGTCTGCATCTTATATTTCAGACCCAGTTATTGCAGGTACAAATATGACTTGGAGTCAAGAAAAGCAAAGCTTGTTGATGCAGGGTGAAATCTTAGTAGAAACGCGATCGCACACTGCTTGGGGTGGTGCTGTTTCTGCTTGTATGTATTTGCCCTTGAGGCGATCGCAAGTCTGGCAGCAAATCACTGATTACCCTCGCTGGGTACAATACTTTCCAGACATTACCAAAAGCGAAGTTTTACAACGTGGCGAAGTTAAACGCCTGTATCAAGCAGCACAAAAGGCGTTTTTCTTTTTCACGGCTCAAGTCGAAATTTATCTTAATGTTGTCGAAGTCATAGGTCATAAAATTCAATTCCGTATGGAAAAAGGAACTTTCGTTGACTTCACAGCCAATTTGGAACTGAAAGATTGTGGCGACGGAACTCTACTAATTTATGGTGTTCAAGCTACTCCTAATATTCCCGTACCTTCCATTTTCATCCAACAAGCGATGAATTTTGAACTACCTGCCAATATGCGGAAAATGCGACAAGTTATCTCCAATTCTGTTAATTTTTGAGGGCTGTTAGCAATAACAGAGTGTTCAACCCTTGTTGAGTAAAATATTGTTCTGCCAACCCCCAATCTCTAATCTTAAAAAACCATATACGGTTGAATAAATTGATATCCAGCTTCTTTGATTTTGCGATTGGAAACTTTGGCATTATAGGGACGATTACTCTTTGCTGTCTCATCCCAAATTACCTGAGTGAGATTATATTTACTCAACAGAGTATCTAACAATTCTCTACTAGGCAAATGTGCATCATCCACTAGATTATAAACGCCTTGTAATGGATTGTTGCGGACAAATTCTATAGCCCCGACAATATCGTCTAGATGAATCCAGTTGGTGATATCACTACCATCACCAGGGCGAGTTGTACCGGGAACTCTACTAAATATTTTTACTAGTTCCCGTCCGGGGCCATAAATGCCTCCTAAACGGAAGATACAAACACGAAGATTGACACTAGAAGCTGATAGTAAAATATCTTCTGTTTCCTGAAGAATTTCACCATTGCGACTGCTGGGTAAAGTAGGTGTTGCTTCGTCTACCCACTCACCATTTCTATTACCATAAACTGAATAGCTGCTTGTATATATTAGTTGTTTGACACGGGAATTTTGTTGTAAGGCGGAGACTAAAGTTTTGGCTGTGTTGAGGTATGCTGCTTCATATAAATCACTACCTTTTGCTCCCACACTCAACAAGACAACATCTTGATTTTGGAGAATATTTGTTAGTTTATCTAGTTCGTCGCCTTGAGTTACTACAACCTTGTGTGCCACTTTTTGTAGTGCTGTCACACGTTCAGGTGTAGTTGTCGTAGCAGTTACAACTAGATGAGGGTTTTGTTGCCAATGTTGTGCGATCGCACAACCAACATAGCCACAGCCAATAATTGCAATATTCATGCTTGATTTAGAGTCATTAGTCATTAGTCAACAGTCCATAGTTTTTCCTCTGTTCCCCAGTCCCTAGTCCCCAGTCCCCAGTCCCGCATTTTTAGGGAATTTGTACTGATTTACAGCATAAATTTCTCAAAATTAATATATTTATTGAGTAGGGTTGATATTACCCATTCCTCAGCAAATTTAATTAGTTATGCCCCTAGATTTAGAAAGATTTTATCAAGCTTGCAATCCTAGCAGACCTTTGATGATGGGTGATGCTAGCGATCGCCGCTATTATATCGATTTTGCGGCAGTCCGGGGCGGTAAAATCATTGAGGCTTTACTACGTACAATTACTAGAATATCACCAGATGCTCCGACTTGTCAGCTATTTACGGGGCATCTTGGTTGTGGAAAATCCACAGAGTTATTGCGACTCAAAGCCGAGTTAGAAGAACAGCAATTTCACGTAGTTTATTTTGAGTCTACCCACGTCTTAGAAATGGCTGATGTGGATGTGACGGATATTTTACTCGCCATAGCCGGTCAGGTAAGCGAAAGTTTAGAAGCTATAAAAATTCAAATCAAACCCAACTACTTTACTAAGTTGTTTGGGGAAGTTGTGGATTTTCTGCAAACGCCAATTGAACTAGGGGTGGAAGGTGAGTTATCTGTGGGTATTGCCAAGATTACCGCCAAAACCAAAGAAAGCCCCCAATTACGGCGGAGATTGCGAGATTACTTAGAGCCAAGGACTCAAAATATACTACAATCGATTAATCAGGAATTATTAGAGCGTGCTACTAAAGACCTCAAAGCCTTAGGAAAGAAGGGATTAGTGGTTATTGTTGATAATTTGGATCGGGTAGCAATTCGACCTTTACCTTCTGGGCGATCGCTACCAGAATACTTGTTTATTGAACGGGGTGAGCAGTTACGCAAGCTCAATTGTCATGTAGTTTACACCATTCCTTTAGCTTTAACTTTTTCCAACTACAGCGCCGAACTACAACAACGCTTGGGGGGAGGGGTAGCACCGAAGGTTTTACCGATGATACCTGTACGCCTGCGGTCTGGGGAAATTTTTACTCAGGGATTAACACTAATGCGAGAAATGATTCTGGCCAGGAGTTTCCCTGACATTGACCCTAGCGATCGGTTAGGCTTAATTACAGACGTGTTTGATAATTTGGAAACATTAGATCGCCTGTGCTTGATCAGTGGTGGTCATGTACGGGATTTGTTAGGATTGCTGTTCGATTGTCTGCGTGAACAAGACCCACCTTTTGGGCGGGAGTGTGTCGAATTGGTGATTCAAAGACAACGAGACTACCGTGCTAACGCCATTGACCCCCACGAATGGGAGTTAATTTTTCAAGTGGTGCAGCAGCAGAGGGTAAGAGGTGATATTGAATACCATACATTATTGCGGAGTCTGTTTGTTTTTGAATACCGTGACCATCAAGGAGCTTGGTTTGCTGTCAACCCAGTTATAGCGGAGACACAAAAATTTAAATCATGGTTGAAGGACACCCATCAGTAGATATTAAAGTAGCTAATGAGCGTGCTTTTACAAGTTTATGGAGAGCGATCGCTCTTTCTCATGGTAGTTTTTCTGTAGCGTTGGTTTACTGTAATTATCGAGTCTTGCAAGAGAAGATACTGCAACGACTGGATGCAATATCTGTTGAGAATCCCATTCAAAAAGTTGTCTTACCTCCTAACACCAGAAGTCTTTATACCACTCTCCATTTAAATTTACTCCCCCAACAGCAACAGCCATCAGCTTTGATGGTTTTGGGTTTAGAGTCAGTCGAGGAAATTGACGATTTACTCAGAGCTATTAATCATATCCGAGATGAGTTTCCCAAACGTCATTCATTTCCGATGATATTTTGGGTGAATGAAGAAGTTTTGCAAAAAGTTATCCGTTTAGCGCCTGATTTCGCCAGTTGGGCGGCGACACCGATTCGGTTTGAGATGACAACACCAGAGTTGTTACAATTTCTTCAACAGGAAACAGACTCTTTATTTACCAGAGTCTTACCCAAGAACATAGGACAACACCAACAGCCTCAATTCGGTGATGATTACTCTACTTTAGAGCAGGTCTGGGAACATAGTAATGAACTGCACTATGCTATTGCGGAACTCCATGAGCGTGGTATTACCTTAGAGCCAGAATTAAACGCCAGTTTAAAATTTGTGTTTGGCTTAGATGATTATGTCAGCGATCGCATTCATCATGCCTTAAATCATTTTCAACAAAGTCTGCAAATTTGGCAACGATTGGGGAACGGGGATTGGAAATTGGGGGCTGGGGAAGGGGGTATATCTTTTCCTGTTCGCCCTACTCCTTTATCTTCCCCAATTCTCAGACAGGGAGTTTTGCAATTATATATAGGGTTATGTTACTGCCGTTTAGCGGAGCAGAATCAGCTAGATAATCGTCGTCATTGGGAAACAGCGAAATTCTATTTTCAAGAATGTTTGGAGATTTTTCAGGTAGCTGGAAGACCAGATATAGCATCAGAATTTATTGGTCAATTGGCGGAAGTTTTGGAACATCTGCAAGGATGGGATGAATTACAAACCGTTGCAGAAAAAGCACTGGAGTTACACCATACCTACGGTAGTCAAATTCAACTGGCTTGCGATTATGGTTTTTTGGCGCAGGTGGCGTTACAGCAGTCGCGCTGGGTGCAGGCGAGTATTTTGGCACACGTATCACTATTAAAATTAACTGAGGCGGAAAAGCAGAACGATAGTGACCGCCATCATTGCTTATTTCCCTTACTGTTGGCACAAATATATTATTTAGTTTTAGCCAAAGCCCAACAAAACTTAGGTGAACAAGCCGTTGCACAGGAATATTTAGATAAAGCAGCCAAAGAATTACCAGCCGCTTTAGAAAATAGCACCCATCAATATGACGCTCATCGTTATATTAGAATGCTGCGGACATTGCGATCGCTCTATTTTGAAGCAGGTAGATATCTGGAAGCCTACCGCATCCGCCAAAAACGCCGTTCTGTAGAACAACAGTACGGTTTTCGGGCTTTTATTGGTGCGGGAAGACTGCAACCCCAAAGACAAGCAACCAACCCAGCTTTGATGTTACCTTCTGGAAGTAGTAGCATTGCTTTAGAAATCGCCGCTTCTGGTCGAGAACAGGATATAAATAACTTAATTGGCAGAATTAGCCGGGCTGACCAAAAATTGATTGTGATTCACGGCCCCTCAGGGGTGGGGAAAAGTTCCACTGTGACAGCTGGTTTAGTCCCAGCGTTACAAAATCGGGCGATCGGTGATCAAATTGCCATGCCTGTGGTACTGCAAGTATACACCGATTGGGTGCGGGAATTAGGAAAGGCTTTAACTGAGGCTGTGACTCATATTTCCGGAGATGTCAGCATTACGCCAGAGATTTTATCCACACCGACACCAGGGATGGATGTGGGCTATGCTCGACCGATGGCGATCGCTGATATATTAGGACAATTACGCCAAAATGCCAACAACCACCTGATCACGGTGCTGATTTTCGACCAGTTTGAAGAATTTTTCTTTGGATATAGCGATGGCGTTACGCCCACCGTAGGTGATCGTCAACAAAAAAAAGAATTTGATCAATTTCTCAGTCAATGTCTGAATATATCCTTTGTCAAAATCATTTTCTCCATCAGAGAAGATTATTTACACCGCTTATTAGAATTTAAACATCTTTCTTACCTGGAAGCGGTTAATAATAATATTCTTGATAAACAAATCCGTTATCAATTAAATAATTTTTCCCCAGAATATGCCAAAGTCATCATTCAAAAATTAACAGCACGTTCTCAAGTCAATTTGGAACCAGCTTTAATTGATGCGGTGATTGAAGATTTATCAACCGAACTAGGAGAAGTCCGCCCCATTGAATTGCAGGTAGTTGGCGCACAAATCCAAGATGAGCGCATTAATACCCTAAAACAATATCAGCAATATCGACCAAATAAACTCATAGAAAGATATATCAAAGAACTGATCAAAGAGTGTGGCCCTGAAAATGAGCGTGCGGCTTTACTTGTTTTATATTTATTAACAGATGAAAGCAACAAACGACCTTTTAAAACCCGTGCCGAATTAGCTGCTGAATTAGCAGAGTTAGAAGACCCGGAAAAACTAGATTTAGTCTTAGATATTTTAGTTAACTCTGGCTTAGTTGTCTTGTTTCCTGATATTCCCGAACGTTATCAACTCATACATGATTATTTAGTCGATTTGATTCGCTATCTCCAACAACAGGAATCCAGCTTACAAGCACAACTTGACCAACTACGCCGCAAAGTCCAACAAAGTCAAAGTGAAATTGCCCGCCTAAAAAGCGAACTTAGCCAAAAAAAGCAATATAAACTCACAGATACTCATTTCCAACAGGGTTTAGATTTAGTCACACAATTGCGGGAATTACGTAAGCGAGAAGAACTAACTCAACTAGAAATTGAACAATTACGTGCTGAACTCAAAGAAAAGGAATTAACTGCCCAACTAGCCGAAAGCCAGAAACAACAAAGGCTAAGTGAAGCCAAACTCAATCGTTCGCTGAAAATTGCCCTGACCGCCTCATGTCTCGCCATCTTGGGGTTAAGTGTTTCTATTATTACAGCAGTAGATAGCGAAATTAAAACCCTCAGCGTCTCTAGCGAAGCCCTGTTTGCTTCCCAAAAAGGTCTTGATGCGGTGAAAGAAGGTGTCAAAGCCGCCAGAAAGCTGCAACGGGCTATTTGGGTAGACCCTTACACCAGAGAACAGGTACAAACAGCACTCTATCAAGCCGTTGTGGGAGTGAGGGAATACAACCGTTTAGACGGGCATACCGCAGGGGTAAACAGCGCTGTTTTTAGCCCTGATGCTTCCCTGATTGCTTCCGCCAGCGCCGATAATACCATCAATCTCTGGCGTAATGATGGCAGCTTAATCAACACCTTATCCAAACATACTAATGTAGTAAATAGCGTCAACTTCAGCCCTGATGGCTTGTTAATTGCCTCTGCTAGCCAAGACAAAACGGTAAAACTGTGGAACCGAGTCGGTCAACTAGTAACTACTCTACAAGGGCATGAGGATGTAGTAAATAATGCTAGTTTTAGTCCCGATGGTTCCCTGATTGCTTCCGCCAGTAGCGACAAGAGTGTAAAACTATGGAGTCGAGAAGGAAAATTACTCAAAACTTTATCAGGTCATAATGATGCAGTCTTGGGAATAGCTTGGACACCAGATGGTCAAACTCTCACTTCCGTAGGTGCTGACAAAAACATCAACTTTTGGAGTCGGGATGGTCAACTACTCAAAACCTGGAAAGGACATGATGATGCAATCTTGGGTGTAGCTTGGTCGCCCAATGGGGAAATACTCGCCACCGCCAGTTTTGATAAGACTATTAAACTGTGGAATCGCCAAGGTAATTTATTAAAAACCCTATCAGGACACACGGCGGGAGTCACAGCCGTCACCTTTAGCCCTAACGGTCAAACTATCGCTTCCGCCAGTGTTGATGCAACCCTGAAACTTTGGAGTCCTGGCGGTTTGCTGTTGGGAACCTTAAAGGGTCATAACAGTTGGGTAAATAGTGTTAGTTTTAGCCCTGACGGCCGCACCTTCGCCTCTGGTAGCCGAGATAAAACAGTGACACTATGGCGCTGGGATGAAGTGCTATTACGAAACCCCAACGGTGATGGTAACGACTGGGTGACAAGTATTAGCTTTAGTCCTGATGGTGAGACTTTGGCGGCGGCGAGTCGAGACCAAACTGTCAAAATTTTATCTCGGCAAGGGAAACTATTAAACACCTTCAAAGGGCATACAGGGTCAATTTGGGGCGTAGCGTGGTCGCCAAATCGGCAGATGATAGCCTCAGCCAGTAAAGATCAAACAGTGAAATTATGGAATCGAGATGGCAAATTATTACGTACCTTACGAGGTCATCAAGATGCAGTTTTAGCTGTAGCCTGGTCGTCGGATAGTCAGGTAATAGCTTCTGCTAGTAAAGATAAAATGGTGAAACTCTGGAGTCGAGACGGGCAAATACTCCACACCTTACAAGGTCATACTGATGCAGTCAATTGGGTCAGTTTTAGCCCTGATGGTAAATTGTTAGCCTCCGTCAGCGATGATACCACCGTGAAGTTATGGAATCGAGACGGTCAACTACTCCACACCCTCAAGGAACATAGCCGCCGGGTAAATGGGGTAGCATGGTCGCCAGATGGGCAAATTGTAGCTTCTGCCAGCATCGACGGGACAGTCAAGCTGTGGAATCGGGATGGTAGCTTGTTAAGAAATTTATCGGGTGATGGTGATAGTTTTATTAGTGTCAGTTTTAGCCCTGACGGTAAAATGTTAGCGGCTAATAGTGATGATCAAATCAGGCTTTGGAACCAGAAAGGCACATTGCTAATGGTTTTAAAAGGCGACAAAGATGAATTAACCAGTGTTACCTTCAGTCCCGACAGTCAAATTTTGGCAGCAGGCGGGGGCAATGGTCAAGTGATTTTCCAGAATTTAGCGGAAATTAAACTCGAAAATTTACTAGCGCGGGGGTGTAATTTACTACAAGATTATTTAAAAACTAATCTGGATGTGACAAAAAGCGATCGCACCTTATGCCCCAATACTAACAACAGGTGAGACTATTGACTGTTGACCGTTGACTCTTTATTTTGAATTTTGAATTTTGAATTTTGAATTGAATCATCTCTCCACAACTTCCCTCACGAGAATTGCCAACTTATCAGCACTATCAGGAACAGCGATCGCCTTGGCATTTTCCCCCATTTTGGCTAACTCTGCGGGGGACTGTAATAAATTTAAAACTTGAGTTTGCAATAACTCTGCTGTCAAATCAGCTTGCTTAAAGCTTAAAGCTGCACCAGCTTTGGTAAATACCTCAGCGTTGTAAGATTGATGGTCTTCCGCCGCAAAGGGATAGGGAATCAAAATTGCTGGTGTGCCACACACAGCCAATTCTGTTAAGCTACCAGCACCAGAACGGCTAATTGCTAAACTAGCCCGTTGCAGCAAGGCGGCCATATTGTCGTAGAAGGGTAATTCTATATATTGGGGATGCTTGAGACTATCAACATCAGGATCGCGATCGCCTGTTAAATGTACCACGTAAGCCCCAGCCTCAAACCAAGCTGGAGCCGCTTGACGCACTAACTGATTCACCGCCACCGCCCCTTGGCTACCCCCAAACACCACAATTACAGGGACATCCCCAGGAATGGCTAAATCTAGTTGCGAATTATTACCGAGATTTAAGAATTGCGATCGCACTGGAGTACCCACACAAACATTCGTAGCACGGGGTAAATACTTCGCAGCCGCATCAAATCCTAAGGCGACTACACTACACCAAGGGCCAAAAAAGCGGGTAACTTTGCCGGGTAAAGCGTTCGATTCATGAAAAATTACAGGTAAACCCAGAGAACGGGCTGCAATCACTGCTGGCCCGGCGATATATCCCCCTGTGGTGACAACTCCTTGAAAATTACCTTGTTTCAACAGTCGGCGGACTTTTAGAATCGAACCGATCAGTTTACCTAATATGACTAAAGATGACAGTCCCAAGCCTTGCTGAAACCCTTCGACTGCAATAGTATTCAAAGGATATTGTTTAGGGACTAGCTGAGTCTCTAGGCGATTGGGGACACCAAGCCATTCAATCTCATAGTCTGGTAATTTTTCTGCCAGTGCGATCGCCGGAAACAAGTGTCCACCAGTCCCACTGGCAGCTATTAGTAATTTTATCGGTGCGTTTACCATGCAAAGTCTACCGTTTAGCGCCTAGCTTAACTAAGATAAAACAATTTCCTGTCCTTCTCCACTCCCATCAGTAAACTCTTCGCTATGACAAAGATGATTTTTTTGTTACTGAAACGCCAAAGTAGATTTCCTCGTAGCATTTGGCTGATTTTGTGTATTTTATCCTTGGGTCTCGTCAACATTTGGCAACCTACCCAAGCCATCGAAGTAGCTCAAAGCAGAACTACCCAAAACGCCCCTACTGAATTAAAAAGTCTGTTGACGCAAATTGATGCTGCGGCTAGTAAAGGGGATATTAAAGGAGTATTACAGTTTTATACCCCCACTTTCACTCATGGGGATGGGTTAAACCGCCAAACTCTGGAACAAGCCTTAGTAAAATTTTGGCAGCGTTACCCCAAATTGCAATACACCACACAACTACAGTCATGGAAGTCTGAAGGTAACGCTATTATCGCAGAAACTGTTACTAACATCACTGGTTCAGCGTCAGGAAATAATAACTTGGCTCTTAATGCCACTGTTAGATCCCGTCAGCGTATTACAGGCGGAAAAATCTCCCGCCAAGAAATTCTAGCGGAACGTACCTTAATTACTTCTGGTAACAAACCACCCCAAGTAGATGTTAAATTACCACAACAGGTAAAAGTTGGACAGCAGTATAATTTTGATGCGATCGTCCAAGAACCTTTGGGGGAAGATTTGCTATTGGGAACCGCACTAGAAGAAGCGATTCAACCTGCCAAATATCTCAACCCCACATCCGTAGATTTGCAATTACTCAATTCCGGTGGTCTTTTTAAAGTAGGACGCGCCCCATCCACCCCAGGTAATCGCTGGATTTCCGCCGTTATCCTCCGTGGCGGTGGTATGACAATGGTGACACAGCGTTTACAAGTGGTGAGATAGTAGTAGGTGGGTCAATAGTCAATAGTCTGTAGTTGACTGTTGACTGTTGACTATTGACTATTGACTATTGACTATTGACTATTGACCATTGACTCTTAACCTATGATTTCCCTGAAGAATCAAATTGTTTTGATTACCGGCGCAAGTAGTGGGATTGGTAATGCTTGCGCTAGGATTTTTGCTGGTGCGGGTGCAAAACTGATCTTGGCGGCGCGACGGTTGGAAAGGTTGCAACAGTTGGCTGATGAACTAAATCAAGATTTTGGTGTAGAGACTCACTTATTACAGTTAGATGTGCGCGATCGCCCTCATGTTGAATCTGCTATCACTAGTTTACCCCCAGCTTGGTCGGCAATTGATATTCTCATTAATAACGCTGGTCTCAGTCGCGGTTTAGATAAGCTTTATGAAGGCGACTTTCAAGACTGGGAAGAGATGATTGATACCAACGTTAAAGGTCTGCTTTATCTAACCCGTTATGTGGTTCCAGGAATGGTAAGTCGTGGCCGTGGTCATGTCATCAACCTTGGTTCCATCGCCGGACATCAAACCTATCCTGGTGGTAATGTTTATTGTGGGACAAAAGCCGCCGTCAAGGCAATTTCCGAGGGCTTAAAACAAGATTTGTTAGGTACTCCAGTACGGGTAACTTCTGTTGACCCTGGTATGGTGGAAACAGAATTTAGCGAAGTCCGTTTTCATGGTGATACAGAACGGGCGAAAAAAGTTTACCAAGGAGTCAACCCACTAACACCAGAGGATGTTGCTGATGTCATCTTTTTTTGCGCCACGCGATCGCCTCATGTCAATATTAACGAAGTCATACTCATGCCTGTTGACCAAGCCAGCGCCACATTAGTCAGTCGCAAATCATAACCTACTTTCATCACTTAAGCTACTCTTGCTTGAACTTGCAAATCTTTTCGTGTTAACAGTTAACCGTCAACAGCTATACTTGCTTCGACCAAAATCCTATAATCGACTCTTTGTAGGTATCACAATCATGGCAAAATAAGGCACTTCAGACGGATCAACTTCATCTAAAGGTACAATCCTTTGCTGTGTCGTTGTTGCTCGCTCGATATACAATGCCCGTGATACTAGTCCTAATTGATGTAGGATATCGCGCACTTTGGTAAAGTGGCGACCTAGTTTCATAATGGCGGCTGCATCAGTTGTCAGCAATTTGGAAGTGAGTTCTTCGGCTGGGAGGGGTGCGGGTAGTACTGTGAGAATATCGTTGTAGTAGGTGAAGGGTACACCCAAGGAAACGGGACAAGCCATCAGTGAGGAAACGCCGGGGACGACTTCAGTTTGGTATTTTTCAGAAAGGCGTGTAAATACATACATGAATGAACCGTAAAAAAACGGGTCGCCTTCACACACCACTACTACATCTCGTCCGGCTGCTAGATGTTCGGCTATGGGTGCAACTTCTTGGTCGTAGATTTCCTGGGCTTTTTCTGGTTCTAAAGCGCGGGGGAGGTGATAGGCTACTTCGATTTGTTCACCTGTGAGATATTGGGAAACGATCGCTCGCGCTATACTTTCTTTATCTGTGGCTGATTGATAGGCGATAACGGGAGCAGCACGTAGTAACCGTAATGCTTTCAGGGTCAATAATTCGGGGTCTCCTGGCCCTACACCCACCCCATAGAGACGACCTTTAGCTGTCATGATTATTCTTCCTCCGTTGCCAGGGCGTTAACTGCGGCGGCGGCGATCGCACTCCCACCCCGCCGACCATGTAAAGTCATATATGGGATATTACGGCTATCTGCTGCCAATGCTGCTTTTGATTCAGCCGCACCCACAAACCCGACGGGGAAACCCAAGATTAAGGCAGGTTTAGGGCATCCTGCATCTAGCATTTCCAATAAGCGAAATAGGGCTGTAGGTGCATTCCCAATGGAGACAACTGCCCCTTCTAGATGGGGTATCCACAATTCCAAAGCTGCCGCCGAACGTGTATTACCCAATTTTTTTGCTAGTTCTGGCACTTCTGGTTCATTCAAGGTACAGATAACTTGGTTGTCAGCAGGTAAGCGCCGCCTTGTCACCCCGTCGGCTACCATACGGCAATCACACAAAATCGGTGCGCCGGCTGCTAGTGCTGCCCTGCCTGACTGTGCTGCTGTGGCTGAATATCCCAAATCTGTGACAATATCTGTCATTCCACAGGCATGAATCAGGCGTACTGCCACTTTTGCTATATCTGGCGGGAGTATATCTAGGTTTGCTTCCGACCGGATGATAGCAAAGGAATTGCGGTAGATTTCATTAGCATCGTGGATGTAGTCAGACATGGGATTTGCTTGAGGAAATAACTGCTTTAGTTGGGGTGTCTCATAGTGGTTAGCGAATTACCCGAAGGATTCGTCTATTTTTGCTTGTTCGTTCTTATACACTTTTAGTATTCGCTCTATAGTTGTCGGCAATTCAGCAACAGTTATATGAGGGTGGATTTCCCGACCAAATTTTTCATGACTATCACCATTACCCACATAAACTTGATACCCCTCTCCAGTTTCATTATTAACACCGAGTAGGGTAATATCACTTTTGTCGTGGTGGGCGCATGATTTATCACAACCGCTAAAGTGGATAGTTACTGGGTGTTCTAGTGTGATGTGAGATTCTAGGTAATTTGCTAGCGCGAGTGCATGATTTTTGGTATCTGTAGCCGCCGACGCACAACCTTGAATACCAGAACAAGCGACTAATCCACTCTTGATATTTGCGGCTGAAAAGTCTAATCCTAACTCCAAAATGTGACTCTGAACATCAGTCAGCGATTGTTGGGGAATGTCTGTTAACAACAGGTTTTGCCAAGGTGTCAGCCTGAGAGTTCCATTCCCATATTTGGCAGATAAATCGGCTAAACCCCTGACTTGCCAAGTTTCCAAGCGACCAAGGGGTAAAACAATACCAATATAGTATAAGTTTTGCTGGTGTTGGGGATGAATGCCAATGTGATATTTAGTGTGTGATCTTCCCCCCAAACCCTCTCCTACAAGGCTTGTCTTCTCCCCCTTCCCTCTCACGGAAGGGGGTAGGGGGGTTAGGTTTTTTCCCCCAAGAGGAATAGTTAAACGTTTTTCAACTTCTTGAAGATAATTATTTAACCCTAAACTATTGACTACTTCCCGCAGACGGGGCTTGCGTTTATTATGAGCATCAGTATGAGCTAAGTAAATCTCTGTTAAAGCCACTAAAACTGGTAACCATTCCTCTGTTGACAACAAAATTCCGGTGTCGATAGGTGGTTTTCCTTTCGCACCGATACTTAGGCACAGACGGAAGTAGACTCTGTTCTCTACTAAAGTGGCGGCAAATGTGATATCGTTGAGGCGATCGCTTACCGAAACTAATCCCCCACCATCAAAACACACGCTAAATTTTGCTGATAGCCCTGACAAGACGGAATTTTCAGTAATGTAATTATCCCAACTTGTAACGAAGGGACGGGTATCGATTAATTCTTGAGGATCAATACCAGCAGTGGGACTGGTCATAATATTACGAATTTGGTCTACACCTGTATTGCTAGAACCCAAACCAAGTTCTTGCAAATACCTGAGGACTGTATAATCTATATCGTTGCGAATTTCCCGGATTTGGATGTTAGCTCGATTCGTCACATCCACATAGCCGCCACCATATTGTTCAGCAATATCTGCGATCGCCTGACATTGTTTACTATTAATAATTCCACCTGGTATTCTGATGCGAGACAAGATCCCATCTTGGGCAGGTGTGGCATAAAACAAGCCAGGACAAGGTGTTGAACCAGACAACAAGACAATCACTCCTTCCCTGTGCGACGCAGAGATTAGACAGCTAACTCTTGGAATTGGCATTCTGACTCGGAAAGTTACAAAAATTTTTCTTGCGACTTTTCATTACAGTTGCGGCACAGCCCCGGAATCGCACCGGAGTTTCCCAACACCAAGCTTTAGTAATTTACCATGAGTTGCCACTCATCATATTGACTGCTTCATATTTTTCATTAACTCGATTGTCTTTGTTAATTAGAGTTAATATCAAATAAACAGAAATTAATATAAGATTCATGCTCAATTTCTAAAATGTACGTAGGGTGTGCAATGCTCTCCGTATCTTGGTTGTGGTGGGCATTGCACACCCTACACATACTGAATATTTCTCAGAAACCACATCTGATTCCTATAGTTGAATTAAATACTAATTAGAAAAAAGGGCGTTGCTGATTAGTGGGATGATTTTTGTCGGGCTACGCCCCGCTAACGCTAACACGCAAAGGCGCAAAGACGCATTCGCTGAAAGCGTTCCCGAAGGGTAGAATCAATATTCTGCTTTGCAAAAAAGTCTCAATTCATCCCGCATTTATGCAACGCCGAAAAAAGATAACCGACTTATTTAATAAATCGGTTATCTCAGCTTTTAGCGCTTAAACTATTAACAAACGACAACAATATTATTGTTAAACGCCGACCTTTGCCTTTGACCAAACGCCGTTTTCATCTTCATCAAATTTTTGATGCACAGCCTCCCAAGCTGCTTGTTCAGCAGTAAACTCGTCAGTCGTCTCATTTAGCACACCGTTATAACGTTCAATAAAGGTGCTTTGAGCTTCCGAAGAAAGATGAGAACGCACTTCAGGAGATAAATCTTCCGGACTCTTGCAAGGCCCAGGACAAGGACGAGTTAAAGTTTTATCAATTGTGCTGATTTCTTCTCCACCAGCACTTTCTAAGAGTAGTTGAAATTCACCAGCGCGATCGCTTGGCACTTCTGTTAATAACAAAAATTCGCCAGCTTGTAGGCGGGTTTGGTAGATTGCAGCTTTATCCTCTGGCATTCCCAATGTGGTCAGAACTGAGACTAAACCAGCGCCAGCACTACCGGCGATCGCCCCACTAGCTGCCCCCAATAGTAAAGCACTGATGGGGCCTGCTGCCACAATCGGCCCGACAAAGGGAATAAACAGTACGCCTACACCTGTTAACAAGCTGAGGAAGGAACCAAACAAGGAACCAAAAATTGCCCCTGTCCGCAAACCACCCAAAATTACGTCTCTTTTAGTAATAAAACCTGCAATCCGAGTTTCGGATTGAAAATTTCTACCCATGACTGAGATATGGTCTCTGGGTACACCTCTATCTAACAAACGGCGAATTACATCATCAACTTGTTTCTGCTCTTTAAATACGGCAGAAATAGTACGTTCTGCTTGATAAACTTCTGGCACTTGTATACTCCCTAATTTTATTTTTATTTATCTCTAGTTCTGTGCCTTTGTGATGGAAAAATTTTTTCTTCTACTACAAAGGCACAGTCACAAAGACATTACACACCAACAGGTGTTTTAGTTTCTGTTGCTGGTTGTGTTCCATTTGGCTCAATTGGTTGCCCTTCGATAAATGAACGCAACATCCAAGCGATTTCTTCGTGTTCTTCCATGAGTCCGGTGAGGAAGTCGGCAGTTCCTTGATCTTGAAACTCATCGCCACTGCGGTTTACATGGTCTCTGAGGTTACGAATCAATTGCTCATGATCCTGCACGAGATTAGCGACCATTCCCGTAGCGCTAGGAACATCTCCAGCGTGTTCTTTGAGTGTGGCAAGTTGCAAAAATCCTTCCATTGAACCTACAGGATAACCACCTAAAGTCCGGACTCGTTCAGCGATCGCATCAATACTTTCTGTCAGTTTTTCGTAGTGTTCTTCCCATAGTTCATGCAGACTGCGAAACTGTGGCCCGACCACATCCCAATGGTATTTTTTTGTTTTCACCAAAAGTAAATAAGAATCTGCTAAATCTTGATTCAACAGATTAATTACTCCTTGACGTTGCTCGTCTGTTAAACCAATGTTTATTCTAGGCATTGCTTTTCATTCTCCGGTGAACTTATAGTTTAAGTTCTCAAAATATCGGTTACATTTACATCGGTCACTAGAAAGATTGTCCTTTATAAATAATTCCAACTAAAGGATTACTTGAAGATTTGATTCTGTAAAAATCTAAAGATTATGACAGTCGATATTTTCCTCAGAGGTTATTTATAAAGCGAAAATAAAATTATTGTAGGAGAGCCAGTGCGTTGTAGAGGTTTCCTCCGTTGTAGCAACTGGCTCCCTTAAAATAAGATTATTGATGCTTACTTGTTGCCGGTGACTTTTTCCAAGAAGTTCTGGATCTCACCTTCTACTGAGGTTGAGTCTTGGGAATTTGCAGGACGCTTCTGCTTATCGATATCTGCGGCTCCTTGAACTTCGTTTAGTCCTTCATTAGATTTCTTTTGAACTTCTTTTAGCCCAGGAGGAGCAGATCTAGCAACTTCGTCAGTCGCTTTCTGGGTTTCTAAAAGTTGGTCTGTAGCTTCTGTAGGTTCACTTTGGTAGCTAGTAATGGCAAAAGCAGGAACTGTGCTAGATAGAAATAACAATGCACAAGTAAAAGCAACAACTAAAAAGCGGACTGGGCGTAACATAGATAAAACAACACTAAAAATCTTCATTTGCAACCCTCATTGTTAGCATCAACTACTCTTAACTCTTACTTTGAGAAAGAAGCACAGATTTTTATTTAAGCAAATTAAATAAATGGACTGCTTCCTTAGAAGAAGTTGTTAAGTTACAAGTTTGGCCAATAATTATTTTTGATATACTTGCATTTGATTGAACAATTCAAGTATTCACTTGGTTTTAGTTATTCTGACCAGGGACTTGTATGATAATTTTATATCTTAAAAAAATAAACTAATACATCGACCTGTGGAGTGAATTTGGCTTTATTATTATTTATGATAAAATACTTCTTTAGATAGATCGCGTATATATTAATTATCCATTTACTTATTTTATCAAGATTTTTTACTTTTAGAATATATGAACTAAATTATCTATTCCTCAAAATATTTATAGGTTGCGTCTAATAAAATCAGTCAAAAATACTATTGTTTCAATCTTGATATTTATCAATAAAATTGCAATTGTTCATAATCAAAACAAAGATTTAAAACTAAGTATTAACACGGCAAAAATACCCGAAATTTGGTAATGAGTAAAAACTCTATAGTATACGGATATAAGATTTTCAGTTTGTTTTTATAATTATGTGATTTTGTGATGATTTTCTGCGTAAGAATCCCTGGTATAGTTCATAAAAATGGTTTTTATGTAGTATCAAATTTCAGAAGAAGAGGCGATCTCCTGAGATATCGTTCCGCAAATGCGCTGATGATTTCCTTTCCCAGTTTGATAAATTCAGCAGAATCACGGTTACGTAATTTTGTGCTTTTGATCAAAACTGCGATTATCCAGTTTATGAGGGTGAGTTGATGATTAGCCCTGTAACAAACGTCATTCGCGTCAATCAGGCGATGGCAAAAGAAGTTGCTCATGAGTGGGAGCGAGCCTCATGTAGTGAAATCAGTGCCTACTGTTTGCATATCTTGCAAGAGATCGGTTGTAGTTATACTGAACTCCCAGAAAACCTACAAACACGCGAACAGCAACTTAACTTAATCGCAGGCTTTGCATCTTATGCCTTTGGGGAGGTAGAAAATGTCCAAACTGCTAATTGAAGATAATTTTGACGATAATTTTTATGCCTCAGAATGGGCAGAAACAGTAACTGTACCAGCAACGGATGACGATTTGTTAATTTTGACTCAAAAGTTATCTAATCAGTTCGTCCCGACCAAGGTATTTTTTCAAGCTGTAGCGATCGCTGCCTATGATGGTGCATCTGCTTTCCGCTATGCTGATAATTATTTGACTAGCGCTAAACGTAAAAATAGGCGTAAAAATCCCTTGTTATTCAGGAAACCGTTGACAAATTTTGATTATAACTAAAGCTTTACAGGTGTAGGTTTTTCACATCAGAGCTAGTCACATTCTACGATAGATTCTCTATTTATCTCTTCTCTGACTTGTTCAACATTATTGTAAAAGACCTACATTCAAAAATAAAGATTCCTGAGCTTGTCTTCTAATCTACGCAAGTCAGTATGGTCACGGGAACAATAATCAAAATCGAGTTTCATACTCAAATAATAATTGACTTTCGTTTCCTAAATTAGTTGAGCCACGCACCAGAATTTCATCATTCAAACGATAGAGCAGGTTATAGCGCAAAGGTTCAGTAGTAGAAAAAGCTCGTGATAGAGAGACGGATAGATTGCGATTAAGGTTAAACACACCCTCTGCTGATAAATCGAGAACTGAAGCTCTTCTAGATTCCTGATTAGTGGTAGGGGTAGGAAAAATGCGAAATTCACTAAAACCAACAGCCTGTCCAATCGCCGTAATTGTGCCTTGCAAACCACCTAAAATAGTAGAACTAGCAAAATTAGTCAGCCCTTGTGTCGCATCGCCTTGAGCAAAGTCACTCAAAATCGAGCCACCCAGCAGACTAACAATTTCGCCTCGACTACGACGTGGTTCGCTTGTCAATTCCAGATTATTTGTTAATTCACTGGCTGGCCCTGTTGCTCTTGCTTGCACGCGAACGGTGCGTAGAGTCCCGAAATTATTTGCAGAAACATCACTGATTTCCGCAGAAAAAGGTGATTCTAAGATGCGATCGCTCCTAGTCGATGCTTCTGGTACAATTGCCACCAGTCGCACATCTAAAGTAGGGTCTAGTCCTTGATTTGGGCTAAACCGCGCGGTTTGTTCATAGCCCCGCGCCAAGGTAAACTCGGTTGTAAACAGGCTGACTCGTCCCCCCGTTAAACGGATGACTCCTTCAGGGAGAGGACTTGCTAACGTACCATTGATGGTTAAATCGCCTTCGGCATCAAAACTAAGTATCGGCTGACTAAAAACCTCTCCCCCTGGTAAAAAACCTAGTAGAGACTGACTGGTGACACGCACATCATCACCCAGATTCAACCGCAAATCTGCAAACTCTACGGGCAAATTCGGTCGAGTTGGTGGTTGCTGTGTGACTGTTGCTTCGGGAATATTGCTATTTAATTCTATAGTTGTGGCGCGAGCGTTAGTTTCTGGTGTCGCTGTTTGTTTTGAGTTAGCTGTAGTGTTACCAATAGTCACTTGACCATTGCTGAGTGTAATCTCACCACCAATTCGAGGTCTGAGTGCTGTTCCCCGAATCACAGCATTACCACTGACATCTCCTGTATATAAGCCTGCAACCTGGAAATTGAGTTGATTTTGGATTGCTACTGTTAGGGGATTAGTTACAGTTTCCCCAGTTGCAAAAATTGGCAAGCTTCCCGATGCAGATACTAAACCTTGATTATATGTGGCTTGAATCCCCTGGACATTCAACGTATCGCCATTAAACTGTAATGTGCCTGTAACGTTGGTGAGGGGATTGGCTAAAGCTTGAGTACCAATTGTTGCATTGGTAATTGTGGCATTACCATTAATTATTGGTTGCTCAAAAGTCCCTTGAACGTTGAGATTTACCTGTCCTTGACCATCTACCCAAGTGACTTGATTATTAGTCAAGACATTTAACAGCGCCAAGCCTTCATTGTTCACACTGGCGTTAACACTAATTTGATTATTATCTGGCTGCTCGGCAACGAAAGGTAACTCGGCTGGTATGCTACCTGTAATTGCAACGGGTTGTGTACCTGTTAACAGTAAAGTACTGTCAAAATCTACACGAGCATTGTTATAGTCAAAATTTAGTTGCCCTGTTTGTACAGGTTGCTGGTTAAAAGTTGTATTGGCTAGGGTTACTTCCCCAGTCACTCTGGGTTGTTGTAAACTGCCTGCTAAATTAGCGATCGCATTTACTTGTCCAGTAATATCTATAGGATATCGAGCGATGAATGGATCTAAGAGTGATAGAGGTAGGCTGTCTACTGTCAACTGTCCCGATAAATCCTCAGTGCCTAACTGTCCTGCAAAAGCCACCAATCCCTGATTTATGCCTATACGTAATGGTGAGAGGGTAACAACACCATCAGCAAAATTACCATTAGCGACGACTTCATTAATTGAGTAATCACCCCATCGCCAATCAGCGCCTTGAAAATCAAAGCCGACATTTAACCCAGTCCGCAACGAACCACTGGCGGTAATTGCCCCACTTAAAGCACCAGTTAATTCTGATAGGCTGGGTAAAGCTGGTGTTTGTTGTGTATCTGCTTGTTGTTGTTGTCTGATGGATGCTTGAATTTTGGCGAAATACTCTAACTGGGTTTGCAAATCTGCATTAGGTAAACGCACAGGTGTAGTGTTGAGTGCTTCTGCACCCGCCAGCGTTGGTAATTCTAAACCCCCACCAAAATCTCCCAAATCAAATATACTAAATGCTTGTAATAGATTTTCAACTCTGGTTTGATTTAAATTCGCTTGTAGTTGAAAGCTGGGGTCATTACCAGTTTGCAAACTGCCACTGACAGCAATGTTACTATCACCTAACCGTAATAACCCGTTCGCTAAACTAGCAGTACCATCAGCGTAGTTAATATTACCGCGAAATTCATCGGCTGAGGCTCTGGCAATCCGGGGATTAGCAATTGCCACATCCCCAGCTACGGCATAATTATTTAAATTAACAACTAAATTCCCCGATAACTCCCCACCTAAAGGTCTGAATTGATTATTAGGTAAAAAACCACTCACCAGAGCGATGGGGAACTGTTGGGCGTTGATAATTAAGTTATCTCCCTCGGTTCTACCTGTCGTGACAGCGCCAGCACGTTGGACTAAAAACGAACTGGGGCGATAATTAGCATCTAGGTTTAGGGCTATCTTGTCTTGTGTACCAGCTAGACGCAAACTTGCCCCTTGTCCTCCTTGAAAATTCACGTTACCAGTTAAAACCGGGTCAAATGCCAAACTACCGACATTGAAATTTCGTAGCCGGATATTACCGTTAGCCTCAGGAGTATTGAGAGTGCCGGTAACTTGTCCATTAAAATCGAGTAACCCTGCGATTGCTATATCTCCAGGGGTTTGAAAACCAGTTTTGCTGAGGTCAAAATTCTGCGCTTGGACATTCAAATTCAAGCCAGCGATTTGGGGTGTACCCGTTTGAGGTAATTGTACAGCGATCGCACCACTCGCACTTAATCCTGGAGTTGTGGCACGTTGTACTATAATCTGCTTGCCATTCCATTGAAATTGAGCGGTAATTGGTTGCGCCAACTGTGCCAACCCTTGAGAAGCATTGATTTGTCCTGCGGCGCGAATATCTGCTAGTTGGAAAGATGCTGTCGTCCCTGCCAACTGAATATTACTACTGAGTCGTCCTTGTAGTTGGGGGGAAAAGCGGTTGAGTTGAATTTGGTCAGCATTAGCCACAGCTTGCCAGCGACCATCATTTAAACTGACATTCCTCAGGTTAACTGCACCCCCAGCCACCCTCAAATTTGCTTGACCATTAGCTTGGATAGTTGAGGGTTGGAAAGAAGCCGTGCTACCTGACAAATTAAACACCGCATTGCTGATAACTCCCTGCAACTGGGTTGGTATCTGCTCAAATCGGTCGAGTTGAATTTGGGAAACATTCGCCACCGCTTGCCAACGCCCAGCATTGAGGTTGAAATTCCTCAGGTTTACTGTACCACCTGCCACATTTAGGTTTGCCCGTCCTGTAGCTTGGATGGTTGAGGGTTGGAAAGAAGCCGTGCTACCTGACAAATTAAATACCGCATTGCTTAACACTCCCTGCAACTGGGTTGGTATCTGCTCAAATCGGTCAAGTTCAATTTGGGAAACATTCGCCACCGCTTGCCAGCGTTGTTGAGCAACCCGACCTGTAGCCCTGATTGTACCTCCTGCCACATTCAAAACAGCACTAGGTAAAAGCAGATTACTTCCTTGTTGAGCAACAACAATTTCCCCTGTAGTGGGATAGGTAGCCGTTGGTGCTTGCACTTGTGTCACAGCCCGTAAATTGCCCAGAGTGCCAGAAACTCTAGCATTTGCCGATACATTACCAACTTTGATGGCTGCGTTTGTCTTCGCCAGTGCATCCCCTGGTAAATTTTGGGCTTGAATATTCAACGAAACGTCACCTTGGGGCGCAAGTTGGACTTGACCACTCCCGATAATTTGCCCCCCGGCTGGTGGTTGTACTTGAACACTAGAAATATTCAGTGCTAAAGGCTGTTGTCCCAAAGAACCAGTGATTTTTGCCTTAGCGGAGATATTTCCCACTTGAATAGGTGGAGTGATGCCATAACTACGTGACAGTATATCCCCTGAGACACCATCAGCTTGAATATCAAAATTGACATTACCACCTAGTTGACCTTGGCCACTTCCTGTAATTTGACCACCTGCGGCAGGAATTAATATTAAATTAGGTACAGCAATTTGAGTGGCATTTTTGGATACACTCAAGCGGAAATTAGTTTTTACGCCTGTAAATAGAACACGGTCAACTTGAATCGGTTTGATACTGCTGGCTGTACCACTCAGAATAGGTTGCTGTAATGCACCTTGGACTTTAATATCTGCTGTTACTTCTCCGGCTGCGGGGACTGGAGAATTTACCTTGAGAGTGTCTAAGAGTTGTTTGGCACTAACTGACTTGACTTGAGCCGCCAGATTAAAACCTGTTTGAGTATTAACTGTACCATTTGCCAACAAGGGAACCTGACCAAAGTTTGTCCTCAAATTCTCTAAAGCAATTGTCTGTCCTTGAAATATTAATCTGCCATTGGCGTTAGAAAAAGGTTGGGGAAGATTTTGAACTTTAGCTGTAACTTGATTGGTGTTGGCCGTTCCCGTAATCGATATTTCTGATTGATTTGCGGGAATCTGGGCTGCTAAGTCCGCGTCAATACGCCCAGATTGTAAGACAATGGGCAACTGAACTAAACGGCTGATATCTGATGCTAGTAAACTTTGTGCTACAACCTGAAGATTAGTAAGTTGTGTTTTTGGTTGTGTTTCACCGGAGATTTGAACTGTTCCTCCCCTGGTGAGTTGACCATTAATTTGATAACCTATCCTCTCATTATCAGGCGAAAATCGGGCAACACCACCGATCTGTGTTAATACTACCGAGCCTTGCGGTTTAGTTGGTGCGGAGGCTGATAGTAATTCAATATTCCCATCAACAATATTTAGGGTTTGTAACTGAGTCTGGATTGGCCCACTTCCTTCACCTGTCTTCACTTCAGCCGTCACCCAACGACCATCTTGATTCTGTTGGATATAGACATTTGGTCTAACTAAGGTGACATCTAATACTAGTGTCCGAGTGACCAGAATTTGCCACGGGGAAAACTGCACATCTACAGCTTGTGCTGTTACTGTGTCAGTATCAGTGGGAGTTGCTGGTATTGATAGAGAGCTAAATCGGAGACTGGAGAGTGTAAAACCTTCGACTTGACCTAATTTTATAGAACGTCCGAGCAATTGCTCTAGGTTAGTCTCAACTAAGGGTGCTAAATCGTTATATATATAATTTCTCGCCCACCAAGCACCAGTAGTGATTCCTGCTAGCGCCATGACTCCTAATACCAGACTGGCGCGTCTGGCAAGAATTAGAGATAAACGACGGTGATTTGGAGAGCGCGTCATTTCCGTTACTAAGTATTGTTATTGAGTAACAAATGATTTATTACCCCACAATAAAATAGTGGTTTTACGCTCTGGGAACAACTCTTTCAAGATAGAGTTAGTATTTCCCTCTAATGAGGATTGACAATTGGTTATTAGTCAACACTCACAACTTTAATTAGAAACTCTGGCGCAAGATGCCCCACCACCTCCGGGATCAGCGAAAACAGCCAGGGTATGATATTCTGGCGGGGTATCTTCATAAAGAACTTTAAAAGTATAAAGTTTGCTTTGACCTTGAGCTTCAGTAATTACTGTTAAAAGTGTATTGTCGGTACTCCGCACACCCGGAAGATTGAGTTTAGGAATCCGTCGCAGTTGAATAACATTAGCAGCTGAGTTTTTACAATCAGCACCGCTTTCTGGGCCAAACTGCATACACATGGGGCCGTCAAAGTCTAGTGTTACCTGAGAAGGGTCATTTAACCAAACTTTGCGAATCTTTTCACCTGCGGGAATAAAGCTCAGGTTTGTCCCTTGTTCGTACCAGACTTTGATAGTCGGGACTAATCCGCCTAAACCTTGTGCTTGGCAGGAAAAAATAGAACGCAGAACAGAATTTTCAGCTACAGCACGACTTCCCAGTAAAACGATCGCACCAGAAAAAATCCAAGTAGCTAAAGACAAGGGGGAAAAATTATTTTTAGCCTTCATGCAACGAATTACTTAAAGTTGTATTGGTTGATTGACATAAATTTCTACTTCGGTTCCAGCGCCAAGGAGCCAAACATTTGTTTGTTGCATCATTTGGGCGATCGCCTGTTGATTACGCTGGGAAATTTGCGGGACGACGGAGTTTAAACCACCTTCCACAATCCCGGCCGCTAAGTTGCGTTGGGGGTTACTGCTGCTAATTGTGGTTCCAGCACTAGTAGAAGTTGTTACTTGGGATTCTGTACGGTTAAATAACTCTGCGGCTTTAGCCACACCACCTAAAATAAACAAACCTGCATCCATCCCCGCAATAGATGAACCGCGATCAGGATATTGCCGTGCTAATAAAGGAGAACCTTGAGATCCACGAATTGCCAGTGCATTGTTAGGTATATCTCTTTCCGAAAGTTCGCCATTATTCTCCACAATCATTTTGGCGATGTTGAGTTGCATCACCCCTTGTTCGGAAACCGATCGCACTTCAGTTAATAACTCAGTATTGGCAGGTAAGGCGATCGTTCCATCCACGCCTTTAAGAGGTTCCCTTAGGCGAACAACAAACAAATTTTTATTTTCGTTGTTGTCGTCATTGTTGCCTCTCCCCCTGGTTGTTTCTCCAAAGACAGCTGTTGCCAACACAGCTTTTGCACTAGTTCCCACCTTCAATGATTGTGGACTGCGGGATTGCCTTTGACTGATCAGCGAACTTGGTGGTTGTGGCGGTTGTTCTCCATTAGAATTCGTGGTCGGCCGTGGGACATTAAGTGGCGGCGGACTAGAGACGGTCATACTTGGTTGATCTACAGCACTTGCTTGACCATAACTACCTAACTTAGCCATCCTCGACCATTCTTCCCAAGGATTGGGGGGGGTGGGTACAGAATTTGGCTGTGCTAAAGGTGGTGGCGGTAGTTGGGGACTTGGAGAACTAGCTACTGGTATTGGTGCAGGTGGATAGGGATTTTGAGCAGGACGCTCAATAATAACCGTGCGGGGTGCTGATGTAGACGTTGTTGGCGGTGCTACCCGTGTCACAGGAGTGTTAGTTGGGGGAACGGAAACCCTGGTAGCATTTCTGAGATTTTGCTGTGCGACTTTGACTGCCTGGGTTTGTTCAGCCAGTGCTAATTTAGTTTTTAAAGTTTCTACTTCTTGTTCCAGGTTTGGTTGTGAAGTGAAGTTGGTAGCTGCGGTTTCAGGCTGAGATACAGCTGCTGGATTCTGTGTTGGCTTTTGATTGTTAGCACTCATGAGCTGGGATAAAAACCCGCCAGCTATGACAACTAAGACTAAAGTACCCGTACCCACTAAGGCTAATTTAGCAAATGGGTTGGATGCGAGGGGTTGCTCTGTTTGTACCTCTTGTGGTGGTGCTGAGGATGGCTGGTTTGTTGGTGCTATCTCTGCCACCTCTTGGGTGGGTTCTGCTGCCAATCCCACTAATTTAGCCATGTGTGATTCCCAATCAAAGGCATCTACTTCAGGGTGGCTTAGAGGTTTTGGTTGAGTTTCGGGAGTGGTGGAGTAAGGAGTCATGGTTTATTAATTGAGAGTGGGGATTTAGTTAGAAGTTCCAGCGCAATTTGTATCTTGGATATCGCAGATATTGTAGATTTCTAAACGAGATTCCCCTAAGCGGAAAGCGGCTAAATGCCAAGGCTGGGGTTGAGATGGTAGAGAAATAGACTGTTGATCTATAGCTCGAACTACAATTTGTTTATTAAAAGGAATTGACTTACCTAAATTGTCAGAACCATTAAAAATTAATTGATTGGCAAACATTTCTACTTTCCATTGACCCTCACTAACTAGTTTTGGTTGCGAGATTTTCTGGATTACCAATACATGATCATCACCTCTATTAGTATTACCAAATTGGCTCAAAGAATTTAACTGATTAATTTCTGATAAAAATTTTGCTTGTAAATTATTAACTAATAACTGTGAACTAGCTTCCCAAATAGCTGCTGGTGGCTGTTTGCGTGACCAAGTAAGCATGAGGGTCATAGTTTCACCCACAAAGCGACGGACTGTTTCTGGATGTCGCTCTAAACTTGGTTTGGGGTCTGCTGTAATAGCATTACCATCAATAAGTTGTACCAAACTCCGGGGCGTTAGTTGACGATTTAATTGCTGTAACATCGACCCGTGGAACATCAGTAACAGTAAAGTCAACAGGTTTAACCCAAACGTCCCCACAGCAAACAGGGGTAAAATACTATTTTTTTTATTTTCTGGTTTAAGTAGCTGCATAAGTTTGGGGACTAATCAATTCAAAATTCAAAATACCCTACGGGAAGGCAAGCCTACAAAATTCAAAATTATAGTGACTTTGAGATGGTGAGGAAAAAATCAATAGCCTCTGGCTTATGTCCTACGTACCTCTGCGCGAATTATCTAATAAAGCTGCCGGATTCGCAGGGATAGGCTGCGTTGGGATTTGTGTTTTTATAGTCATCTAATAAACATAAATTGCGGATTTCATAAATTTCTAATTTGTCAGTGCGACTACTATAAATGGCTTTTTGTAAATCGGTACTATTTTCGGCTAAGGGATAAGGAAAATAGTCTACTGCACGTACTAATAAATCTTTATTGAAGGGAGTAATTGTTTTTCTGTTATCACTACCTTTGGTTTGAATTAGGTCAGCTACCATCCCCACCCGCCAGGTTCCGGGTGCGATCGCCACTGGGGGGTAAACTCGTTTAATGGTTAATTGTGCGGACATCGCTTGGGTAGGGTTGCTGGCAAAAACTTCTGGTGGGGTCATATCAGCGATCGCACTTAAGAAACCTTTGCGAAAATCCTCTGATAAGGCGAAACTTGCTACCCAGCTACTAGTGCTGACTCGCTGGCTACCTCCTTGTATTGTTCTAATCAATATTCCTGGGTCTGGCTGGGGTTTGGCGATGTCTTCCGCGCCTTGTGGTGGTAGAGTTCCCGACCAATTGAACATGGATATCATCGTTTTACTAACGAATTGGCGAATCACTAAGGGATCTCTAGCTAAATCGTCCGTAACGCCTGCTGGCTGACCATCGATTGTCTGCACAAAATTGGGGGGTTTGCGGATACTCAACTGGCGGATATTTAAGCCTTGGATGAGAAATATAACTAATACTAATAAGTGCAAACTAAAGGTGGCGATCGCAAAGGTTGTCAGAATACTAACCGTTTGTTTTTTCTGCTGTAAAAAATTGACCATTTTCCCCACCTAATTTATATAAAAATTCTATTTAATGTTAGAAGCTTAAACCCTACTATTCCCAATTACCCATTACCCATTACCAATTCTAGATTCTGTCCCTAACAATAGTTGCTGCATTACTAATACCATTAAATACTGCTACAGCCCCCAACCCTGCTAAAACTAAAGATAATAGTGGTGCTAAAACTCCTAAAAAGATCATAAACCACATCAAATCTGGATTAGCATTAGGGTCTTGTGCTGGGCCATTGACAATTACAGAAGCGGTGATGATGGCAATAATATTGAAGGACAGTTTGGCAATTCCTGCTGATAAAAACCCAGTTAACCATAGAAAAATTGGTTTACCAGCCACCGGAAGTAAGGAACCTCCAACAGCTAGCGGCCCTAAGACTGCTATGAGTAACATAGTTGCTTCTATGAGATTTTGAAAAGCATATTGCAAGGAAACCAGAAAGTTTTTAATACTAGTTTGGACTGTATTGCCTATCAAAGCACTAAAGTTAGTTTCCGATATATTGCCTGTACCAAATCTAATCTGATTAACTTGAGTTTCTAACCTAACTATCCAAGGTTTATTCCCATATAAATTTCTATATTCTCTCCAGAGATTATCTATTTTTTCACTAGCTTTAGTAAAGCATTGGGTTTGTTGTTCACCAGTTAAAGATTGACAAGGACGAAGTAGTGAACCAGCTACTTCTTCAGCAATACTCATGTTTAATGCTTGCTGATAAACTAGGTCAGCATCTGCGGTGGTAACCACTTGCTGATTGACCGTGTTAATAAAATTTCTGACACCTAATGTCAAAGTAGAAAGAAGACTACCATTACCTGAATTGCTTAACAGCACAACTACAATAAAAGGCCAAACAAGAGCCGATATTGGACGGGAGTATTCGCTGTGAATCATATCATTAAACCACTGGAGGACAAAGAATAATAAGGTTCCAACAGCAAAGAATACTCCTAGTTTTGTTAATGCTCCATATAAGTTATCATTGGTATTATTTTGTAATAAATCTAGCCATTGATTGTCCCAGCCTTCCGCAATACTACGAGCCGTTGCAGTACCGCTATTCAAGGTATCAGTAACGCCAATATCAGCTAGGAGTGTGTAAATCGGGAGTTTGATCATAATATTTATACAACTATATTCTCTATGTCTTTATGGCAGAAAATAATGACGATAGAAAAATAGATAAAGTAGTAGTTTAATTTTCATTTTTTCGCCCAAATAAATCGATTTGAGCGGTAGTTCTCAACAGCCTCGCTGCTTCTGTGGATGTGTCTACTCGCCGCGCCCGATTTGCTTCTTCCATCTGCTGAGAAATATTTGCCAGATTTAAATTAGAGTATTGTAAAGACTGATTTGCTAACACAGTTTGATATAAGTTTTCACTGATAATTTTTGATTGTTCAGTTTGAATTTTAATACTTTGCACTTGTAAGTCAGCTTGACTTTGAGCCGCATTCAGTGCTGGATTCGTAGCAGCCGCAGCAGTATTAACGGCTGTCTGGAGAATGCTAGCCAAACCTGATTGGATTTGATCAGTTAAGGCAGAATATTCCTCAATTTTGGTGATACTTGTTTCTGTATCTTCCAATTTTGCTTTCATTCTTCTTTGTCCATTTTTACCCAGTGTTCCTTCTACCGAACTCCGGGTGAGGTAACGATTAATTTCATTCGTTACTGAGTTGGAACGTATCGCTTGATTATTCTCAAATTTGTCAGGTCGAGAATTAAAAAAGATGATGTCTTTGCGAACCTGCTCACCAGCTGCAATAGGATTGGGTATATTCAAATCACCTGTTGCACCATTGAGAGCATTTTGACTGCTAGTTTCTAGAGGTTTTAAAGTTTCACTCAAGTTATATTTCAAATAGTTTTGCAAATCTGTGGAGTAGAATTGAAATTCAGTCCAAACTCTTCCTAGTTGTGCTGTAGCTGGCGCTATCAACAATCCCAGTAATCCCAATGTGAATAAAATAGTTTTTTTCATTGCCATCACCGTTCGTATTTTTTGATTAACTACTACGCAAACTAGCTACTAATTGACGGGCAAATACTGATATTGCTTCATATTTATTCCTGTAATCTTGCATTGCTTGTTGACGTGCTGTTTGCTCGTTAGGATTATTAGCAACTACTGCCAATTGTTCATAGCCTGGATAATAACGACAGAAGGTATGAATGCCGTTATCATCTAATAGCCATTGGCTATAAACACCTTCTTTGCGGGGGAAAAAACTTTCTGAGGCGTTACGTGCAATAATTTCTCTGGGATATTTGAGGATGCTAACGAAACTATCTACGGCAACTGGTTGGATACGACCAATTAATCTTGTGGTCAAGTTCTGTAAAATTTTGGATGAGGCTTTAGATTTGGCGATGGTGTCTGGGTCTTGTGCAGATAAAATAACCCTAATCCCCGCTTTAGCGCCGTTCGCACACATCCTACCTACTAAATCAGATATTTGATCAAATTCAAATAAAATTGGTGCTTCATCAATAAAGAATATGGAGGCTGGACTACTTAAGGCGCGGCGTAAGGCGGCTGAATAAGCACTTAAAGATAGTACGGCTGCATCTTCGTTATCTGAGAGGTTGCGTAGCGCAAACACCAAAAGTTGTGCGTCTGTAGGAAAGCTAGAGGGTGCAGATATGGCTTGTCCTACCCGGCTGGAAAGCCAAAAGCGTAAGCGCAGATGAATTTGACTGAGTGCATCTTCAACTCGGCCACTGACAGAATCTAGTTGCAGATGTTCTGGGGAGCAAAAATGTAGAAAATCGTGGAGAGTGGGAGTTTTTTGCCAGGCTGGAGTACCAAATCCACCAGCGATCGCCATTTTATATCTTTCTTGTATCCCTTGATCAGCGAAGAAGGCGCTTAAAGCCAAGTTGAGTAGGGAACGGACGGTTTGTGTTAATAGTTGGTTGTCGTTGGATGAGCCTAAAACCATTGTCATGAGGGCTGATTCCAAAAAGCCCGTATAATCGAGTAAGCGATCGCGTTGTTGTTCAGGATCGAGCGATCGTAAATCTGGTTGCTCAAATAAGTTATTTGATTGTCTAGAAATATCAAAATATGCCCCATTCCCTTCCATAAAATGGGCATAGTCGGTAAAGGTAGATGTGCCATCAGGTTTGGGAAAATCTAGGGCGACTACAGGAATCCCATGCGCCAAAGCCTGGGTTAAAATTCCTGACACCAACACTGATTTACCTGCGCGGGTAGTCGCAAACAAGGCTAAATTCTTGTGTTGGTTGAATAAATCTAACTGTACTGGTGTACCGCCTTCTTCGGCGATTAATTCAAAGCCGTGTTTATCACCAGCTTTGGTAATCACTAAAGGCATTAAACCAGGTACTTCACTAGTTAAATATAACTGGCGACGGTTGAAGGGTTTGACTAATAAACCTTCCCAAACGATAGGTAAAGATTGTAGCCAAATTTTCCAAGCATATTCAGTTTCTCTCACCACCCGCGCCGGACGTTGAAAGCAGTTTTCAATATACCGTGTGGCTTCATCTAATTTTTCAACGGTGGGACGATGGACAAAAATAGCCAACCCTGTGTAAATTGGTACGGCTCCTTCAAATAATTGTTCTTGGGCTGCGACGGATTTTCTCAATTTCAATTGAGCGTTAACATCTATCGTTTTGCTCTTCTCCTGAGCTAACATAGCCGTCATGTTCGACTGCTTCAACACTCTTTGCAGAGTAGTCTTCACCAAAGCTGGGTTCGCCGCCGTCAGCTGACAAACAATTTCTGTATCTACTACCGATTCCCTCGCCAGGAGTTCCCATAGGTAGCGTAGTTGGGCAAATTTATTCGGCCAGCCCCCTGGTTTTTCCAAAAAAGTCATCGCCCCAATGTAATTATTATTCACATTGACCCAACGGCGATCGGCACAAGGTACACCAGATTCCATCAACAGTGTTGTACTGTGGACATTCTCTATCAATAATTGCGTACTAGATAATTCTGAATGAGCTTGTTCATACAGTCCATTTTCATCCAGGGTTACTAATTGGGGAATTTCTATTGGTTGGGTATCATTAAACCTTCTCCAAACGTTTTCCCAAAGTTCCACCGCATTTAAAGGTTTAATATCTAAACCCATTTTGTTAGATAAAAGCTGCTCCCAACGGCAAAAGCCCTGTTGATAAGCTTTAGCAATGACACTTTCGATTCGTTGGTTTTGAACTTCTGCAATATCACCTTTGAACTTTAACCACCATCCTTCTGCTTTTCCTAACAGTTTTTCAATCCAATCATCGGCATTAGTGGAACTCGGTTCAATGGTATAGGTAACGTATATTTTCAGAAATTTTGGCTTACGAATTCCCGCAGCAGTAAGTTCTTGCGCCCTGGCTCTCTCCGCCATCAACAAATATTTAATATCTCTAGAGGGAGCGCGCCTAATCAAGTCTGTTAATTCTGCTTGCCTTTGTTGGTCTGAACTAAAAGACCCCATGTGCAGTGTCATTCTTTCCCCTTCGGGAATGTCTTTTAATCCAGATTCAATGTTATTAAAGATTGTGTCTATTTGTTCTTTTCTTAAAGTGGTGTGGATGCCTTTACATTCAAACCCAAAAACAAAGCAAAATTTATCTTTCTGAGTTCCTTTCGTTAAAATATAAGCGCCAATATCACGACCATCCAACGCGATGCGTAGCATGGTTGATAAATGTAACGCGTCTTCAAACGGCGTTAATCTACTTTCTTGTCCGGCGAGACCGATGCTTTGTTTTCCGATTTTTTGCTTCATAGTTAATTTCTAGCAAGCTGTGATAACGAGCAAAGCCTCTTGTCCAAGTGGGAACTCCAATAAACTTGCTTAAAAAGCGCCAGCTTCTACCGCCCGATAATATCCACCAAGTGGCCATTCCCCAACCAGCAATGAGAAAAGTCCATAGCCATCGTTGAAAGTCATCAGGGAAAATACCCCCAAAAATTCCATTGATGATGAAGTAAGCAGATAGACAAATGATTGTCCAAGGAAATATTTGGTCGGCAGGAATTGGCCCTAGTGAGGGCTGAGAGCCTAAAATTTGATTGACTGGGCGAAATTCTGGTTGCCGTTCCTCAGACATAAACAATCCGTAAACATTTAAGCCGTCATCTACTTACTAGTATCACCTATGACAAATCCTGTTAAAACATCTGCAATAGTGACAGCAATTACAACTAACAGGGGAGTCCTGGCAATACTTTGCCAATCCTCATCTTTACGTACTGCATTGATTACGCCAATGAGAGATACTGCAATATACAGTAAGAATATTCCCCGTAACACGTTAAAAATTAAACTTACTGCTGGTTGCGTATTAGTATTATTTGTAGTTCCTTGGGTTAATGTATTTTTGAAAAAACTTTCTGCCTTGCCAAAAAATTGTGCCTGTGCAGGAAAGGCGAAATAATCTAACCAAAATAAACTGAGAAGGACTGCTACTGCTGATATTTGGCATACAATAAGCCACCGTTTTGGTAAATGCAATTGTTGTCCAATTTGTTGAACTATTATAGCGGTTAAACTACCAAACAGTAAGCAAAAAAGGAGCAAGGGGCTTTTTAAGCTGATAACGCTTAAAAATATGGCGCAAGCTAACAAAAAGGGTACTGATTCTACTAATTTAACCTTCCATCCTGCTAGTACCAGCCCGATTTTATTAATATCTAGCGTTACGTTTTTTCTTAAATTATAGTATTCTCTTTGAGAATTTCCGTTCTTTTGAGACATCTACCAATTTTCCTACTAGCTGTTACAAACCCTGGTTGAGACTGTTGTTTAAACCTTGATAATTTATCATGTACTAACGCCTGTTATTCAAGAATTTATTAACTTTTAGTTACAATATTACTTCATGATATTATATATCGTTAAAAATTAGTTAACAATATCTTAACATTATGTTAAATGTATATATTTCCACCTGCTACACTTGTCATGTTTGCTGAAAACTCTCTAAAGACTAACTCTGAATGTTTGGTTGCTAGCCTAGCTTATTCATGAATTAGCCAACTGATGATATTGCACTTTTATAGCAATTACCGATCATAGTTTGCTGAATTGGCTCAAAATGCTAAACTCAATTATGCTATTTATTGAATTTATAGTAATTCAAGATTGTGGGTAAGCTAATTTTTAGTTTTCAACTAGCATTATATGCTGAGTTGAAAATTCTAGGTTGCCAAGAGATGATGCAATAATTTCGGTAAATGCAGACCATCATATCTCCAGCATACTCAAAAAAACTTTCTCACAAAGAGCCAGCTAATTACACACGTTAGTATAACTAGCAGTGAGTATCGTCCGTATAATAACCTCTGCACTAGGTTAGTGGATAAATCAACAAATGTCCAGATTCTAACTTGTCTAGGATTTACGCAACCAGGTTTTCTGTTGAGACTGGGTATAAGGGAGTAAGAGTTTAGAGTGCTATATCCAAAAACATCATGACTACAAAGCCGAGCATCACACCAATAGTTCCTTCTTTTTCTAAACCTTGACGATGAGATTCATCCCTCTTTTGTTACTACGGGGAAAGTATAATTAGAAAGAAAACCGTAAACAGTAAGTAAGAGGGATGGTTACGCCGCGCAGACAGCCAGTAAGCACAGTGGCATTCATAGATAACTATTGCCAACACTATTATTCATTGTTTGAGGACGTGAGGCATTTTGAAGCATTCAAATTCTTACATTTGGGCATACTTTCAGAAATTAAGCGAAAAACCCTACCAGAAATAGCTAAAACAGCAGGGTTAAAAGATAGCTAAAAACTACATCATTTTTTGAGAGATGCACTATGGGATGTCAAAAAATTAAGAGAAATTAGACTGTGGTTGATAAAAACGTTGATTGGTGAGAGAGAAATAATTTTATGTATTGACGAAACAGGAGATAAGAAAAAGGGAAAAGCCACAGATTATGTGACTAGTCAATATATTGGAAATTTAGGAAAGACGGAGAATAGAATAGTAAGGTGATACGCACTTAGATCAAATATTCTTGCGTCAGGGCTGTCCATAGTCAAGAGTCCAGAGTTAAAGATTAGCTTGGACTGTGGACTTTGGACTTTTGACAACCTGAGTGCGAAATATAAGATCTAAATGCGTAACAGCTTATCTGTAAATGCTTACGGTATAGTAGATGGGATGATTTAGTTGGAAAGCTTATGAGCAAAAGCTTTCACATAGTACAGATTTACTTAAAAAAAGGGTATTTTGAACTGTTATTGATGATACTGTTTGGCTAAAAACTCTTGGGCTTCTACTGGATTTGTAATATCTCCATCTAAAGTTTTAGCTAGTAAATCATCTAGCATTTGTCGATACTGCGGCCCTGGTTTATACCCTAATTTCTTGAGGTCATTACCATTTAAAATCGGTTGAACGTTAGCCCAGACTGTTAAGTATTGCCATATTTGCCGCCTGATGGGGCGCTGGCTTTGTAAAGCAATCAAAATTAGTATTTCTAAATTATACTTGCGTAGTAGCTGAACTACTTGGCTGGGGCGTTGATATTCAGATAAAGATTGTATAATCTCAGTCTTAGCCGCAGCCAAGTTTTGCAAGTGCTGAATGCTATCTTCCTGTAGTTGCAGATTTTTAGCGACTTTGCCCCGATACTTTGGTGCAAGGTGGGCAATGATGGCTTCTAAGCGCATTTGCCAAGGAATTAGGTTTTGTTGGGGGTCAAATCGCCGTAAACAACGTTCTAGTAAACGCAGTTGGCGTATGAGTTTACTATCTAAACTCATGGTAGGGTGGATGCACTGCAATGCCCCCAAGTCATCGAGTAATTGCAAAGCCGATCGCCAGTAAGGGGCTTCTAAGATATGCTTGAGTTCTGTTTTGAGTCGAGTTTGCAGGGCTGGGGTTTTGCTGTTAGTTTGGGCAGTGCGATCGTAAACGCCACTGTTGATGGCATAACGGATATATTCTTCGGTGCGTGGTTCAATGGCAAATCCAAAACGCACAGCAAAGCGCACCCCGCGATAAATCCGGGTGGGGTCTTCGATAAAGCTATTGGCGTGGAGGACGCGAACTTGCTTGGCTTCTAAGTCTAATAAACCACCAAAGAAATCGAGTAAATCACCAGCGCGGGGAGAGGTGAGGCGCAGGGCAAGGGCGTTGATGGTAAAGTCACGGCGATATAAATCTTGGCGAATGGAACTGGCTTCAACTTCAGGATTGGCGGCGGGGTAAGGATAAAATTCAGTCCTGGCGGTGGCAATATCTACCCACAAAGAATCTAAGTCTTGGTCTTTGTGCCACAACAAAGCAGCCGTTTGAAAAGCACCGTGGATTTCTAAACGGGCAACTGGGTAAATTTCTTGCAGTGCCTTTGCTAGTTCCACACCTGCACCCACATCGGCTGATTTGTGGAAGCCATCAACTACCAAATCTATATCTGTAATCATGAGAGTGCCGGCGGCTGCTTCCGCCAGCAGCAAGTCCCGCACCGCACCACCAACTAAATACAAATGCCAACCCCTTTCCTCGGCGGCTTGGGAAGCAGTGGTGAGTAATTGCCAGAGTTGGGGAGTCAGACGCGATCGCAATTCATGACTGAGGGAAGTTTTCAACTCAGCACCCATATCTCGGAACTGGCTTAAAGTCCCGCTACCACCGACAGCAATATTTTGATGCAGTTCCCGTAAAACATCAGTACGAGTGACGATACCCACTAACTGCTCATTTGCCAATACGGGCAAGCGACCGATATCATAGGTCACCATCAGCGACTCAATTTGTGGCAACGTTGTATCTGGGGTGATGGTTTTTAAATCAGTGGTCATGTAACCTTTAACTGGTGCATGACTAAATCCGTGATGTAGGGCGATATCCAAATCACGGCGAGAAATAATCCCCACCAATTGCCCTTGGGGATTAACCACAGATAAACCAGAGTGTCCGTAGCGTAATAAAATGCGCTGTGCTTCGGCAATTGTGGTTTCTGGGCGAATTGTGCGGACAGGGGAAGACATCAAGTCTCTGGCTGTGGGGGGATGAGGAATAGCCGCCTTGATACCTCGGAGGAGTTGTTGGAGGATATCTTGAGTATCAACGCCACGTAAATTGAGTGATGCTGCTTGGGAATGACCACCACCGCCCAAGGGTTGAAATAATTGGTCTAGATGCAGACCCGGAATTTGCGATCGCCCAATTACTGTGAAACGGGAATCATCTTTATTTGATGGGTGTGCATTTGCCAACAGCAAAGCATCAATTTCTGTTAACTCTATGAGCTGGGAGGCTAGACTCGATAACCCAGGGACAAAACTATCTGTTGTTAACGTCACCCAAGCGATAGTATATCCACGCAAGCAAAGATATTCTAATTTTTCCAACGCTTCCGTTAATAGTCGCTGCAATTGGGGAGATAAACCAGGGTCACGGTAATTAGCAATTACAGGTAAACTAGCGCCTTGTGCCATCAACCAAGCTAAAGCCAAGGCATCCCTGGAAGTTGATTGGTCGTAGGTAAGGGAACCCGTATCTACATGAATACCCAAAGCCATCACCGTTGCTTGGGCAGGATTGAGAGCGATTTGCTGGCGTTGTAATTCCTCCGCAATCAGGGTTGTAGTTGCACCCACCGAGGCGACATGAAACTGAGTTGCCGGGATATCTGATACTTGTCCCGTGTGATGGTCGTAAACTGTAATTTTCCTAACTTGAGGTAAATCTAACCACTCAGCAGGCTTACCCAGGCGATCGCGCTGTTGGGCATCTACTATAGTGAGCGATCGAATTTTCTCAGGATTTACCGAACGTCTTTCAATTAAAGGATACTCATCTCGATGTAGCGCCAAAAAATCTCGCACGGGTGGATGCGCGCCCCCAGTCAACACAATCTTGCTTCCGGGTAATAGGCAAGTTAGTCCTACGGCTGCGCCCAATGTATCAAAATCGGCTGTTGTGTGGCAAAGAATTAAATCCATGTTTAACTTTTGGCGGCTCCACATTCTCTGCTATGGGGTTTTCTGGAAGAATATCTGACATACTCTCACACAGCACTATGAGCAGATGCTTTAGTTAATGGTACGATACATTAGTATTACTCTACTTAACTTACACCCGATGGCTAGGTGGCGACTTAGCGGTAATCGAACGGAAAATCGCCGGAGATGCGACCCAAAACTTCTGATTGATAGTCGATATTGCTTTCTTTATTATGTGTTTATAACTTTGCGTCACATTTTTTTTGAAAAAATGTAGATTTGCGGATTGGGGTATTAATCTTTGTTGATGCCTTCATAGAGATATCAGTTAGATACCCGTAGTTAGTCAACTGACCTGTTTGGCTATCAAATATTCAGTTTTATCATTTTTTAGGACTTCTATAAGACTAGAAGCCTTAAGGCGGCACCCGGATTTGAACCGGGGGATGGAGGTTTTGCAGACCTGATGCTTTGCATCATTTAGTTCCCTAAGTGCTTTATTAGTAGGTATTAGGACTAACCCAGCTTGACTTTGACTATCAGACTGACTATCATCATGGGAAATAGAGGTTATATGATAGTCAATGAGTACAGCCAAGAAAGTTAAAGGTAATGTAGGCATTGAGGAATACAGGGGTAAGCTGAGGCTTAGGCTGCCTAGAACTGTTACTGAGGGTGGTAAACAAGTCTACCTAAGCACTGGGTTAGATTCTAATGAGATTAATAACCGCAGGGTATCATCATTAGCTAACTGGATAGAAGAGGACATCCTAACTGGTCAACTTGACCCTACCCTTGACCGCTACAGAGAGAAACTAGAGACTTACAGGCAGCCACAGTTAACCTTAGTTAAACCTAAGATACCCCAGACAGACATAGCAGAACTCTGGGATAAATACTGTGAGTTTATGAAGCCCCAACTGGCATCTACTACTTATATAAAGGACTATGCCAGGAAATATAGGAACCATATCAAGGCACTACCTACCAAAGACTTAACCCAGGCGATCGCTATTAGAGACTATCTGCTTACTGAGTTATCCCCTAATGCAGCTAAGAGAGTGCTAACTTACCTATCAGCCTGTTGTAAGTGGGCTGTTAGTTCTGGGCTAACCAAAGATAACCCCTTTGCTGGGATGTCAGAGGATATCAAGCTACCTAAGCATGATTCAGATGCCATAGACCCCTTTAGTAAAGAGGAAATGAACAGCATTATTCAGGCATTTGAGGAGACTAGACCCCATTATGCACCCTTTGTTAAGTTCCTATTCTGGACTGGCTGTAGGACTGGGGAAGCCATAGGGCTACAGTGGAAGCATATAAACTCTGAGTGTACCCAGATAACCTTTAGTGAATCCTATGACAGTGCCTTAAATATCAGAAAGGGGACTAAAACAGGCAAGTCTAGGAGGTTCCCTTGTAACACCCAGGTTAGGCAGTTATTACAGTCTATTAGACCACCTAGCCCAGACCTGGAACAATCAGTATTTACTAGTCCTACCGGAGGAATCATTAACAATACAAGGTTCTCTAATCAGGTCTGGAAAGGTGGCAAGATGGGTAAAAAGAACTACAAAGGGGTTATCCAGCAACTAATGAATGATGGACTAATAGACCGCTACAGATGCCCCTATAACACTAGACATACATTTATTACCCTGATGCTGGCTGAGGGTTTAACAGTCTCCACAGTAGCCAAGTTAGTTGGTAACAGCCCAGAGATTATCCTTAAACACTATGCAGGTAATACAGTACCCTTGGAGTTACCCAGTATCTAACTACAAAGCCCCAGGCGATCGCTAGGGGCTTCCTATTGGTTATATAAACTCGAAGTGTTCCTCTATTTCCTCTGGCAACTTCTCTAGTACCTGTAAGTCCTTAACCTGATGTATGTAGCACTTTGTATGATAACCAGATGTATGGTTAACCTGGGAAGCCTCTACCACTTCCTTACTAGCAGTTAATAGAGTCCCATCAGCTAGCTCATAGACTAATAAGTCTGGCTTATTCCACTTATAGTCCTCTACTTGAATACCTTTAAGGTCATAGAAATACTTAACTGCTACCCCAAACTGGCTGTTAGTAGGATAGTTAACAGAAACAGGTTGACCATCCTTAGTATTAACAGAAGATAAAGTTGGTCTAGGCACTACACAAACTGTGCCTAATGTGCTATGATAATAGTATTGAGAGTTTTTACCTAACATAATCTGAGTCCTTTAGGGTTGTAGCCCTATACTTGTTATTTACTGAGTACCCCTTAAGTAGTTCGCAGCTATTCAAGGGGTTTTGCATTAGGGTTAAGGGTAATCCCCTTAGTCCTTACATCCATATAGTCAAAGTGAACACTGTTCATATTAGGACTTAAAAGTAAGAAATAGCCTCAATGGCGCAAGTGCTTTGCGAAGTAATGGCTCCTAGAATCCTTACCCTGTATAGGTTCCTAAAATAAAAGTAAGAAACAGCTAGGTTTTGTTTCTTACTTCAGTATTTTATAGGCATTAAATAACCCCTATGGAGTATTAATACTACTCAGTAGGGGTCTTGAAAGGTTTCGACAACCATCGAAATAGTTAGCCAAAGTCAGCTAATGTGCTTCTGATATTTCTAAGGGAGGTTCCAGACATTCTACATTTATCTGTATTGAAAGATTAGGCTCTGGTATCCCTTCCCTATCTTGCCTATCCTTGGTGATCTTATTAGCAACATCCACCCAATCCCTTAACTCTCTGGATACCCTCAGGCTACTAGACTGTTGAAATGTCTCATAAAGTGTATCTGCCATATCGCAAGCTATCTGTAATAACCTTTCTTGTCTCTGGTCAGAGGTCAACCCCTCCTCAGATACCAACCTATTCACCTTAGTAGGTATCAGCACATCAGAGGGGACTGGCTTGGCTACCTTGGAATGTTTAAAGTGGTTATAGACATTCTGTGGGGTCACTGATACCCCTACAGTCCCTAAGTAATCCGCTAGGGCTGAGGCAGGTAACCCCATAGTCACCCTTTGGTTAAACTCAATCAGCCTATCATGGTCTAGCTTACAGATCAGGCACTTCCTATTTGCCATTGATTTTATCCCTTAGCTGTTCAATAACCGCATCTAGAGTTAATAGGGCTTCCTGGGGTTCTAATCCGCTTAGTTCATCCAAGACAAGCCTAGTCCCCCTATGTATATTCTGATGATGCTTAATAAACCCTCTAATAACCTCTGATACTGTCTGGTTATTACTTTGGGCTACATCATGTAACCAGTTATCAGTACTTTGGTCTACCCGGATTGCTATCTGTTTCTTAGTCATAACCTTAGGTTCCTTTTCTAGTATTTAGTCAGACAACTGGTTGACTAAATGAGGTAGAACCCATACAGGATTAAAAATAATGGCTCAAGTAAACCAAGGTAAACCCAGTCTCTCTGAACTAGAAAAACAAATCCAAGACCTCAAAGCGGCTGAGGCTAAACTAAAAGCCCAGAAGGCTGCCGAGTTCGCATCCAAAGTTCGCCTAGTCCAGTACTTAGAGGACTATTTGGATTCAGTTATTAAGGTAGGTAAACTGACCCCTGATACCTTCTTTGCAGTCTACAGAAAGTATGCAGAAGTCTATCAAGATTTGGATGACCGCTTATGGTTATTTACTAAGACAGTTATCAAGCTGATTAGTCATCCTTGGTATGGGGTTGAATGCAGTACCCAGAAGCTTGGTAATGGGGGTCTAAAGTACTTTGGTAAGTCCTATGCTAACCCTCAAGACCTTTACAAAGATGTCCTAGCCAGTATCTTGGGCGACTTGGCTGATGACCCATTTGGATCTGATGTTTATTTCTACAAACTACTTCAGGTACATCTAGCTGATGAAACTGAGTTACCTGCCGATGTATCCCTGAACAACAAAGCGATTACCCTTAGAATCCTTAAGGACTTTGTAGCCTTAGAGAAAGACCCTGTAAAAGCCCCAGACCTCAAAGACCTGACAGAGGATGATACCTTCTACATCCTGAGTCTAGTTGGGTTCCAGGAACAGCCTTAATAAACCATAAGGGGTACTAGTTACCCCTTTGACTGATTAATGGTAGCTGGCATGGCATCTGGCTATTTTATATTTAACAACTATATTTAACAGGTTTCTTTTGGTGTTTCATGTCCTACACTTGACCTCTTAGCTTGGCGGCTAGGGGGTTATTTATTTACCCCAGGGACTTAAGCGCTTAAGAGGATAGGTTATTAAAATACCCTAGACAACCTCTAGGGCGATCACTAGATGATTAGTTAATCATAGGCTGGCTCATCATCACCATCAAAGTAATCTTCATAGGGGCTACCTGGATAATCCCAGTGTTCACCCATTTCATCATCTAAATCAACCCCTGAATCATTACTTTCATCATCTGGGCAACACCTAGCTATTATTTCCTCTATATTAGCCTTTTGCCTGTTAGTGCCTCCCATAGAGGTTATATAAGCCCTAGCCGCATCCCTAAAGGTAGCCCAAGCCTCATAACAAGGGTGTCCCATAACCATTGCAATGGCTAGAGACTTAACAGTGTTACCAGTCCAGTTAGAGTCATCAAAGGCATCAGTAGCCAAGTCCCCATAAGGGCTATCTTTTCCCTTGAACTGCCTTAGCCAACTTCTGAAGGTCTTAGGTGTGGTTTTAGTTATCTGGGCTACCATAAGTGTTAGGGTTTCTCTGTGGTTTCATCTACTATTTTAGCACTTATTAGGGGTGACTGTCGAGCCTCAATGGGTTATTTGGTAAGCATTTAGGGGTTATTTAGGTAGACTTTAGGGTTACTTTGCACATATTACCCTTTAGGATATACAGGTTACCTCTAGTTACCCCTCTGGTTACCTCTGGTTACCTTTAGTGGTAACCGCTAGAACCCTTATACAGCTTAAGGTATAGGCTGTGGGTTACCTGGTTACCTTGGTTTTACCTATTAGCTTTTATAGAGGTGTTGGGTGATATCTATTTCATAAAATAGAGGTAACCAGGTAACCCATAGGCTGAAAGCTATACCCTATATGAATCCTAGCGGTTACCTGTGTGGTAACCTAGAGGTAACCAGAGGTAACCGGAGGTAACCAGGAATAATCTAAGGGTGACTAGCTCTACTGTTTAAGCGCTCATAAGCGACAAAGGTAATAAAAAACCCTAGATTATCTAGGGCTCTCACTAAGGTCTAGTTAATAGGTTTGTAACCCCTCTCTGGGTTATCTTTATCTAGTACTTCCCATACCATTCGCTCAGTGTCTATTCTGGCGGGGATAACCTCAGTATTAGGTACACTTGATAACTTCCATAACTTCTCAGTCTTACCTAATACCTTAATGGGCTTCTGTTCATAACCTAACTGCTTAAGGCTGTTAACTACTGCGGTTTTATTTCTACTGTGGGCATCCCCTCTAAGACCCATAGCATACATAACATCAACTGCTTTAAAAGCAAGGGAATATTTACCCTCAAGTGTCGCCTTACTAAGCGCGGTCTCTAGTTGCTCTACCCAGCTACCCTCTACCATGTAGTCTCTGTTTCTGACCTCTGAGGCAACTTGGCTATTCTCTGATAAGTCTGTAGGATACCCATTGAGTATCTTATGGTAAGCAGTAGCCCAAAGGTGATCTATATTATCCTCTAACCATGCCAGGGGTAACTTCCACCCATCAGCCAAGTCTATAACCCAGAATCTTTTATTACCTGTGGTATCTACTAGGAACTTAGACTCATTAGTAGTACCAATAAACAGGGTAACTCTTTCTGTGACTGATGCCTCATCAGCCTCTTTAAACTTCTGAATGTAAGTATCCTTTGTAGTACTGAGTAGGCTTTTTAGGACACTAGCCTCTTTACCCTTAAACAAGCGATCGCACTCGGACAACTCCATAATCCATGTAAACTTACATTGGCGGATAATATCAGCCTCATTAGTTCCTGATCTGAGTTCAGTTCCCCAGTTTTTACCTAATATCCGAGTAAAGGCAGACTTACCAGCATCCTGGTCACCTTTAATAATCAATGACCGCTTCATAGGGCATCCAGGCTCTAAAGCCCTCTTGACCGCGCCACATAACCAAGTAGTAACCATTTCCTGGGTTAAGGGGTCATCAGTACCAAATAGGACTTTACCTAAGCTGTCCCATTCAGGTAAAGGCTGGAAACCCTTCTCAATATAGAAAGGGGGCATACCTTTAAAGCCCTTCTCTTTACCTAACTTCTCTATTTCCTCAAAGCTTAGGTGGTTAATCCAGACTTTATGCTCTGAGTGTTCTTTGTAGTTCTGTTCTAGATATTTCCTAACTGGTTGAAACTCTTTACCCTCTAGCAATATCTCTAACTGTCTTTCATAGAAGCCCTTAGATGCCTGTGGGGATGACATTTCTAAAGCCTTCTCTAATCTAGCCATTAGCTTTGGTCTAGTAGTAGCTTGCCCTTGATAGTGAACAACATCCGCCCAACCATCTAACTCTAAATGCTTACCATATACAGCCTCAAACACTTGCCAGAATACATAGGCTTTCTCTCTAGACCCTTGGATATACTTTTTAGCTAACTTCCTAGCTCTCTCAGGTTCATTACCTGACTTAGGGTCAGCACTTCTGGACTTGTCACCACCTGACCCTACTGAGCTACCAAAGAAGTCTACAGACTTTAACCAAGCCAGTAACTTCTGTCCTTTGGCGCTATCATCTTCATCATCAAAACCATCGAAGCTTGACTGAATATCATTGAATGTGTTATAATCTGACATATTTGAATCCTTTGGGCATCTGCCCTATGTGTGTTTAATACTGAACTCTGGGGTTAACTAGCTGGTTACTGGTTAACCCTACTTGCTGTCTAGGGGTTGTAAAGGTAATCCCATAGCGGTTAGTCTCACATACTCAGAGACACTGTAACCAGCCTTAGCCGCATTAGCCTTAATGAGTGCTAGTTCATTAGCTGCTATTTTGATGTTTAGTTTGTGTGGTTTGGTAATCATTGGGTAAATCCTGTAGTCCTTACTCTCATACTTAGTCAAATCCTGGTTGTCACCTAAACCCCTACCAAATAATCAGGGTTTCAGACATCTGCATTAGTTAAATACCTAGTATTCCCTAAGAACCATAGAGGATAGTCAATGATAGGAACTGTAATCAGCTATTGAAATATCCTATGGTTATCATAGAAAATACTCTACAGATTCCCATAAAGGAACTTACCATCCTCCCCTATGGTTATTTCACCTGGGTTAGATTTACCTAGTACCTCAAATATCACCCCAGCCTTAGCCTCTACTCCTACCACAACTAGACCTAATGACTGGTAGCATCTAACTTTATAAGTCTTTACCCCCTTCCCCTTTCCTTTTATACACTCCTGTTCTACATATTCTGAAGCTGTTAGGGTGCTATAGAATGGGTGGCTAATGTCTACCTTATCCCCTACTTCAGGGGTGGCTGGCTGGGTGGCTATGTCTTCTACCTGGGGTTTATCTAGCTTTTGTTCTACCTCAAGTATTCTAGCCTTTAACCCCTCCATTTCTAATACTACTTTATCCAATAAATCATTACTGGGTGGCTCAGGGTGGCTATGGGTGGCAGGGGGATTAATAGGGGCTTCCCGGATACCCTGGGCTTCCTGTGCTGACCTAACTAACTCATTTAGCGCCTTAGTCTTATCCCCACTAGTATGAGACTTGGCATAGTTGGCTATAATAGCTACCACATCAGCATCTAATCTGACTGAGGTTTTAGTTCTGTCTGTCATGGGTGGCAAGTCCTAACTGTTTACCTGTTTATATTATAGCATCATTAGCCACCCATAGCCACCCATGGCAACATTATTTGGTAAATATTTAGTAAAGAATATTACAGGGTTATGTCGCCTAGAGGTGATTTCAGATTACTAGGTGACCTATAGTACCCCTAAATAACTGAAAAACTCTCTAGGGTGTCCTAAAGAGTTCCTGGGGTTATACTTTATGTCCACTGGGGGGTCTAGTCGCTGACCCATTGTAGTAGTTGACCTGTAATCCCTTGCGCTTAAGCTTCTTAGGTTCCTGGGATGCCTTGGTAGCTTCCCTGCGCTTTAGGACTTCTAAGAGTCTCTCTTTCTGTTCTGGGGTTAGGTCTTTGATGTTTATCTTAGCCATCTTGTTTATCTAAATATTCTGTAAGTTTGGCGATCGCCTGGGTATTGGCATCTAGGGTCTTATCTAAGCGGTTAAGGGTATCGATAAACCGCGCATTACTAGCATTAAGGGTTACTATCGACTTTTGTAGCTCTGTATGCGCTACTGATAAGGATTCTGATCTGGGCAGCCATAGAGATACCAGATTGGGCAGCCAGTTCTTGTAGTTGGGAATAGAGTTTAGCATCGACTGTAGTTAATATCCTTTTATTAGCCATAGAGGTATCAGTTTGATACTTACAGATAGTCAAGTTAACCCCTAGCGATGACTAGTATGAGTCAAGGGGTATCCCTTATCACCCCTTTGGCACCCTTTGACTATCGCTTTGACTATCAGTTATTCACTTTGGGTATTCATTATGGGTTTCTAAGAGCCTGAAACCCTTAAGGCGGCACCCGGATTTGAACCGGGGGATGGAGGTTTTGCAGACCTCTGCCTTACCACTTGGCTATGCCGCCACACTCTACAGTCAACCATCATAACATAGGTTTGCTTTGTATGGCATCCTCAAACTGCAAAATTTTTGCTATTACTAATGCAGATTTTAATGTTAAGTAAAAAAAATATAAATTATAAACTAGTCTTATGAAAGAGAAACATTTACACTTCTATTTAGTGAGTTATGAGTGTCGTAAAATACAAAAAAAATATAATTTACTCCTTAAGATAGATGAAAATCCGAAATAAATTCTAAAAGTATAAAAAAGAACTAAAGCTTACTTGTATTTATTGACTTAGATATAGTAGCAATCCGTGAATGATTTACCTGAGATGAGATAGCCTATTGCTTCATTGATAAGTTAAAAAATGAATTTACTACTCATTTCATGTTGTAAGGAAGAAGCTGGTATCAATACGCATAAGTGGCTAAACATAAAAATGAACGAAAAGTTACCCATCTCAATTGCTCAAATAACAGACATACATCTGTTGGCTTCAGAAAGCCAAAGGCTACAAGGAATATCTACAACAGAGTCTTTTTTAGCTGTGATGAAGCGGCTAGAGGAACTACGACCGGAGTTAGACTTGCTGCTGATGACGGGGGATTTATCTGACGATGGAACACCAGAATCTTATGAAAACCTACAACACTATTTAAATTCACTGCAAATAGCTACTTATTGGCTCCCAGGAAATCATGACTGTGCGATCGCAATGGATAAAATATTAAATCTAGGCATGGTTTCCCGACGTAAGTCTTTTCAACGTGGAAATTGGAATTTTATATTGCTTAACTCTAGTGTTACTGATTGTGTGTATGGTTATCTCTCAGCTACTACCCTAGATTGGCTGGATTCTGAGTTAAAAATGCTACCTAATAACCCCACCTTAATAGCATTACATCATCCTCCTGTATCAGTCAATTCTGCGTGGATAGATCGTAGCTGTCTCCAGAATTCACAGGAGTTGTTTGCTGTGATTGATCGTTACCCGCAGGTCAAGCTAGTCTTATTTGGTCATATTCACCAGGAATTTCGACATCAGCGCCACAATGTTCACTACTTGGGATCTCCCTCAACTTGCTATCAGTTCCAGTCGCAAAGCTCTACTTTTGCGATTAACCAAGAACTACCAGGTTTTCGTTTGTTGAAACTATACGCCGATGGCGCATGGACGACTAAAATTGAGCGAGTGCCTTATTCCCTACCCATAGAGCCGGCGGTAACAGTATCTTACTAAGTACCTGGCAGGAATTTTATAGATAAAGAAAGCGTAGAAGGACGCAGAATATTACTAAGTAATACTCAAAACTTAGAAAGCTGCTCAACGTCCCACTACAGCTAATATCACTCGGCACTTATTTTGACCTCATCGGCAAAATTATGCAAACGTACAAAATAGAACGGCCCAGCAACAGAACCCCAGATGTGTGCATCGGTTTCTAAATCTCGCCCTCTATCAAGACTGATAAATTTCTCTTCGTTAATTTCAAATTCGCTATCTAAGTAGGTCTTTTGACCTTTACGAACAACAATACAACCTTTTCCTGGTTCTACCGTACCTTTAAAGCTGTTACCAGTCCACTCAACAATCATGTTACAGCCTGGTAATTTTTCCAAAGATTCGCTAGTTAAAGTTTTCAAACGATTAAGGTCACGGGAAGCACCGTAAAAATTTTCTTCTTGCTTAACTATATAATTTTCAATATGGATGCGATCGCCTACGGTCATTAGCTTGAGTACCCGCAAACGATAGGGATCGTTGAGCATATAATCATAAGCTTGTTCAACGAAAAAACCTACTCCAGACAATACTTCCCACGGTAGAGGACGCATACACACACGAATATGGGCGTAAAAAGGTGGGTTTTCAAAGGCTTGGGCTTGATTACTAAAATCGGCTGCCATCCACCGTGCTAAGGTGGCTATGTCTGTAGAATGAGTCATTACATCAGATTTATTAAAAAATATCTGAGAGTATTTTAAAGCTTAATGGGGATTGGAGACTGGGGATTAGGAATTGGGGATATTTATTTCAGGTTGATGCGTCTAATGGATTTGCAGTTAAAGTTATTAGGCAGCAACTCATAAGGTGATACGCACTTAGATCAAATATTCTTGCGTCAGGGCTGTCCATAGTCAAGAGTCCAGAGTTAAAGGTTAGCTTGGACTGTGGACTTTGGACTTTTGACAACCTGAGTGCGAAATATACCATTTAAATGCGTAACAGCTTACCCATTATCGGTTACTCACCTTCATACCCACAAAATCGTCAAATCCTTATGCTAAGGCGCTTAAGTCTCCTCATTACGACTGTGATTATTTGGCAACTTACCAATTCTGTAACTCTAGCCAGGAGTAACGATCCTCAACAAGCAGACAGGTTTCCTCCTAGCCCATTGGAAATTACTACACCTGATCCGCTTGTACCGACTTTACGCGATAAACAACAGTTAACTGTTGCAGAAAGACAAAAGCTGGAGGCTGCGTTAGATGATTTGAACCAACAAGCAACAGCAAAGCTACAAGCTGGGGATAGTTTAGGGGCGTTTGAAATTTGGAACCGTGAACTACGCTTGCGCCGTTATTTAGGGGCTGTTGCTGAAGTCAAGGCGCTGTCACGAGTTGGTGAGATTGCGTGGAATCAAAACGATCGCCAAGAGCTACTGTACATCACTCAACGATTACAAGCAATTCAAAAACAGGCACAACCGCGAAACAAAAATGTGCAGCACAGTGTTGACTTACCACTACTACAAGCTTTAGGCGAAGCTTATCAGAAAACGCGATCGCTAAAAAGTGCCATTACAGTTTACAACGAAGTTTTAGCCACAGTTCGAGAAAAACAAGATTTAGTTGCCCAAGTAAATACTCTCACAACCATAGGGGAAATAAATCTCAATTGGTTTGATTATCCCCAAGCAGCTACCGCCTACGAGGAATTGCTCAGATTAGCTACCTCTGGGGGAGAAAATCAAAATCAGGAGTTCACATACTTGCAAAAGCTGGCTTATATTTATCAACAATCTAAGCAAGCACAAAAATCTATTGATGTTTTAAACAAAATAAAAGCTATTTATGTTCAGAATAATAATTTTACTCAGTTGCCAACCCTACAGCTAGCGATCGCCGCTAATTATGAAATGTTAGCGCGAAAAAATCCTGCTTTAATAGAAGCAGCTTTTAAAAACTATCAAGAAGCTTACATAACTGCATGGCAATTGCAACAATATCCTAGTGCGGCGGAAGCTGTACAGAAGTTAATCTCTCTGTACCGTTCTCAAGGACAACTAGATGAAGCTTTGCAAGCCAGCGAAATTCTTTTAGAAATACAAACACGAGCCGTCAACTTTTATGGTCTGATGGAAGCTTACGACCAAATAGGAAAATTATATTTAGAGCGTAAAGACTCCCCAGCAGCCCTCGCAGCATTTCAAAAAGGTTTAGAACTGGCGAGACAATTAAAACATCAAGAAGCTTATTTCACACAGCAAATTAACAGTATTTAAGTTGCACAATCCATTGTGAGGGCTGTTGACAGTTGACAGTTAACAGCCCTTATTAGTAGTTAGTTAGGTACGCGTTAGCTTATTACACAGAAGTTACTTCTTGCTTGCCGGAAGATTGTACTAATTCATACAGCTTGCTTTCAAACTTTTCCATACAAGCTGACCAATCGTAACCTATGATGGAAGGGCGGGCTTGTTCACTCAAGGCAGATTTGAGTTCAGGATTTTCCAAAATGGTAATTATTTTTTGAGCAAAATCCTGCGGATTATTCGGTTCTGCTAAAAGACCATTCATACCAGGGAAAACTTGTTCTGAAGTTGATGGTGCGATCGCCGCAACGACGGGAGTACCAGAGGCTAAGGCTTCGTTGGTTGTGGTGCAGAAGTTTTCTGTTACAGAAGGATTGACAAAAACATCGGCGCGGGCGAACCAACCTAAAAGTTCTGTACCGTGAGACTCACCCCAGAAGGTAATACCGGAAGGGAATTTTTGGGCGCGTTTGCGGATTTCTTCATCTAGAGGCCCACTACCAATAATTACCAAATGCACATCAGGAATTTTGGCAGCAATCATAGGATACATATCTATGAGTTGCGTGACATTTTTCTCGGCGGTAATGCGTCCTACAAACAATAGAGTCGGTCTACCATCGTTGGGAATGGGGTTGTGAGTGATGTTGCGGGGATGAAATTTCTCGCAATCAATTCCTTGATAAGGCACGTATTCACTACGCTGACATTTTAAGTTGTGGTATTTCTTGAGTTGTTCTCGTGAAGGAAACACATTCAAGTCATAATTGTCACTAAACTGTTTTACTAAAAGTGGAATCAGAGGACGCACCAAGCTAAAGAAGATATCACCAAAGTAATATTTGATATAGGCAACAATGTCTGTGTGGAAGACAGAAATAATGGGGGTATGGGTGCGTTTAGCATATTTCACACCTACAGGACGACCATAACCTTGCAACAAACCAGAGTATAAACCCCGCATTTGCGCTGCTTCTTCCACTACGATAATATCTGGTTGGAAGTCTGAAAGTAACTTACTATCACTCCAATGGCGATAGCTTAAAGGTTGGGGAAGAGACTTATAAAATATTAGTGGCTGTGTAGGAAATGCAAAGGAAGAAAAATTAGGGAAAGGTTTTAGTTCTTCTAGTCCCACCATTGGGCGGCTTCCAACTTTTTTGGGGAACTTGTCGTTGATTTGGGGGTGAACAAGTAATACTTCATGCCCTTGTTTTAACAACCAATGAACCCTCTGGTGTACCGCAACTGAGACTCCAGTTAAGAAGGGTGCATACAAACCGCTAAACAGCGCAATGCGAAGCTTTGATTTTTGCATACTTTTAGTAAATTTTTGTATTTCTTAGGGAAATTTGGTATTTGCAAGCACCCTATTGTTTATTAGTCATTAATCAACAGTTACAGCTGTAGCCAGATAAATTAGGACATCAAGCTAAGGTCAAACCCTAACAATAAAAGGCTTTCAAGTCTGTTAACCGTCAACAGTCAACAGCTATATCTTCCCCTTACACCCATACCTGAATTTCCCTCATCAACAAATTTGGCGGGACTTATGGGTTAATTCAATGGTTGATAAGGACGATAATCAGCTAGGCGAATATTCACAGGCCCGTTAACTTCATAGGTGACACCGCACCAATTAACTGTTTGCATCCGTAGAGAGGCTATCATCGCCCAGCCATAAACCCAGTGTGTAAGGGGTATTCCCATGACTATTCTCAAGATGAGAGAGGCTGACAATTGACTCACAGGTTTACCTTGTGAACGGATGATTGGTTGTAAACCCAACTCTAAAAACAGGATGAGCATAGTTAATGCCAATATATAAATGACATACCAGCTCAAAGCAAAAATGGCTGTATCTCCTTGTCCGCTAAAAAATGAGATAAACCACACAAACAATAGAAGTTGAGATAGCCCTATTGTTAAAACCGCTTCACCTACTAACACCCACCACCAAGGATGATAAAGTCGGAACGAAAGTAGTTGGCGCTGGAACGAGTATTTTAAATTTGGTAAATCACACTCTTGTGGATTGACCATAATCAGAGAAGGTACAAACTTTACTTGAAGATTATATTTAGCCATGACGCTAGATAGCATCGTATCTTCGTTTAGGGTATGTTCCCACCTCTCTAACAATCCTGTTCGATGCAGCACTTCCGTTTTGATTGCTAAACTTCCACCCCAAGGAATGCCGTATAGGCACATCTGGACGATCGCCGAAATATTGCCAATGTACCTAACCACAGTCCCCCAATAGGTTCCTGTAGGTACATACCAATGATTACCTGTAGTTACTCCTACCGTCGGATTTGTCAGAGGACTAACTAATTCTCGTAACCAATTGGCATGAACGATAGTCTCAGCATCTACTAAAGCCACTACCTGATAAGAATCATCTAATTCTGAAACAGCTTGCACTAAGGAACTGCATTTGAGACTACAAGTTTGGCTGATAGTCCGCAAATAATTAATTTGAAAATTATTTGCACCTATTTCTTTGATAGTCTCGTTGACAACTTGCCAAGCTGGGTCTTGTTCACTATCGACGATCAGCTTTAAATCATAGCGTGGATAGTTTTGCTGGAGGAGCGATCGCAAACAATCAGGTAATAACGGATATTCTCCCCGCAAATATAACAATACTGCCGTTTTTGGCAACTTCTCATCAGGTAAGCTATGGGATCGTAAGTTCAAAGACCACAAAAATCTTAGTACCAAGCCCACCTGAACAACTAACCAAATCACCAATAACTTTGATATTGATATCGCCAATTCATCCATTTATTGATTACCTCTACGCGATTTCTTAATTGGCGTGATTGAGAAGGCATTGCAATGCAACGCCTCTACATGGCATTTTGGTAATCTCACAGAGACATTTTGCTATCAATAGGTTGATCCAAAAAATCATAGGCATGATACTCAACTAAGCGGATATCGTCATGGCTATGAATCCGATAAATAATGCCCCGCCATTTAACAGTTGATATCCACACAGAAGATAGCATTGCTAACCCATACACCCATTGTGTTAGGGGAATTGCCAGTAACATTTTGCCCATTCTGGCAACTGATAACTGTGTCCCTGGTTGACCTTGAGCGCAAATTACTGGTTGTAGTCCTATCTCCATCACCAGCATAAGTAAGAGCAATCCCAGGGTATAAATGCTGTAAGAATTTAACAATAAACCTGCTACGTCCCATTGAGCATCACCCAAAGACAACAGAAACACAATAATGCTTAAAGTGGGGAACAAAATGCTAGAAACAGCTTCACTAACTATAGCTAGCCACTGGGGATGATAAAGCCGAGAATAAAGCAGAAAGCGCTGGAGATATTCGATAATTCCTAATAAATCGCACTCTTCACGATTGACCATAATCAAAGAAGGCACAAATTTAACCCGCAAACCATGCTTTTTCAGCACATTGGGCATCATTAAATCCTCGCCAAAGGATTGCGCCCACTTTTCCAGCAGTCCTGTTTGACGCAACACCTCTGTTTTCACAGCTAGAGTCCCACCCCAAGGAATACCAAATAGGTACATCTGCACAACAGTAGCTATATTACCGGTGTAACGTACCAAAGAACCCCAATAGCGGTTAGTAGGAACATACCAGCGATTACCAGTTGTCGCCCCAATTTTGGGATCACCCAGAGGGCTAACTAATTCCCGCAACCAATGAGGATGAACGATTGTATCTGCATCGGCTAAAGCAACTACTTGATAAGAATCATCCAAATCGGAAATAGCTTGAATTAGGGAACTGCACTTAAGACTACAGTTGTGGCGGATAACTCGCAAATGGTTGATTTGAGCGTTAGTTGCGGCTAATTTATCGATGCTATCACTAGCAATCTTCCAAGCAGGGTCATCCTGACTATCAACAACTACCTTTAAATCGTAATTTGGGTAATTTTGCTGTAACAGTGCTTCTAAGCAGTTGGGTAAAAAAGGGTCGGCTCCCCGTAAACAAATAATTACCGCCGCTTTTGGTAACTGCTCGTCAGGTATGTTTTTAGACCGCCATGTCCGCACATACAGCAAAAATACCAATGAAAGACACATCTGAATAACTAACCACCCCAGCAAAGACTTAGACAAGAAAATTGCCAACTCTTTCATCACATCTTTGTCTCCGGCAAATTTTGTCTTGCTTGTGTAATGGTCAAGATATGGGAGATTGAGAAGTGTTCAGCTCATCCCACCCCTAAAAGGGGATGGGATTTCACGTTGACGGTTGACAGTTAACAGTCAGCAGTTAACGGTGGCGGGGCGGCTATCCCTCCTACTCCTTGAAAGGAGCAGGTTTCCCGCCGCCTTCGATGAGTAAACATCTATTCCCCAATCCCCAATCTCTACTCCTTATGGATCAAGTGAGTATTTAACGGAAATATTCACGCTGGTGCTTTTTGTGACTGTAAAACTTGACTTACTAAATGCTGGTGTTCCTGTTTGGATAGAAACGATGGGATTATTAGAAATTCCAAAACCTTCTTTGGGAATACCAAAAAAGTCTGTATCTAATTTGCGATTGCCATTTTCATCATGGACGATCGCCACCGCATATTTACCTGGTTTCAAGCCGGAGAAACTTTTAGTTACACTCTTACCTGTAACTCTTGTACAGCCACTTTGGATTTCGCTAGTATCACTCATGGGAAATCCTTTCTCGCTGGCGTACACCCGGAAGCATATTGCGCCTTTTTGTTGGCGTATCCCATTGACTACAACAGTTAATTTAGTTGTAGGTTGTGCATTTACGGCTTGAACACAACCTAAAGCTAATAAGCTAGCTAACAACAGATGAGAGATTTTGTGCATAATTATTACCCCGCATAATGGTATATCTGAGCTTGTTTGATTTATTTGTCTGTTGGAAAAACTGAATGTTTTTCCAACCGAAGCAAACGTTTAGGAAAAAAATCTTGTTTGCAGATGTGAGAAATTAAACAAACTTCTCCATAATGTTTTCCCTGCAACCCATAAATCCTTGATTAACAGCCATTCTGTACCTTTCAACTGTTGATTTAAGCTGATAAAACAAAGGATGCGATCGCGTACACTCATTTTGAACATCAATATAGAGAAAATATACTCTTTCAGTAATCTCCAATGTGGCAATAATAGCTTTCCCTTTTTATCTGTATCAAACCAGACTGCATAAGAATAAAAATCAGGTAACATATTCAATGAATAATCCGGATCATTACTGGTAAAGGCAAGATAGTTAGGGAAAAACATACTCATTGATTGTTCTGGATGAATTCTTGCAGAAAATAGACATTCAGGAATTTCATAAAATTGACCAAGTACACCAAGTCTGAGTAATAAAATTCCATCTGCATTACCATAACCGCCCATAGGTGGAACAGCTTTGAGCATCCGGGAGCGAATTACTCCATAGCATGGATAACATAAATGTTTTGTCAGCAAGGAGTAAAAACGCTTATACAAATAAGGTGAATTTACGTCCAGTTTAACGTTGTAATTTTGGACAAATTTCCCTTGTTGATCAATGAAGTGAACTTCAGAGTAGCACAAAACTAAGTTTGGGTCTTTTTCAAGGATAGCAATACATTTTTCTACAAAATCTGGAGCGTGCAAATCATCATAAGCTATCCATTTAAAATACTCAGCAGTAGACAGTTCAAACACACGATTAAAGTTACGAGCGCAGCCGATATTATTTTGATTGCGATAGTAACGAATACGTGAGTCTTTAGCAGCATACTTTCGACAAATATCTTCTGTTTTATCTGTCGAAGCATTATCAGAAATGATTAACTCAAAATCTGTAAAAGTTTGAGCCAGGATAGAGTCTAGAGCTTGTTCTAGAAATTTTTCGCCATTATATACAGGTAGCCCAATGCTCAATTTTGGTTGATGGTTAGTCATGACAAACAATCTTTATTAAAAGGAAAGGTAACAGACTATCAGTATGGTTCAGTTAATCAAGGTTATTAAAGCTGGTATTGGCACACGCTCATCCAGCTTATCTGAACCGCATTTTATTGATTATTTAACTAATTTCTGAATGTCAGTTGTTTGTAGCCAGGCTTTTGTTTTTTGTAAACCCTGCTCTAGGTCAATTTTGGGTTTATAATTTAGTAAATTTTGGGCTTTGGCTATAGAATAGGCATGAGGGCGAGTCATGAAATCTACTGATTCTGGCAGAATATCGGCTTTTTTGCGAAATAGTTTTTGTCCCTGGTTTCGCAGTTTTAAAAACAACTTCATTTCATCCTTTGGTATAGACATGGGAGCAGATGCACCTTCCATTGCTGCTAGGCGCATGAAGTATTCCTTCCAAGAAGTTTCTTCGCCATCGGTGATATTAAAGATTTCACCATAGGCATCTTTTTCTACTGCTAAAAAGATGGCATCAATTAAGTTATCGATATACACATGATTGATAACTCCTTGACCTTCGTTAGCATAGGCGAATAATTTCTGCCGCATCATTAATATTGGTCTGACTATCCAGGGAATACTTCCCGGCCCATAAATATCCCCAGCGCGAATGATAATTAAGCCAAAATCCGGTGGAGAATTTAGGGGTAAAAGTTCGGTTTCCGCTTCGATTTTAGTTTGACAATAGGGATTGTTATCACCGGAGAGTGTCCCAGATTCAGTGATGCGATCGCTATAATTAAACCCATACACCATAACGCTGGAAAGATGCACAAAGCATTTCACACCAGCATTTTTGGCAGCCTTAGCCATATTGACTGCACCAGTCACATTAATTTCCCGAAAATTCTTGATGGGGCCTGCTTCTTCAGTCAATTGTTCTGTATGTAGAACAATATCTACTCCTTGACAAGCCTTGTGGGCGATCGCTGCATCAGTTATACTACCAACTATCACCTCAGCGCCTAATTTATGCGCTTTATCTTTATTAGTGGAAGTTTGCAGTCCACGCACTTTCATTCCCTGCGCGATCGCCAACTCAGCTGCACGCAAACCGATAAATTCATCAATCCCAGTAATCAGCAGAGTTTTATTTTGCAAATCCATAATACAGAGTTATTGTTTTACTAAAATTTCCATTCTCAACCCAGGAGAGAAATTACTCCTGACTCAGCACTAACTACTCCCTAAAAAATATCAGCCGGGTCAGCAGAACGAAGTTTGTTAATAGCTAATGCGCCGGAAGTGATGCACATTAACACTACTGATACAAAGACGATGAGGGCATTATTTGCAGTCATCACAATTGGTAACTTAGTAGCTGTCATCGCAAAATCATATAAGCCTACTGCAAATAAAAATCCTGGGATGTAAGCTAATAATGCCAAGATTAAAGCCTGTTGAAATACCACATTTAAAAGGTAAATGTTAGGATAACCAATAGCTTTTAAGGTGGCGTAAGCGATAAATTGGGTAGCAATATTACTGTAGAGAATTTGATAAACGATCACCACACCCACAACAGAAGCCATTGTTAGCATTATGTTCAGAATAAAACCAATTGGTGTTCTGACTGACCAATATTGTTTTTCAAAATCGATAAAGCCTTTACGAGTGAAAACTCTTACATCATTAGGTAAATTAGCTTCTAAATTAGCAACAATTCTCTCTTGATCAGCACCTGCTGTAAGAGTGATTGCACCAATATCAATTTTCTCTGCGGGGCGGGTATTAGGATTGATGCGGAGAAATGTGGAATCGCTGACAATTAAGTTACCATCAACGCCAAAAGAAGGGCCTAAACTGAATAGTCCACCTACTCTGACTTTATAGCCAATAGGCGCATCGAAGGGAAAAATTTCAATTGTCTGCTCTGTATCTCCTTTGTTAAAATTGGCAGCAATTGGGCCAAATTCTGGACGGGAATCTCTGTCAAAAAGCATGACATCAGGAATTTTGAGCTTGTCTAAATTTTCTTCCACTTCGGGAATATTCATGACTGGTTGACCTGGGTCAAAACCAATTACATAGATTGAATATTTCTCTCCAGTTTCCGGATTTTTTAATTTTGCAAACTGCAAATACATGGGGCTGACTGATTCTACCCCATCGAACCCTAAAGCTTGATACAATCGAGTGCGAGAAAAACTTTGACTTGCTGTCAAAGATTTATATTGTGAACTGACTAAGAACAAGTCACCGCGTAGATTTTGATGTACTGCGGTAGCACTAGAGTAAAGCGCATCTTGGAAACCAAGTTGCACAAACATCAGTAAGACAATAAAAGCAATGCCAGCTACAGCTATAAGAAAACGAATTTTCTGTTGGACTAGCTGTAGCCATGCTAAAGGAATTTTAAAATTCATATTGATTGTGTCAGTTGATAGTTGTCAGTTGTCAGTTGACGGTTGACGGTTGACGGTTGACTATTGACCAATGACAATTAAATTTGAATTGATACATCAACTTGTAAGTTGGTTAAACGTGCGACTTTTTCGCTATCTGCGGGGTTATCAATGGAGACTTTGACCTCAATGATTCTCCGGTCGGTATCTGATCTGGGGTTGAGGCTAAAAATGCTTTGTTTATCAACTTGCCAACCAATCTCCTTAACAGTTCCTTGGAGTTTGCCAGAAAATGCTGTGCTGGTAATTGTTGCTTTTTGACCTACACGCACTTTTTGAATGTCAGTTTGGTAAACTTCGGCAATTACATACATCTGTGATGTTTTACCAATATCAGCAAATCCACTACTGGGGATAACTTCCCCTGTTTTGGCATGAGTTTTTAAAATTCTGCCATCGATGGGAGCTTTTATGTAAGTTAACTCCTGGTCAGCTTTGGCTTGCTTAACTGCTGTTACCGCGCTTCTCACTTCCATCTGGGCTAAGTCTACATCTACAGCCCGTACTTCTTTGACGCTGCTAAGTTTAGCTTTAGCCTCTTTGATTTGGTCAGCTAGGGTGTTTTGAGAGCGACTGAGAGAGGCTTTGGCTTCTGTGAGTTGTTGTTCGACAGTTTTGAGTTGTAAAGCTTTGCTGTCGGCTACAGATGCAGAAACAGCGCCTTCTTTGAATAATTTTTGATAGCGATCGTTTTCAGTTTGGGCGTTGTTGAGTTCAGCGTTGATCCGATTGATTGTTGCTTGTTGGGTAGCAACTTCTCCTTTTAGTTGTGACTCTAAACGGGCAACAGTTGCTTTTTGAGCATCAATGTCTCCAGGTTTAGCACCTGCTTTTACTTGTGCAAGTCTGATTTTGGCAATTTGCAGTTTATCTAAAGCTTGTTCTAGGGCTGAGGTTGCACGGCTATAATCTTCCAGATATGCCAATACTTGTCCTGCTTGTACTTCGTCGCCTTCTTTCACCAGTAATCTATCTACACGGATACCGTTGGTGGAACTGGGAGCAGATAAAGTAGTGATTTGACCTTGTGGTTGCAAGCGTCCTAAAGCGGTGACAGCAACTCTCACTGGTGCAACTTTGGGAGGATTGGCAACAGGGGTCTTCACTGGTGCGGAAAATCGATTGGAGGACAAACTATAGAGGGATATTAGCCCAGCCGCTAAAGTGAGGGATGCTGCCAAAATTAACCGCCACCGGCCTTGGGGTTTGATAAATAATTGGCGTTCTTTATTTACTGCCATATTTTCATTCCAGTTTCTAATTGTAATTATTTAGGAGATAGCCCAGATGGCTATATTGGTAAACTGCTACTCGTCGGCAATTCACCAAAGACTCTTTTCTTAAATGGTTTTTTGAAAACAGGGTGTAGGAGTGTAGGGGAAAGACTTTTTCATGTTTGGTGGCTGTCTGGAAAGAGGGTGTAGGGGTGTAAGGGTATGAGGGTGTAGGGGAAGGATATCTTTCATCTATGACTGTGAAATTTTTTCATCGGGACTGTCTGGAAAATACTGTTGATGTGGTGGCCTTGCTGAGTAAAAATTCCAGTCCCTAGAGTTTACCAAACCGAAATTTCTCGGCTAGGGGAAGCAGGGGGAGAAAGAGGTTTTTTTGCTGTTATTAACCTTACAAAGTTGACTTGCCAGCCTACTAAGTCAATGCGAATGGACTGGCCTGTATTTAAAAGTAAAGCATTTAAGTCCTGAGAACCGAGAGGACGCAACGAAGGTATTTATGCTCTTTTGATCAGCGATCGCCTGTGAATATCTAGCAAAAAACTCTACTGTCAAGAATGGCGCTGACATTGGCTGATTGACCACTGTATTATCGACGCATTATTCTTGCCCTAGCTGTGTAGTATAAGACATTCTCATAGATTCTGGGGGGAAAATCATCATTTCTAGATACTGATGAAACTTATTAGGTGTATCTTAGTCGTATTTGCTTGGTGTGATAATTGACTGCACTGAAAAATAGTAATACCAATTTGAGAAAAGAATGGGACAGATACATACTCCAAAACCATAATTCAGCTTGGCTTCCTTAATTTTGAATTTTGAATTTTGAATTGGTATAACTATGCCTACAGTACCCATAGACCAAATTAAAATCGGTCGCAACCGCCGTCCGGTCAAGGGTGAAAAAGTTGACGAATTGAAGGAGTCCATCAAAACGAATGGTCTATTAAACCCTATCACGGTAGATCAACGCCTTACCTTGATTGCTGGACTACATCGGCTGACAGCTTGTAAGTTGTTGGGGTTAGAGGCTATTGAGTGCAATATTGTTAATTACGATGATGCTGACCAAGCCAGGTTGGCCGAAATCGATGAGAATTTGATTCGCAATGAGTTAGAGCCTTTAGAGCGTTCAGAATTGTGGTTGGAACGTGACCAAATTCTAGCACGTATGGGACTGCGGGCGAAAGTTGGAGATAATCAACATTCTTTTAAAGGTGGTGAAATGGTTTCACCACCTAAAAGAACAATAGAGTTAGCGAAAGAGGCTGGTTACTCGGAACGCACCTTTCAGCATGGTAAGCAAATTGCCAAAAGTATTCATCCGGAAGTCAAACAGTTAATTAAGGGTACACCCATTGCGGATAGTCCCACAGCCTTGTTACAGGTGGCAAGGGCGGGGACGCAGGAGCGAAATTTGGCAGAGTCAGCACAGCAGGCTTGGGAGTTAGCCAAGACTCAGGGTGATCAAGAAGAGGCGGAACGACAAGCAAAGCTGATAGAAGAGTTAAAGGTAAAGCAGAAAGCCGCGCAGTTATTGGCTTATAAAAGTGCGATCGCCCAAAAGGAAGCGAAGTTAGCAGCGAAGAAAACTCAACACCAAGCAGAACCAGTCACTGCCGATGAACCCAGGACTCAAATTGGGGATGAATGGATTTTAGGCAGACATTTAGTATATTGCGGCGACACAGCCAAGATGGAATTCCGCAATTTGTTGCCTTCGGATGCAGCACTGGCGATCGCTACCCTCTCACCCACCTGGGAGCATAATTACTTGGTAGATGAAGCCAAAGTTGTGGCGGTTATCCGTTCGGAAGGGCATATTTACGAATTTTACAAGCGTAGTCAAATGCCCTTTCAATATGAATTATTACTAGGCAATCTTTATGTAGGAATATTTTCTCATCAAGTAATAGCTAAACCCCAAACACCAATTAATATTGAAGGTGTTGAAGGAATTGTTAACTATTTGATCAATTTGTACACCAGTCCCAATCATTTTGTGATTGCTCCATTTATGGGACATGGTGAGATTTTGATTACTTGTGAGAGGATGGGAAGAATTTGTTTTATTGGCGACAGTAATGCAGAACTAACTAGTCGAGGTATTGGGAGATGGCAAAAGTGGACTAGCAAAAAAGCTATAAAATCAGTTACTAGTGAAACCAAAATTAAAAAAGCATAATCACTCATCAATACACCAAGATAGATGAAAATAAAAGTATTAATACCAATTTGAAAAAAGAATGTGACAAATAAACCATCTGTAGAGACACGATTCATCGCGTCTTCACCCAAGGACGTGTTGCAATCATTAATTGAATTGGTATAAGTTGGTATTGCCGCAGTCTATTAAGAATTAAAATTTATTCTGTAGCTTGTTTACCAAATACTAATTTAGATAGATGCAATTTAGGTAATTCCTAACAAGCCTTTCATATGTTTATTCTGCACAATCAACAAAATAAATATTTGCTTGATAAATACTCATTCGTGTTTATAGGTCATTTATATTAAAAATTCCTCAAAAATGACAGCTTAATTATGTCGTTATGCTGAAAAATTAATCTATGGATTTAAGTCATTAAATTTATTTATTCCGAGAATGATTACTGATGTGACAAATGGCTTGAAATTTCCGTACATCAAGATATAGTTAGCATTACAGCTTGGATCAAGCAAATTAACTGTTTTGATTTATTGGTTCTTAGTTATACTTTATTACTATATGCAAATTGTAATTTGCATCAACAAATAGCTAGTTTTTTTATAAAAATAATTTAAACAAATGATTTAGTTTCTATGAACTGTGCTATTGTTTGTATTAATTCAACGTAAAAAAGCGGCAAGGCAAATTAGTTATTTAATCCCGCGTGTAACAGCAAAAACTAAACCTAGTAAGCATGGCAGAAATAACTACTCAATTGAAAAGGCTAAAACACTTTCTTTAAATTCTGCCTCGTGCTTCCCGCCCCCTGCCATCTCACTACTGCATCACTATCACCTTTTATATGCTTGAATATTCGTTTAAATAATGGTGTGAATTTGGATTCAAGGTGATGTTTCTTCTGTAACGAACTTGTCAACTTTTCTGGGTTAAATCCCATAACATATATTATCCTGGACGCTGAAACTGGCTATGGCATTCATCAAGATACAGAACGTTGTCATTAATACCAGCTACGTGGCTGCGGTGAAGCTAGAAAATCAAACTAGTTTGGGAGAAAAAAGCGTTTCTGTCCTAATAGCTACTCCTCAGTTGCCATCGTTCCAGTGGGATACAATTGCTCAAAATCTCTACCATTACGAATGGATAGAATTTACTGGTCAAGCAGCTACCGTTATCCAAGATTATTTTACCAGTTTCAACAACGTGATTGACCTATTGCCACAATATCAAGAGTCAAGCGTTGGATAACATTCTACTAATTCAGGGTATAGGGGTATAAATCTGTTAACTGTTAACTGTTAACTGTTAACTGTTAACTGTTAACTGTTAAAACCCTCAGACCCCTATACCCCTCAAATTAACAGGGTTGAATGACCAGTATGTATGGTGTGGTGTTTCAAAAAAGCATTTAGCCTGACCTACAGCAATAGCAATTCACCAAAATTCAGTCATAAATTCAAACTCAAAAACCTGAGAGAAGATGGGTCTTTAAGTTTTCTATTTTGAATTTTGAATTGATATCAGCTGTGCCAACGCGCATAGGATAGCTAGTTGCTAACAAGAACCAATCGCTTATTTTAACTGAGCAACAGAAATTACTGTAGCTGCAAATTCCACAGTACTCCAGAACAGTATATGTCCTATGTCTGCTAATCCAATTGATACAGCCTTAGCGGAGTTAGAAGCCCAAATAAATAACTGCGAAAAGGCTTTGTTGAGGTGTATTGAGGAAAAGAAAATGAAATCAGAAAAACCAATGTCAATCAACAAAATTAATAGACAGCTACAACATAATCCTATTGCCATTATTGGTATGGCTTCCCTACTACCCGAATCGAGAAACTTACGGGAGTATTGGCAAAACATAGTTAACAAAATTGATTGTATTACTGATGTTCCCTCTACTCACTGGAGCGTTGAAGATTACTACGACCCCAACCCTAGAACCACCGAAGATAAAACCTATTGTAAACGGGGTGGCTTTATTCCTGAGGTGGATTTTAACCCAATGGAATTTGGGATTCCTCCCAGCATCTTGGAAGTAACCGACGTTTCCCAACTATTAAGTTTAGTAGTTGCGAAAGAAGCAATGGAAGATGCTGGTTACGGTGAATCCCGCGAATTTAACCGCGAGTTGGTGGGTGTAATCTTAGGTGTGGCGATGGCGAAACAATTGGGTATGCCATTGTCTGCAAGGTTAGAATATCCAATTTGGGAAAAAGTCCTCAAAAATAGTGGACTCTCCGACGAAGATACCAAGAAAATCGTCGATAAAATCAAAAGCGCTTACGTGAAGTGGGATGAGAACGCTTTCCCCGGTATGCTAGCTAACGTTGTGGCTGGACGCATCGCCAACCGCTTGAACTTTGGCGGGATGAACTGCGTTGTGGATGCAGCTTGCGCGAGTTCCTTCGGTGCGTTGAAGATGGCGATTAGTGAACTAGTCGAACATCGCGCTGATATGATGCTGACTGGTGGTGTAGATACTGATAACACCATCATGGCTTATATTTCCTTCAGCAAAACCCCAGCCGTATCTCCTAGTGATAACGTCAAACCCTTCGACGCTAAATCCGACGGGATGATGTTGGGTGAAGGTATCTGTATGCTGGTGCTGAAGCGCTTGGAAGATGCAGAACGTGATGGCGATCGCATTTATGCAGTCATCAAAGGGATTGGTACTTCCAGCGATGGTCGTTACAAGAGTATATATGCTCCCCGCAAGGAAGGACAAGTCAACGCATTGCGCCGTGCTTATGAAGATGCAGGCTTCTCTCCCGCTACCGTTGGTCTGATGGAAGCCCACGGGACAGGGACAATGGCTGGTGACCCCACCGAGTTCGGTTCTTTAAGAGATTTCTTTAGTGAACACGACAAGAAAAAGCAGCATATTGCTTTGGGTAGTGTGAAATCTCAAATCGGTCACACCAAAGCTGCTGCTGGTGCAGCCAGCTTGATTAAAACAGCTTTGGCGCTGCATCATAAAGTATTACCAGCGACAATTAATATTACTGAGCCTAACCCCAAGCTGAATATTGAAGAATCTTCTTTTTATCTCAATACTGAAACCAGACCTTGGATTCGTCCAGAAGGGGAAGCACCAAGAAGGGCTGGTGTAAGTTCCTTCGGTTTTGGTGGGACAAACTACCACGTAGTTTTGGAAGAACACGAAGCAGAACAAAATCGCCCTTACCGCTTACACAACAGCGCCAGCGAAATCTTACTGTTTGCGGCGAATCCGGCGGAACTCCTCAAACAATGTGAGGAAGTTTTAGGTAAGTTGCAATCAGAGGGTGGTGACAAGCACTATTCCCAATTAGTTCGGGATTGTCAAGGGGTACAAATTCCCCAGAATGCAGCTAGATTAGGCTTTGTCGCTGAGAATCTGCCAGAAGCTTGCAAGTTCATGCAAACCAGCATTGACTGGCTGAAGCATAAGGCTGGTGTAGCAAATTGGGAACATCCCCAAGGGATTTATTACCGTGCTTCCGGGATGGAATTAAACGGTAAAGTCGTGTCTCTGTTCTCCGGTCAAGGTTCTCAATACCTGGAGATGGGACGGGAACTGGTGATGAACTTCCCCACCTTGCGCCGTCTGTTCGGTTACATGGATGGATTGTTACTCAAAGATAACTTGCGCCCTCTGTCGGAAATTGTTTTCCCCCATCCTGTGTTCTCTGAAGCAGAGAAAAATGCTCAAGTTGCTGCACTGCAACGCACAGAATACGCACAGCCAGCAATTGGGGCATTTAGCGCCGGGTTGTATGCCATCCTGAAGCAAGCTGGATTTAAATCTGACTTTGTAGCCGGACACAGCTTCGGGGAAATTACCGCCTTGTGGGCTGCGGGTGTGTTGAGTGACGCAGATTATATGTACCTAGTGAAAGCTAGGGGTCAAGCAATGGCTGCGCCAGAAGACCCAGACCATGATGCGGGGACAATGTTGGCGGTGAAGGAAGACCTGAGCAAAATTGAACCCATCCTCAAGCAGTTTCCCCAAGTTAGCATCGCTAATTACAATTCTCCCACCCAGATTGTTTTAGCAGGGCCGACCGCCGAAATCGCTAAAGTCCGTCAAGCTTTACAAGCCCAAGGTTACGCGGCTGTACCCTTACCAGTTTCCGCCGCCTTCCACACCTCACTGATTGCTTTCGCCCAAAAATCCTTTGCGATCGCCACAAAATCAGTCCAATTCAACGAGCCAAAAATCCCTGTCTTCACCAACGTTACAGGTAAGCCTTATCCCAAAGAACCCCAAGCGATTCAAAAAATCCTGGAAACTCACCTAGCTAACTCGGTGTTGTTCAAGCAGGAGATTGAAAATATCTATGCGGCTGGTGGTCATTGCTTCGTAGAATTTGGGCCGAAGCGGATTCTTACCAACTTGGTGAAAGATATTCTCGGCGATCGCCCCCACATCACCGTCTCCTTGAACCCCAGCACCCAAAAGAACAGCGATCGCTCTCTGCGGGAAGCTGCTGTACAAATGCGCGTGATTGGGATGCAGTTGCAGAACCTCGACCCATACCAAGCCCCACCCGCACTACCCCCAGCCGAGACAAAGAAAGGTCTGAATGTCACCTTACGGGGTATCAACTACAGATCGGAAAAAACCAGAAAGGGATGGGAAGAAGCACTCAACGACGGCTTTAAAGTATCCCTACCTCCTGCACAAGTTACACCCGCCATTTCTGAACCTGTAGCACCAGTCAAAGAGACGAACGGTAACGGACACGGCAAAATCGCCGAACTGTCGAAAATTATTAATAACTCTACTAGTATTACCCCTGCCAAACCTGAAATGAATTCTGCGATCGTTTCACCTCAACTAGTCGAAGAAAAGAAGATGCAAACACCAGAAAAACTGGACAACTACAAGCGAGTGCTAGAAAGCTTAGAGTACCTGACAACTCAGTTCCAACAAAACCAAACTGAGAACCTGCAAGTTCATGGTACTTACCTCAACCATCAGATGGAATATACCAAAGCGTTCTTCCAACTGATGCAGCAACAAAACGCCTTGTTTGCAAACGCCAAATCTTCCCAAGAAGCTGCCCAGCTAAAACTAGTGGTGATGGAAAGCTTGGATCGCAGCATGATGCAGTTTCACTCCCAACAAGGCGAAACCCTCCGCATCCATGAAAAATATCTCCAGGAACAGGTAGCATACGCCAGAGAATTTTTTGAACTGATTCAACAACAATACTCAATGGTGTTGTCTGGTCAGGTAAATCCCCCAGCAACTCCAACCCCAGTCAAGGAAGTTCCTGCTTTCACCATCGAAGCACCCGTAACTCCCACCCCCAAAATAGTTGAGCCTCAACCTGAGTCTGTAGTCAAAAATGGCTTTAGCATAGTTGACGCACCCATTCCCCCCGCACCCACAACCTGGGAAATTCAGTCCGAGCCTGTGGTGACAGCACCCGCTTCTGTCGTCTCTACAATTGAGCCTGAGCCAGTAATTGAAGCACCCGTAGCTGCACCCGTAGTCAACCAAGTTGTAGAATTTACTCCCACACCCGCACCTGTCGTTACACCAGCTATTGATGTTGCTGACTTGGATAAGAATCTTCTAGCAATCATCAGTGATAAGACTGGCTACCCAGTGGAAATGCTGGAACTAGAAATGGACATGGAGGCGGACTTAGGGATTGACTCCATCAAGCGGGTAGAAATCTTAGGCGGATTACAAGAAGTGTATCCTGACCTACCCAAGCCCAACTTAGAAGAACTGGCAGAAAAACGCACCATCGGACAGATTGTCGATTATCTCAAAGCTAACACCGCCATTAGCCAATCTGTAGGCATTGCCATTCAGCAAGCGCAACAAGCAGCCGAAATACCAACACCGGTAGTCACTGCAAGTATTCCCGCACCAGCCCCCGTTGTCCCTGAGCCTGTAGCTATCCCCGCAACTCCAGCACCGGAAGCCCCAACCGACACCTCAGACTACGCAGACTTAGGACAAACCCTACTTAACATTACTAGCGATAAGACTGGCTACCCAGTGGAAATGCTAGAACTCGATATGGACATGGAAGCAGACCTGGGGATTGATTCCATCAAGCGGGTAGAAATCCTGGGAGCAATGCAGGAGGCATACCCCAACCTACCCAAGCCCAACATCGAGGAATTAGGCGACCTCCGCACCATTCGGCAAATTGTTGACTACCTCCAGAAGCTGGCGGGAGGTGAAAAAAAAAAGTCTCAGCCTGAGCGGGACTGGCAGCCAGTCAGTATAATCGGCAACGTCCCACGCCGTCCAGCCAAACTCAAATACCTGCCAACACCAGATAGCTTGGACTTTTCTTTACCAGAGGGACACATCTGTTTAATTACCGATGATGGTTCCCTCACCACCTCCCAAGTAGCCCAATCTCTGACAGAGCGTGGTTGGAAAGTTGTAGTCCTAAGCTTCCCCCAATCCCTGGTTCCCCAGCAATCGCCCTTACCCGCCAATGTGAATCGTGTCACCCTCGCAGATATGAGTGAAGAATTACTCCAACACAAATTATCAGCGATCGCCACCAACTACGGCAAGATTGGCGCTTTCATCCACATTCACCCGACGTTCCAAAACTTGGGAATTTACATACCACAAGAAAAGTCAATTGTCAAGCACGTCTTCTTTATGGCGAAACACCTGAAGAAATCCCTCACGGAAGCCGGACGTTATGAGCGTAGTTGTTTTGTGACAGTGACTCGATTGGATGGAGCCTTTGGCTTAGAGCATAACACTAATTTTGGGGCGATCGCTGGCGGGTTGTTTGGACTAGTGAAAACTCTCAGATGGGAATGGCCAAATGTCTTCACCAGAGGGATTGACTTAAGCCCCGCGTTGAACCCTCAACAGTCGGCGCAGTTTATTCTCGACGAACTACACGACTCCAACCTCTATATCCCTGAAGTCGCTTACGGTTCCCAAGGCCGTGTCACCCTCATCAGTTAATTACTCCGCGAAACTTTGCGCTTACCTCCGCGTTCCTCTGCGTTAAAAAATACACTTCTTTCCCTCACGCAGAGGCGCAGCGAAAAGTTCCTCGAAGCCGGGTTTCCCGGCGTAGGAAACTTTTCAAGACAGAGGCGCAGAGAGATAAATGAAATACTTTTACAATTCAAGTATATGACTACACTCACTCAAGTTCGTCCTGCTTCGGTTTTTGTTGTAAGTGGCGGTGCAAAAGGCATTACGGCGCAGTGTGTGATTGAATTGGCGCAGCACCAGCCTTGTCGTTTTATTCTTCTTGGTCGGTCGGAAGTTATTGAAAATGAGCCGGATTTTGCTCGTGATTGTGTTGAGGAGTCGGTTTTAAAAAAAGCGATTATGCAGCACTTGGTGGCGCAAGGGGAAAAGCCTACGCCGATGAGTGTGCAGAAGGTTTATCACAAGATTGTTTCTAGTCGAGAAATTAAGGCGACTTTGGAGGCGATCGCTGCCACAGGATCACAGGTAGAATATATTGATGTTGATGTGACTAATGTGGCTGAGTTACGCCAAAAGTTAGCGGCTGTGGGGAAAATAACAGGTATTATCCACGGCGCGGGTAATTTGGCTGATAAGTTGATTGAGAAGAAAACAGACCAGGATTTTGAGAAGGTTTACACGGCGAAGGTGCAAGGTTTAGAAAATCTGCTGTCTTGTGTGGATGCTAATCAGTTAGAACATTTGGTGTTGTTTTCTTCGGTGGCTGGTTTTTATGGGAATATGGGGCAATCGGATTATGCGATCGCTAATGAAATTCTCAATAAATCTGCCCATTTAATTAAGCAAAACTATCCCCAGTGTCACGTTGTAGCTATCAATTGGGGTGGTTGGGATAGTGGGATGGTGACACCAGAACTGAAAAAAGCCTTTGCAGAACGGGGAATTGATATTATCCCTGTGGATGTGGGGACAAAGATGCTTGTGAATGAATTACATCCTAGTCACCATGATTCTACACAAGTAGTCATTGGTAGCCCTATCATCCCCGCACCGGGAAATCTTGACCCCCAGTTACGCAGCTATCGCATCCGTCGCCGCATGACTGTAGAGGCTAATCCCTTTCTCCTAGACCATGTAATTGCTGGTACTCCGGTATTACCAGCTACCTGTGGGATGTCTTGGTTGATTAACGCTTGTGAGGAGTGTTATCCCGGTTACAGGTATTTCCGTTGTCAAGATTTTAAAATTTTGAAGGGTATTACTTTCAATGACAAGGTAGCTACCGAACATATTTTAGAAATACAAGAAGTTGCGAAACATGGTTCTGAATCCATCGAATTTCAGACCAAGATACTCAGCAAAACACCAGAAGGGAAAACCCATTATCATTTCAGCGCTCACATCACCATAGTGCGGGATTTACCAGCAGCGCCAGTATATGAATCTCTCGACCTCACAGAAGATCATACCATTGGAGCGATCGGTAAAGATTTTTATCAAAAAGGTGGTTTATCCCTATTTCATGGAATCTCATTTCAACAAATCACCAGAGTTTTAAATATCAATTCCCAAAAAATTACTGTTGAATGTTGTTGGACAGAAATTCCCCTCGAAGTTCAAGGACAATTCCCCGTCAAATGGCACAATCCCTATGCTACAGATTTGAGTACACAACCCCTATGGCTATGGTTGAGTCATGTACATCAAGAAGTATGCTTACCCGGACAAATCACCAAATCAGAACAGTTTCGAGCCATCCCTCGCAACGAACCATTTTACGTTTCTTGCGAAATCGAAAACAAAACCCCATCAGGTGTCACAGCTGATATCATCCTCCATGACCGAGAAGGAAATATCTACTTCCGTATTTACCAAGCAAAAGCTATCATTGCACCAATGAATTTACACTAACCAAAGTCAGAGGCATGGGGAGCAGGGGATGAAATTTGATGTACTAAAAGTTCAAACTCTTAACCCTCTCTGCGCCTCTGCGTGATAGAAATCATCAACCCTGACACACTCCCCAATTCTTAAAATAAAACCCTCAAAATATCCTAAGTGATTTAGGATTGCTATAGTAGGCCGAAACGAAATCAGCCTCATATCTTTGCTTGTCTGTAAAGTAGCGTAAATCCTGTAAGACTGCGATTTGATTTTTGCCAAAAATGCGGAGAATCCAAAAGGTTTCTTTCTTACTTCCTAACTATAGCGATTTGCAGTTGAGTCAAATACAGACCTAACCCCCAACCCCTTCCCTACAAGGGAAGGGGAGTAAGAATCAAAGCCTCTCTCCTTGTAGGAGAGAGGTTTGGAGAGAGGTCAGAATGTATTGTATACAAACCAGAATCGCTATATTGATACAAGTAAGTTATAGCTACACCAAACTGCGCGGACGAAAATCAAAGCAGGTTATTGTATTAAGTCTGGGGAATAGCGTAAATCCAATAATTCGTAATTCGTTATACCCTAACGAGGATATCAGTAGTGGAAAAAATCGCCATCATTGGCTTATCATGCCTCTTTCCTGATGCTAACAATCCTGAGCAATTTTGGCAGAATCTCACCGAGCAGAAAGATTCAACATCATCTGTAACTGTCAGGGAAATGGGTGTAGATCCCACAATATTTTACGACCCAGTAAAAGGCAAGCCGGAAAAATTCTATTTTCTCAAAGGTGGATTTATTCAAAACTTCCAATTTGATGCTAGTGAATACAATCTGCCATCAGAATATGTGGAAAGCTTGGATAATACCTTCAAATGGTCGCTATATGCGGCTAAACAAGCAATAAAACATAGTGGTTATTGGGGAAATCAAGATGTCCTCTCTAAATGTGGAGTCATTTTAGGTACTCTTTCTTTCCCAACTAAGCTTTCTACTCAACTGGTTACACCAATTTATCGACAAACTATAGAGCCTGCTGTTGCCGAACTTTTACAAAATCAAGATTTTCATCTGGCTGCTTTACCCACAGCGACTAAACCATCTCTACATAATGCGATGATATCTGGTTTACCAGCCGCATTAGTTGCTCAGGCTTTCTCTCTATCAGGTACTCATTTCTGTATCGATGCGGCTTGTTCTTCTGCTTTCTACGCTATCAAGTTAGCATCTCACTATCTGTGGACAGGTAAAGCTGATGTAATGTTAGCTGGTGCTATTAGTTGCTCAGACCCTTTGTTTTTAAGGATGTTGTTTTCTGGAATTCAAGGCTATCCAGAAAATGGGATTAGCTCTCCTTTAGATAAATCATCCAGAGGCTTAGTTACATCCGAAGGCATTGGTATGGTAATGCTGAAACGGTATAGCGATGCTGTGAGGGATGGGGATAAAATTCTGGCTACGGTTTGCGGTAATGGTCTTTCTAATGATGGGAAAGGTAAGCATTTGCTCAGTCCCAACACCAAAGGACAAGTTACAGCCTTTGAGAGAGCCTATAAAGAAGCCCAACTTAGCCCCAAAGCTATAGATTATATGGAGTGTCACGCTACCGGCACTTTGTTAGGAGATACCACCGAATTTAACTCCATCGAAACCTTTTTTGGCGCACATGAAGCCGCACCATTAATAGGTTCAACCAAAGCTAATGTGGGTCACTTGTTAGTTGCGGCGGGGATGGTGAGTTTGACGAAGGCCATTTACAGCATGAATTATGGTGTGATTCCACCCACAATTAATGTCAATGACCCCATAGCTACTGATAACAATGTCATTTCTCCCCAAAACATTGTTCGGACTCCCACAGCCTGGCCTAACAATACCGGAATTAAACACGCGGCTTTAAGTGCTTTCGGTTTTGGTGGTACAAACTCCCATCTGATTTTGGAAAAAACAACAGATTAGTAGCCATCTGAGGGAACACCAAAAAATAGGCATTGCTAATGAGTTTAGAGGGTGCGTCAGTATGAATAATTTCTGGGTATGTTTAAGTCTTATTGCACTGACGCACCCTACATCTTCTTAAACTCTTTGCGTCTTTGCGCCTACCCTTCGGGAACGCCAAGGGCGAATGCGTGAGACAAAAATCATCCCACCAATCAACAACGCCATTAATTCTCCATTCAACCTTGACAGGCTAATAGTAAAGTCATGTTTGCAGCAGAAAATAACAACACAGCAAAAATCGCCATTGTAGGTATGGATGCCTTCTTTGGTGAGTGCAATGGCTTAGATGCTTTTGAACGCAGTATTTATGACGGTAAGCAGCATTTCATTACCCTACCGCCGAAAAGATGGTACGGTATTGACGAGCAGAAAGACTTACTGCAAGAGTATGGTTTAACTGATGGTAAAGCCCCTGTAGGTGCTTATATCAAAGACTTTGATTTAGACACTCTCGCTTATAAGATTCCTCCCAACGAAGTCGAAAAACTCAACCCTCAACAATTGCTACTGTTGACAGTGGCCGATCGCGCCCTAAAAGATGCGAAAATTCCTGAAGGTGGCAATGTAGCTGTGATTATTGCGGCTGAAGCCGAATTGTCGGTACACAAGCTACAACAACGGTGGGATTCATCTTGGCAAGTTAAAGATGGTTTGAATGCGGCGGAAATTACTTTACCATCACCCCAAGTTGCTCAACTGGAAAGTATTGTTAGAGACAGTGTTCACCATCAAGTAGAAATTGGTGAGTATTTAAGCTACATCACCAATATCATGGCTAGTCGGATTTCCTCTTTGTGGAATTTCACCGGCCCTTCTTTCACCCTCACGGCTGTAGAAAGTTCAGCTTTCAAGGCGGTGGAAGTTGCCCAAATGCTGTTGATGACTCAAGAAGTAGATGCAGTGGTTGTGGGTGCGGTAGATTTGGCTGGCGGTGTAGAAAACGTATTATTACGCAGTCAAGCAGCACCAATTAATACTGGCGCTAATACTCTCAGCTATGACCAAAAAGCCAATGGTTGGACGGTGGGAGAAGGCGCAGGTGCAGTTGTTCTCAAGCGTCATCAGCAAGCGATAGAAAATGGCGATCGCATTTATGCTGTAATTGATGCTATTAGTATTGGACAATCCCACACCAAAATCGATGGGGACAGTGTTAATCAAGCCTGTCAACAAGCCTTAAAGATGGCGGGTGTACCACCTGAGCAAGTCAAGTATGTGGAGGTTTGCGCTAGTGGTATTTCCCAGGAAGATGAGGCGGAAATCGCTGGTTTAGTTCAGGCTTATCCATCGGTGGGTGATGGCTTGCACTGTGCTATTGGCAGTGTCAAAGCGAACATTGGTCATACTTTTGTGGCTTCGGGAATTGCCAGCTTAATTAAAACTGCTTTGTGTCTGTATTACAGATATATCCCGGCTACTCCTAACTGGTCTGGCGTGAAGACTCCCCAAGTATTTGAGGGTAGCCCTTTTTATGTAGTCACAGAGTCTAGACCTTGGTTTTTGAGTAAGAACGCCTCACGACGTATTGCGGCGATTAATGGTATGGGTTGTGATGGTAGTTATGCCCATGTAATTTTGTCGGAAGAAACTAATCAAGGCGAACGCCCGAATCAGTATTTGGAACAGATGCCTTTTTTGCTGTTCCCGGTGGCTGGTGATGACCGGACAAGCCTATTAGAGGCTTTAAATAAGCTGCAAAAGAGTATTGCTGAGAGTGCTGATTTTTCTCGTAGTGCAAGCCAAGCTTTTACTACTTTTCAGCAGCAATCTCCAGCTAACTACGCGGTATCAATTACGGGGCGGAACAAAAAAGAACTCCTGCGAGAAATCGAATCTGCACGGAAAGGCATTAACACCGCTTTTGATAAAGGTACAGACTGGCAAACCCCTGTAGGTAGTTATTTCACCGCCCAACCCTTGGGTAAAAAGGGTGAAGTGGCTTATGTGTATCCGGCGGCGGTGAATTCCTACATAGGTATCGGGCGCAATCTTTTCCGCCTCTTCCCCAAACTCCACGATAATTCCTTTGTCAAAAGCCTCTACAAGCGGGCTGCGGATATTGAAAGATTGGTTTTCCCCAGAAGCTTGAATAAGTTATCGACTAGGCAGTTAGAACAGCTAGAGAAAAAACTCTTGAGCGATTCTTTAGCAATGTTTGAGGCGGAAATTTTCTGCACCAGATTGCTAACGACAATTATTCGGGATGATTTTCAAGTCCACCCCAAATATGTGTTTGGCTATAGCTTGGGTGAAACCAGTATGATGGTTGCTCAAGGGATTTGGAGCAATTTTTCGGAAGTTAGTAACTCTTTTAACTCATCAACTTTATTTGGTGATAGGTTATCCGGGCCGAAAAATGCAGTGCGTGAGTATTGGGGATTACCAAAAGCAGATACAGCTTCAGGTGATAATTTATGGGGTAATTATGTGTTGATGGCTAGTCCCCTCCAGGTGCGCGATGCTATCCGAAACGAACCCCGCGTATATCTGACGCAAATTAATACACCGGAAGAGGTATTAATTGCTGGTGACCCAGCAGCTTGTCAAAGGGTGATTAAAACCATTGGCTGTAATTCTTTCACAGCGCCCTTTGATCATGTTATCCATTGTCAGGCGATGCGATCGGAGTATGATGAGTTTGTTGAACTAAATAGCTTACCAGTCCAAGATATTGCTGATATCACCTTCTACTCTGCGGCTGAGTATCAACCGATAAAGCTGGAGACTGGAGTTGTTGCTAACAGTCTGGCGACTGGGTTGTCTCAAGAACTAGATTTTCCCAAGTTAGTCAACCGCATCTACGACGACGGGGCAAAAATCTTCATTGAGGCTGGCCCTGGTAGTGTTTGTTCTCGGTGGATTGACAAAATTTTAGAAGACAAAGAACACATCACCGTCTCCCTCAACCGTCGGGGAATTGATGACCATACTTCTTTTGTGAAAGCTTTAGCTAAACTTGTCAGCCATCGGGTGAATGTGGATTTGTCACCACTGTACAGCCCAGTTATTGAAACTAGCAACTTAAATAAAGTCATACTACGAAAAATAACCGTGGGTGGTGACTCAATTACTGAAAAAATCTTGAGTCCAGAAAACCTCCAGCTATTTGCAGAAGTTAGGGAGAAAAAGCAGCAAAATATAGCACCATCTAGTAAGGTTTTAGGTATCAATTCAACGTATTTATCTCATCAAAAAAGTCTACCAAAGCCAAAACCGTTTTCCGCAGAAAATATCATTGAACACGGTTTAAAGCCAGAAGAACCATTAAAATCGTCTGAGTTAACTGCAACTCAACCAGCCACACCGTCAGATTTTCTCTCCAATACCACCACCGATATCGAATTTGCCACCATTATCAATATGTTGGATTTAAATAAGGCTCAGTATCAAAAACTGAATGCGAACAATTTGCAAATCACGCAAAATCACACAGCCTTCTTAAAAGCCAGACAAGATTTTAGTCAGCAAATGAGCGAAATTATTCAATTACAAATGGTTTGTGCTGAAGATTTATTGCAGGAAGACGGTAACTAGTTTAGTAAGAGTTTTAGTTTGAGGGGGATTTGGTAATAGATAATTGGTCATTCTCTACTTCCTATTACCTATTACCTATTACCTATTACCCATTACCAATAGGTAGTAATTCATTGCTAATCGTGCGAGGGAACGACCGTGACCACTGTTGATGCGTTGATAAATAAATATGATAATGGTTTAGGCTTTTTAGCTTATACCTCATATCAAAATCTAGCTTGGAAAGGTTCTTTAGACTGCATATCTTTTGAACACACAGCCATAAAAAACAAACTACTGGCTTTAGATAAACCTTGTTATATTGTGAAAGTTGCTGGCAAGATTGGTGTCACAAATGACGGTTATCTATCTGCGGTTGAACTTGGGACAACAGGACAAGTAGAACTTTTAACATCTCTACCATCTATCTGCATTCAACAATTGGGCGACCCCAGTTTTCTCTCGTTTTATGGCGTACAATCTGCCTATATGACTGGAGCAATGGCTGGCGGTATTGCTTCGGAAGAAATGGTCATTGCTTTAGGTAGAGAAAAAATTCTCGGTTCTTTTGGTGCAGGTGGTTTACCTCCAGAACGCTTAGAAGTAGCGATTAATCGCATCCAACAAGCCCTACCTCATGGCCCTTACGCCTTCAATTTAATTCACAGCCCCAACGATATGGCAATTGAACGCCGGGCTGTGGATTTATACCTCAAATATGAGGTAACAACTGTGGAAGCTTCAGCATTCTTAGATTTAACTGCCAACATTGTTTATTATCGGGTGGCGGGATTAAGTTTAAATGATGCCAATCAAATTCAAATTAAAAATAAAGTCATTGCCAAAATTTCTCGCCGGGAAGTTGCGAGTAAATTTATGCAGCCTGCACCAGCCCGAATTATTAAAGAACTGCTGGAACAAGGTTTAATTACTGAGTTACAAGCAAAGCTGGCTGCTCATATACCGATGGCAGATGATATTACAGTGGAAGCTGATTCTGGCGGTCATACAGATAATCGTCCTTTGGTTTGTTTGTTACCTTCTATCATTGCTTTGCGAGATGAAATTCAAAGACAATATAATTACTCGCAACCTATTAGAGTCGGTGCAGCTGGAGGAATTGCCACACCAGAATCAGCTTTAGCAGCTTTTATGATGGGTGCTGCTTATGTGGTGACTGGTTCGGTGAATCAAGCTTGTATTGAATCGGGCGCTTGTGACCATACCAAGCAATTATTAGCGCAGGCGGAAATGGCTGATGTAATTATGGCTCCCGCCGCCGATATGTTTGAAATGGGAGTGAAATTACAAGTCCTCAAACGGGGGACGATGTTCGCTATGCGGGCGCAAAAGTTGTATGAATTGTACCGCACTTATGACTCAATTGAAGCAATTCCTCCAGCCGAGAGAGAGAAGTTAGAAAAACAAGTTTTTCGCAAGACAATTGCTGAGGTTTGGGAAGGAACTGCGGCTTATTTATCTCAGAGAAATCCTGAGAAATTGGGTAAGGCAGTTAATAATCCTAAATTAAAAATGGCATTGATTTTCCGTTGGTATTTAGGTTTGTCTTCCCGTTGGTCTAGTGCTGGGGAAAAAGGCAGAGAAGTAGATTATCAAATTTGGTGCGGCCCGGCAATGGGTGGGTTTAATGACTGGGTGCGTGGTTCTTATTTGGCAGAAGTAAATAATCGGCGCGTTGTTGATGTGGCTCATCACATTATGACTGGTGCGGCGTTTTTATATCGCATTCAAAGTCTGAAAATTCAAGGAATGCAAATACCTGATTCTTACTGTCAATATCATCCAGTTCGTTACTAAATAATTTGGAGATTTCAAAATGAGTCTAAAACAAAATTATAGTGCAGCAGATATTCAAGCTTGGATGATTACTAATCTAGCTGAATTGTTGGGAGTAGATAGTGATGAAATCGATGCTACTGTCAATTTAGAAAGCTATGGTTTGGATTCGGCACAGGCAATGGTTTTAGTTAGCAAACTAGAACAATTGTTGGGATTTCAACCATCACCTTTGTTGTTGTGGCATTACCCCACTATTGAGTCATTGTCTGAGCGTTTAGCTGAAGAGTTGACAGAACAATCAGAGGAACAAGATACAGATTCTGCTACTGCTAGTCATAGTAATGGTACACCAGTTCTCGACTTACAAGCTGAGGTGGTTCTCGACCCCACAATTCATCCTGGTGGTGCTATCCCGGTTGATTTTCCGGTAACTCAACCTAAGAAAGTATTTCTGACTGGGGGGACTGGATTTTTAGGCGCTTTCTTAATTCGGGAACTGCTACAACAAACTCAGGCTGATGTCTATTGTTTGGTACGCGCTGCTGATGCAGAGGCAGGTAAAGCCAAAATCCAAACCAATCTGGAAGGTTACGCGATTTGGCAGGAGGAATATCAGTCGAGAATTATTCCAGTTGTTGGTGATTTAGCGGAACCACTTTTGGGTTTAAGTTCCACACAGTTCCAAACTTTGGCGGCAGAAATTGACACTATTTATCATAGTGGCGCGTTGTTGAATTATGTTTTCCCTTACTCAGCCCTGAAGGCTGCGAATGTATTGGGAACTCAAGAAGTTTTAAGATTGGCTTGTCAAATTAAAGTTAAGCCTGTGCATTACGTTTCTAGTGTGGCGGTGTTTGAATCACCAGTCTATGCTGGTAAGGTAGTCAAGGAAAGCGATGATTTTAGCCATTGGGAAGGAATTTTCCTTGGTTATTCCCAAACCAAATGGGTAGCAGAAAAATTAGTGAAGATTGCGAGCGATCGCGGTTTACCTGTTACTATCCATAGACCACCCTTAATTGGTGGAGATAGTGAGACTGGTATCGGTAACACCCACGACTTTATCAATTTGATGGTCAAGGGTTGTCTGCAAATGGGATGCTTCCCTGATGTAGAATATATGCTAGATATGTCTCCTGTAGATTATGTCAGCAAAGCGATTGTGCATCTATCGATGCAGAAGGAATCGCTAGGTAAAGCTTTCCACCTACAACACCCAGAACCAGTATCTTTAAGTGTCTTAGTTGACTGGGTACGCTCCTTTGGCTACGAGATTAAAACCCTTCCCTACGAAGAATGGCAAGCAGAGTTAATCAATAATGCCACTTCTGTAGATAATCCTTTATACACCTTGCGTCCTTTCCTCCTAGAACGCTGGTCTGATGAACAACTCACCATCCCCGATTTATACCTCAAAGCCAGAAGACCCCACATTAGCTGTCAAGACACCATCAAAGCCCTAGCTGGTACTTCTATTGGTTGTCCGCCCATTGATGGCAAATTATTCATGACTTACACAGCTTACTTGATTCAAACCGGGTTCTTGACCTTGGCGTGAGGAGAAGACGCGATGCTAGTCGCTACAACGGGGGGAACCCCCGCAACGAGCTGGCTCATGAATCGCGTCTCTACAGATGGTTTATCGTAAATTCAAGGGTTTAAAACCCCGACTCCAACTGTCTTTAATTTTGAATTTTGTTGGCGCAGCCTTCCCGCAGGGTATTTTGAATTGTTAATTCATGCGTGTAACCCAGTTTCGTTGAGAAACTGGGTTTTTCCTGTTGCATGACATTAAATAAGGTTTATCAATAACACTACCCCCCTTAAATAAATGCTATAAATGTAGTTGAATTCAGGTTAAACCTCATTGAACAAATCCCTAATCTAAATTAATGCCTGTTCTGCAACATAGGCGATCAACACTGTTATGAGTGAGTTATCCTAGTTTTTGCCAAACGAGTGCAGTCTACGCGCGTAAGTTCTATGAGCGAGTGTGAAGTGTAGCTGTCTTTATCGCATTTAGTTGTGGATGGGTGGGTAGTTTGATGATTTCAACTGTCTGTGGTCATGGCTGAATTAGGCTACACAGAGTTTACCCAAGATATCGATGCGTAAATCCTGCGGCTCAGAATTTGGAGACTAGCAGGTTACAATGACAACTCTTACAGGTAAGACAGTACTTTTAACCGGCGCTTCACGCGGTCTTGGTGTCTACATTGCTCGTGCTTTGGCAAAAGAACAGGCAACGGTAGTTTGTGTTTCTCGTTCTCAATTAGGATTAGCCCAAACCTGTAATGTAGTTAAGGCTGCGGGTGGTAAAGCGATCGCTATTCCTTTTGATGTGAGGAACACATCACAATTATCGGATCTTGTCCAGCAGGCTCAAGATATTGTCGGCCCTATTGATGTCTTGATTAACAATGCTGGCATAGAAATTAACGCAGCTTTTGCGAATTATTCTCTAGCGGAAATTCAATCAATCTTCAACACTAATCTATTGGCTGTTATGGAATTAACACGTTTGTTACTACCCAGCATGATGGAACGCGGTAGTGGTCGGATTGTCAATATAGCTTCTTTAGCTGGTAAAAAGGGCGTTGCTTTCAACAGCGTTTACTCAGCTAGCAAAGCAGGTTTGATTATGTGGACTGATGCGATGCGTCAGGAATTAGTTGGTACTGGTGTCAACATTTCGGTAGTTTGTCCAGGCTATGTCTCACAAACGGGGATGACTGTTGATACTCGTGTATCTGCACCCAAGTTAGCAGGTATTTCTACACCCAAAAGTGTAGCTAATGCCGTCGTTAAAGCTATTAAAAATAAGACAGCTGAAGTAATTGTCAATCAAAATCCCATCACGGAAAGTTTGACAAAATTCATGTTGGCTGTGGGACAAATTTCTCCTACTTCGGTGGATAGAATTTATCGTTGGTTGGGTGTGGTGGATTTCAACCAAAAACGGTCAGACAATAGAGTCCAAGACAGCTATGTAGCTGTCGAGTCTCATCGCTCATGACAACGCAGTTGCTTAGGGAATGAGGTTTTGATTATATCAATACTGCCAGAACTTTGGCTGCCAGCCAAAACCCGCCACGGCAACAGCAGCAACACAATTATCATCTGGCACTAGCTCTAGGAGACTCCACGCTGGAGATGTCTGTAACTTAGCTGGTTCTGTGGGAGTTAGTGCTATTTCAATTTCTTCTAATTTAGCGATGCCGTCACCCGTTGCTTTAAGATAAGCCTCTTTACAAGTCCAGTAACGAAAGAAAATTTTTTGTTTTTGCTCATCGGGTAGCGATCGCAATAATTCATATTCTCGCGGTAAAAAGAACCTTTTGGCAAGGGATTCTAAATCAGATGTGGGGCGGAGATATTCTAAATCGATGCCGATTGGGCGCGTGTAATTGACTGCACACAAGGCCAAGTTCTGGGAGTGTGACAAGTTAAATAATAAACCACTCTCAGCAAAGCGATCGCCTAATATTGGTTTCCCACGGGATTCATATTCAAATTTAACTTGACTTGGTTCCACACCCAAATAGCGCCCCAAGATACTGCGGAGAATACCACGACCAGCAGTAAAGCGTTGCCGATGTTCGGGAAAATAAAATCTGTTCGCACGGGCTAATTCGTCACTAGATAAGGTGGCGGCTAAATCCTGTAGCTGTGATTCTGGTCGTTCGAGAGGAATGCGCCAGAGATGAACTTCATCTGACAATAAGGTTAAATCTGAGGGTTTTGGTAGCCAAGTATGCTGCAACAATTAACAATTAAAAATAAATGAACGCAATTATTAATATAAGATTTTTACTAAACTTTTAGAGACTAGTGATTTGGTAAGTTTGGGAGCGCCTGTTGTTCCACCAACTGAAATCTGCTAAATATTACTGACGATATTAAAGTATGGTAGTTACTAAAATGACTACATCTCGAAAGGCAGTATATGCAGCAAGACCTTAGCCGGCGTAAATTTGTATTATATGGTGCAGCTACTTTTACCACTAGCCTATTACTAAAAGCTTGTAGTAGTAATCAAACTCCCACGCCAACGGCTAGTAGTGGTGCGGAAGGGTTTAAAATAGCGATCGCCCTACCTGGTGCAATCACAGACCAAGCGTGGAATCAGTCTGGCTATGAAGGACTCAACTTAGCTAAACAAAAGCTCAATGCAGAAGTCGCCTATGTGGAACAAGTCGCCCAAGCCGACCAAACAGAAGCACTAACAGACTTTGCTCGTAAGGGTTATAATCTTGTATTTGCCCACGGTGGACAATTTGATGCAGCAATAGAACAAGTCGCGCCCCAATTTCCCAACACATTTTTTGTGGGTGTTAATGGTAATACCAAAGCAGAAAATATCGCCTCTTTGCGAATCGACCACTTGCAAGGTAGCTATTTATGTGGAATCATTGGTGCGGCTATAACTAAATCGAATAAATTAGCTTATATAGCTGGACAAGAATTTCCCGCCACGCAAGAAGAACTAAGGGGATTTGAATTAGGAGCAAAATCTGTTAACCCCAAGATACAAATTGTTTCTACATTTACAGGTGATTGGAGTGATGTTGCTAAAGCAAAGGAAGCAACATTAGCTTTAATTTCCTCCGGTGTTGATGTCATTTATCAATGGTTTGATAGTGCCGCACCCGCAGTTTTACAAGCAGCCAGTGATAAGGGTGTTTATGCTTTTGGCAATACCAAAGACCAGTTAGATATTGCCCCCAATGCAGTGTTAACTAGCGCAGTTAAAAGATTAGATATAGCCATAGCCCATTTAGCAGAACTTGCAAAGCAAAAACAACTGAAAGGGCAGATATATACTATTGGTTTGGAACGAGAAGATATATTATTTTTAGGTAAATTTGGCGCAGCAGTGCCGGAAGCTGTGCAACAAAATGCTTTAAAAGCAAAACAGGAAATTGCTGATAAGAAAATCACTTTTGCAACTTGCCAGGAAGCTGGTAAAAATACACGTTGTGTCAAAAAAGCCTAAATGTACTTACGTTTAGAAAATATTAGTAAACGCTTTAATTCATTTATCGCTAATGATAATATTAGCCTGAGTGTTGATGCAGGTAAAATTCACGGAATTCTAGGTGAGAATGGCGCAGGTAAAACTACTTTAATGAATATTATTAGTGGTCTATATCAGCCTGATGCGGGAGAAATATATTTACAAGATCAGCTAATAAAAATAAATTCTCCCAATGAAGCCATAAAATTAGGTATAGGCATGATATATCAACACTTCATGCTTGTGCCTCAGTTAACTGTGACTGAGAATATCATCTTGGGTAGGGAAAATAGCTGGCGTTTAAACCTGCGACAAAAACAACAAGAAATTACGGCTTTATCCCAAGCGTATGGATTAGAAATTGATTCTACAGCGAAAGTAGAAGATTTACCTGTAGGCACACAACAGCGAGTAGAAATCCTGAAAGTTTTATATCGCCAAGCTAAACTATTAATTCTCGATGAACCAACAGCCGTTCTCACACCCACAGAAGTAGAATCATTAATTAATATCCTGCGACAATTAGCGGCGGCTGGTAATACGATTATTTTTATCAGTCATAAGTTAGAAGAGGTAATCAATCTCTGCGATACTGTCACAGTGTTGCGGCGAGGTAAAGTAGTAGCGACAACAACAACTAAAGATGTGACTCCTCAGCAATTAGCAGAATTGATGGTGGGACGGGAAGTAGTTTTACAAGTCAATAAATCTGCATTTGTACCAGGAAAAGTCATACTCTCAGTAGAAAATTTACAAGTTGCTGATGATAGGGGTGTTGTGGCTGTCCGTAATGTTTCTTTTCAATTGCACGCTGGGGAAATTTTGGGAATTGCTGGTGTAGATGGGAATGGACAGCGAGAATTAGCTGATGCCATCACCAATTTAAGAAGTATCGTCAATGGTAAAATTCAATTTAATAGCCCTTATCCTCAACAAAAAATAGGCTACATCCCTGAAGATAGGCAAAGAATGGGACTGGTGTTGCAGTTCACCATTGCTCAAAACTTAATTTTAAATGTTTTTAAAAACATACCCTTTTGTCGCCATTTCTTACTACAACCATCCGTCATCAAAAATCATACCCAAGTTACCATGCAGGAATTTGATATCCGGGCGACTGGGGAAGATATCCAGGTAAGCCAATTATCAGGCGGAAATCAACAGAAGGTAGTTTTGGCGCGAGAACTGGGGGGAGAACCAGATTTAATTGTAGCGATGCAACCCACACGGGGGTTAGATGTCGGCGCGACAAGTGCAGTCCATTCGCGGTTGTTGGCAGAACGCGATCGCGGTGCGGCAATATTGTATATTTCTACTGAGCTAGAAGAAGTGATAGCAATGAGCGATCGCATTGCCGTAATCTATAGAGGTGAGTTTGTCGCTATTTTGGATGCACAGATGGCGACGATAGAAGAAATTGGTTTATTGATGGCCGGGGGGACGCGCAGATAATAAAATGCCAAGTCTGTACATCATTGGTGGTAGCAGTAGAAAGGATAGCACAACGAGTTGCTAACGGCGGACACTCGATTCCTGAAGATGTAATCTGAAGACGCTACCTCTGATACGTTTGAGAATTAGAAGTTAAAGCTAAAGCGTATTATATTGGTTTAAACAATCCAGAAACATCTGAGGAAAGTTCAGGAATGCTGATACTCATTTTTTGGGTTGAGGGATGGCAATCACCGCATCATGATCACAAATAAACGCTTTCAACTCCTGCTACCAATCCTATCACCGCTAATTGCAATTATCTTTGCTCTCATCGTCGGTGCTATCCTCATCCTACTCGCTGGGGCAAATCCCATCACCGCCTACACAGCTTTATTCCAAGAATCCCTTTCTACTTACTTCGGCTTTGGTAACACCCTCACCAAAATGATACCCTTACTATTCACCAGTTTAGGTGTCTTAATAGCATTACAGGCTGGTCAATTTAATATCGGTGGCGAAGGACAAATTTATCTCGGTGCGTTGGGTAGCGCGTTAGTTGGGTTATATGTGCAAGGATTACCACCCATCTTACATATTCCCCTAGCCCTTATTGCAGGGTTTGGATTTGGTGCGGTTTGGGGTTGGATACCCGGTTATCTCAAAGCCGTGCGGGGAGTCAATGAAGTTATCACCACCCTATTACTAAATTACATCGCCGTCAATTTAATCAGCTACTTAGTGCAGAACCCCTTAAAAGCACCAGGCGCACCTAGTCCCTATTCGCCATTGATTGCTAAATCTGCACAATTGCCCATCATCCTACCCCAAAGTCTAGCCCATGCAGGTATCTTACTAGCTTTACTCACTGCCGGACTACTATGGGTGCTATTAGAGCGATCGCCTCTAGGATACCAAATTTCCGCCGTTGGTTTTAACCCCACAGCCGCCCATTATGCCCGAATTCCCGTCAAAAATACCATTATCCTAGTAATGTCATTAGCCGGTGGTTTAGCAGGCTTGGCTGGTGCATCGGAAGTCATGGGGTTGAAATATCGCTTATTTGAACAAGTTTCCCCTGGCTACGGATTTGATGCCATTGCGATCGCCTTCCTCAGTCGCGGTAGTATTAACGGTGTAGTCCTAACTTCTTTATTTTTCGCCGCTTTGCGTAGTGGTGCAAACGTCATGCAACGTAGCGCAGATGTCCCCGTCACCGTAGTTTACGCCATCCAAGGATTCACCGTCCTATTCATCGCCATCAGCCTCGCCGTAGAAACACGAATCAAAACGCAAAGTAACGCGGAGGTTTAACGCCAAGACTCTCAGCGATACTCTGTCTTGAAAAGTTTCCTACGGAGGGAAACCCTCCTTCTCCTAACGGAGACGCTACGCGAACAGAACTTTTCGCTGCGGTTAAAAACCATGAATAACCTCAACTTCTTCTCTGATTACCTAGTCGCTAGCTTAAACCTATCTGTACCCTTAGCCTTTGCAGCCCTTGGGGGAATGTACTCAGAACGCTCAGGAGTGCTAAATATTGCCCTAGAAGGGATGTTAATAACAGGTGCTTTTACCAGTGCAGTTGCCACACTTTACACAGGTAATCCTTGGTTTAGTGTCCTCTGTGCCTTAATCACTGGGGGATTAGTCGGTTTACTCCACGCTTTTTTATGTGTTACTTTATACGTCAATCAACTAGTCTCAGGATTAGCAATCAATCTGGTAGCTGCGGGGTTAACATCATTTCTAGCGCGATTAGTATTTCATGGTAGTAGCACCCAAAGATTGCCAGGAATTGAGCCTATCCTTATTCCTGCTCTAGCAAATTTACCCATACTTGGAGCTTTATTATTTCAACAAGATATTTTCGTATATTTACTTATAACTTTAGTGATTGTCAGTAATTATATTTTATTTCATACTAGCTTTGGGCTAACTTTACGGGCAGTGGGTGAATATCCTAAAGCGGCTGCAACGGCTGGTGTGTCCGTATCAAAGGTGCGATATGCGGCTGTAGTTATCAGTGGTTGTCTTGCTAGTTTAGGCGGTGCTTATCTCACCTTAGTACAGATAAAATTTTTCACCGAAAATATGAGTGCAGGTAAAGGATTTATTGCGATCGCGGCTTTAATCTTTGGTAGGTGGCATCCTTTAGGTAGTACTCTGGCTTGCTTTTTATTTGGCGCAACAGAAGCCTTACAGTTACGCATTCAAGCCTTGGGTGCAAATATCCCTTATCAGTTTCTTGCCATGTTACCCTATGCGATCGCTTTATTTGCATTAGTAGGATTAGCAGGTAAATCTAGACCACCCCAAAGTAATGGTGTTCCTTACTCACCAGAACATCCCCAAAACAATTAAAATCTAGCCTTTATCCCGACCAAATCAATATCCGCCAACCATATCAGTCTACTTTGAGCCGTTGTAGTTTCTTCTAAAATAGGCGATCGCCATTCTACAGCATAAAGCCAATTTTGTTTTAGACTAAAAACCCCTTGAATAATACGCCGATTTGGCAACTCACTAAAATCAACCTCAACCACATCGCCTAATTGAAAAGCTTGATGAGAAACAGTTTGACTTTTGAATACACTTGTTGGTGAAAATTCCCCACTGCGTAGATAAAGAGTTTCATTATGGGAAACTATTGCATAAACCCACTCTTCCTCTTCCCAATGAACCCCGCAGCAATGGCCTGACAAATCAGAGCTTAACAACACCTCTTCTCTGATTTGAACAGCTAATGGAGGTGTGACTGCACCCCAAGGAGGAGAAATATGCCAACAAGACTCTAAAGTCGTAATCTGATTCATCATGATGCTTTGCGGTTCTATTTTTATACATAGACTTGCTTGCACAAGTAATATCCGGAACATAATTCCCATATGTTTAAAACAAGACAACATCCGAATCAATAACTTCATCAGATCAACAACACAGAATCGAATTATGGAGAGATGAAAATTATGGGTTTCTATTCACAAGTCATTTTTCCCCGTCTTCTAGACTGGAGTTTGTCAGATTCTACCCTAGCTACATATCGTCAAGAAATACTAACAGACGTAACAGGAGAAGTACTAGAAATCGGTTTTGGCACTGGATTAAATTTGGCTTACTATCCTTCGTATATTCACGAAATCACCACAGTTGACGTGAATCCAGGGATGAACACCATAGCACAAAGGCGTATTGATGACTCTGGGATTAAAGTTCAACAACTCCTGCTATCAGGTGAAAATCTTCTTATGGCAGATAATACCTTTGATAGTGTAGTCAGTACTTGGACGTTATGCAGTATTGCCAATGTGGAACAAGCCCTAAAAGAAGTTTATCGGGTATTAAAACCAGGTGGTAAGTTCTTTTTTCTAGAACATGGACTGAGTAATCAGCCTAATGTACAAGTCTGGCAGAATCGCCTAACCCCAATTCAAAAAGTCTTAGCCGACGGATGTCACTTGAATCGAAATATTCAAAAATTAGTAGAACAAAGCTTTGACCATGTAGAGCTAAAACGCTTTACACCTGAGAATTTTCCTGATTTGATGGCACATTTGTACCAAGGATGTGCAACCAAAAAAGCAATATAAATTCATGATCAAGGAAATCAATTTTGTGCATTGATTTCCTTGATCTACTTCAAGTCTTAAATATCTCATCTACAGGAATTTGATAGCCATTAGCAAGGCGATTAGTTGTGTTAGCCGTAGCGATAATAGCCAAGAGTTCACCAAACATAGCCTCATTCATTCCCTTCCCACGGGCTGCTGCTGAATGGGAAGAAATACAATAATCACAGCCATTAGTGACACTCACAGCAATGTAAATCAGTTCACGTACCAAAGGATCAAGTTCACCAGGACTAGCCATCACCTCTTTGATGGTTTCCCAGGTTCTTTTTAAGGTGGGAGGATGGTTAGCTATCGCTTTCCAGAAATTGTTGATGTACTCCGTCTGACGAGTAGCGCGGATATCGTCGTATACCGCCTTTACTTCATCACTTGCGTCTTCGTATTCAATCAGCTGAGTCATATTGTTCTGACAGACAAATCACAATTAGGCATTTTGGCACACTCAATTTTAAAAGTATAGATATCCTGTAAGAGTGGGATATATTCATGTGAAAAGTAATAAAAGGCAAAATCTCTCAGTTTATCGCTGAGAGATTTTTATTCAAAATACCTCGGTTCAAATCTGATGATGCACCCAGTTCATCACAGCTATTTAGTCCAGTCATCCTAAATCATGGTGATCATTAAAGTTTTTTTAGGACTGGATTAAAAACTATTAGGACTTACGCAACTGGCATATTTTTTATGTAGGGTGTGTGACGCTACGAAAGTATTTGAACGTAGTAATGAGACTTATAGCGTCACGCACTAACCATCGATTGTGACACTTGCGTAAGTCCTGACTATATCTTGCAAGTTTCTCCATTAATCTATTCAATATTTTGCCTGAGCGCACCTTTGTTTATAGCGGACTAAACAAAATATCAAAGTCAACAACAGAATAGCTTTCATAGTCGATGGTTCCATTACCCTCGTCACTTCTGTTGGGGGTTGAGTAATGGGGGTTTCACAAACTCCTCCATTTGGGTTTCCATCAGGATTCACAAAATCACATACATTACTGGGAGGATTAGTTGGTGGAGTCGGGAAACCTGATGTTCCCGGAGGTGAGGAACTGGATGAATTACGGTCTCCACCCAACAATGCTAGTAAAACCACAAGTGGCAGCAGTGCCATGAATGGCATGACAGGAAGACTTTCGGGCGAACTTATCAACAGTTCATCACCCCCAAGTTCTTCTCCCTGCACAAATTCAGATTCTCCTGGTGTTGCTAGCGTCTCCTTTAAGCCACCAGGAATTGTTGCTCCCTCCTCAGAAAAAGCTACTAAAGTTTGGGGTTCCCGCCCATACGGTTGACCTGTTAATACGGAAGTATATGGATGAGAGAGTATTCTCAAACTTATCTCTTGGGTTTCTTTATTGTTTCCTGAACGTAAAGCATTTAATCCTCTTGCAATATTATTGACATAGAATTCCGTCATTCTTGGCTCTAAGCCAAGCTGACGAATTTCTTGCTCTAGGTTAGGTATTTTTGATGCTTCCTGTAAAAGAGTGTTGACATAACTAATCTTCAAGTTTATGAATCCGCTACGAGGATCTGATCCTCGAAGAGGTGCTAATAGAAAGTTTTTAGTGACATCTCTTAAACCTGCGACAGGATTAGAACTCAGCCTAGAACCAGAACTATATTGAACAGAATCTAAAATCTCTCTATCAAATCTTCTCCAGACAGAGGCGTATGGGTTGGGATTATAACCGTAAAAACTAGAAAACTTGCGATAGTTATCTTCCCCACCAGCTGCTCGCATTAACATCTGTTGATAGGTAGGGCCGCCATTAGACTGAATGACTTGCTCAAGAATCGTTCCAGTTTTGTTACAGCCTAAAGCAAATCCTACGACGCATTCGGGAATGACTCTGATCTGACGCAGACCTTTACCATCATTCTGGAGCTGATACTGGAGTAACTGACGCTCTTGTCCAGGTGGAATCTTTGCACCGACATTTAAACTTCCTTTGCCTGCATTTGCGTTCTCGCATACAGTTAATACTGCTGCCAAAGATGACAGCAATATGACAATATTTTTAACGAATTTCATATATGCTTGGTAAACGACACAAAACTAACTAAGTACAGCAACCACCTTTGAGAGGTGAGTATTTATTGATTGGGCTTTACAGTTCCTTGTGGAGATACTGGCAATATATTTTTGAGGGAGCCAGAACTCACACTCTTAGGCACTTGAATATTCAGGGTAATAGCAGTGCCTTGCAGTTCTCCAGTAGTGAGTTTGTGATAGATAACTAACGCACGATTGGGCTGGTCGAAGACAAAACCACGACGAGAAGGTTGTATTTTTCCTTCCTCTACTAACTCAATAAAGGCTTCTAGATATCTACGTATACTTTGACGATTTTCTGGCTCGATATTTGTGTGGTTTGCAATCAGAGTCATAAAGAAATCTAGACTCCGGCTATCTTGTCCAGTGGTGAGAGTACCACCATCCAAAAAAGAACTACCAATTAGCTTGCCGTTAACTTCTTGAACTTTAAATAAGGTATAGTAACGCCCCTCTTTTTTGGAGTCGTTCACATAGCATACCCAAGACCCGTCTTCACTTTGTGTAAAGCCTTGAGCAGCAAGATAGGAAAGCGCAGAATCATTACCTCTCTTTTGTCCAGGTAATGGAGGTAGCAAATTTTCGACTGGATCTGAGGTACAAATTTTCTGTGCAGCTTCTGGCTGAGGGGATGCTTGAGTTTCTTGTGCAACTACAACGTTAGGAACCGACACGAAAGCTAATGCTGAAAAGGTAAGTATTTGAGACAAAAAAATAATGGGTTTCATGATTTTTATTTCCTTATTTGAAATATTTATGGACTGATTTGTAAACAACATGGAAATTTTATAGGTCTGCTACAAAGGAAGTGAAATTTATTTGATTTACTCGCTATCAACCATTAGATAGATTTACTGTATGTAAATTATTTATGTATTATTCCGGATATCGCTACTTTATATAGATAAATCTAGAAGGTAATAGAGAGGAATCTTGATTATTGAGATTAAATATGTCTCCTTTTATAGGCAGCCTTTAACTCCAAAGTCATAGAGGAATGACTTTGTTAATTTTTTGAAAAACTAGCTTATACTTAAGTTTTTGCCACTAATTAGAGAATTTGCTACATTTATCTAGATTTTGAATCCCTCCCTAATATTTCCTAGAATCATTTACTGTATTGAGCTTTTTCGTGGGCGCTAATAGAGTTTTTTCGTCATGATACAGAGTATAAATTACATAAATGTAATTTATGCTACTTTAGCGCCTGATTTAGCTTGTTGCAGTTATAACAAGCTTTTAAGCTTTACAATGAGTATGTAACATTTTTTAAAATGTTACTTGGGTATCAAAGAAATTAATTCAGAATCATACCCTAATTTATGGAATCTTAACTCTTTGTTCCGCTAATTACTGATATTTCTGACAAACACTAGGAGCATTTGCAGTTAATCTTGAACATTTTTTTGTCTTTGTAGATAATACCTCTATATCACTTAGTTTTAACATCTTCAGGCAATATCAAAACATTGATTTTGTATGTGTGCAGTAATTCTACCATCAGAAAGTGAGAACCTAAGAGTAGCATATACAACTTTAAAAATTGCACACTAAATAACTTTATTCCTTTAAATAACGCAGATACAAGTGAAAAGTAACGTTGCTATGTTTATAGTGATAAGTATATACTTATATAAATATGTAGAATTGTGAAAAAACGTTAAAGTAATAAGTATTCAGGATAAAGAACTAGCCGGGGTCGCTGGTAGGTAACACTAATTAAAAATACCCTACGGGTAGGATTACGCCTGCGTAGCATTCGTATATCATTCCGCACCAAAAGCTACACCAACAAAATCGGGAATCGGTATAAGTGCAGCTACAAGGGATAAAAAAAGAATGCCACAGATATACAGTCCTAAATGCTTTTCCTGTATTGATTCTTAATTTTGGTACTCCTGCGGAAAACTCGTACCCCTATGGTGAAGCAAGCTACGCGGTAGCGTTGCGTAGCAAAGGGTATTTTGTTGGCGCACCCTTGCTGTAGGCTATGAGTGAATTTTGGATTGGTATAACCATCATTTTTCCAGTGGATACAAATGTATCCACAAATCAAAAAGTCCACCTCGTAGGAAGTGGACTTGTTAACTATATTTACTGTTAGTGGATCCGAGCAGAGTCGAACTGCTGTCCAAATTGGGTATTGACCCCCCGCTCATTCACAGGTTTAGCCTTTCTGACCCTCAAGGCGGGAATCGTTCATTATCCCGAACGTAGGATACTCTGATTGAATCTTAACTAACAAGCTAACCAGAGAACACTTGTTAGAGCATCCGTTGGGGGTTGGTCTTCAGTCCTTAACGGAGTCAAACCGAAGACGCTCGAACCTGAAAGAGGCTATTTAGGCAGCTACTAGAGCGTCCTTACGAGCAAATTTTACGATGTTATTCGCATTTACTTTTGTTTTGAGCCTTGATTTGCGAGAGGAGACTCACTCTCGACCTGAATCACAGAGTAGCGTTCGCCAACCTGTCGAAACCGTTACGGACCCATGATCGCTATGTTCCCATTATAGTACGGGATTTTTAATTCGGAGTAAACCTTCACGGATATAGATGTTGACTGTTGACAGTTGACGGTTGACAGACTTGAAAGTCTTGTGTTGTCAGGGTTTTATCTTGGCTTGATGTCCTAATCTATCTGGCTACGGCAATAACTTCAGAAGCCGAAGTATACATACTACTTTTCACTTTAGCTTGACTTGCTGAAGACCCAAACATTATTCATCATCCAGAGCTACAAATATAGAATCTAAATCCCGATAACCGCTTACTACCCGCACAATCACAACACTATCTTCAAAAACTTGATAAAAAATAATGTAGCCATTTAGTGGTATTCCTCTCAGCCTGGGGTCAAACTTGGCGTAACTTCGCCCTATATTGGGAAATTGAGCTATATTTTGGCATTTTTTATTAAATTCTCGAATAAATTTTTCTCCAGCGTTGACATTGCGAACTAAAAAATAATCCAAAATTTCATCTAAATCTTGGCTGGCTTCCTTGGCAATAAAGTATTCCATTATCCTTGAGTTTCACGGGCTAGGCGTAATTTCTCCTCTAGTCGCCCCATGACTATCCCAGCATCCTCAATTTCTCCACGTTCAACAGCAGCCAGCCCAGCAGCTAGTTTTTTCTCAGTTTCTTTTTCCCATTCTTGATAACCTTTCTCCCATTCCTCCAGCAGTTTTAATGCTTTGATAATCACATCTTCAGCATTTTCATATCTACCTGTAGCAATTCGGGTTTGTATAAATTGCTCGTATTCAGCTTTCAGTTGGATATTCATACTATTTATCTATAGTTGCCTAAAAGCGTTAGCTGTGGCTTTGGGAAATATGATAACGTAACGCTCCTCACGGTAAGAGCGATCGCTCTTACCAACTACCACTCTACATAAATAAGTAAGAACTAAGCGGGGAGTTTTTCACTTTTTTGAAAGTAGTTTATCTATCAAGATTTCAGATAGGCAACGCTGAGTAGCTTTATTGCGAAGTCGATGCTTTTCATAATAATGATGAATCTTGCCATGATAAGTTGCGGTATAGGTAACAGTCATAGAACCACAGTATGTTAATCAACTGCCTACAATCCCTAATCATCTCCATTGGATTGTACAGGGATATTTTGGTAATAAGTAGAACAGGGTAAATAATTAAAGGTTTGTAGTGAGAACTTTAGTTCTCAAAAAAGGACTAAAGTTCTTACTACGAGAGGAATCCTAGTATTTTTACATTACTTAACATAGTTTGTTTTTTTAATTCGTTCTACTTACAGCTAGAGAATTACGTCGTGAATATAGACAATCTTGCGAAACGTCAAAAACCTTAAATCGCTCTGGTATAGTATTTCAACCTTGTGTAATGTGCTTGAATGTCTTGCTGGAAGATGACTGTCTTTAGAGTAAAAACCCCAGCAACTTAAAAAAGTAAGTGCCAGGGTTTGCTGAAAAATACGTTAGATAATACTGCCATGAATACGACCATAATCAAAATGGTTCTGATTGCCATAGCTACTGTTCCTGTAGTTAAGGCTATCCAAGATGCAAGCTATATCCCGTTTGCTTCGACTATCACACCTGCTGCTTTGGCTGCTATCCCATTTGGCAAAGGTAGTACATTAGATGATGAGAAGAAGGAGGATGAGGACAAGTAACGACAAATAGATAGCGAATTCTAGCATCATTTTGCTTGAATATAGACTCATCCCTTAGAGGGTTTGTGAATCTGTTTGATTCACGAACCCTAAAAAAAGACTTCAAACGTTTGAGTACAAGCAACCTTTGTAGTGAAGTGCGATCACGCATTGGGCTAGTTTGGGGTTTTTAATACCTTACTATTGGTGCATTTCGGGAGATTTCGTCATACAGTACTTCACCAAACATAATCGAAAAAAATTTTTTCCGACTCTAGAGCGAAACCTAACATCCAATCACCGAAACTAAAAATAGCTAATCGCTAGACTTAAAGTCACCAGCAATTAGCTATTTTTTATAGTCAACAATTGAGTTTTTCCTAAGTCAACGCTTCTGCACCGCCGACGACCTCAAGGAGTTCTTGGGTAATAGCGGCTTGACGGGCTTTGTTGTAGGACAGTGAAAGAGACTTGATTAATTCACCGGCGTTATCACTGGCATTGCTCATTGCTGTCATCCGCGCAGCTAGTTCACTGGCAGCTGATTCTTGCAGCGCCCGTAATAACTGGTTGCTTAAATACAAGGGCAATAGTGAATCAAGAATCTGTACTGGGTCTTGTTCAAAAATCATGTCGCGGGGCAAGGGACGAGCTTGGCTGGTCACTGTTTGCCGTTCCACTTCAAATTGACCGCCACGAGTTGTCAGGCGGAAGATTTCGTCATCAGCTGCTTCTAAACCTTGAGTATCAAGGGGTAGCAAGGTTTGGATGACAGGACGAGAACTCACCAAGGAGACGAAGCGGGTGTAAACTAACTCGATGCGGTCTACTTTTTCAGAAAGAAATAAAGACAGCAACTCGTCAGCAATTTTATTAGCTTCATCGGCGGTGGGGATTTGCTCTAAGCCAGTATAACTAGCATCAATGGGTTGCTCACGCCGTCTAAAATATTGTTCAGCTTTCCGCCCAACAATGACAAATGTGTAGTCTAGACCTTCTTTTTTGAGTTCCTTGGCACGGTTTTCGGCACGACGGATGACGTTGGTATTGTAACCGCCGCACAAACCACGATCGCCAGAAATAACTAACAAGCCTACTGATTTAACTTCACGTTTTTTCAGTAGTGGTAAGTCTACATCTTCAAACCGCAGACGAGTTTGCAAGCCATACAAAACTTGTGCCAAACGGTCAGCAAAGGGACGAGTAGCAATTACTTGTTCTTGGGCGCGACGTACACGCGCCGCCGCTACCAGCCGCATGGCTTCTGTGATTTTCTTGGTGTTTTTGACCGACTGAATGCGATCGCGTATTGATTTGAGATTAGGCATAATATTTGTTGATTGTCAGTTGTCAGTTGTCAGTTGTCAGTTGTCAGTGTGTATTACTACTGACCACTGACCAATGACTAATGACTAATTACGCTGTAGCTTTGAAGGTTTTTTTGTAGTCGTCTAAAGCTGCCTTCAATGCTTTTTCTTCATCATCACCCAGTGTTTTCTTGGATTGTACGTCTTGGAAGTAGGGGTTAACGCCAGACTTCAAGTAATCTCTCAAGCCTTTGGTGAAGGTGGTGACTTTATCAACAGGGATATCATCTAAGTAACCGTTGATACCTGCGTACAAAATGGCTACTTGTTCAGCTACGGATAGGGGCTGATTTTGGGACTGTTTGAGGAGTTCCCGTAGGCGTTGACCTCTTGCCAATTGGTCTTGAGTAGCTTTATCTAAGTCGGAAGCAAATTGCGCGAAAGCTTGGAGGTCGTCAAACTGTGCTAGTTCGAGTTTGATTTTACCAGCAACTTTTTTCATCGCCTTGGTTTGTGCCGCAGAACCCACACGGGATACGGAGATACCAGGGTTTACAGCCGGACGAATACCAGCGTTAAATAAGTCAGAAGATAAGAATATCTGACCGTCTGTAATAGAAATTACGTTGGTAGGAATGTAAGCAGAAACGTCACCAGCTTGGGTTTCGATGATTGGTAGCGCGGTCATGCTACCTTTACCCAATTCATCGCTGAGTTTAGCTGCTCTTTCCAACAAACGAGAGTGAATGTAGAATACGTCTCCGGGGTAAGCTTCCCGTCCTGGTGGACGACGTAACAGCAAGGACATTTGGCGATAAGCTTGTGCTTGCTTCGATAAATCGTCGTAAATTACTAAGGTAGCTTTGCCTTTGTACATGAAGTACTCAGCAATAGTAGCGCCTGTGTAGGGAGCCAAGAATTGTAGGGTAGCAGGTTCACTGGCACCAGCAGCAACTACTACTGTGTAATCCATTGCACCTTTTTCTTGCAGGGTTTGGACTACGTTAGCAACGGTGGAAGCTTTTTGACCAATGGCAACGTAAACGCAAACTACATCTTCACCTTTTTGGTTAATGATGGTGTCGATAGCGATCGCAGTTTTACCTGTTTGACGGTCACCAATGATTAATTCCCGTTGACCACGGCCGATGGGAATCATGGAGTCAATCGCGGTGATACCGGTTTGCATCGGTTCGTGTACGGAACGACGAGCAATAATACCGGGGGCTGGTGATTCAATCAAGCGGCTTTCGCTGGCTTTGATGTCGCCTTTACCGTCAATAGCACGACCCAAAGCATCAACCACACGACCAATTAAGGCTTCACCGACACCAATTTGAGCAATTCTGCCAGTAGCGGTAACGGTGCTACCTTCTTGAATTTCCCGGCCTTCACCCATCAGTACCGCACCAACGTTATCTTCTTCTAAGTTTTGGGCGATACCAACTGTGCCGTCTTCAAATTCCAAAAGTTCCCCAGCCATAGCCTTTTCTAGACCATAGATCCGGGCGATACCGTCACCTACTTGTAGTACAGTACCGACGTTAGCAACTTTGACTTCTTGGTCGTATTGCTCGATTTGCTGCTGAATAATACTGCTGATTTCGTCAGGTCTAATTGAAATGCTCATGTGTGTATCTTTTTTTCTTGCGAGACGGAAGATATTTAATAGACGCGATATTATTTCTCGCGTCTGCATTTAGTTTGAGGTGTTAAGAGTTAACCACAAATCACAAACAATTTTAATTGTCAAGTGCCTAATGTGAAACCGCTAACTTTAACCTCTGAACTTTCTAGCTATTGCTTAAGCGCAAGGAGAGGCGACGCAATTGACCCCGGATACTAGAGTCAATTACCTGAGAGCCTACTTTAATGATCACACCACCAATCAGGTCACTGTCTACCTTGGTTGCCAGTTCCACTTGACGAGCTTTGGTGAGTGCCAATACCTTTTCTTTAACTGCTTGCTGTTGATCTTCTGTTAAAGCCACAGCAGAAGTGACTTCCGCTAATACGGTTTGATTTAGTTGCCGTAAGAGAGCCAAATACTGCTGTAAAATCTCTTCCAAGAAGAAAATGCGTCGTTTATCTACCAACAACAGTAAGAAGTTACGTAGGTAAGGGCTAGCTTCACTCAATATTTGTTTGATGAGAGCTTTTTTGTTCTCAGCTGCAATAAATGGGTTATCGATAAAGTTGCGTAGCTGCTGATTCTCTGCCAGCAGGTTCAGCAAAGTACGCGCATCTGTGCCGAACTCTTCCGTCAAGCTTTTCGATTTGGCGATTGACAACAGTGCCTGAGCGTAAGGTTGAGCTACCTCAGTATTTGCTACTTTACTTGTCATACTCCGCCTCCCAATTGTGCGATGCTACGGTCAATTAGAGTTTTTTGAGCATCTTCACTAATGCCACCTTGCAGTTCTGATTCGACCTTTTGCAATGCCAAAGCAACTACTCGCTGCCGCAACTGAGCGATCGCTCTATCTAGTTCTGCATTCAAGTCTGCTGCCCCTGCTTCTTGTAAGCGTTCAATATCTACAGCAGCTTGGGCGAGGATGGCTTGACCTGCGGTTTGAGCATTGTCTTGGGCTGATTTTTTGATTCTCTCAGCTTCTGCTTGTGCTTGCTCTAGTTTTTGTTGCGCCTCTTTCAGTTGCTTGGCTGCATCTGCGGCACGTTGTTCTGCATTCTTAATTGCTGTTTCAATGTTTTCGCGGCGAGTTTTCAGGGTATTACCCAGAACCTTCCGTCCAAAGACAAACAGCACAGTAATAATAATGGCCAGGTTAATCAGGTTGGTGTCGAGAATATTGGTATTTAAACCAAAACCACCTTCCGCCGCACCTTCTGCCAATTCACCTCCAACGGCGCTGGCTTCCGCCATCAACAGTAAAAAAGTCCCCATGATTTTTCATCCACAACTGCGCTGCCAAAGGTTTGCGTCATTCGCCCTTCGTCATTCTCTCTTTTGACTAATGACTAATGACCAATGACTAATGACTAAATTTATTGAGTTAGCGCTGCTTTACTAGATCGGCTCCCAAAAGTTTTTCTAGGATTTGGCGACTTAGGGCATCTACTTGTTGCTCTAAAGAAGCCAGAGCCTGCTGTTTTTGCTGCTCAATTTCACCGGCCGCTTGTTCTCTTTGTGCCTGAGCTTCTTTTTGAGCTGCTGCTACTTTTTCGGCAGCAATTTTTTGGGCTTCGGCTTGAGCTTCAGCAATAATTGTTTGTGCTTGCCGTCTAGCTCCTGCTAACTCTTGTTCGTAAGCCTCTGCTAATTTCTCCGCTTTGGACAAACGCTCTTGGGCTTCTAATTGATTGTTACGAACATATTCATTTCGTCCATCAATAGCTTTACCCAATGGCTTGTAGAGAGTGGCATTCAATACCAGAGCTAACAAGAGAAACTGGATTGCCATCAAGGGCAAGGTAGCATCTAAATCAAATAGCCCGCCTTCCTTGGCAACCTCTTCCACCGCCAATAAGGTGATCCAATGTGTCATGTTTGCTTGTTCCTATCTACTATGTTAGTCCTGAGTTCTGAGTTGTGAGTTGTGAGTTATAAGTTATGGGTTAAAGGCTTAAACCCTTAACTCCTAACTATTTTCACTCAGCACTCAGCACTCAGTACCCAGTACTCAGTACTGATTATGCGAAGGGGTTAGCAAACAACAATACTAGAGCAACTACTAGACCGTAGATGGTTAGCGCTTCCATGAACGCCAAACTGAGTAGTAATGTACCGCGAATTTTACCTTCTGCTTCGGGCTGACGGGCAATACCTTCTACAGCTTGTCCTGCTGCATTACCTTGACCAATACCAGGGCCGATTGCAGCCAAACCAACAGCTAGAGCAGCAGCTAAAACGGAAGCAGCAGAAACTAATGGATCCATGATATTCTTTCCTTACTTTAATGAAACGAATGGTTTTGTTAGTGGTCAGTTGTGAGCCAGTGCGGTCTTGGGGGTTTCCCGCATGAGCAACTGGCGAACCCGAAGGGTCAGTGGTCAATTGTCAGTTGTTATTTACTAAATAACTAATGACTAATGACTAATGATGTTCCTCATGCTCTTCGCCATGATGATCTTCCATCGCTTCACCGATGTAAGCCGCAGCCAAAGTAGCAAAAATTAGTGCCTGGATAGCGCTAGTAAATAGTCCCAAAGCCATTACTGGCAGAGGTACAAATAAAGGCACTAGTAATACCAGTACGCCGACTACAAGTTCATCAGCTAAGATGTTACCGAATAAACGGAAACTCAGGGAAAGGGGCTTAGTGAAGTCTTCAATAATCTTGAATGGCAACATGAAAGATACAGGTTGCACGTAGTTACCAAAATACCCCAGTCCTTTTTTGCTGAATCCAGCGTAAAAATACGCTAAAGATGTCAACAAAGCTAATGCAACAGTTGTATTGATGTCACTTGTCGGTGCTGTTAATTCTCCTTCAGGCAAATGAATCAGCTTGAAGGGAACTAAGGCTCCTGACCAATTTGACACAAAAATGAACAAAAACAAAGTGCCAACGAAAGGCACCCAGGGGCGATATTCTTTTTCGCCAATCTGGTTTTTAGCCAAATCCCGAATGAATTCCAGGGCATACTCCAGTAGGTTCTGTATGCCACTAGGAATCCGTTTAACGTTACTGCTTGCAGCCACAGAAGCTAGTACTAGCACGCCAATAACAAACCAAGAGGTGAGAAACACCTGACCGTGCAGTTTTAAGTTGCCTATTTGCCAGTACAGATGTTTTCCCACTTCCAATTCGGCAAGTGGAACAGAGTAAAAGTTCAGAAAATTCAACATTTTCCTTCCATTTCAATTGCTTCTCCAATATTACCTGGAGAAGAGGAGCCTTTTAAGGTTGCCGGAGCTTTGGCGAGTCAGAGATAAAAGCCACCCTAACTACATAGATGATGAGCGTTGCTTTGTAGGTGAGAAATCCCAAAAAGATGGGCATTATTTGCAATTGATTCCACCGCGATGCCAGCAAAATCAGCGCTATTAATAAGGCCAACCGAGTTTTACTCAGCGACTGTTTTTCTCTACCTAAACGCTCAACATCTTTTGCCAACATCCTCAAGTAAACCACACCTGTACACGCCCCTAATAAATAATTCAGGGCAATGTTTAAGGAATAAAAGATCCAGACAGAGATAAATACAACCCCTGTTAAGACAAGAGTGATTAACACCAACTCTTGATAGAGTTGATAAAACTCCTGCATAGAAGAGTTTGCTGGTTCTGCGTCCTCAAAACCAGGTTGAGTATCTTGTCGTGTTGTCGGGGTGGGTGCGATTGGTTCTTCTGACAAGCTCACGGGACTTGAAACCAGTACAGCTAACTTATTATGACTGCACATTCAGTCAGCTGAATCATATCACGATCCGGTAACAATACTTTAGAAAAAAACAATTAACTTCTTGTCAGGGAGATACGGATAGGGAAAAATTTACCCAAAGGATAAAGTATATACGAGGGGACAGACCAGGAAATGTTTCTCGATCCTGTTGTATGGTTAATTACATAGATACTAGTTAGAGAGTAATTTCTCTATCGAGTCTAGTTTCTAGCTCTTATTCCCCAATCTCTAATCCCTGCCTGAGAAATCGCAAGTTTTTAACTGATTTTGGTGAATAACTATCCTCCAATATTGTTTTCAGGTGTCTAGCGAGTGCCTTGATGTTGTGATGGAGTTAGGTTTTATCAAATCAGCTAGTGCTTGAGGCGGATCACACCACTGCTAAGTTTTCCAAAACCTGGACTTGTAGAGTTTGTCATCCCCAGTATGACGGGCAACGGCTACACACACTTCTACTTTACATGAGATTTGAAAAAACGGGTTGTGGGCGATCGCCTGTCATGGGATGTGTCCCTTTGCTTATAGGGATTCCTGGTTAAGTTTAGGTATGGAATTAATGTTTTTAAACGCAGAGGGGCGCTGAGGAAAACGCAAAGTAGCGCAAAGATGTGTATGTCACTACACATTTTAAGTTTTGTTTGGTGATTATGATTTTAAGTCGGTGTCACCATAATCAGCTGTTGCTTAATTAAGCTTCTAACCTCATCTAAGCTTAACTGCACACTTACCAAAATCTCAGCTACGGTAGAATTGCCATCACATTTTTGTAAAAACTCAAACTCTAGTGCTGACAAGTTCACAATTTGGTAATCGTGATTAAATATACATTGACTAGGAAATCCATCAATACAAGGATTTAATTCGGGAATTGCTTGCTGTAAAGCTTGATCATTCGACCAGTCAGCTTTGTTGATAGGGGGACGAGCAAGGAAAAATTCGTAATGGGTAACTTCTGGGTCTAGTAATTCTATTAAACGATAACGTTGGCGATCGCTCAATTCTTCAGCTCGTTCTATTAACTCTGGCGCTTTCCCCAACAACCTGTCTAAATTCCAAAAACTTGGATTTGAAAAGCCGATAAACTCTAAGCCTGAAGCATCAATCAATTCAAACAATGTATCAATGTTGTAGTCCACTTCTTGGGGATGAACGTACATATCAGCAAAGCATTCATCCCGTTGGTTTTCCATTGCCCAACGTTCTTTTTCTCGCTTGACAAGACGGTTATTCTCTGGTAGAGAAGCAAATATTTTTCGTCCGACTTGCACACCATCGCGGTAATCGCCTCGTTTTTCATTTTGCAGGAGAGCGATCGCTTTTTGCATGAGTTGAATTTCCCAGCGTCCCAATTCCCCATACACAAAAATGTGCATTAAGCCACCAGGTGCTAACTTTTTCGCCAAAGCTTGAATACCACGAATGGGATCTGGTAGGTGATGTAAAACACCCACGCAGTTAATTAAATCAAACTCACCCGGTAACTGTTCCACATCGTACAAACTCAGGTGATGAAACTCCACGCGGTTTGCACCAGAACGCTGACAACGTTCTTTGGCTACAGCTAAAGTACCAGCACTTAAATCAATTCCGATTACTTGCGCTTGGGGGTTGAGATGTACTAAATATTCTGTCCCCACACCTGAACCGCACCCAGCATCTAATATCCGGATATCTTGCTTTGTTGGTTTTTGTCCTGTGCAGAAGCTGTAAGCCGCTAACCAATTCCAGCGCCAGTTGTAACCAGGAGGTGGTTCATCTAGTATCGGTTCTGGCGGGAAGGGATAAGTATCGTAGAGTTTAGCTACAGCATTACTAACGGTTTGGGGGTCGGACATGATGAGGAAGAACGCAGCATTTCTGAGTTTACCGGATAGGGGTAATTAGGGCAAAGGTTGATATTTTCAAATTTTATTTAGATTTAGCTGCATCATCCCTGATGTAGTTAATTAAAGGTTTATCCAACAGCAAAATCTGTAAATTGACGTTTATAAGGCGCGTGAAATCCTAATACAATATCTTCTTTTGGTACACCAACAGCAACTAATTCATTAGCAATACCGATTTCTGTACCATCTCTTTGTATCCAAATTTTCTCATTTTTAATATCAACATGAATAATGACACCATAAGTTCTTTTTTGTTCTTTCCAACCAATATTTAAAACTTGATAATGATGGCGCTCTGTGTCAAATAAAAGTTGAATTTCTGTATTTTTATCCAAATCATTAGCGGAATGATTGCTGAGAACATCTTGAATAATTTGAGAATATTTTATTCTTTCCATAAAACAATCTCCTTAGTTATAAAAGTAAATATCAGCAGTTTTATTTGATATTCTTTTAACGAGTCTTGAATAAATTGACGAGAGAAAAAATCTTGGTATGTATCTTGGCTAATAGCTAAATATAAAATGCGTTCTGGATCTTCTTTCTTTAAGGCTAAACGATAATTGAGAGTTTGACCTAAAGCCAAATGAAACTCAGTTACTTCAGATGCACCAACAAAAGATTTAATTTCTACAGCTATTCTTTGTCCTTCTTTTTGTGCTGCTAATAGTCTTTCTGCTCCTAAGTCTATAAAAAATTCGATATCATCGACTTTAAGGTGTAGTGGATCGTGAGTAATAGTCCAAGCATCTTTTTCTAAAGCAGTGCGAACAGATTGATGAAATATATCTTTAGATGGCGTATGTACAATTAAATCTACTACCTTAATAAATAATTATCTCAAAAATGATTATCTTTACTAACATCATAATTATTATTAGGACTTACGCATTGACAAAATGGCAAAAGAGTGGATTGATAAAAAGTATCATCTACTCACTAGGTATCGAACAATCAGAGAAATCAGCAAACCCTCGACAGCACA
>NZ_JACJQL010000060.1 GCF_014696625.1 Nostoc parmelioides FACHB-3921
CCCACCAGAGCAGCATTAGGTGAGTTTGTCATCTTTAATGAAGATGGCACACCTGCTGTCACATTGGAAGGTATTGCTGGCTTCCCAACCCCAGATGGCACTGGTGGTGGTTTCTTCGTTACTTTAACTGAACCTACAGCATCTCTCAGTCTCAAGGTGTTTGATGATGGTGCGAATGAAGGTATTGAAAGTTTCACCTTCAATTTGGTGGATGGAGAACAGTATCAAGTTAGCCCCGATGCTGGTAGTATCGCTCTGAGTATCAGTGATACCCCAACCAATCCTGTTGGTGGTGCTGGTGACGATATTGTGGTTGGTACTGACAGCAACAACAGTTTGTTTGGTAATGCTGGTAATGACCGCATCTTTGGCGGTCTGGGTAATGACTACTTATTTGGTGGTGCTGGCGATGACTACTTAGATGGTGGCGAAGGTAACGACGCATTGTTTGGTGGTGCTGGTACAGATACCTTATTGGGTGGTGCTGGCAATGACTACCTCACAGGCGGTGCTGGCGATAACATCTTAAATGGGGGTGATGGTAACGATATCCTCTATGGTAATGGTGGCAATGACACCTTACTGGGTGGTGCTGGCAATGACATTATCTACAGTGGTGCTGGTAACGACTTGATTAACGGTGGTCTGGGTAATGACCTCATTTTCTTGAATGGTGGACAAGATACCGTCGTTGTGGCTCAAGGTGCTGGTATTGACACTATCAACAATTTCCAAGTCAGCTTGGGTCAAAAGGTTGGTTTGAGTGGTGGACTCGCCTTTGAGCAACTAGCTTTAACTCAAAGCGGTTTGGATACGTTGGTGAAAGTCGGTGATGAAACTCTGGCTGTGTTGAAGTTTGTTCAATCTAGTGATTTGAGTTCTTCAGCTTTTACAACGGTCTAATGATTTTGTGGTGAATGGTTAGTTATTGACCATTCACCGTTTCGGTATTGCTGAATGAAAGTGTGAGTTGATTTTCATACCTCAATTCAGCAATGCCTTAATTAATTTTAGAGGGACGCAGAGTTACGCAAAGTATTTCTCGAAAACCGATCCGGAACACTTGTTGAGTGAACATTTCATGAATCGGAAAACCCTATTATGACAAGTTTAGTAAACTTCAATGCGATCGCTGGTGCTTTTGACTCTCAAGATAATTTAGTCGCATCAGCAATTGTCAAATCCCTAGAAGATGGTACTTCTCTGCTAACTTTTGTGTTTAGTGTTGATGGCGAAGTCCCCGCAGAAGGATTAATTGTCACGGTGAATAGTGATATTGCTTTCCGTGATAACTTCAGTAATCTGGGACTTGAACCATTTTCTCCTGGGGGTGAATTTGTCGGTGCAGTCTTCAACGCAGATGGGGAAGCTACTGGATTTAAATTTAAACTAACTCAAGCAAATGCGTTAATCAATCTTGCTGTCAAAGATAACGGTGCTGGGACGCAAACAGCAACTTTCACACTGGAAGCTGGCGATGACTACAGCATTGGTGATAGTTCGTCAGAAGTCACCTTCTACGCCAGCCTTGAGGAAGTACCTACTCCTAGTGTGACACCGGAAATCAGCCTGAGTGTGGAAAATGCCACTATTAGCGAAGCTGAAGGTAATACCACTACACTCAACTTTACCCTCAGTGAACCACCACCAGCCGGAGGTGTACTCGTTTATGTTAAGAGTAATACTCAAACTGGTGGCGAAGGCGACCCCGCAGGACGGGATATATCGGAATTCGATGTTTACAATGCTCAAGTTGAGGGGGGCGTTTTCCCTGCACCTAATTTTGCTGCCAACGGTTTTTACTTTAAAATCACTGAGCAAACCGCTAGTATTACTCTGTCAGCCTTTGCTGATGATGCCGTTGAAGGTATTGAAGAATTGACTTTCAATTTGCAATCAGCCCCCGGTTATACGATTAATGAAACTGCATCAGGAGCTACTATCACAGTAGTAGATGATGCAACCTCCCAAATTCAAGTCAGTCTCACCACCTCTCCACAATTGCTGATTGAGTCGGAAAGCACTGTATCACTACATACTTTTAATCTCAGTGCTACGCCACCAGCCGCAGGTGTGACTGTATCGGTAAATGCTCCCAACCTGAACGAGTTTAACCTTGATGCTATCCAAGTTGAGGGAGGGGAAATTGTCGCTATCCGCAGTGATGGATTTGACTTAAAAATTACTGCTAAGTCGGCAACAATTCAGCTACCTGTGCAGGCGGATGGTGTGGCTGAATCTGTTGAGACGGCAGTGTTTAGCCTGTTACCAGGTGCAGGATATCAGGTGAATCAGGCTGCAAATTCTGGTAATTTTACGATTGTTGATGTACCTGAATTAGCACCTCCTTTGAGTGAAGTTAGTGAACCCAACGACACAATTGACACAGCTTTTGATACAAGGTTGAGTGCAGCTGCGCCTTTCTTTACTATCAATAGCACCCTGGATTTTGATTTTGATAATAGCTACGTCACTGAAAACGGTTTAGTTTATGTAGATGCTTCCGAAGATGTAGACTTCTACAAAGTTGAACTGAAAGCTGGTGACACTATCAAAATTGATACTGACTCCAATCAATTTGCAGATGGGAGAAAGGTAGATACTTGGTTGCGTCTGTTCGATGTCAGTGGTACAGAATTAGCATCGAATGATGATGGTGCAGCCCCAAATGAAGTTTTTGACTCTGGTTTCCAGTCCTACATTGAATTTACTGCCCCTAGTGACGGTGTTTACTATGTGGGCGTGACTCTGTATAACAACAGTGAGTATGACCCCAACAAACCTGCTAGTGGTAATGGTTATAGCAGCACTGACCCAGATGAGTATGGTACTGGTGAGTATACCCTCAACATCAGTCTCAACAACCCCAATGGCTTTGTAGCTGGAGCGACGGAAATTCCCCCAGGTAATGGCGAAGGCCCTACCATCTTCCTGCAAACGATCGCCGGAACTTACAATAATGATTTCGAGAACCGCGATTTTCAAATTTTAGCCCCGGCTTTGGTGGAAACATCTGGGGAAGATGCGGGTTCTGCACTAAATATTGTCTTGGTTGCTGGTGGTGAAGTTCCCGAAGAGGGGATTGATGTTTTTATTACCAGTAATATTGTTCTGACAGATTACTTTGGTGGTGTGGAAGAAGATTATTCAGTCGCTTATGGGGGGAATCTCAACGGTAAACCCTTTAGTCGTGGTGGGGAATTTCTGGATGCTGTTTACAACGAAGCTGGTGAGGCTATTGGCTTTAGGTTCAGGCTGACAGAATCTTTTGCTACGATTACCCTCAATCCCACAAATCGAGAGGAAGCGGAAACTGACGGGGCAGAAACGGCTACATTTACTATTGTGGAAAGCCTTGGCTACCAAGTCAATCCGGCTGCTAGCAGTTCTACTGTCACCTTCTACGATACCCTAGAGCAAGTTCCTGCTCCCTCGGTGACTCCAGAAGTCAGTTTGGCGTTTAGCACCACAGAATTAATTGAGTCTGAGGAAACTTCTTTCACAATCACTCTTTCTCTGAGTGAACCACCTCCAGCAGAAGGTGTACAAGTTTACATCAGTGGCAACGCTCAAGATGCCTTGAATGAGTTTAGCATCTTCCAAGCACAGTTTACTGGTGGTGTACCGATCGCCGATGGTGCAGTTAGTGGCTTCTATTTTAAGTTGTTGGCTCAAACTGCAACTATTACCTTACCTGTATTTAACAGTACCGACATTGTTGAAGGGATTGAGGAATTTAATTTTGAGGTCAAGCCTGGAGTTGGTTACACTGTCAATCCAGAACAGAGTTCGGCTGTCATTACGATTAAAGATACTCCTGAGTCGGAGATTCAGGTTAGTCTCAGCACTGAACCACAGGTGTTGATTGAGACGGAAGGAACGGTAGCCAAGCTGAATTTTAGCTTGAGTGCTACCCCACCAGTTGCAGGGGTGATTGTCACCGTCAGCGTGACTGATATTGCTGAAAACTTTGTCACAGATAGCTTGGTGGTAGAGGGAGGGGAATTACTGGGATATTCAGCCGCAGATAATACCTTCACTCTGAAGATTACCGAAAAGACTGCGAGTTTAAGTGTAGCGATCGCCAACGATAATATCGCTGAAGGTGTCGAAACGGCTACTGTAACTCTCTTAGCTGGTGATGGTTATCAAATTAACCCCCTAGCTAATAGCGGTACATTGACACTCGTGGATTCACCAGAACTAGCTCCTAGTTCCTTAGAAGAATCTAATGATACTCTAGCAACTGCGATCGCCACTGGGTTGACTACAACTAACACCACAGTCACCTTTGATGGCGAAATCGCTGAATATACCGTCGGGGAAGGTGAGGAAAGCATTCAGGTTGACGGGACTGAGGATGTAGACCTATACAAAGTCAATCTCAAGGTAGGGGAGAAGCTCTCAATTAACGTTGATGCGGCAGAAATTGATTCTAAGTTACTGTACGCACAGTTGCGAATCTTTGATGCAGAAGGTAATGAACTGGCGAAGACCGATTTTGATGACTTTCAAGCCGCACCATATGAGGTGTTCTCAGCCTTTAATGACCCTTACTTAGAGTTCACCGCCGAAACAACTGGTACTTACTATGTTGGCATCAGTCAGATTGGTAATGACTACTATGATCCAAATATGGTTGGTAGTGGTTCTGGTTGGCTATTCGCTGATTTCGGAATTGAAAATGGTGAGTACACAGTTAGTTTTAATCTAACTCCAGAGCAACCGACTAACCCCGTTGGGACTTCAGGTGATGACACCCTGATTGGGACTTATGAGGAAGAGAGCCTGTTTGGTAACGCTGGTAATGACACACTCTATGCTAGAGGCGGTGATGACAAGCTATTTGGCGGTGCTGGTGACGACCTCTTAGATGGTGGCGAGGGTAATGACGCGCTGTTTGGTGGTGGTGGTACAGATACCTTGCTTGGTGCTGCTGGTAATGACTACTTAACTGGTGGTGCTGGCGACAATCTATTAGATGGGGGTGACGGTAATGATCTCCTCTATGGTAGTGGTGGTCAAGATACTTTACTGGGCGATACTGGTGATGACATTATCTACAGTGGCTCTGGTGATGACTTGATTAATGGTGGTCTTGGTAATGACATCATCTTCTTGAATGGTGGTCAAGATACTGTGGTTGTGGCTCAAGGTGCTGGTGTTGACACTATCAACAATTTCCAAGTCAGCTTGGGTCAAAAGGTTGGTTTGAGTGGTGGTATCACTTTTGAGCAACTAACTTTCAGTCAAAGTGGTTTGGATACGCTGATTCAGATTGGTGATGAGGCTCTGGCTGTGTTGAAGTTTGTTCAATCTAGTAGTCTGAGTTCTGAGGTGTTTACTGTTGTTTAAGTGAGAGTTTAAACGCAGAGGGGCGCGGAGGTAAGCGCAGAGGTACGCAAGGAGGAATGTTTCATATTCCCTTTGCGCCTTTGCGCCTACTCTTCGAGAACGACTTCGTCGAATGCGTGAGAAAAAACAATAAGTGGTTAATTAAAAGTATGGATTTTAGTCTGTTTTATTTTGATGGTGATGGTTCTGTTGCTCGTCTAAATCAATATCAGCTTTTGATAGAGAGTGCTAAGTTTGCTGATACTAACGGTTTTACGGCTGTTTGGACTCCAGAGCGACATTTTCACTCTTTTGGTGGTCTGTACCCTAATCCAACTCTGACAAGTGCGGCTTTGGCGATGATTACTGAAAGGGTACAGCTACGGGCTGGGAGTTTTGTTTTACCTTTACATGACCCTGTACGGGCTACGGAAGAGTGGGCTGTGGTGGATAATTTATCACATGGTCGGGTAGCGATCGCCTTTGCTTCTGGTTGGACTGTAGATGATTTTGTTTTAGCTCGTGAACCCCATGCTCACCGCAAAGCCGTGATGTGGCGTGATTTGGAGGTGATGCGGAAGCTGTGGCGGGGTGAAGCTATTGAACGTCAAGATGCGACTGGGAAAACTTTCACAGTAAAAACACTGCCTCGTCCTGTACAAAATGAACTACCCGTCTGGATGACTTGTCAATCTTCAGAAACCTTTGTGGAAGCAGGAAAATTAGGAACTCATATTTTGACTTCCTTATTAGGTGGTACTCTTAATGATATTGTTCCAAAAATTCAACTTTATCGAAAATCTTTAGCCAAACATGGACACGACCCCCAATCGGGGAAAGTGGCGTTGATGATTCATACCTTTTTAGGGGATGATATCAATGATGTGAAAGCAAAAGTTACACAGCCTTTCTGCAATTATCTGAAAACTCACTACGACTTGCTGGAAAATCTGGCTAAGGGTATGGGGTTAAATGTCAGTATCAAAAACTTCTCGGAAGATGATATTGATAGTTTACTGCAATTTGGCGTGGAAGGATTTATGAAAGGGCGATCGCTCATTGGCACTCCTGCAAGTTGTCTTCCGTTTCTGGAACAAATTCAAGCGGCTGGTGTTGATGAAGTTGCTTGTTTAATTGATTTTGTGCAAGATTACGATTTAGTGATGGCAAGTCTACCATTTGTTAGTCAATTAAAGCTGTTGCAGGAAAATAAAAAATCAATGGTTGGTGTAAGGGTGTAGGGGTGTTTTGGTTAGGTTTTAAGTTCATGAAAAAATGGTGTAACTTAACGATTATTTTGGGCTTATTAAGTCTATCTACAGCTTGTACAACATCACAGGCAAATATTAATTCTACTGCTCAAATTGCCGTCGAACCTGCACCTGTGACTGCTGTAATTGCACTGGGACAAATTGAACCAGAAGGGGAAGTAATTAAGCTTTCTGTGCCTAATGCTCAAGATAGTCGAGTTAACCAAATTTTGGTGAAGGAAGGGGATTTTGTTAGAACAAACCAAGTTATAGCAATTTTACAAGGAATTGATCAATTAGAAGCAGATTTACGCGATGCTGAGGCTAATGTGCGTTTGCATGAGGCGGAACTTTTAAAGGTGCAGCAAGGTGAAGCTAAACAAGCTGAAATTGCCGCACAAAGAGCTACTATTGCTCGTTTAGAAGCGCAGTTGAAAGCAGAAACTATCCAAAAGCAAGCTGCTATAAATAGTGCAGAAGCAACACTACAAGAAGCACAATTAACTTATCAACGTCGCCAAGATTTATCTACTGAAGGTGCTATTTCTATTGCAGATGCAGACACAGCTAAAAGAGAATTAGCTACGGCTGAAGCTACCTTGATGGAACGCCAAGCAGAATTAGAGAAAACTATCACGACTTTACAAGCACAAATTACTCAAGAAGAGGCGACATTAGCACAATTAAAAGAAATTCGTCCCGTAGATGTCAGAATTGCGAAAGTGCATTTAGAGAAAGCTAAAATTGCTGTCATTCAAAAAAAAGCTCAATTAGAAAATGCCAAAGTCCGCGCTCCTTCTGCTGGTCAAATATTAAAAATAAATACTCGTATTGGTGAGCAAGTCAACACTAATCAAGGGATTGTCGAAATTGCTCAAACTAACCGAATGTTTGCTGTGGCTGAAGTAGCGGAAACTGATATTGATAAGGTGCGTCTCGGACAAAAAGCAATTATTAGCAGCGAGTATGGTGGTTTTAGTGGTGAAATTAAAGGTACTGTTGAACAAATTGCTTTACAAATTGGTAAAAGAACTCTGCAAAATGCTGCTAATACAAGAGGCCCTACAACTGACGATAATTCACGGGTGATTGCTGTTAAGGTGCGGATTGACCCTAAGTATAATTCTAAAATTGCTGCTTTAACTTATATGTTGGTACGGGTAAAGATTGATATTGGGCGGTAGTTTGTGGGAGTTTTAAAAGCTAAAAGGTGCTTAAAGTTTTCTGTTGCGTCTATTTAGAATTGTTAATGTTAAAATATATTTTCAAAAAAGCACAATTTCAGCGTTCACTGGCTTGGTCGCAGTTATCACATCAAAAAACTCGTCTTTTAGTGGCGATGGGAGGAATTGCATTTGCCAATATATTAATTTTCATGCAATTGGGTTTTAGGCAATTATTTACTAGTGGGGCTACGGCTTTACCGGAAAGTCTCAAAGGAGATTTATTTTTAGTACATCCAGATACTAGATTTTTAGGTTCAATTGAATTTGACCGTTTGCGACTATATCAAGCGGCGGGAATTGCAGGTGTTGCTGATACTATTCCTCTCTATATTAATTCTGGTGTTGCGTGGGCTTATAAACAAGAATATCAATCTTATGAAGCACGGGTGATTGCTTTTAACCCTAACAGAAAAGTCTTTGATATTCCTGAAGTGAATGTTCAACTCCATAAAATCAGTGTACCTGATAGTTTTATATTTGATCGGTTCGCTAAACAAGAGTTGGGAACTGTCGTCCAAGATTTTAGTAGTAATAAAAATAATCAACTGACAGTTCTAATTAATCGGCGTAAGGCTGATATCGTTGGATTATTTAATTTGGGGAACTCATTTTTTCTGGGTACAGGTAATGTGATTACCAGTGAGGCTAATTATGCAGAAATATTTGGTAAAGAAATTTTAAATAGAGTCAGCATTGGTATAGTTACCTTAAACCCTGGTGTTAATCCAGAAGCAGTAAAGGCTGGTATTGAAAAAAATGTACCTGGTATTAGTGTCTATACTCATGAAGAGTTAATTGCTAAAGAATTGAAATATCAACAAGAAAACCCGGCTGGATTAATTTTTAGTTTTGGCGCAGTTATGGGGTTTATTATTGGGGTGGTAATTGTTTATCAAGTTTTATATGCCGATGTGAGAGATCATTTGGCTGAATACGCTACCCTTAAAGCAATGGGTTATTCTGATATTTATCTTTTATTGGTAATTTTCCAAGAAGCAGCCATGCTGACAGTATTAGGTTTTATCCCAGGCTTTTTTATCTCTGTGGGAATGTATAGTTTTCTCGCAGATTTGACGCGCTTGGAATTGGCGATGACACCTGATTTGGCGATTATGGTATTTATTCTGACATTAATTATGTGTTTAGTTTCAGCTGCGATCGCTTCTAGTAAACTCCGTTCTGCTGATCCCGCAGATGTATTTTAGTCCAATGTTCAAGCAGTTTTGGCGCATCGGTAAACTTTATTGGCTTTCAGAAAAAAAGTGGCAAGCGATCGCACTCCTTTTTCTGTTACTATGTCTCTCACTCATCGGTACAGTAGTCACCGTTGTCTTAAGCCTGTTTCTCGGTGAACTAGAATCATCTCTAGCCGCAGTAGATAGCAACCGATTTATCCAAGCGGTGGTAATTTTCCTGGGAATTTTACTCATCGGTGTACCAATTCTCGCCCTGAAAACCTATTTGCAAGCCCAATTAAGTTTATCTTGGCGACAGTGGTTAACTACATATTTTCTTAATCAATATCTGCATCAACGCAACTTTTACCACCTGACGACAACATCGGATATTGATAACCCAGATCAACGCATTGCCGAAGATATTCAAAATTTTAGCCAACAATCGCTTTATTTTGCCATAGTCCTATTAGACTCAATTTTACAACTGATTGCCTTCTCTGGAGTCCTGTGGCGCATTGCACCTACATTAATGGTGTTTTTAATCATTTATGCTGTAGTTGGCACAGTATTCACCACAATAGTTTTTGGTAAGACTTTAGTCGGAATTAACTTTGAACAACTCAAACGAGAAGCTGATTTACGCTACGGCTTGATTCGCGTGCGAGATCATGCAGAAGCGATCGCATTTTACCAAGGACAAGCGGTAGAATCTCAAGAAATCTGGCAAAGGTTTCTCAGAGTCGTCAGCAACTTTACACATTTAATTCGTTGGCAATTAGGCTTAGACTTATTTCAAAACAGTTATCAATACATCACATTTTTACTACCAACATTTATATTAGCCCCTCGAATTTTAGCGGGAGAACTAGAAATAGGCGTATCCGCACAAGCTGGAGTAGCTTTCCGCAGTATTTTACTAGCTTTAAGTTTAATTATTAGCCAATTTGAGCAATTGAGTAACTTAGCCGCAGCCGTCACTCGGTTAGATGAATTGCAAAATAGTATTGAGAAACTAGAAAACCCCTCTCCAAAGACGCAGAGCGGCTTCTCGCTAGAGTACCTCTCCCCTGAAAGGAGAGAGGCTTTAAATATTCCCCCTTCCCTACTAGGGAAGGGGGTTAGGGGGTTAGGTTCTACCAATAATCTAAAAAATCAGAGTGATGGAGAGGAGTATTTAATTAACTTAGTTGAAGATTCCTGCATCAGTTTCCAAAACGTCACCCTACACACCCCCGACTATCAAAAGATTTTAGTCAAAGATTTATCCTTTACTGTTTCCCCTGGAGAATCCCTATTAATCACCGGTAAAAGTGGCGTAGGTAAAACCTCTGTATTGCGTGCATTAGCAGGATTGTGGCAGTCGGGAAGTGGAAAAATTACCTATCCAAAATCGCACCTACTCTTTTTACCCCAACGTCCCTACATGATTCTCGGCAGCTTACGAGAACAGCTACTATATCCCCAAAATAACCGCAGTATATCAGACGATGAACTCTTGCAAGTGTTACAGCAAGTAAACTTAACAGACTTAATAGAACGCTTCAACGGTTTAGATAGCATCACCGACTGGGAAAGAGTCTTATCAGTTGGAGAACAACAAAGATTAGCATTTGCCCGCTTACTCATACAGTCTCCCCAATACGCCATTCTAGACGAAGCCACCAGTGCCTTAGACGAAAGCAATCAAACCCAACTGTATCAACAACTCCAAACAACCCAAATCACCTACATTAGCGTCGGACATCGCTCCTCACTCCGCCCCTTCCATCACCACATACTCGAACTCATAAAACCTCCGCGCCCCTTTGCGTAAACCTCCCCTCTGCGTTCAATCACCCCCTAGACTTATTAATAGAAACTTGCAATAATAAAACCACATAACTAACTTTTAAGCTTCTAACTAATCATTACTTTCTACCTTACTCAGCAATCCCCAAGAGTAAGCATATATTGATATGACATCCTCCCAGCCCAACATCCCCCAGCAGTTACAAAGCCGTTTAGCCTCACTAACGCCTGAAAAACGAGCCTTACTAGAAAAACTACTCCGCCAAAAAGCCAATTCTAGCCAAATTATTCCACCCCGCAACAATAACACCGAATTACCCCTTTCCTTAGCCCAAGAAAGACTGTGGTTTCTGCATCAAATCAACCCCAGCGATTCATCCTATAATATTGCAATTTCTTGGCAATTAGCAGGAAAATTGCAAATTCCGACTTTATTAGCTAGTTTACAAACAATTATCCAACGCCACGAAAGTTTAAGAACTGCCTTTTTATCCCAAGAAGGTAAACCTTATCAAAAAATTGCGGCAAATATTAACTTACAACTACCAATTATTGATTTACAAGACTTACCACCGCAACAACAAGCACAAACAGCCCAAGATTTAGCCAAATTAGAAGCCAGTCAACCCTTCGATTTAACTCAAGCCCCCTTGATGCGGGTGAAATTAATTCGCCTCGCACCAAATCAAGCCACCCTACTGCTAACACTACACCATATCATCGCTGATGGATGGTCACGGGGCATCCTGTTGCGGGAATTAGCAAGTTGTTATCGTGCATTAATTAACGGTGAGCAACCATCTTTACCTGCATTATCAATTCAGTATGCAGATTTTGCCCTGTGGCAGAGAGAATGGTTGCAAAGAGAAGAAATGAAAACACAATTGGCATACTGGCAACAAAAATTAGCCAAATTGCCTACCCTAGAACTACCAACAGATTACCCACGCACCGCACTACAAAAGTTTAACGGGAAAACAGAATCATTTTTACTGTCCAAAACTCTCTCAGAATCCCTGAAACAATTGAGTAAACAGCAAGGTGTAACGCTGTTTATGTTGTTGTTAGCAGCTTTTAAAGTGTTGCTACATCGCTATTGTCAGCAAGACGAGATTGTTTTAGGAGTACCGAGTGCAAACCGCGATCGCCAACAAATACAAAGTTTAATTGGTTTTTTCGTCAATACGTTAGTATTACGCACAGATTTATCTGGAAATCCCACCTTTACCACCCTCCTCGAACGCATACGCACCACCACCGCCGAAGCCTTTGAACATCAAGAAATTCCCTTCGCCAAAATTGTAGAAGCACTCCAAATAGAACGGGATTTGAGCCATAATCCCTTAGTGCAAGTGATGTTTCAGGTGCAAAATGAAGCTTATCAGTTGCAGAATGATTCCCAGTTAGATTTACAACTACCAGACTTAGAAATTCAGCAAACTTGGGTAGAAACTGGCGCAACCAAATTTGACTTAACTTGTCATATAGTGGAACGTTCCCAAGGGTTGCTGGTGGTGATGGAATATTGTACAGATTTATTTCAGCAGCAGACTATCACCCGGATGATTCAGCACTTGCGGGTGTTACTAGCAGCCATTGTAGAGAAACCAAACCTGAAAATTTCCCAAATACCCATTCTCACCCCTCAAGAACAACATCAAATCCTGGTGGAATGGAATCAAACCCAGGTAGACTATCCACAAAAGTGGTTACATCAACTATTTGAGGAGCAAGTTCAGCGTACACCTGATAGTATTGCTGTTTGTTATCAAGAGCAAACCGTTACCTATGAAGAACTGAACAGCAAAGTCAATCAACTCGCCCATCATTTACAAAAATTAGGCGTAGGTTGTGAGTCTTTAGTAGGAATTTATTTAGAGCGATCGCCAGAATTAATTATAGCCTTACTAGCAGTTCTCAAGGCTGGAGGCGCGTACATCCCCCTAGATAATAAACTCCCCCCTGAGCGTTTAGCCTATATGCTGGGGGATGCTCAACCGAGAATTATATTAACAATGGCTGCATCGGTGACAGCATTACCAGAATATCAAGGCAGTGTAGTCTGTTTAGATGAAGATTGGCAAGCGATCGCTCAAAACCCCGCAGAAAACCCCCCCAACATAGTTACAGGTGAAAACCTTGCTTACATAATTTACACATCCGGTTCGACGGGTAAACCAAAAGGCGTAATGCTTACCCATCGAGGATTAGCCAATTATCTCCAATGGGCGATTCAAACCTATCCAGTAGATTTAGGTGTGGGTGTACCTGTACAATCTGCCATCAGCTTTGATGCCACAATTACCAGTTTATATACACCCCTGCTCGTTGGGAAAGCGGTAATATTGCTACCAGAAGCCGAGGAAATCGAAGCACTGAAAACCGCCCTCAGTTCTGCAAGCAATTTTAGTTTAGTTAAACTTACCCCTGCTCATTTAAGCATACTGTCTCAACTTCTACCGCAACAAATGCCAGCCGGATACCCCCAAGCATTCATCATTGGCGGTGAAGCACTAATCGAACAACATTTAGAATTTTGGCGCAGTTATTTTCCCCAAACAAAGTTAATTAATGAATATGGCCCCACAGAAACCGTTGTAGGATGCTGTATTTATAATGCTTCACAAGGAAAATCGAACCAGGGTAATGTACCTATTGGTCGTCCTATTGCCAATACCCAACTTTATATTTTAGACCACTATTTACAACCCGTTCCCATCGGCGTACCAGGAGAACTCTACATTGGTGGCGCAGGAGTCGCCAGAGGTTACATAAATCGCCCCGAATTAACAGCAGAAAAATTTATTAGTCAACAGTCAACAGTCAACAGTCAACAGTCAACAGTCAACACTCTCTACAAAACAGGCGATCGCGCCCGCTACCTCAGTGACGGTACAATAGAATACCTGGGCAGATTAGACGATCAAGTAAAAATTCGCGGATTTAGGGTGGAATTGGGGGAAATTGAAGCAATTTTAAAAGCTCACCCCTTAGTACAAGAAGCAGTAGTCATCCTACGGAAAGATCACCCCCAATCGTCTCAATTAGTCGCTTATCTTGTCGGGAATCAGCAAAAAACAGATTTTCGGCAATATTTAGCGACGAAATTACCAGCTTATATGCTACCTTCAGCCTTTGTCTGGCTGGAACAATTACCATTGACAACCAACGGGAAAGTTGACAAACAGCAACTTCCCGCACCCGCAGCCAAACCACAGTCAGAACAAATCGCACCACGTAACGCCGCAGAAGCCACCCTAGTAGAAATCTGGACAGAAATTCTCGGTGCGAGCGTTGGTATTCATGATAATTTCTTTGAGCGTGGGGGAGATTCCATCCTAAGTATTCAAATGGTAGTGAAGGCGAATAATGCAGGAATCAAGTTAACACCCAAGCAACTATTCCAGCATCAAACCATCGCAGAACTAGCAACTGTGATAGAAATCGCGCCGACAACTCAAGTAGAACAAGGAATAGCGACGGGAATAGTCCCCTTAACGCCGATTCAACATTGGCTATTTGAGCAAAATTTGCACAAATGGGATTACTTTAATCAAGCTGTACTTTTGGAAGTAGCGGCAGATTTAGAGGTAGATTACTTAAAACAGGCAATTGAGGAGCTAGTATTACATCATGATGTATTGCGTTCTTGTTTTACGAGTTCCTCGTTAGATGCTGCGTGGGAGCAAGATATAATTCCCACCTTCGATAATCAGGATATATTGACATTTGTTGATTTAAATGGATTGTCACCAAACCAACAAACCCAGCAAATTGAATCAATCGCCTCTCAACTGCAAGCTAGTTTAGATTTAGCTCAGGGGAGATTATTTAAAGTAGCCTTGTTTAAACTAGGAGATAATCAAAATCATCGCCTACTATTTATCATTCATCATTTAGTTGTAGATGGAGTTTCTTGGCGAATTTTGCTAGAAGATTTAGTCATAGCCTATCAACAGCTAAAAACCAATCAAACACCTGTAAAACTACCATCAAAAACCACATCTTTCCAAGAATGGGCGCAAAATTTGGTTAATTACGCCGAATCTGATCAAGTTGTCGCACAATTCAAAACTTGGTTAGAAATTCTCCCTAAACAATTACCCCAATTACCTTTAGATAAGATTGGTAAAGGTGATAATAACATTGCCTCTGAAGCTGAAATTCAGGTTAAGCTAGATATCAGTCAAACTCGCGCCTTGCTAGAAGTAGTACCCAAAGCCTATCATACACAAATCAATGATGTATTATTAACCGCTTTAGCAATAACCTATAGTCAATGGACACAACAAAATTCTGTACTGATTGACTTAGAAACGCATGGACGAGAAGATTTATTTCCTAATATAAACATCACTCGGACAGTAGGTTGGTTTACCGCAGTTTTTCCAGCATTTTTAGAATTTAAAAATATAAATGACATCGGAAAAAACTTAAAATATGTAAAGGAAAGACTCAGAGAAATTCCGCAAAAAGGTATTAGTTATGGGCTGCTACGATATTTAAATCCGAATCAACAGATATCTCAAACTTTACAAGCACTACCCCAATCTGCTATTAGTTTTAATTACTTGGGACAACTAGATTTATTTACCTCCCAAGCATGGATTCTGGGACTAGCAAAAGAATCTACAGGATTATCATCCCACCCTCTAAATCAGCGTCGATATGTATTAAATATCAATGCTTGGATCGCACAATCTCAGTTACAAATTCAATGGCGATACAGTCGCAATTTACATGACACAACCACCATTGAAAATTTAGCCCAGCAATTCATTAAAACATTACAAGCAATAATTCAATATTGCCAAGCACCAAATAGTGGCGGTTATACACCGTCAGATTTTGCAGGTGCGCGTTTAAATCAGCAGCAACTCGACAAATTTTTAAACAAGCTTCAGCCAAAGAAAAGGTAGTGAAAGTGGAAAGTAGCATCATCGACATTTATGAACTTTCTCCCATGCAAGCTGGGATGTTATTTCACACCTTATATGCTCCCAATTCGGGCGTATATTTTGAGCAGCGTAGTTGTGTGATTCGCGGTAATTTAAATAAAGCCGCTTTTCGTCAAGCTTGGCAGCGTGTAGTTGAGCGTCATTCAGTGCTGCGAACTGCTTTTCACTATTCAGAGTTAGAAAAACCATTGCAAGTGGTGTATGACAATGTAGAATTACCTTGGCAAGAATTAGATTGGTGTGGTTTAGAGGCTGCTAAACAAAAAGCTAAATTAACTGAGTTTTTAGAGTGCGACTGTAATTCTGGTTTCGATATACAGCAACCTCCCCTGATGCGTTGTGCTGTAATTCGTTTAGAAGCCAATAAATACCAATTTATCTGGAGTCACCATCATTTACTCATGGATGGTTGGTGTAACGGTATTTTATTAATAGAAGTTTTCACACTATATAAAGCATTTTGTCAAAGTGAGGATGTAACTCTACCATCACCCATCCCCTACGGTAATTATATTCTCTGGTTACAGCAACAAAACCCAGAGCAAGCGGAAAGCTATTGGCGCAAGCAACTTCAAGATTTTTCCACACCAACAGTTTTGGGGAATAGAATAAATAACCAATCCTCAATTTTCAGTCAACAGTCAAAAGTCAACAGTCAACAAACTGAAACATTACAAAACTTTGTCCGTCAGCATCATCTCACGCTCAATACTTTAGTACAAGGAGCTTGGGCGTTATTGTTAAGCCGTTATAGTGGTGAGAATGATGTTGTATTTGGTACTACTGTTTCCGGTCGTCCTCCACAATTACCACAGGTAGAAAAGATAGTTGGTTTATTTATCAATACTTTACCTGTGCGCGTCGATGTAGATGGAGAGATGCAAATAATACCTTGGCTGCAACAATTGCAAGCTCAACAGGTAGAAAGAGAACAATATAGTTATAGTTCCTTGGTAGATATTCAAGGCTGGAGTTCAGTTCCGCGTGGAATATCTTTATTTGAGAGTTTGCTGGTATTTGAAAATTATCCAGTGTCGATAGAATCGGTAATCAAAAATTTTGATCAGACTCTCCAAATTGAAGATACCCAAGGATTTGAAAAAACAAATTATCCTCTGATATTAACAGTAATTCCTGGGCAGAAGTTGTTATTTAAAGTTAGTTATGATGTCTCTTGTTTTGATGCAGCAACGATTTCGCGCCTTTTAGGACATTTAGAAACTTTGCTGATGTCAATGGTGCATGAGCCTGAGCAAAGGCTTTCACAACTATCAATGTTAACGCCCCAGGAACGGCAATTAATATTAAAAGATTGGAATCAAACTACACAAGCATATCCAAATCAGTGCATTCATCAGTTATTTGAGGCGCAGGTGGAAAGAACACCTGATGCAGTTGCGTTGGTTTTTGGTGAGGAATGTTTGACTTATAGAGAACTGAATAATAAGGCTAATCAACTGGCTCATTATTTGCAGCAGTTGGGGGTAAAACCGGAAACTACTGTGGGAATTTGTTTGGAACGTTCCCCGGAAATGTTAATTGGGATTTTGGGGGTGCTTAAGGCGGGTGGGGTTTATTTACCTTTAGATCCAACTTACCCTGATGAGCGGGTGAAGTGGATTTTGGGGGATGCTCAGGTGGGGGTTCTTTTAGTTCACGCAGAGACGCAGAGACGCAGAGAGGAGTTTGGGAGGGTTGTTTGTTGGGAGGGAGATAGGCAAGCGATCGCTCTACAATCTATTGAGAATCCCATCAGTGATGTTACAGCAGAAAATTTGGCTTATGTAATTTATACCTCTGGTTCTACGGGTAAACCGAAGGGGGTAATGATTGAACAGCGATCGCTCACTAATCTAATCACAGCTTTGCAGCAGCAGTTAAAAATCTGTTCTACAGACCGTTGGTTAGCAATTACAACTATTGCTTTTGATATTGCGGCTTTAGAGTTCTTTTTGCCTTTAATTGTCGGTGCGCGAGTTATTTTAACACCACAAACTGCTTTGGTTGACCCCTCGCAGATAGCAGACATCATCGAACAGCAGCAAATCACGGTGATGCAAGCTACCCCGGCTACTTGGCGTTTACTTATCGCTCATGGTTGGGAAGGTAAAGCAGATTTAAAAATTCTCTGCGGTGGCGAAGCTTTGGATAAGTCACTGGCGCAGCAGTTGTTATCATCAGGTCAAGAAGTCTGGAATCTTTACGGGCCGACGGAAACAACTATTTGGTCAGCAGCACAAAAACTCATTCCAGATGAACCCGTTACCATCGGTCATCCCATCGCCAACACCCAATTTTACATCCTTGACCAGCATTTACAACCCGTTCCCATCGGCGTACCAGGAGAACTCTACATTGGTGGTGCGGGAGTCGCCAGAGGTTACTTAAATCGCCCTGAATTAACCGCAGAAAAATTTCTCCTCAAAACTCCCCTTTGCGCCTTTGCGCCTTTGCGTGAGAAAACCCTCTACAAAACAGGCGATCGCGCTCGTTACCTCCCAGATGGTACAATAGAATACTTAGGTAGATTAGACAACCAAGTAAAAATTCGGGGATTCAGAATTGAATTAGGTGAGATAGAAGCGGTACTCAGCCGACATTCAGAGGTACAAGCGGCTATTGTAGTTGTGACAGAAGATACCATTAATGATAAACGCTTAGTTGCTTATATTGTCTCAGAAAATCCAGAAATAACGGATTTGCGGCAATTTTTGGCAAAACATCTGCCAGATTACATGATTCCTTCTCAATTTATCACCTTAGATGCACTACCGCTAACTCCTAACGGTAAAGTTGACCGTCAAGCATTACCAAAACCACAATTCAAAACATCATCACAGACAATTGCACCACGCACACCCACAGAGGAATTATTGCTGAATATTTGGCAAAATATATTGAATTTAAATTCAGTGGGAATTACAGATAATTTCTTTGCTTTGGGTGGTCATTCTTTATTAGTTATTCGTCTGGTTTCCCAAATTCAGCAGGTGTTTGGGGTAGATATTTCTTTACGACAAATATTTGAAAATCCTACCATTGCTGAATTAGCAACCTTAATTGATTCTTCTCGATTAAATAAATCTCCGTCTTACTCAATTCCTGTGAGGGAAAGTACAGATAAAATATTGCTTTCCTTCGCTCAACAACGTTTGTGGATGTTAGCGCAAATCGAACCAGAAAACCCATCCTACAACATAGCTGCTGCTTTACGACTTACTGGTGATGTGAATGTTGATGTCTTAACACAAAGTTTGCAAGAAATTATCCACCGTCATGAAATTTTGCGTACCAGTTTTGTCAATGTCGATGGTCAAGGAATAGCTATCATTGCAACAGAAATCAATTTCCATATCCCAGTTGTAGATTTAAGTTTTCTTCCCCCATCTCCACAGCAAAAACTTATCCAAGAACTTGCACAAGAGGAAAGTCAGCAACCTTTTAATTTAGAAATCAGTCCACTTTTACGAGCCAAATTATTATATTTAAATACTCAGGAATACATCCTATTATTGACCATGCACCACATTATTACCGATGGTTGGTCAATTAATGTATTCGCTCAGGAAATGGCGAGTATATATCAAGCCTTTTCTCAAGGACAACCTTCTCCTCTACAACCATTAAAAATTCAGTATGCTGATTTCGCTGTTTGGCAAAGGTCGCAAAATGATAAATTTAACTATCAATTGGAATATTGGAAACAACAATTAGAGTCAGCACCAGAACTACTAGAATTACCTACAGATTATCCGCGTCCAGCTATTCAAACATTTCGAGGTCAGCGTCATAGTTTTACAATATCTGAAGAATTAACAGAGAAAATTAAACAACTCGGACAGGAAACGCACACTACATTATTTATGGTAATGTTTTCGGCGTTAAGTATCTTGTTGCATCGCTATAGTCAACAAGAAAAAATCGTCATTGGTAGTCCTGTGGCGAATCGTCATTATTCTGGGACAGAGGGATTAATTGGCTTTTTTGTGAATACCTTCGCGCTGTTAATTTCCCTAGAAGATAATCCCACAGTGGCGGAATTATTACCACGGGTGCGAGAAATGGTGTTATCTGCATATAGCCATCAAGATATACCATTTGAACAGGTAGTGGAAGAGTTAAAATTAGTGCGCTCTTTGAGTCATTCACCCTTATTTCAAGTTATACTGGCAGTAGAAAATGCACCTACCCAGTCAATAGAAATTCCTGGTTTGCGTTGGAGTACCCTAGAAATTGATGGCGGTACGGCAAAATTTGACCTCACCTTAATGATTGCGGAAACAGACGCAGGTTTACAAGGTAAATGGGAATATAACTGTGATTTGTTTACTGAAACAACGATTCACCGTTTTACAGAACATTTCCAGAATATTTTGTTGGGAATGACTTCTGAACCTAGTCAAAAAATTTCTGATTTACCTTTAATGAGTGGGGGAGAACTTCAGCAAATCATCAATTTTGGTACTTCGCCAACCAATCCTATAACTCATTGCATACAAGAATTATTTGAGCAGCAAGTTGCAAAATTTGGTGATGAAATTGCAGTGATTTGTCACCATCAAAAAATTACTTACTCAGAACTCAACACCAAAGCTAATCAACTTGCATATCATCTTAAATCTTTAGGAGTTCAGCCAGAAATAGCTGTAGGAATTTGTTCTCACCGTTCCCTAGATTTTATCATTGGTATTTTAGCAATCCTCAAAGCTGGGGGTTTTTACGTTCCTTTAGATCCAACTTATCCCCAGGAACGTCTAGCATTTTTAATTGAAGATGCTCAAATACAGGTAATACTCACCCAACAGCAGTACATCCCCCAATTACCCGATTTACCTATCTTCTGTTTTGATACAGACACCGCAAACCTAACACAGCACCCCACAACCAACCCAGTCAACCACACCACACCCGAAAATCTCGCCTACGTCATGTACACCTCCGGTTCTACAGGAGTTCCCAAGGGTGTATGTATACCCCATCGTGGTGTAGTGAGACTCGTCAAAGATTGCAATTATATAAATTTAAGTGCAGATGAAACCTTACTTCAAGCCGCACCAATAGCTTTTGATGCTTCTACATTTGAAATTTGGGGAGCATTATTAAATGGTAGTCGCTTAGTAATTTTATCTAGTCAACAACCCACATTATCAGAAATCGGACAGGCTATTACACAACATCAAATTACTACTCTGTGGTTAACAGCCGGCTTATTTCATCTGATGGTAGATGAACATCTTGAAAGTTTGAAATCAGTCAAACAATTAATCGCTGGTGGTGATGTTTTATCTGCGGTTCATATTAACAAATTGGTGCAAACATATCCTGAATGTCGTGTAATTAACGGTTACGGCCCTACAGAAAATACTACCTTTACCTGTTGTTATAGTGTGACCGATATCTGTGAGAGTAACACTGTTCCTATCGGTCGTCCTATCAATAATACTCAAGTTTATATTCTCGATAATCACCTCAACCCCGTACCCGTAGGCGTTCCCGGTGAGTTATATGTTGCTGGTGACGGACTAGCGCGGGGTTACTTAAATCAACCAACTTTAACCGCCGAAAGGTTCATTAATTGGGGACTGGGGACTGGGGACTGGGGACTGGGAATTACCATACTCAGCACTCTTTATAAAACAGGCGATCGCGCTCGTTACCTTGCAGATGGTAGAATTGAATACTTAGGAAGATTAGACAATCAAGTAAAAATTCGGGGATTTCGCATTGAATTGGGTGAGATTGAAGCTGTATTAAATCAGCATCCAGGAGTACGGGAATGTGTGGTTATTGCTCGTGAAAAACAACTTATAGCCTACTTTATCCCTTTAGATACTACACCAGATAATCTCAGAGAATTTTTACAACAACGTCTTCCTGATTATTTAATTCCTCACTTTTTTGTTGCTTTAGAAACTCTACCTCTGACAGTTAACGGTAAGGTAGATAGACATAAATTACCAGCACCAGAAATTACAACTTTTCCAGATGGAACTGTACCACGTTCTGATATAGAAGCTAAGTTAGTAGAAATTTGGTCATCGGTTTTGAATTTGTCCCAAGTGAGTATTTATGATAATTTCTTTGCGCTTGGTGGGGATTCAATTCTGGCAATTCAGGTGATAGCTAAGGCTAATCAAGTAGGATTACAATTAACGCCTAAGCAGCTTTTTCAATATCAAACTATTGCTGAAGTTGCAGGAGTTGTTACTGTTGATAAATCTTCTTTACTACCGCAGGGTATGGTTACTGGTCCTGTGCGGTTGACTCCGATTCAATGTTGGTTTTTTGAGCAGGATTTGGTGAATCAGCATCATTTTAATCAGGTGGTGTTTTTAGAGTCTGGGGAGAAGTTACAACAGGAAGTTTTGGGTGTAGTTATTAATAAGTTATTGCTGCATCATGATATGTTGCGGTGTAAATTTGGAGGGAAAAATTTACTCACGCAAAGGCGCAAAGACGCAAAGGAAGAGATAGGAGGAGAAGTTGTTGAACTGGGTGGGGATGTTCCTCTGGTTTTTTGTGATTTGTCGGGTTTGTCTGGTAGTGAGCAGGAAATCAAGATTAAAGAATTTGCTGGTGAAATACAGGCTAGTTTAAATATTAGTGATGCTCCTTTATTGAGAGTAGTTAATTTTGATTTAGGGGAGGTGTCTAGGTTATTAATTGTTATTCATCATTTGGTTGTTGATGGGGTTTCTTGGCGGATTTTGTTGGCGGATTTTCAAACGGCTTATCAACAAGCTTTGGCGAAACAGACAATTAGTTTACCTGCTAAGACTACTTCTTTTTTAACTTGGGCGGAAAAGTTATATGATTATTCTCTGTTGGAAGGTTTAAAACAGGAATTAACATATTGGTTATCAAGTAAATACGCAGGAGTTAGACCATTACCAATTGATTATCCTGATGGTGGTAATCAGGTGGTTGATGTTGAGACTGTGACTATAAAACTTTCCGTGGAAGATACTCAAGCTTTACTTACAGAAGTTTCTCCGGTCTACAATACACAAATTAATGATGTATTGTTAACGGCTTTAACTGCTACTATCTCAACCTGGATAGATAATCCTTTGGTGTTGCTTGATTTAGAAGGTTATGGACGTAATTTCCCAGGAGAAGATATAGATATATCTCGCACTGTGGGATGGTTTACAGCAATTTATCCCTGTTTGTTATCAAAAGAAAGTGATGATTGGGGGGAAATGCTTAAAGGTATTAAAGAACAATTGCGAACAGTACCCAATCAAGGATTTGGTTATGGAATACTCCGTTACCTTGATGACGGTGAAGCGAGTCAAAGGTTGCAGGATTTACCTCAAGCAGAAATTAGCTTTAATTATTTAGGACAATTAGATTTAGGTTTGGAACATGGAAAATTGAAATGGCTACCCTTACCTGGAATTACAACCCAAGATAAACAACAAACTCGACGCTATGCTATAGAAATTATTGGGTTTGTCCGTGATGGTAAATTCCAATTTGATTGGATATATAGTCAACAGCAGTATCAACAGGAAACTATTTCACAATTAGCAAATAATTTTCAGCAAGGATTACAAGCAATTATCAATCACTGTCATTTACCTAATGTGGGAGGTTACACACCTTCTGATTTTGAGTTAGTAAATTTAAATCAAGAAACCTTAGATTTGGTAATGGGGATGATTAGTTTTGCATCGGAGGGTTTGCAATGAATACAACTCTAAATCAAAAAATGATTGAGGATATTTATCCCCTCTCACCTTTGCAGCAGGGTATGTTATTTCATAGTCTGTACGCGCCTAACTCTGGTGCTTATGTGGTACAGGTAAATTATGAGTTACATGGTAATTTAAATATTCCCGCTTTTGAAGCCGCTTGGCAAGATTTAATCAATCGTCATCCTGTTTTACGCACAGCTTTTGTCTGGGATAATTTAGAAAAGCCTCTACAAGTAGTTGGGAAGCAAGTAAAATGTCAGATTAATCATCTTAATTGGATTGATTTTTCAGTTCATCAACAACAGGAAGCTTTAAAAGTTCTGCTACAAAGACAGCGCGAACAGGGGTTTAATTTATCCCAAGCACCTCTGATGCAAATGACACTCATTCAGTTAAAATCTGAAGTTTATCAATTTGTTTGGAGTTATCACCATTTATTATTAGATGGTTGGTCTGTTCAGGTACTTTTAAAAGAATTTATTGTTATTTATCAAGCATATAGTCAACAACAAACACCTGTTTTACTCAACTCACGTCGTTATCGAGATTATATTGGTTGGTTACAGCAACAAAACTTAGCTGAAGCTGAGACTTTTTGGAAACAGCAATTACAGGGCTTTGTGTCACCAACGCGGTTAAATGTTGGTCAAAATCTAAATATTCGTCCCGATAATTTACACAGTCATTATCATGAGAAAAAAATTCAGCTTTCAGTCGAATTAACTAGCAAACTACAAACCCTAGCTAAACAACAACAATTAACCATCAATACCTTTGTCCAAGGTGCTTGGGCGTTGTTGTTAAGTCGCTATAGCGGTGAGAAAGATGTTTTATTTGCTACCATTAGTGCTGGTCGTCCCAGTGCGCTGAATGGTGCTGATGCAATGGTGGGATTATTTATTAATACCTTACCATTCCGGGTGTTAGTCTCTCCTGAAGATACACTATATCAATGGCTGCAAAAACTACAAAAGCAGCAAGTAGAAATACGGCAATATGAATATAGTTCCTTAGTAGATATTCATCGTTGGAGTGAAGTTTCACCATCCATACCACTATTTGAAACCTTGGTGGTATTTGAAAATTATCCCATTGAACCTGCCTTAAAACAGTCTTTAGAATCTTTGGAAATTCGCAATATTCAAGGGACAGAACAGACGAATTATCCTCTGACACTGTATGCAGTTTCCGATTCGCAACTGGCTTTGAGAATTTTATATGATAGCGATCGCTTTCACCATACCACCATCACCCAAATCTTAGAACAGTTAGAAACCCTGTTGTTAGGAATGACACAGGGAGATTGTACTTTATCCGCACTCCCATTTCTCAGTCCCACCCAAAAACAGCAAATACTCATTGACTGGAACGCCACCACCCAAGAAATTCCTCAACAATGTGTTCATGAAATCATCAGCCAGCAAGCACAACAAACACCAGACGCGACAGCAGTTGTATTTACAGATAAAACCCTAACTTACGCCGAATTAAACGCCAAATCCAACCAAATCGCCCATTATCTACTACAACAGGGAATCAAACCAGAAGCCAGAATTGGAGTTTGTTTAGAGCGTTCATCGCCATTATTAATCATAGCCCTACTGGGCATCCTCAAAGCTGGTGCAGCCTACGTACCACTAGACCCCACCTTCCCCCCAGAACGTCTGCGTTTCATGATGGCAGATGCAGAGTTAACATTGTTGCTCACGCAGATATCTTTAAATAGTATTATTACTGAAAAATTATCAACAATTAACCTCGATGAATTAGAGGAAGATATTAGCCAGCAGCCAATTTTTGACCCACAAATTAAAGTAACACCAGAACAACTAACTTATTTAATTTATACATCTGGGTCAACAGGACAACCAAAAGGGGTGATGATTGAAGGGCGATCACTCGTCAACATTTTAACAGACCTGAAACAGAGATTATCAATTACCCCTAACGACAAACTCCTAGCAGTCACCACCATCGCCTTTGACATCGCCGCCTTAGAATTATTTTTACCTTTAATTACAGGCGCACAAGTCGTATTACCTCCGCAAACAGCCTTAGTTGACCCTCGCCAACTTGCAACCTGCATAGAACACCATCAAATTACCATCATGCAAGCCACCCCCGTAACTTGGCGGTTACTTATAGCCAGTGGTTGGGAAGGTAAACAGGACTTAAAAATCCTCTGTGGTGGCGAAGCATTAGATAATACCCTAGCCCAACAGCTATTATCTTGTAGTCAAGAAGTCTGGAATCTATACGGACCGACAGAAACCACCATTTGGTCAGCAGCACAGAAACTCAGTATAGATGAACCCGTAACCATCGGTCATCCCATTGCCAACACCCAATTTTACATCCTTGACGAGCATTTACAACCCGTTCCCATCGGCGTACCAGGAGAATTATATATAGGTGGTGCAGGAGTCGCCAGGGGTTACTTAAATCGCCCAGAATTGACAGCAGAAAGATTTATCAATCAACAGTCAACAGTCACCACTTTATATAAAACAGGCGATCGCGTCCGCTACCTAAGAGATGGTAAACTCGAATACTTAGGGAGACTAGATTATCAAGTCAAAATTCGCGGATTTCGCATTGAACTAGGAGAAATAGAAGCGGTACTAGCACAACATCCCGCAATAGCACAAGCAGTAGTCACCCTGCGAGAAGATGAACCAGGAGAACAGCGTTTAATAGCATATATAGTTCCATGTTCCCCAGAATCAAACTTACCCCACCCCAACCCTCCCCTTATAAAGGGGAGGGAGATAGATAATTCTCCAGTTTCCCCCTTTTATAAGGGGGGATTAAGGGGGGTAACTCCAGAATTTAACAACGCAATTGAGATAAATTATTTACAGCAATTTCTAGCAGCAAAATTGCCCAAATACATGATGCCATCGGCATTCATATTATTAGAAAAATTCCCCCTCACACCCAACGGTAAAATAGACCGCAAAGCATTACCAAAATCAAACAATTTACCTTTAACAACCACCAACAATTTCATACCACCACAAACACAAATCGAACAAACCCTGTCTGATATTTGGCAACAATTATTAGGCAGAGAAAAAATCAGCATACATGATAACTTCTTCGACTTAGGAGGACATTCCTTATTAATAGTCAGAATGCAAGGACAACTCACCCTAAAACTAAATCAAAACATTTCCCTAGTAGACCTATTCCGTTATCCCACCATCAACTCCCTAGCAAAATATTTAACCCAAACAATCCCTACACCAGATAAAGAAATAGAAAACAGAATCTCCCAACAACAAACCGGAAAACAAAGACTCCTCCAACAAAGACAAACCCGACTAAAAACCTAACCCTCAAAAAACTCTCCGCGCCCCTCTGCGTTTAAAAAACCTATATGAATAACCCCACAGGACTAGAAATAGCAATCATCGGCATAACCGGGAAATTCCCCAGTGCGAATAACCTAGAAGAATATTGGCAAAACCTCCGTCAAGGAGTAGAATCAATCACCGACTTAACCGATGAACAAATCCAAAAAAACGGCGTAGAACCCGCACAATTAAAACATCCCAATTACGTCAAACGACAAGCCATAATAGACAACATCGAATACTTTGACGCAGAATTTTTTGGCTTTAACCCCAGAGAAGCAGAAATTCTCGACCCCCAGCACAGACTCTTTTTAGAATGTGCTTGGTCAGCCTTAGAAGACGCAGGATATAACCCAGAAAACTACACCGGAGCAATTGGAGTTTATGCCGGTGCAGCCATGAATAACTATTTATTAAACCTAGTTACAAACCCACAAATTCAAAATCAAATTAGCCGCTATCAACTATTTTTATCCAACGATAAAGACTTTCTCACCACCAGAGTTTCTTATAAACTAAATTTACGAGGACCCAGTTTAGATATTCAAACAGCTTGTTCCACATCCTTAGTAGCAGTTCATGTAGCTTGTCAGAGTTTATTAAGTGGTGAATGTGACATAGCCCTAGCAGGGGGTGTATCCTTAACAAAAGCCACAGGTTACTTATATCAAGAAGGCGGAATTTACTCACCTGATGGTCATTGTCGCGCCTTTGATGCTGATGCTCAAGGCACAATTGCAGGTAGTGGTTTAGGTATCGTTGTCCTTAAAAGACTACAAGAAGCTATTGAAGATAGAGATTATATTCATGCTGTAATTAAAGGTTCAGCTATTAATAATGATGGCGGTTTAAAAGTCAGTTACACCGCACCGAGAATTGATACCCAAGCAGCAGTAATTCGCGCCGCACAAGCATTAGCTGGAGTAGAACCAACAGACATTAGTTATATTGAAACCCACGGAACAGGAACAGCATTAGGCGACCCCATTGAAATCGCCGCTTTAACTCAAGCCTTCCGCGCCAGAACAGAAAAAACTGGATTTTGTGCCATATCATCAGTAAAAACCAACATCGGACACTTAGATGCAGCTGCGGGAATTGCGAGTTTAATCAAAACAGTTTTAGCACTCAAACACCAACAAATTCCCCCCAATTTACACTTTCAAAAACCAAATCCTCAAATAGATTTTTCCCAAACACCCTTTTATGTCAACACCAATTTAATTGACTGGAAAACCGACAAAATACCCCGCCGTGCTGGTGTCAGTTCCTTTGGAATTGGGGGGACAAATGCTCATGTAATTTTAGAAGAAGCACCAATTCAATTCAAAAGTCAAAAGTCAAAAGTCAAAATTAATTATCAACTGTTATGTTTATCGGCTAAAAGTGAAAAAGCACTTGAGCAAGCAACAATTAATCTCGCTACATATTTACAACAGCATCCAGAATTAAACCTTGCAGATATTACTTATACCCTCCACATAGGACGACAACATTTTGCATATCGCCGGATGGTGTTGTGTCAAACCACGCAAGAAGCAGCGCAAATTTTAGAGAAAGAAACTAAATACACTCATACAAACTCCGAAAAAAGCCCAAGTATCGCCTTCATGTTTCCCGGCCAAGGTAGTCAGTACCTCAACATGGGTAAGGAATTATATGAGACAGAAGCTATATTTCGAGAGCAAATAGATCATTGCTGTGAATTATTACAGCATGATTTGCGTTTACAAATTTATCAACAAGACTCTGAACAACTCAATCAAACATCCATAGCACAACCAGCATTATTTATAATCGAATATGCCTTAGCAAAATTATGGATATCTTGGGGTATTCAACCACAAGCCATGATTGGTCATAGTATCGGCGAATATGTAGCCGCAACTTTAGCAGGTGTCTTTACTCTCCCCGATGCTTTAAAATTAGTTGCATTGCGTGGTCGTTTAATGCAGCAATGTCCAACTGGCGCAATGCTTTCGGTAGGAATGTCCGCAGTTAAACTACAACCTTTGTTGACAGATAATTTAGTCATAGCGGCATACAATGCACCAGAATTATGTGTAGTATCTGGTACTGAAGCGGAAATCGTTCAACTAGAAATAAACTTAAATCAACAGGGAATTTCTAACCGTAGATTACAAACATCTCACGCTTTTCATTCACCCTTAATGGAGTCCATGATTACTCCATTTATCGCCGCTTTCCAGAAAATTCAACTGCAAACACCCAAAATTCCCTTTATTTCTAATGTTACTGGTACTTGGATTACACCAGAACAAGCAACTGATCCACACTACTGGGTAAATCATGCGCGTCAACCTGTACAATTTGCCACAGGAATCAAAGAACTATTAACAGAACCTCAGCAAATTTTACTAGAAGTAGGAGCAGGACGGACACTTGCTACCTTAGCCAAACAACAAACCAACACCCACACAATTTTATCTTCCCTACGCCATCCCCAAGATACACAATCAGATGTAGCATTTTTACTGCAAACCTTGGGTCAATTGTGGTTAGCAGGTGTATCAATTGATTGGGAAAATTTCTACACACACCAACAACGCCAACGTCTACCACTACCCACCTATCCCTTCCAACGTCAGCGTTACTGGATTGATTTGAAAGCAGGGGATACCCAGTACCCAGTCCCCAATCTCCAATCCCCAGTCCCTCAATTTTATCTCCCTACTTGGGAGCGTAGTTTACCTCATCCCCAAGTAGACATAGCTGAAAAACGCTTGTGTTGGTTGGTATTTACAGATAATTACGGTATTTATCAAGAAATAATTAATACGTTGCAAGCAGTTGGACATGATGTAATTATTGTGAGCCAAGGTGAAAAATACGACCAACCCGCATACCGTACTTTTACAGTTAATCCCCAAAACTCACAGGATTTTGTCGAATTGTGGTCAGATTTAGAATTGCGAGAACTCATTCCTCACCAGATTTTATATTTATGGGACTTAACTGATTTACAACAGCAACCACTCAGTTTGTTATATCTAGCGCAAGAAATTTCATCACAGTCAATTGAGCGAGAAATAACATTAACCTTAGTAACAAATGATGGGCAATTGGTGTTAGGGAATGAAAATATCCAACCCATGAAAGCGACAGTTTGGGGTATGGGTAAAGTGATTTCTCAAGAAATACCACAATTAACTTGTCGCTGTCTTGATATTTCATTAACAAGCACAGTTAAGACTAACGAACAAATCGCCCAACAATTAATTAAAGAATGTTTAAGTCATCAGATTGAATCTGTAGTTGCCTATCGCGGTAATTATCGTTGGCATCAAATTTATAAACCCTTATTAGTAGATGATACACAATCAAAAATATCTGTACATGAAGGAGGAAATTATGTAATTTTTGGAGACTTAACAACGGGTTTAGGAACAGTATTTGCTGAGTTTCTAATGAAAATGTCAGCGCGATTGGTGCTACTTAGTGATGTCATTCCCGAAAGTATCAAACAAAGTTTAGATAATGCTGGTATTGATTACTTATCACTCAACATAGATATTACCAAGCAAGCAGAATTAGAAAGTGCTATAGCTCAAGCTGAGAAAAAATTCGGAAAAATAAATGGTGTCTTTTACTCCACACCCATGAGTAATGAGCATTCAATGGCATTTTTACCCCAATTAACTACAAAACACTGGGAATATAACTACCGTACCAAAATCCAGGGCTTATGTGTTTTAGCTGAAGTTTTGCGGGATAAACCTTTAGATTTCTGTGTATTACAATCTTCCCTGTCCACAGTGTTAGGTGGGTTAGGTTTAGCTGTGTACGCTGCGGCGAATGCAGTAATTGATATGTTTGCTATCCAACAAAATCAAAATAGCAAATTCCCCTGGATTAGTATTAACTGGGATGCTTGTCGTAGCGACTTAGAAACAGAAATTAATCATAGTTTCGCCGCTAATTTAGCAACATTAGCACTCACACCGGCAGAAGTATGGCAATCAACCCAACATATTATCAAATTGGGTTTACCAGAATCGATTGTAGTTACAAAATCCGACTTAGACAAACGCTTAGAACAGTGGGTAACAAACACCCTAACCAAAACCAAAACAGAAACCGATCGCACTTACACCCGTCCCCAACTCACCAATGAATATATTGCACCCCGTAACGCAATTGAAACAGCGATCGCTCAAATTTGGCAAGATTTATTAGGAATTTCCCCCATAGGAATTAATGATAGCTTCTTCGACTTAGGCGGACACTCCCTACTAGCCATTCAAGCCATTTCCAGATTACGCGATCGCTTTGGTGTTGAACTCTCCATGCGAAACCTCCTCTACGAAGCACCCACCATCGCCGCAATCGCCAAAATCATCACCACCCAAAACCAAAACCTAGAACAAATGACAGCCCTACTCACAGAAATCCAAACCCTCACCCCAGAACAAGTCCTCCAACAACTCAACACCCCCTCTTAAACAATTCAAAATTCAAAATTCAAAATTCAAAAGTTATTTTTGCGTTCTTCTTCCTTTGCGTCTTTGCGCCTTTGCGTGAGCATAATAAAATGTCTAACTACTCACAAATCCTCTCAAACCTCACCCCAGAACAAAAAGCCTTATTTGAACGCCGCTTAAAAGAAAAAGGATTAACCCTACCTCAATTCTCCACCATTCCCCCACGCAACCAAACAGAAAACATCCCCCTATCTTTTGCTCAACAACGCCTCTGGTTCATCCAACAACTAGAGCCAGATAGCTACATTTATAACGTTCCCTGCGTCCTAAAAATGCAGGGAAACTTACAACTATCCGCATTAGAATCAGCCATCAACGAACTGAGAAAAAGACACGAAACCTTAAGAACATATTTCACCACCAATTCCGAAAATCAACCCATTCAAATTATCGAACCTTGGCAACCCATCACCTTACAAATTATAGACACAACCGAAGAAATTGAAAAAATAGCATTAATAGCCGCACAAACACCATTTAATTTAACTCAGCCTTTATTCAAAACTAGCCTTTTCCGGTTAGCTGAAAACGAACATATTTTATTAATCACAACCCATCATATTATTTCTGACCGTTGGTCAGTCGGTGTATTTCTTAAAGAAATTTCTCTATTATATTCAGCTTATGTGCGGGGAGAATCTGCACCCTTATCAGAATTACCTATTCAATATGCTGATTGGGCATTGTGGCAAAGACAACAATTACAAGGTGCATTTTTAGACGAACAAATTGATTATTGGCAACAAAAATTAGGCGGTGAATTGCCTGTTTTACAATTACCTACTCGGCATAAAGATATATCTACATACTCTGGCTCACAATATACAGTTGCTCTTTCTTCCTCTTTATCCCAAGCCTTGAAAACCTTAGCAGCCAAGCAGGGTGTCACCTTATTTATGCTACTGCTGGCGAGTTTTCAAGTGTTACTATATCGCTACACAGGAGAAGAAGATTTATTAATTGGTACAGATATTGTTAACCGCGATCGCCAGGAAACAGAAAATCTCATTGGTTTATTAGTCAACACTGTAGTATTGCGTACCAATTTAGACGGAAATCCGACAGTAGTAGAATTATTAAAACAAGTGCGTGAGGTGACGCTTGGTGCTTTCGCTCATCAACATTTACCTTTTGAGAAGTTGGTGGAAGTTCTGAACCCCGAACGTCATCTTAATCAAATGATGCCTTTATTTCAGGTTAAATTTGATTTACAACTAGCAACAGTACAACCACCTCAACTAGCAGGATTATCTGTAGAAAGGTTGCCAATTAATGAAGATACAGCCAAATATGAATTACGTCTGAATTTACAAGATACTCCCCAGGGAATTAAGGGACAATTTGAATATAGTTCGGAATTATTTGATGCTGCTATTATTGCTCAAATGGCAGGGCATTGGCAGATGGTTTTAGAAAGTATAGTGACAAATATTGATGCGAAAATATCAGATTTATCTTTATTAACTGCTCAGGAAGAAGAATTATTAATTAATTGGAATACGACATCACGGGAATATCCTACTCATGAGTGTATTCATGAATTATTTGCAGCACAGGTAGAAAGAACTCCTGATGCAATTGCTTTGATTTTTGGTGAGGAAGCTTTTACTTATCGAGAAATTAATATTAAAGCAAATCAACTGGCTCATTATTTACAAACTTTGGGAGTTAAGCCAGAAACGCCTGTGGGAATTTGTCTGGAACGTTCCCCGGAAATGGTGATTGGGATGTTAGCAATTCTCAAGGCTGGGGGTTTTTATGTTCCGCTCGATCCGGCTTATCCTGATGCGCGATTACAGTATATTTTGGATGATGCAGAGGTTAGGATTTTTTTGGCTCACGCAGAGACGCAGAGGCGCAGAGGGGAGTTTGGGAGGGTTGTTTGTTTAGATGGAGATTGGGAGAGTGTTGGGGAATATCCTGTCACTAATCCTGTGACGGATGTTACGCCGGGGAATTTGGCTTATTTGATTTATACTTCGGGTTCTACGGGTAAGCCTAAAGGGGTGATGATTGAGCATCGCAGTCCAGTTTGTTTATTGTACTGGGCGCGTGAGGTTTTTTGTGATGAGGCGATTTCTGGGGTGTTGGCGGCTACTTCTATCTGTTTTGATTTATCGGTGTTTGAGATTTTTGTCCCGCTTTGTTGGGGGGGTAAGGTAATTTTGGCAGAAAATGCTCTGGAATTGCCGAATTTACCTGCTAAAGATGAGGTGACGTTAATTAATACTGTACCAAGTGCAGTAACTCAACTTCTCAACTTTAATGCTATTCCTCATTCTGTGAACACAGTTAATTTAGCGGGTGAACCTCTGACATGGAAATTAGTACAGCAACTTCAACAACTCCCCCATGTTCAACAAATCTTTAATCTTTATGGGCCTTCGGAAGATACTACTTATTCTACTTACATAGAACTGAAAGATATTACCCCAAATAGTTCTACTCCTCCTATTGGTCGTGCGATCGCCAATACTCAAGTTTATATCTTAGACAAACATTTACAGCCAGTACCCATTGGTGTTCCAGGAGAATTATACATTGCAGGTGCAGGAGTCGCACGAGGATATTGGCAACGCCCAGAATTAACAGCAGAAAGGTTTATTAATCAATTCAAAATTCAAAATTCAAAATTCAAAATTCAAAATTCAAACAGTCAACAGTCAACAGTCAACACTTTATATAAAACAGGCGATCGCGTTCGTTATCTCCCAGATGGCAATATTGAATACTTGGGCAGATTAGATAATCAAGTAAAAATACGAGGTTATCGCCTTGAATTGGGCGAAATTGAAGCTTTACTGAGTGAGTATCCAGAAATTCAAGAATCTGTGGTAATTGCTAGTGAAATATTATCAGGTGATAAAAGATTAGTTGCTTATATTGCTCCTAAAAATATCAATATTCCAGATTTACGGCAATATTTAGCAGATAAATTACCTGTATACATGATTCCTGCCCATTTCATAACTTTGGATGCACTGCCACGTAATCCCAACGGTAAAATTGACCGTAAGGCGTTACCCGCAGTTGAAAATTTATCCTCAGAATTAATTGGTTATGTAGCACCTCGCACACCTACAGAGGAAGCTTTAAAGGTGATTTGGCAGGAAATACTTTTAGTTGAGCGTATCGGCATTTGTGATAACTTTTTTACATTGGGCGGACATTCATTACTGGGGATGCAGTTAGTAGCGAGAATTAACGAATCCTTACAGGTAGAAGTACCCCTCAAGTATTTATTTCAGTTTCCCACCATTGCCAGTTTAGCTGCACAAATTGACCAGTTACAGCGCAATGAAATTAAGTTGGGATTACCCAAAATTCAACCCCAACCCCAGGAACGCTATCAACCTTTTCCCTTAACAGATATTCAGCAAGCTTACCTCATCGGACGTAATGCGGCTTTTGAGTTGGGTAATATTGCTACTCACGGTTATCAAGAAATTGAGACGGTGGGGTTAACTGTTGCACAGGTAGAAATGGCAATGCAGCGATTGATTGAACGTCATGATATGCTGCGGGTGATTGTCCAAGCTGATGGACAGCAAAGAGTTTTAGCACAAGTCCCCGATTTCAAAATTGCGGTAACAGATTTGCGTGGGGTAGATTCTGCACTCCAGGATATCCGTCAAAGCCTTTCTCATCAAGTTCGCCCCACTGACAGCTATCCTTTATTTGAAATTCAAGCAATTTTATTAGATGACAACAAAATCCGCTTCTGCATTAGCTTTGATGTTTTAATCGGTGATGCTTGGAGTTTTCGCTTATTAGGTAGAGAATTAGTGCAAATTCTGGAAAATCCAGAGGTTGAGTTACCACCCATTAACTTAACTTTCCGAGATTACGTCCTCACGGAAAATACATTAAAAGACTCAGCAATTTATCAACGTTCTCAAGCCTACTGGCAAAATCGCCTAACTACCCTACCCCCTGCACCAGAATTACCTTTAACTAAGCCTCTCAGTAAAATTACAGAACCGCATTTCACCCGTCGCAGTGGAACTTTATCCCCAAGCCAATGGCAAAAACTCAAACAGCAAGCCAGCGAAGGGGGAATTACACCATCAGGTATACTTTTGGCTGCTTTTGCCAAAATTATCTCACGGTGGAGTAAAAAAAACAATTTTACCCTAAATCTGACCTTATTTAACCGTCTACCCCTACATCCCGAAGTTAATCAAATTGTCGGAGACTTCACCGCGTCCCTGCTGCTAGAAATGAAGAGTGCAGGGTGTAATAACTTCCTCGAACTAGCTCACCGCATCCAAACCCAACTGTGGGATGATTTAGACCATCGCTATTTCAGTGGTGTAGAGGTACTGCGTCAACTAGCGCGTCAGCAACAACGGGTGACAGAAGCATTAATGCCTGTAGTTTTTACCAGTACCCTCACCCAAGATTATCAACAAACAGAAGATAACCGCAATTGGCAAGGTGAATTAATATACAGCCTCAGCCAAACCTCCCAAGTGTATTTTGACCATCAAGTAGGAGAAGTTGCCGGCGCATTAGTATTTAACTGGGACACCATTGATGAACTTTTCCCCCCAGGAATGTTAGATGAAATGTTCCACACCTACCGTAATTTACTAGAACAGTTAGTAAAACCCGATACCAATAACATCCCCCTGCCCCCTGC
>NZ_JACJQL010000061.1 GCF_014696625.1 Nostoc parmelioides FACHB-3921
CTACTTATCCTCTATACCACCTACTTAGACAGAACCTTGCCGTTAGATATGCCTGCCTTTATCCCTTGCTTAGTATTCTTGTACTATATTTAGATGCGTTTGCCCTGAATCTCTACCTCAATGATGACCTGACCAATTTGGATTAAACAACCGTCCGACAAAAGATAACCCTGTCTTGGTTCTAGCTTTGTTCCTCCTATTCTTGTTCCCTCAATACTATCTAAATCTGCCAAGTAGTATTGCTCATCTTTCTTGATGATAATCGCATGAGTGCGACTAACACTTATATCCCTTATTAGTAAGTGAGATGATTTTTCGCTGCCAATTACATAGTAATTGTTATTAGCAAAACAGGCACGTTGAACATAGTATTTGGTGACATGATTTTGGTGGACGAGCAGATATAAATGTCTAATCTCCATAACCTGGGAGAGCAAATTTTCTAATTTTTGTCTCACTGGGCAGATAATACAGCAATTAGCTGAGTAAATCATCCACCACAATTAAAATACATTGAGATGAGAGGAGTCGAGTTGCGCGACTATGCTCTGGGGATCTGAGCAACATTCAAAGCCCAAGCCTTACACTTCAAGGATTTGGCGATGATCGTCAGAGATTCTGTCGATCATCAGACAGCATTATCAGCAATAGTTGTCGCACAAATGCCAACTAGTCTAAATCTCTTGGCTAGTAGTTATATAACCGTTCCTTTGCCAAATCTCCATGTCTACCGTAGAACTGTTGAATGGTTGAACATAGTAATCAGGGACTAAAGGTTTGTCTTGGCGGTCATAGCTAAATTCATGATCCAAAAATTTAATATGGCTAATATGGGATGCCCAAACATCGGCTACCCTATTGCCTAATCCCATTGTGTCTAAATATTTAGGTAGTTCCATTCCTCCATTCCAACAAACAGGGACACCTTCACCATCAAAATGTTCGGTTAGCTCTTGGCGTATAAACGATGCTGTCCCACCACAAATTAAGATTTCATCCATTTGGGCAATATTCCTCAACCAGCGCCATAAAGCACGGCAATACTCTTTCTTCACTATTGGTAAAATCCGACAAAACAACTCCATGTCAGCATTGATTTCTTCAGTTTTGGTTTTGCGTGATAAAAACCTTAGTGCATCAAAATTGTTAACAGTGGTTTCGGCTAAAGCTCCTATTAGGCGTAAGTCATCTTTTGATAAACCTACAGCAGTCCTTTCTACAAACTGTTGCACCACCCAATTCATCCCTAAATCTGTAGATTCAGCTTTGATTGCATTGCCCTTGTGCGACAGAATAAAACTGGCATTGCGATAGCCTAACATCAGCATTCCTATACTCTTTTGGAAATAGTTAATGTTGACGTTGCGACTACGATACGCCATGATCCCCGCCCCTTCTGGACTGACATCAAAGCTACGTAATTTCGCTTTTAACCTTCCTGTTGGTGTGATTATTCCTGTTTTTAAGTTCTGTGCTAGTTTGGCTCTGAGCGTTTGCCCATCCGACGCTTCTCCCACTGGCAACAACAAATGTACATATAGTTCTATATCTGGGTTTTTCACTCTCAAGCGCCGAATTGCCAACCATAACATAGCGGCTACTTTGGGTAAGGCATATTGATACTTCAAATCCCTAATCGCTGATGTCCCCGCAAACATACTTCTGGCTAATGCCCCCAGGACATAGTATTCTTCCCCAATCCCTATCCACACTGTCGTATCTTGTACCAGTTGATTTGACAAATATTCTATTGACTCTACCCCTAAATCCGCTATTTCTGGTTCCATTGCTAAAACTAGGGGAACCCCATCTGGATAAATTTGTGCTATCCCCTTCTGGGAACTTGTCCCTAAGTCAATAGTTACTACAACTTTTGTGTAGTCTTTGGAATTACTACTCCTTTTATTCATTTAACACCCCGTTTTGGTCGTTCCAGCCAAACATCCGCTTAATCTGGGTCATCTCTTGATTTTTTTGCGGGGAAATAAATTCATCATCATCGTCTTCATCGTCTTCATCGTCTTCATCGTCTTCATCAGTAGAACTTATTTGTTCATTTCCCGAAGTAGAACTTATTTGCCCATTTCCCGAAATAATTCCTAAGACAGATAGACTATCCGATGCCACTATGTCTGATGCTGGCGTTGATATATTTGATGTCACCACTAGCGGGTCTGTTACTATTCCACAAATTCTCCGAATTACACTAATTTGTGCTTCTAACTGACCTATTGCCCAAATGCCAATCTGTCTTAGTTCTTCTCCCCTCAGCCCTGAAGAAAACAAGGCAAGAGGTAGCCAGTGGTTTTTTAATGTTGCTGTTATAACTTGCGAATAATCTGTCTCTAAACCAAATGGATTTGACCTTATGTAGCCAATCACTTTTCCATCTAAACTATCTTTGGGGCGCTTAATCGAAACTCTTATTTGTTCTATCTCTGCCATATTTTATGGTTCTCACAGAGGTAATGCAGATATTAGAAATTATGACACTTTATTTTTCAACCTGCTGAACTTTATTTTTCTTAAAATTTAGTTTTAATAGTTTTCTGCTTGAGGAACTTCAATTTCACTTTTCTTTATCTATGAAGCCATCTTAAATTGCTTAAACTTTATTTCTACTTGTTCATTTAATCATTTTCTTTAGACTTCACAGCACAATTCCTTCAAAATATTGAATCTACACTATTTAAGTCGGGTTTATTTTCCTTTTCAGTACATTTTTTGTCAAAATAAATACTATCAATTTGGACGGCCAAAAGTTCAAAAAATGCCGTTTTCTGTCCTCTTGGCCGTCCTTACACAAGCCTGAATCGTAAATATTTAGATTTCATGACTTTTCTTTGGACGGCCAAAAGTTCAAAAAATGCCGTTTTCTGTCCTTTTGGCCGTCCACGATTTTGGCATTTTTCCCCTTGAAAGTCTTATCCTTAATCAGTTACAGCCACTTTTTTACCCTTTTTTTATTCTCAATAACTTGGGTCTTATTGAGAATGTGTACTACAACCTAGTTGATTTTGTACTACAAAAATTGCTAAAAATTTTGAATTAGCTTTGAACACCCTTGAGTAATTCTGGAAAAATTATGTAGGCAGTCCATAAATTCTCATTAATTTAGAGTTATTGACAATAAAATAGCCCCAAACCCTTGATATTACGTGTTTTTCGGGTCTAAAACCTAAAAGATTAGGTATCATGTACTTAGGATATAATTGTGATTATAATGACTGCATTACTAGCGAAATCTTGTAGATGGTGGGAGAACTGCTCCAGAAGCGCTGTAGGATAGCTTAAAATAGTCGTACTTACTACGTTTATCTACCCATTTTCGCATTTGAGCGATTAGGCTTTAAAAGTGGCGTAAAATCGGGGAAAAACAGCAATAATTTGAGTAATATTTGTTTCTCCCTCAGCCAGCCCAAAAACTCGTATTTCCAAATTTTAGCGTAAAGAAAAAATGGCATACGCAATCGCCCGATTAAAAAAATTAAAGCGGGGCAACATATCAGGGAGTGCATCTCACACTGCACGAGAACGTGAAACTCCTAATGCAGATCCCACTCAAAAAAATATTAGGTTCATTGGTAGTCTTGACCCGGAGGAACGATTAGAAGATTTAGTCTTAGCCAAGATAGAGGAGCATGAGCAGAGGCGGAAGATTCGCACGGATGCAGTTTACTGTGTAGAGTTACTCTTGAGTGCTTCGCCTAGTTATTTCCGCCCAGACTGCCCAACTAATGCTGGTTACTATGAAGGGCAGAAGTTAGATGACTGGTTAGAAGCGACTCACCAGTGGTTGGCGGATGAATATGGCGATCGCATTGTCAGAGCCGAGTTACACCTGGATGAAGCTACACCTCATATTCACGCTTACTTTGTGCCGATTGATGATCAAGGACAATTGCGCTGTAATCATTTCTTCGATGGGCGGCAAAAAATTCATGCGTTTCAGGATTCGTACTATGACACGATGCGCCTGATTGGGCTGGAGCGCGGGATCAAAGGCAGTAAAGCCCAGCACCAGGACATCAAAGATTTTTACCGCATTGTGGAGGAGGGGCGCGACTTAGAAGTTGATCAACTGAGTGTAGAGCATCTTAAGGCTAAAGCGGCTGACAGGGAAAGAGCCAATCAACGTAAACAGGAGATGGAAGCTACAGCCAAAGCTCTAGCACTTGAAAATGAACAGTTGCGGCGACTAATTGAGCAATTAGAGCAAGACAATCAGCAATTACGACTCAAGAGCGAATGGTCAACTGATTTAGCTTTAGATGATGTTGCTTGGGAGTTAGGACTGTGGCGTAAAGGCAATGAATGGGTAGGAAGAAACCACATCATTAATATAGATGGGTCTAAATTTACTGACTTTGGCAATGGTTCAGCATTAGTTGGTCATGGGGCGCTCGACTTGGTGAGGCAAGTTAATAAATGTGACCAAGTTCAAGCGATCGCATGGTTGGGAGAGCGATTTGGGGAAACTGGCGCAGAACGTGCAGCGATCTCTGTTGCTAGAAGAATGACGAGTGACATTATCCAAACTCAAAGCGCACCTCAATTTACCCTACCCGTTGAGGATAAAGCTAACTGGTCATCCGTTGAGCGTTACCTTACCCAAAAACGAGAAATCCCCTCTGATTGCGTACAAATGCTTCACAACCAGGGGCTAGTTTATGCCGACTCAAAAGCAAATGCCGTGTTTGTGATGCGGGATCTCGACGGAAATACCAAAGGGGCATTTTTACAAGGGACAGCTAATACATTCTCTGGTTATGAGCCGGGAACCCATCGTCGCTCTTGTTCGTTTTACTTTTCTTTAGGTGGCAAGGCAACTGATAAAAGCTCTAAAGCAGTGCTGTGTTCTTCTCCCATTGATGCTATTTCACTGTTTGTACTGGAATATCACGTTAAAGGAATACCAGACAACAGAACACTTTACATGGCAGTAGACGACACCTCAAGTTTACCTTTTGAACGATTACGTAATGTTCCGAATGTACAAGTAGCTTTTATTCAACCAAATATGGCACGGACTGTTAAAGAACTACTGCCACAATCGAAGTTACTCAAGTGTGAAACTCTTGATTGGAATACGCAGTTAGTCAATTCCTCTCGTCAATTACAACAACGACTTTCACAACAAAAGCATGAAGAATTAGAACTATAGTTGCAAAAAAAGTCAAGCAACTCTAGCACTGTTTTTTTCCGTACCAAAGTAGCTGGTAAAGAGTTTCGGCTATCAATATTATCAGGATGCTATTTACTCACGACCTTGATGAATAATGAGCTAACAAAGCAAATATTCTCGCTAATCAAACTTAACAATAAGCTGATAGCTGTCGAGTCTCCATTACAAGAGAGGATCTGGCTACTGACTAATCTGGCTAATGAGTGTCAGCAAAACAACATTAACTGTTACCTGTGGACGCTGGAAGATGATGCGCTACACCAGTTAGAGACTAATGAGTTCGGATTAACTTTACAAACAGTTGACCAGTATCAGGCGATCGCCAAGATTCGGCGCGAAAATTACTTTGAAATTCTGCGATTCTGGCAAACTGCTGATTTACAAGGCATTCTCATACTTGAGGGTATATTTCCCTGGCTGGGAGAATCTACCACTGACCCTGATTTTTTCTTAACTGCCGAGTGGATCAAGTCAGCCCTCATTAACCTGAAGTTGTACAATTGCAATGCCCAAAAGACAGCAATACTTTTAGGCCCAAACGCTAGTCTTTCTTTTGATATTGCACCGGAAATTCCGACACTCATTCAACAACTGCCAACTATCGAGGAGATAAGCACTCACTTACCCCAAGTATTACCTGATTACAGCGCCGACGAAATTCATGCAACTGCGATCGCAAGCGTAGGGATGTACTTAGCAGATATCGACTATGGCATTCGACAGGCTTTAGCTCCTGAAATTAAACCCCTGGAGTTAGTACAAAAGCTTTCGGCTTACAAAATAGAACTGTTTAAGCGGATTTATAATATTCAATTTCTCCAACCCCCTAGCACTCCTATCGGTGGTTTAGAACTGATGCAGCAAGCGTTTAAAACTTATAAGCGCCTGTTAACAACACTGGCGAAAGCTTATAATCTTCGCTTACCCAAGGGGATTTTACTTATCGGCCCACCGGGGACTGGAAAATCTTACTCGGCTAAAGCTTGTTCTGCACAGTTAGGACTGCCTCTGATTATTTTGGAGTGGGGGAATTTTCGCAGCTACGGTAATTTAGCTGAATATAAGCTCAAGAATTTACTCGCACTGATAGACCGGATCAACCGTATAATTTTATACTTAGATGACTTTGATAAGGGATTTGCTGGGGATGATGATTTATCTAGGCGACTAGCAGGTATGCTTTTGACCTGGATGCAAGAGCGTACTAGTGAGGTTTTAATTATCGCTTCGGCTAACAATATTGAATGGTTGCCGCCAGAACTAACCAGGAGTGGGCGCTTTGACGAGATTTTCAAAGTCGATTTACCCAATTATGGAGAACGGCACGAAATATTCAAAATTCACTTAGCTCGATTTGATGCTCGGTTCCGTCATGGAGGTGATGGGTACACCGAACCTGAATGGAAAAGGTTGCTCAAAGCCACACAACGCTGTGTCGGTGCGGAAATTGGGGCAATTGTCGAACGTGCCGCCGTCTTTACTTTCTGTCAAATGTTCAGTGAAGATGTTTTGTCAGTTGGTGAACTGCCACCGTTAGAAATTACGCTCTCAGCATTGTTAACTGCAAGGCAGAACATGAATCCTCTAGCCATCCGTGAGGCTGACCGGGTTGAAAGTATGAGGAACAAAGCCGCGTTGCAAGGTCAAGCATCTAGTCCAATCGATTCATCTATATATAGTCTCGGCAATATCGATATTTTCGGATAATTATGCAAATTAAGATCATCAATTCCGAGAAGGATTTATACGTTGCTGCCTACAAGTTGATAAAAAGACTAGGGCCAATTGCTGGGGGATTAATTATTTTGGGAAATTTGACAATGATTTACATCGAAACTCGTCCCCAAAATCTACCCGTAACTCACATCCTCTCCCACAACAACCAGACATTTAAGCTAGAAGTCGCCTCTACGCCAGAGCAATTAGAGAAGGGGCTGAAATTTCGAGCTTCTATTCCAAGCGATCGCGGAATGTTATTTAATCTGGGGGGCGAAATTTACAATGTACCTTTTTGGATGTACAAGGTAAATTTTCCACTGGACATTATTTTTCTTAAAGATAATGTGGTGACAACTGTTGTTTACAACGCAAAACCTTGTCAAAAAAGCCCTTGCCCCATCTACAAGGGGCGAGTTGCTAATCGGGTGTTAGAGCTTGCCCCCGGCGCTGCCAATATCAAGGTAGGCGACAGGCTCAAAATCCAGCCGTTATCAACTTTGCCCAAAAATGATATCGGTTTTGATAGCGGCGATTCTTTGAGAAGTAAGTAGATTGTCAAAGTATTGCTATCTATTTGATATCAGTGGTGCTGTCAGTGAATCAACTAATCATAATTTTCATACTAGCTCTGATTTTGGTTTGCTTGTTGTTGCTCGGAAGCAAGAAAAGCCGATATCTGCCAAAAAACATCAGGCATCAAAGACGGATTACAAAAGGTGAAGCTGTACTAGAGAGAATCAACAAAATCATTGCAGAACACCACGAATCACTACCTGCTGTACTAGGATATCTCCGCAAGATAGATCCGCTTGTTTTTGAAGAATTGCTTCTGTCTAGTTTTCAGCGTCAGGGTTACAAAATAAAACGTAACCAACGTTACACCGGGGATGGAGGGATAGATGGTCATGTTTGGCTGCATGGTCAAATGTATCTGGTGCAAGCAAAACGTTATAAAGATTCTATTAAAGCCGAACACTTGAAGGAATTTGCTCAAGTTATTGCAAAGCACCAAGCCCGTGGAGGGTTTTTTATTCACACTGGCACAACTCTGGCTAAGGCTAAATCTGTTTTGCAGCAGCATCCAGAAATCAAGTTGCTGAGTGGACAAAGGTTGGTGGATTTTCTTAGATGTTTATAGATGGCACTGGCTGACTATATTAAAAACTAGCAGTAAAATGTATGTCAATTCAGATACGTAAATAAACAACTTGCTGCGTATAATCCTAACTTTAGTAGAAATTTTACCAAAATAGGTAAAAAAATTGATGTTTTACCAAACCCAAAGTTCTATAAGGGTTTAGGAAAATATCTGAAAAAATAGTTTATGAAAATGACACTTTACCAAAACTATTTTTCGCTTGTATATGATTTACGTGGAGCGTGTGTCAATTAGTAGATTCATGACACGCACATGAGGTATGGGAAGTCAGGATGTTCCTGGTTCCTGTTCACCCGTGGCGATGGGATTACGCCCACTTAGCGGCGTGAATCGCTCACGATGTTAATCCAATTGGTGAGAGAATGGGGGTCTGGGCTATCTGTTTTTGTCAGGTAGTGCGTAACAGATCATGGGAGAGGACAAAACAAGGCAAATTGATTTAGTGCTGTCCACACCACTGCCGTTGACACTTCATCCGGCAGCAGTGTATTTGTCGAGTTTGAGTCCTACTTCACGGCGGACAATGGAAAAGGCATTGAATGTAATTGCACGATTGCTAACTAGCAACCAATGCGATGCAATGTCATTAGATTGGTCAAAATTACGCTACCAGCACACAGCAGCAATCAGAGCTATATTCATTGAGCAGTATTCTCCAGCAACAACTAATAGAATGCTTTGTGCCATGCGGCGAGTCCTAGAGGAAAGTTTACGCTTAGGGTTCATAAGCGCACAAGATTACCAGTATGCAATAAACCTCAAAAGTGTGCGTGGTGATTCAGGATTGCCTGGAAGATTGATAAAGCCAGAAGAAATTACTTCCCTGTTACGCAATTGTCACCAAGATAATGTGATTGGCATAAGAGATGCAGCACTTATAGGAATTTTAAGTAGTTGTGGATTGCGAAGGTCTGAGGTAGTAGCCTTAGAAATGGATGATTTTAACTGTGAAGATAATTCATTAACGGTGCGGCAGGGTAAAGGAGGAAAATCGCGCAGAGTATACTTGCCTCCTGGAGTTGTTGCTATTTTGAATGATTGGTTGAAAATCAGGGGAAAATCTTCAGGAGCTTTAATTTGTCCAGTCAAGCGTGGTGGACACATTCATATTCAACATTTAACAGATCAAGCAGTAATGGCGATTTGTCAAAAACGTGCTGCCAGCGCCGGAATTAAACCTTTTAGTCCTCACGATTTTCGTCGGACATTTATCACTAGGCTGTTGGAATCAGGCATTGATGTTCTGACAGTCAGCCAATTAGCAGGTCATGTGAATTTAGCTACCACTCAAAAGTATGACTTGCGTGGTGAAGCTGCAAAACGCAAAGCTGTTGAGTGTCTCAACTTCCTCTATGAAAATTTCTTTTAATTTTTAAGTTGCTACTACCTTTCTTAAACTACAGTTCCATATCATAAAATCACAAAAAATTCAATACCCCCTTTTTACATATACTGAGAGCATTTACAAAATATTTATACTATCAAAATGATTTGAATGCAGTTTTTGCAAATATAACCCTTGCGGTTACAGGATTTACTTTATGTATACTTAGAAAGAATTAGTGATAAATATTATAGCAGTACCATAGTTCTGTTTTTTTCAGTACCAGAGTACCTCGATTTTGAGGTTGACTTATTAAAGAATGTGCGTATTCCTCATTAAATCGTTCAGGAGAACGAAACCAGATGCCTACTTCTTACGGATATTCAGATTTTACTCAAGCAGCAACCCTTTCGTATTCACCTAAAAATGAGATAGGTAAAAAAGGCACACTTTCACTCATGGGTGTAACGGGTGTGCTGATGATTGCAGAGATGTCCGTCCACAATATATTGATGGGTGGATTTATGATTGGGGCAGCTATCGTCATTGCCTTGCCGAAACAGTCTCAAGCATTATTCACTAATTTTGACAAACTACAAAGAAAGTATGGAGTTAATCTCTATGCTGTTTTGTTTGCATTGTTAGCAGTGGTTTGTGTGCTAGATTTTGCATCTGCTCCAGCTAATGCTCAGTTTTTTAATGGCGCTCAAACTTGGATGAAAACCGCTTTTAGCCGTGCAGGAGGTGGAGGTACTGGAAACCAAATAGAAACAGTTATTAATTTATTTTTCAATGTATTAAGAGGGTTATTCCTTTTATATGTTGGTATTAGTTTAGTTCGCATCATTCAAGCAGCCCGAAATGATGAAGATTGGCAGTCGCTAGCAAGAACTCCATTAATTATAGTTTTGGCTGTTTTTTGTGGCGATTTAATTACTACATTGATTGTAGGAACAACTACACCTTAGTACAAGAAAAGGGGAGGATTTTTATGTATATTTTCTCCCCATCAGCCCGGATTAAGTCTCTATTTCATAACTTTTTTGAGTCAAGATGTCACAACAACGCTCTTTTCGCACGGTTAACAGAATTTTAGGAGAAAGACCAAGATTAGGGCCATTTCCCGCCGACCAAATATTTCCTTGGACATTGATAGCAGTAGGAAATGTCTTCCTGTTCAATTATTTACTTAAAGCAAGTTGGTTAGCTACTGGATTGGCGATCGCATGGGGATGGGCCTCTTGGTGGACGATATCTACAAATAAAGATTTTTTCGGCAAATTTGTTAGCACTCCACGAATTAGCCGGGGATATATGAGACACAAACCAATTCGCAATTCTGAAGAACCTTAAATTTCAGTTATTAATAAAGTTATGCCAAAGTCTTCTAAAAATTTGAAAGATAAACTAGGGAAAGGTAAGTTAGAAAATGAGCAGATTAACGTTGTTAAAATGCTCACTCCTTTTGAAGATATTATCCATTTGGCAGGGATATGTGACATAAGCTTAGGAGGGAGACAAGGGATAGGTGCATTAATTCTGAAAAAAGATGAGAGTATTCAGATTAAATTCTGCTTTGATTGCTTGGGGGTGCATCCGAACTTACCAACAGAGCAAATGTTAGCTATTTTTGAGGGGATAGAAGCGGGACTAAAAGAAATCCCAGAAGGTGAAAGCTTAACAATACATTTAGGTTCGTTTACCTCAGACTACAGCAGACAACAAGAATTATCGCTCTTAGAATCCAATTGCTCTATTGACCAGTTAAAACTATTAATTCGTAGTGAAAGATTAAGAACTAAAGAACTAACGCAAAGTGGAATTAGAAAGAACAAGTTTCTGAGACTATGGTGTACTTATACTGTGGTGGCTGACGATGAACGGAAGAGTGATTTTATAGAATCTATTATTAGAAAATTAGAGAAGGGATGGTTTAGCTTTACAGGCGAAATTCATGCCATAAATAATACGCGAATTGAGAATATTCTCCAAAATTCATTCAATGATGGATTTTTGCAGTGGTCAGCTATCTTGGGGAATAAGATGAAATTAGGAATTAGAGTTCTCAGTGCTGATGAAATGTGGTCAGTTATTTGGCAGCAATTTAATCACTCTACTCCTCCAACAATTCCTAACCCTTTAAAAATCGACTCTGTAGAGGGACTAGTAGAAACTCAAACCAGTGATTTCCACATCAGGCATCAGATGTTGGAGAACGAGGAGTCTGTACCATTTTTCGACAGGAAATGGGTAAAAATCCAAAATAAATATATTGGGGCGCTCAATTTCAGTCAAAAACCGGGGGGCTGGTATGACGAACAAGCACAACTACGCTATTTGTGGGAGTTAATTTCTAGGGATAGCATATATGATACAGAAATTGTTTGTCAGTTAACAAAGGCAAACCAAACTATCTCAAAAACCAACCTACAACGCATTACTAAACAGTCAATCACTAGCACTTCTTTATCTACAGAGAAAGGAAATATTGATGTTAAATCAGGCATGAATATTGAGGAAGCGGTGGAGGCACAGAAGACGATATATAAAGGTAGTGTTGTTGTACATAGTGCAGTGGCTTTTCTCGTTCACCGCAAGACGACTAAAGAATTAGATGAGGCTTGCCGATATCTAGCTAGTTATTTTCTACGTCCGGCGGTAGTTGATAGGGAAGTTGAGTGTGCATGGAAGATATGGTTGCAGTGCTGTCCCTTCGTGTGGGAGCCACTGTTAACTAAGCCATTCAACCGCCGACTTCCTTACTTTAGTTCGGAAGCGCCGGGGTTAATGCCATTGATTAGAACTGCCACAGGCGATCGCACTGGATTTGAGTTAATAGCAGAAGAAGGCGGCACACCTGTACACCTGGACTTATACCAAAACCACAAGAATCTGGCTGTGTTTGGTGCAACTCGTTCAGGTAAATCTGTGTTAGTCGCGGGGATATTAACCCCAGCCCTAGCACAAGATATTCCGGTAGTCGCACTAGACTATCCTAAACCAGACGGTACTTCTACTTTCACCGACTACACCAATCTACTGGGTGAAGATGGAGCATACTTTGACATCTCCAAAGAGTCAAACAATCTTTTTGAGCTTCCTGATTTGCGCTCTTTAGATGCAGAACTAAGAAATGAGCGATTGAACGATTTTCAGGAATTTCTCAAATCAGTGCTGATGACAATTGTGATCGGCACAAGCATGATTGGTGTTAGCCCCTCAATGATCACTAATATTGAATCAATCATTGCGTTAACATTAAAAACGTTTTTTAATGATGACGAAATTAAATTGCGGTACAAACTAGCAATACTTCAGGGGTTTGGGAGTAAGGAATGGAGCGAAACTCCCACCCTCAAAGACTTTTATAATTTTTGTTCTCCAGCTTTTATACAATTAGATTCTATTGCCAGTAATAGCCAAGAGATTAGCGAAGCATTAAATCAGATTAGGCTGAGAATTAATTATTGGTTAAATACCAGGGTTGGGCAATCAATCTCACGCCCATCCAGCTTTAGAACTAATGCCAAATTATTGGTTTTTGCACTGAGGAATTTATCAAGTGAGGCTGATGCAGCGATACTTGCGCTTAGTGCTTATGCGGCGGCTTTACGTCGCGCACTCTCATCAAAAGCTTCGATATTCTTCCTTGATGAAGCGCCAATTTTATTTCAATTTGACGCGATCGCTGACCTGATTGGGAGATTATGTGCCAACGGTGCTAAATCTGGTATTCGCGTTATACTTTCGGCTCAAGAAGCTGAGACTATATACCAAACTAAAGCGGCACAGAAGATATTTAGCAATATCACTACTCGCTTAGTAGGCAGGATTCAATCATCGGCTGTTGATCCGTTTATTGTTCGCTTTAAATATCCCACCGAAATTATTAGGGTCAACAGCACGGAAGCTTTTTATCCGAAAAAGGAGGGAATTTATTCTAATTGGCTCTTAGATGATAATGGCAAACTCACATTCTGTAGATACTATCCGGCTTACTGTTTATTAGCTTCCGTTGCTAATAATCCCAATGAGCAGGAATTACGCAGTTTGTTTCTCAAAGAATACAAAGATAATCCTCTACTTGGTTTAGTCAAGTTTTCGGAGGATTATATCAAGATGATTAGAGGGGAAGAATTATCCCAATTAGCTAAAACTTTGCTCTCAAATTTACATTCAAAGCAGGTAGCGTAAGTCATGAAACCAATCTTGAAGAAACTAACTATTAGTGCAATAGCTTCTGCTACTTTTGGCAGTTTATTTATTGCTGCACCTAGTTATGGCATCAGCATTAATGATTTTTTTAGTTCCATTGTCTCAGATTTCCAAACTGAGCTTTCCAAAATCCAAAATGATGCTAAGGAGAAAATTAATATCAGTTGGGCAGGGATTAAAACAGATGCTATCGCCGCAATTGATAGTTCTATCGGACAATTGGGTGCGCCTGATCCGATTGCTTCGGCTGATAAGTTAAAGGATTCGCTTAAGGATGATTATTCTTATCCTGTCGCTCAAGAGAATGCACAAGAACTAGAGCGTCAACTAACTCTGGCTTCTGTCAGTAGTGTTGTTAGCAAAGACGGACAACAACAAACTCAAGAAAAAATTGATACTACTGCACAAATCGCCCAGCAAGCGAAAAGTATTGCTGATGAGGCTCAGAATATGGATGCTTCTCAAAATGTACTTAAAGCGATCGCTGCTCAGAATGCTTTAGTTGTCTCAATGCTGGCACAGCAACGTACTGATTCTTTATCTGCCCGACAGGACAGTGCTTACTCTAACCTGATGCTGACACAAGTAGCAGAACACCTTGATTCTCAACGGAAAAAGGAGAACTCCGAAGAAGATGGCAGGTTATCTTTAGTGCATGAAGTCATACTTAATGCACGTTTAGATCCTACTTTTAAGTAAGAGGTATGGGTGCGCGAATGTAAAAAGTTGTTATTATCATTCGCGCACTATATCTACTGCAATTTTGTATTTTCAAAAACAGGCATTTAGGAAAGTTTTGAGTATGTACTATTTATTAGCAAAAACAACTGGCGGACAACTAGCGACTGAAGCAAACAATAATGCGATTGCTGTTGCCCAAGGATTTAATGAATTGTGGGAGCGAACTATAAGCGGTGAAGTTTATACAAGAATGTGTACTATTGGTGCTTTATTCGCTGTAGCTACGTTAACATTCTTCATGATTGAATGGACAAAGAAAATGGTGGCGGGGGACGAGCAACGGGCATATACAGATTTTATTTGGCCTTTAATAGTTGTAGTTCTACTAAGTAATAATGGAGATGTTCTAGGAAAATCAACTTTAGGAATTAGAAATTATATAAATAATGTCAACACATTACTTCTTGGGACTACTGCTGCTGGACTAGACCTGAGAGACGCATATGAAAAAGCGTTAGGAACAGAAGCAGCACGTAGCGCTATTGGTGTAACGATTAACAGGTGTCAAAACTCTTCTCTTTCGCAGCAAGAACAGATAGAATGCCTCAACAAAGCAAAACAAGATTTGACACAAAAGTATCCAGATAAATTTCAGAAAGATGGCTTATTTTCTTGGTTTACCGATGCAATTGATGCAACGATTGACGCTTATAAGGATTTCAATGAGAATGTCAAAAATAAGAAAGCAAATGGACTGGATTTAATATTCTCTCCTATTAACGGCTTTGTTGGTTCTGCAATTACAGACATAATTACGATAATTTTAGTGGGAATGAACGGAGCTTATCAATGGGGAATTGAGCTAACCATGCTGGTAACAGCAATGCTTGGGCCTGTAGCGGTTGGTGGTTCTTTGTTGCCCTACGGTTCTAAATCAATTTACAGTTGGCTAGTAGGATATTTCAGTGTAGGTTTTGGTAAACTCTGCTTCAATATCATCGTAGGATTTGCTGGACAACTAGTAGCTGATTCTAAAACATATCAACCGATGTTTTTCCTATTTACTATTGGCATAATTGCCCCATTTCTGAGTGCTGGACTGGCCGCGGGTGGTGGAATTGCTGTTCTTACTCAAATTAATAAAGCTGCTGAAACTTACAGTAGTATTGCTATTGAAGTTAGTAAAGGGCTTGTGACTAAAGGCGGTAGTTTAGTCGGAAAAATAGCTAAGTGATACCAATTCGCAATAGCCTGCGGCAAGGCTATTGCGAATTGTTATACCCCTACTCCCTACAACCTGTTTCTTATATGCTGAATCTTAAAAAAGCTTCTCCTGGCAAGAAAGAGCCATTGCAACTGCTTAGTTATAACAAATACGTCACAACTAGAGTAGGCATAATTTCTTTAGCTGGTTTCTCAATGGCGGCGTTATCTCTTTTGTTGCAGTTCCTCAATTACGGCGCAATTTCTGTATTAAATAGAAAGCAATTGGCATTGGTACAATTATCATCAGGTGATACGATTGCTGCTAGGGCGGTAGACCCTAAAGAAAGGTCTGATGAAGTCATCAAAAAGTTTGTCTCCGACACATTCATCAAGATGTTTAATTGGGATGGTTTAATACAAACCTTCAACGAGAAGGGCGAACCCATTACAAAGCAAGATACTGGCATAGAAGTAGGCAGAATTGATAATAAATCTAATAGCCGAGTGGCTGCAAAAATTTATCTCTGAACCACGCAAAATTAGAGAAGGCAAGTGGGAAATAGATTTTATTGGGACGTTAGTAACTTTTGACCGTGATGATAATTCAGGTCGAGGAATTGCTTTTAATAAAACCATCACAGTTTCATCAATTTCTAATCCAGAATATATCCCAGCTAATACTAGTGAACTGTCTAAGAAAATTTATTTGGCAAGGAAAGCCGGATTAGAAATTACAGAAATTGTCGATTTAGATTTAGGGAAAAGAAAATAATGAGTCTCGAAAATAATAAAAATGGTTCGGGAGCGACCCTAGAGGATTTGCTTCATATCGATGATGCTCATAAAAGTAATGGTAATAAACAACCAGAACCAGAAAATTTATTAGTACCGACTAAGCACACATTCGTTACTTCTCCTTGGTCAAGACTGGCAATAATTACTCTCCCTTTTGGGGTGGGAACTTTAGCTATATTTTTGATGCTCAATGGTATTTTTAATCCCGCACCAGCGCCAAAAATTGCCGAAAAAGAGTCAGAAACAACAACTACTACTGAACAAGCCCAACAAACTGAAGAAAGCGATGGTGATGCCCGTGCAAAACTCGCTCTGTCTGAACAAGCCAACGAGTTAGGCAGGGTCAACGACAAAAATAAACAACCAGTACAAGTGTCCAAAACCGAAAAGGTTGTACCATCCACGCCGCCGTCGCCACGTCCTGCACCTCGTCCTGTTCAAACCTCACAACCACGCCCTGTACCTCGAACTGCACCACAGCCGATTAGAACCTATACACCACCAACTCGCACGAATTTTTCTCCTAGACCTTCTATCTCTGCATCTGCGCGGACAGTAACGCCCATAGATCCCATTGAGCAACTCAACAAACTTCGTAGCATCGGCTCTTACGGCAAAATCGCCTATGCCGAATCTAATATTAACGACCATTCTTCATTAGACCCAGCACAAAATTTACCTAATCAATTACAGGAGCAAACTGATTTTAATAATGTCAGCAACGATCCTGTCCTTGAAACCACACCGCCCCCTTCAACCGAGTCTATTGAAAAGATCCGCCCCCGGTGGCAAGCCCAACCTCAAGCTAAGTCGGATAAATATTTAGACCAGGAACGGCAAATACTTGAAGGTAAACAAACTCGCTACCTCACCGTTGGTACTTTTGCTAGTGGTGTTCTTGTTACACCCTTAGTCCAAGCCACAGTTAATAGCTCAGTCCAGCAACAAACACCAACCCCTGATACTAGGTCGGTCGTTAGACTGCAAGAGGATTTACGCGATAACTATGGGCAGGTGGCAATACAGGCGGGAACTTTATTGGCGGTACAACTAGTTTCGGTTAATGAGGGAAGTTTAGCGATCGCTCATGTTCGGGCGATTATCAAAGATAATACCGAGTACCCTATCTCGACTGGTGCGATATCTGTGACTGGAGAAGGTGGCAGACCTTTAATAGCCAATAAACTTCAAGACAGGGGTGGCGAGATTGCCCGTAATGACTTGTTCGGTGGTGCTGTATCTGCATTGGGAAAAGTCGGAGAGGTGATTAATCAACCGGATAATGAAGAAGAAATTGAGGATGAATTTACGGGCAGGATTCGACGGCGCAGCAGTGGCAATCGTCGCAATATTACTGGTGCATTGCTCGAAGGGTTTTTTGGGCAGGTTAGTCAAAACGTCAGTCAACGTAATCAAAAAGCTACCCAAGAAATTAATTCTCGCCCCAACGCTTGGTTTATACCACAGGGAACCAAAGTCACCATTACAGTTAATCGCTCTTTAGAGTTGCCATGAAAAGCATCATTAACACAGTTACAAGCGGCACTCTAGCATTAGCGATCATTTCAGCCATCGCGGCGAGTCCATTATCCACCATTGCCGCCCCAGTCGTGCGTACCATCAGGCAATCGCAAGCTAGTGGAATTACTGCCAAACTGCAAACTATCAATGTTTGGAATGGTCACGGGGTAGCGATTTCATTTTATGAAATTGGCGAAATCATCAAGAAGGTATGGCTTGATGACCCCTCACAAATCCTCATTGACACAGATGGTTGCTTAGAAGGACTGGATCTCAATTGTCCTAATCCCGGCGCTGGACTAATTCATCTGCGACGGATCAAAAGGGTGAATATTCCAGGGCTTCCGCAAACATCAGCAACTTTATTAACAGTAGTTACACAATCATCCTCTGGTGAGCGCAAGACTTACAGTTTCAGATTGGCAACCAGTAATGGCACTCCTAAATATAGCCAGGTAGTGATTACGAGTGCTGCTCCGACTGTGGCACAAAAACCTCAATTGTCTTCACTAATCGAAACGCAAAAAATTATCAACCAAATCAGGCGAGGGATGGCGATCGCTATTAAAAATCGGCAGATGAATTACCAAGACGAACTACACCAGCGCTTGCAAAAGTTCATTGGTTATTTACAACAAGGTGATGATATTTCTACTGCTGCAAAGGCGGCTTCTGTTTCTCAAGAGTTAGTCAATAAATTAATGACTTTGAGTAATAGTTCTCTTCATTTAACACAAGGTAATACTTTATGAAATCAAAATTTAACAATAACCTAGACTCACGTTATTTAATCCTTTTTGGTTTACTTGGTACTTTATTTATTCATAGCTTTATTAAGTACGGGCTACTCAATCAAATCATTGGGTTAATCATACCCAAGGCTTCTGCACAAGTTCCTTTTATTGATTCCCCCAATGGGTTTACCCCTGATTGGTCACGTCTTAAATTCAGCGACATGATTATTTCTGAAGATGGTAGTGTCACTTACCCTGGCACTAGAGGTACAGAAACTAGAACTTGGAGAGCAGGACAAAGTATTGCAGAATTTATGGAGATTGGCGATTTTGAAACTCCTGAATTAGACATAGAGAGTTTAAATCTTTCAACGATAGCTCAAGTACAAGGTTTAAACTTGAATAGGTTAAAATTAAGTGATTTTGAATTAACCAAGTGGCAAACTTTATCAAATTTGGTCACAGCCGTTCCTGCTTTGGGTAATAGAAATGTTAGTACGGTTGTTCCTATCAGAGATTTTGCTCGGAGATTTGGCATTAATAGCGGCACAATTGCTAATGCTAGTCGCAATTCCAGATTGCGTAATGTTCAACTTGGGCGAGGTATTAACTTAAGAAATTACGCACTCACATCTATACCTAATATTCAGAACGCATCAATTAATCGATTTGCTAATTGGCAGGACTCGAAAATTATCGGTGTGCCTGGATTATCCACTCTTACCTGGGATAATTTACCTGGACTGCGATCGCTTGACTTGTCATTTGTTGCAAAAGTGGATCTGCCATTGCGAGATATCGAAGCTAACCGTACTCGCTCTATCTCTGGTAGTTATCAAGAAGGTTTTAATGTTCCCTGTTTACAGAATAATTGCGCTCACATGGAGATGTCGGGGCTAGGCAAGACTACTGGTACACAGTGGATATCTGGGAAGTATCAAAAAGTTAATGGTGGATTTGGACTTTTAAAAGCTCTCAATGGTGGCAAAGAGCCTACTGGTCGAAACCCTTTTGGCTCCAGTTTTAAGCAAGTTGTTTGGAATATTTATGAAGGCAGTGGAGAAGTAGAAACTGCTATGTTCTTCCGTATTTGCAAAACCATTCCCTTCATTGGTCGCACTTGCAGTCCTTACTTTATTGGCCCTGTGCCTTTTATTGAGTACCGGGAGAAAGACCCTATCGTTCTCGGTAAACCAAATTCTCTACCTTAAATATGAGCCAGTCTTTTAAAACAAATAGTGCTAAAAATCAGCAATTTCGTTTCGAGCAATTGCAAAATCCTGATAATGCAATTGGCAAGTACACTCACCACTTATTTACCCCCAATGGTTTAACAGTTCTATCCTTGCTCGGCGCTTATATTCTCATGAGGGTATTTTTTGGCGACTCTAACAAGAAGAAGATTGCTACTTCTTATTGGGGTGGGGCTAAGGAAACGACGGCGGCTAAGAAAAAGGCGAAGAAACAAATCGCCAATCCTCAATGTGATAGTGCGGCACTTTACATTGGTAAGCATCAGGATAAAGGCGATGGCACTACTTTCTATATCCCTGATGTGCAACGGGGTACGGCTGTCATCGGCGCTCCAGGTAGTGGTAAAACATTCTCTGCCATCAACCCGATGATTTACTCGGCTATTGATCAGGGGTTTCCATGTATAGTTTATGATTTTAAGTACGCATCGCAAGCGAGAGTTGCTGCCTATGCCAAGTACAAGGGCTATGATGTGCATATCTTCGCCCCTGGATTCCCTGAATCTGAAGTCTGCAATCCACTAGACTTTCTGCGTGACAGTAGTGATGCTGAAACTGCCCGACAAATTTCCACTGTCATCAATAAGAATTTTCGGCTTTTGGGCAATTCAACTGAGGATGGGTTCTTTGGGCCTTCAGGAGATCAGTTGACTCAAGCAATTTTGATGTTAGCTAAAGAGTTCGGTCAATTCGCCGATGTCATGACCTGTGCGGCGATACTCTCTAGTGAACACATGGTCAAGCGCCTCATGGCTGCATCACTTAATCCTTGGGTGAAAATTGCCTTTGGTCAACTGTTCAGTTCTGCTGCATCTGAAAAAACTGTTGCCGGGATTGTTTCCACAGCAAGCATCATGTTTACCCGCTTCATGGCGAAAAATACTCTTGGCTGTTTCATCGGCAAAACGACTCTACCTTTGGAAATCAAGGGTAAGCAGATGATTATCTTTGGTCTGGACAGAGAACGCCGGGATGCTGTGGGGCCTCTCATGACTTCAATCTTACACATGACTATCGCCCGTAATATCGCTTCTAAGCGAAAAGATCCACTGATAGTTGCACTAGATGAATTACCCTCGATTTACTTACCTGACCTGTATCGATGGCTCAACGAATCCCGTTCTGAGGGGTTTTGCGGCATTATCGGCTTTCAGAATATGGGACAGTTAGAGAAGAATTACGGTAAAGAAATAGCTAAGGCTATCCTTGGCGCTTGCAGTTCTAAATTCATTTTTAATCCTGGTGAAAATGAATCAGCGCAATTATTCTCTAGCTTTTTGGGTGATGAAGAAATTAAGTATAAGCAAAAAAGCCGTTCCTCTGGCTCTAAAAATAATAGCACCTCTATTAGTGACCAAGAAAAAACCAGAAGGCTTTTTGAATCGGCTCAATTTCTCAAACTTATTGCTGGTAAATGTGTTTTCATTAATCCGGCATACGCTAATAAACATGAGGGTTCTGTGCCACTGCTAAAGACTATTAAAATTTCTCAGCCTCTCAAAAATATTGATAAATATAATCAACTTAAATGGGCGAGAATCGTTAGTTTAGCAGCTAGGAAGAGTACGCAGAAATTTCCTTCTCAGCAAGATTTAGCTTTACGTGTGAATCTTGTTGAATCTCGCTTCCCCATTCCCGAAAACCCTCAAGCTATTTCGCCTAATCCTGCTCTAACAGCAAAAGATGTTCATGGCATGGTCAACACAGTTCATCCTGATAGTGGGTTGTAATAATTATGAAAATGACTATTGAAGAATTGAAAATTGATAATTTTAATTTGATTGATACATTATCCCAAAACCATGTTTTAGCAAATGGGAGCTTTATTGATATCAACCTGCCTCCCTTGGAAATTATTCAGGAGTTTCATACTTTATCTGAAGCGAGACCAAAAATTAAAAATTTGGGCATCTATACTCTCATCCGTCTAAAAAATGTTTATATTCACCTGAATCAAGAATCTTGCTGGAAAATTGTTAGTCAATATATTTATGGTATTGGTTGGCATGATTTACAATATATTTGCTTTTTAGATATTCAAAACAGCAATATCAATATACATATTATTTTTAATCGTGTTACACCAGAAGGCAAACTCATCGACATTAAATGCGTCGGGGCTAACTGGCAGCAATATGAGATCCTGCGCCAATCTTGTTCTCTCATCATCGATAACCCTGTTCATAACAAATATTTGCAAAGACCATTTTGTAACTGTTGTCCTTAAATCAGTTATCAGTTATCAGTTATCAGTTACCAGTTACCAGTTATCAGTTACCAGTTACCAGTTACCAGTTACCAGTTATCAGTTACCAGTTATCAGTTACCAGTTACCAGTTCTGCTCACTGGTCACTGTTCACTGTTAAATCTACAATTGCTTGACCCTTCAACCTTTTACCATGCCTAAACCTTAATAAATATGTTTGATGAAAGACATTTACAACTAACTTCTGCTTACGCTTATAGTAGTAAGTATTTTATCCGTACTGTCGTTTATCCTTTAGCCAAATATATTGATAAATATCTTCAGCAGAAAGCTAAAGAGTCTATCAATAAAAAGTTATATTGGGAGACTGGTAAACAAACTTATGCTATGAGTCAAGATGGCAAGGGTGGCTGGAAATGGGAAAAGTATGATCCAACAGCTAACAAGTTTGTATCTCCACCTATAGACGAACAGCAACATACCGCTTCAACACTTGCGGAAGCTGTATCTCACGACCTAAATAAAACTGCTTCATCCTCCACTGTGATAGATAACAATACAATTGATTCTATTACTCAACCGATAAAATCTCAAACTGAAGAAATCAATTCTCTTGCCAAATCTTCAGGTCTAAAAATTCAAACTGATAATCAAACCTTTGTTACCCATCTCAAAACTAATGGCAAAATTGGCTTTTCACTAATTGATGAGCAAACTAACAAGATAGTTGCCGACCAAGAGTTTATTACCCAACTGCAAACAGATGTTAATAAATATTTATCCGAATGTTTTCAAACATTAGCAATTAATCCAAAAACCTTAAACGAAGATATTTATAATTCTTTAAAAGATTGTTTAACTAGCTTTTTATCACCCCAGACACCAACTATTGCCAACAAAGACAATCAAATTGAAAATAGCGAGGTGAACCAATTTAAAAAAGACATTACTCCAGATGTTCCACCAGTCCCCGAACACATAGATCCACAGCATTGGCAAGAACTAGTAGTCGGTAGTGCGATCGCTCCTGCTATTGCCTCCATGAATTTTGAATCTTTGCACTTTAATCAGGCAAGAGGAGTACATGAAGCGTGGGATTTATTGATGACCAGCGACAAGATACCACGTACAAATACGGGTAGAGTTTCTGGGGGGATATTAAAAGCATATTCCTATTTAGACAATACAGATGGCTGGTGGTGTAATGCTGGCATAGATCCCAGGCATTTTCAAAATTTAACCCCTGGTGAAACTACCAACACTAAAGAATGGGGGTGTTATAAACCAGATAAGCCAAGACCGAAAACCGAGAAAAAAGATGGGTTAAGTCTAGTGGTTCCGGGTAAATTCACCAAATATGAACATCCACTAGGCACTGAAAAAAGTATTTTTTTGTTAGATGTCCCAGACAAGATTGCCCAAAATATTTACTCAAAGGCTGGAGTAAACCCCACAGATAGCGAGCGCACAAGTGGATTTTGGTATTGCGTATGGAAACATAATATTCCTGTCACAATTACTGAGGGTGCAAAGAAAGCGGCTAGTCTGTTAAGCCAGGGTCACGCCGCCATTGGGTTAGCAGGAATTAACGGCGGCTACTATAAAACTAAGAAACTGGAAAATCCCATTGACAATGAAATTAAACCCAATGTTACTGAATCCGATGCTGTAATTGAATCACTGGAAATTGAGTCCGACGAAGTTGAGGTGGTTGATGAAAATCAAGCAGACAACGCTCAACCTCAAGGTCATCCTACTCACTTTTTGCATCCTGAGTTAGCAGTTTTTGCCACAAAGGGGCGAGACTTCAAAATCTGCTTTGACTTTGACACTAAACCTGAAACCAAAAGAAATGTTGATGCTGCCACCTTACGTACTGGACAATTGCTAGAGGCGACTGGTGGCAAGGTGAGTGTCATTTCTCTACCAGGGCCAGATAAAGGTGTAGATGATTTTATTGTCGAGAGAGGGCGTGAAGCTTTTGACCAATTGCTTGCCCAATCCTTACCCTTAGAACAATGGAATGATAAGCGCCATCTAGAATTACGCTCAACTATCAAGCTCAAAGATGGCACAACCAAGACCGTAGGGGATAAAAATCAGACTGTGGCAATCCCACAGGATAATGTCGCCCTCCAAACACCAATTAACCAATCTCCGCAAGAGAATTTAATTGCTCAAATACTTTCGGAGCCTGTTGATCTACCAGCACAACAAAATAAATCTCCTGATGAAAGTCCCAAAATACCTGCATCTGAATTAAATATTTCGCCATGTAATTTTCAAATTGAAACTTCTTCACCGTCTGCCGAATCTAGTCAATTACAACATCAATCTACCCAAAAAAATACTCATCCTTCATCACTAGCTCAATCAAAACAGCAGCAATCTAACAACAATGCTGCCCCTCACTCAGGGCAACAGCAATCTCCACCATCTAATACTACAAATATGCACTCCTCTTCAACCAATTCCACAACCCAAAACCAACAAATTCCTCAGCAACAAGAAACTGATGATCAGCGAAGTTGGTTTCCTTGGAAGAGAAAACCAATTATGGAAACTCCTCTTCCAGAAATTCCTCATTGGGCTAAAACACAGGACGTTACTCTTTATAAACAAAACTTCCAACGACGAAAACTCCACCATCAAGAGAATCAAGCGATCGCAACTGTAGCTGTGGCGCTCGTCCAGAAATACGGTGTCAAAAACAACGAATCGGGCAAAGAGCTAACTTATGTTGCCGATGCTTTCGTCATTCAAAAAAAAGGGGAAGATTACACTATTTCCCGTCGCCACGATGGTAAGGAGTTGATGAGCTTCATGGCGGATCGTTGGGGTGGAGTCAAGAGAGTCAATCTAGGTCAAGACTTTAATAGCAAAAATTACCCCATTAATATCTTGCCTATTGAAAGACAAGAATTTTTATTAGTTGCAGACCACCTCAAAGCAGGTAAAGAATTACCCTCAATCGATGATGACCCACGCAAGCTTGCTTCTGTCTTGAGTTCGGTTTCTCCTACTGGCACACACAATATTTTAGAAAATTTCAAGCAATCCCAACTGCTGCAAATCATGATGGGAACTATCCGCAATTTTGAGAAAGACGACTTAACTTTAGCTAATTACCGCATTCTTTTTCAGCAAGGCACAGGGGGAAAATCTACACTACAGTTATTCAAAGCTGAACAAAATGGTCAGATTACAAGGGAAGCTGTTCGGTTTGAATTTGAGCGTACTCCAACTGGTATGACTCATCAAGTTAAAAAAATGGCCATCAATGAAGCTGACTTAGAAAAGTTGGGTTTGATGGCACAGAAACTACATATTAATTACAAAACATTGTTTGGCGACCCCAATACTAGCCGTGACATTGATTTGCCTGTTCACCCTGCCATTAAAAGTCAATTAGATAAATTAATACCCACTCAACCTCAAGATAATCCCTCTCCCACCTCTGCATCAGTTGATTCTTTGATATCAACCAAGGAAGAGAGCAGGGAGAGAGGAGAAGCAGGGAAAGAAATAAGAGCAGAGGGAGCAGGGGGAGAATTGGGAGCAGAAGGGGAATTTACTAAAATTTCCTCCCCTGCTTCCCTTGCCTCCCCTGCCTCTCTTGCTTCCCCTGATGCGGATCAGTCTTTATCGGATTTGCTCTCCAAACTAGAAAAAACTGGTAAACTTACTATTGGCGAACAACGTCAGATTTACCATGAACTACTTATCAAAAGTCAGCTTCAACAAGAAAATAATGGTACAACTGATATTTCTCTTCCTCCCATCAACATAGTTCTTGACGATTTAATTAAACAGCGTCAGCTTCTTATTAACGATACTTATTCTGCCAAAGTTGAAGTTGTTTCCCAACAATCTCCACCACAACACACTCCACAACAATCTGTAGCGACTAATTCACCAGAATTAGAATTTTAATTAACCGTTGTTCACCACATTTATGCCTAGCTTAGTATCGTCTTCAATCACTACCATCAACCGCGACAGTGGACTTTCTGACAACCAACTTGCCTATAGACTAGCGCTGATGATGGAAAAATATCCCCCCTCGCCGTCAATAACCTCCGCACTAGACACCACAGAGCGCGAGAGTATTATGGCTGAGATGAGAAATACTCTATCTCTTACGCAAAATGCTCAAAGTGCTGAAGATTACAGGCAAAGTCTTAAGGAAAAATACCTGAAAGAGTACGCCCAAAAATTTGGCTTAAATAAACCTGAACAAACAACTGATATATCCAAATCCACAAGAGTTGAAAATTTAATAGCCCAGAAAAAAAAGACTTTCTTACAGGAGATATTACAGTCTAAAGAACGCAAGTTACCTTTTGTTGATCACCAAACATCTACACCAAAGCAAAGCGAAAATCATGAGGTTGCTAAAAAATCTCTTATTCCCGCATTGATGAATATTCTCATGACCAAAGGACAAGACACTATTGGCGGCCGCATTTATGAGGGGATCTCTTATCGACTAAATCTCATGATAAGAGAAGGGATGCAACGTCTCTTGGTTTGGCGTAAAAGTGATAATCAAACGGCTTTTAGTGCTTATAAAGTTGATAGCAAGGAAGAATACAACGTTGTACACAATAACCTTTCACCGCAAGAAACACAAAAGCTGATCAATTTCGATATGAGACAGCAGCAGCAGCAACAAAAGTCACCACCACAGCAACAACAAAACGACCACTCTTCTGACGGCCCAGAGTTGGAATAAACTAGTGAAAATAACCTATAAACAACCCCAGGAAATACACACTTATCAAGACATAACGCTTTGTTACACGCTCAAATTGTGACCAGGGCGAGATAATGACAGCTAATACTATATAAAACAGAGCTTGTAGAAAATCACTGTGTCCCAGCTTGATAATTGCCGCTATCATCAAAGCTACAAAAATTAGAAACTCCACTGCTGTTTCAATTCTGTCCCACAGTTTTACATCATATAAGTAACGCATCTTGTCTCCTGGGTGATTTAGGGGGCATCGTACCATCAACCCCATATATCCCATCATCTTTATAAGGAAATATGATGGTGAATTTCGTTCCTTGTTTGACTACCGAATCTACCCTCATACTCAATCCATGAGCATGAGCCACGCATAAGGCGATGTATAGTCCTAGCCCCATCCCTGATTGATGTAATAAATTGCTATTTGGCGATGGCGTTCCGCCCACCGTAGGTGAGCGCCATAGTGGAATAAATATATTTGATAGTTGGTCTGTAGCAATTCCTATACCAGTGTCTTCAATTTCGATCACTAAATCATCTTCTTGATTAAGCAGTCTTAAAAAGATATCTCCTCGTCTAGTGTACTTAATAGCATTTGTCACTATATTACATAGCATTCTGTCAATACTTATACTGTCACCCCATACTTGCGTTCCATGCTTGTATGATGATTGCGTTTCATAGTGCATTTTCAACGAATGATACTGCGCTATTGGCTGGAATAAAGAAGAAGTTTTTTGTAAAAAACTCAACATATCAAATTGGTCTAACGCGACTGGTTTCACTTCCCCAGAGACTTTGTTAGCTTCAAGCAAATTCATACCCCGGTCATTAGTATCCCGTAAGGCCAAGAGAAATGGTCTGATTTCTTCTAGAGAGTATCCATAAGCACCATCAATTAACTGATTTGCAATCAACGATATTCCTTTCAACGAATTTGACACATCGTGCAGTAAAGCTAATATATCCAACTGTTTGCTTAAAACTTCCTGTTGCATAACTATACTACCAGCGAAAGATTGTTATTTTTGCTACTTTTATGACTGAACGCTAATTCTGTCTAGAAATTTTAGAATCTTTTTATTTTAACTGCCAAAAAAGTTTTATACAATCAACTTTTAATGCTAAAAACCTTTTTCTTTTATTTAGCAAGATTTTCTCTTATCTGTTTATATTTTATATTTACATACACAAAAAGTAAAATACTTAACCTCAACAACCATGTTATAAATATTTAAGTATCTTACAGTCGAAGTAATTAAAACCCTATATGATTCGATTAGTAATTATTGAGGATGAGGAGTTAATCCGACTAGGAATAACTACTGCTATTAATCAACAACCAGATATGCAGATGGTAGGGATTGCTCGGACTGGTCATGAAGGCATTAAACTCGTTGGAGACTTCATTCCTGATGTGGTTCTAGTCGATATTGGATTGCCTGACATTTCTGGGGTCGATGCCATTAGGCAAATTAAAGCCAATACAAGCAACATTAAGATAGTTGTTCTTTCTTCTCATTATGCTCAAAGTATTGTTCAGTCTGCTTTAAATGCCGGGGCTGAGTCTTACATTCTTAAGAAGAATAATATTCCCCTGATCTTAGAAGCAATTAAATCCACCTTCTATGATTGCAAGTCTTTTCTTGACCCTGATATTAGCCGACAGAATTTTTTTTTTCCAACAGAAAATTAAGGGTAAGACTTATCAAGATCATCTTAGTGCCACTGAGATGCAAATTATTTCTTTGATGGCTACCGGTTTTTCTAATAAGCATATTGCCGAGCAGTTATTCATTAGTGAAAGCACTGTCAAAGGGCATATAAACAAGATTTTTGCTAAGTTAGATGTTGCCGATCGCGTCAATGCTCTGATTGTAGCCAGTAAACTTGGCTACATCGAACAGGATTACCTCAAGGTCAGTTAATTACTCATCTATTTCAATCAAGCAATAGCCTTTGATTTTACTCTGCTGTGTTTGGCAAGCTTTAATTAATGCTTGATTTTTCAAGATTATTTCATACATCTGTTGACCCTCTTGGGACTTTGCCCATTGGAGAATCTTGAGATCATTACGTGATACTACTACTGACTGATTTGTTCCTAAGTTGGAAACAACATTCCATGTTGTCAATGAACCTAACAAGGTACTGCCAGCCGCCACTAATCCACACACAAGAGATACTGTCCCTAACCTCCAGCCTCCCTGCACTTTTATATCTGTATTGCTACTAGGCTTAATGTTTTTCATCTCATCCCGTACTGCACTAGAGACAACTGTATAGTGCATTTTTTCGGCTGATTGAGTTGTTTTTTCCAGTTTTTGATCTATCATTACCGCCCACGCGTCTATCATTGCCTCCGTTCTTGCCTGGAGGTCTATCATCGTTTCTTCATATCTACCTAACGTCGCCATCATCCTGAACATTGGATCATCTGGCGTAATTCCTAATTGATATGCGCCTTCAACTATACGTTCTTGTTCTGCAAAGGAATAGCCCTGTAATATGTCTTGTTGCGTCATTAATCTAATCCTAAATAACTAATAGCCAAGTTGTCCTTTATCACTGAAATCTGAAATTTTTTTATCCATTGATAAATGAAGCTTCTCAAAAATAAAATTAGTGAAATATCGTGACAACATTCCGAATAAGGTTTCACTAATTTATCCATCATTTGATAATGATTTCGGTGTAGCGATAGTAATTCTATTTCTGTTCCTCCTATTATTGATAGTTTTTTTTGTATTTTTTCATCGTACTCTCTAAATTCTGGATAGAAATGATAATTCTTAACTACTACATAATTAGCATTATTACTCGCTATTTCTATAATTTGGTTTAAGTAATTTAGGCAATTATTTCTATGAGATATTGGTTGCAGAAATGTTAGCTTCCAGCCAAACCTAACTACTACCTCAAATAAACTAATGCTTTCGATATACTGACGAATTTTTTCGATATACTGTCCAGGCATATCAATAATAATTATATCTAGCCGAGTATTATTTAATTCATCTATTATTTGGTCAGCCTCATCATTTAATAAATTAAAATACTCAATTGGCACTAGATTTTCATAAGCCTTAAATATACCAAAAGTATCTTGGCTGTAAACCTTAGTCCGTTTTCCTTTCAGCATCAGCATTTCTAGCAATAATTTGATAACTGTAGACTTCCCTACTCGTGCATCTCCTACGGTTATAATCATTCGTTTTGATGACATTTTTATTTTCTACTTCTCATATCAACATGAATCAGAAGTTAGCTTAGTAAATTAAACTAACTTCTGATTCTTATTTCTACTCAGATAAAAACTTTTCTATACCAAACAAATTCTTAATTGGTTTTATCTGCCCTTGAAAATTGTTCAGCCAGCTTAATACTCTACCATATATAGACGGATATTCATCTTGTTCAAGTCCTTGCCTAAATGTCATATTATTCACATCTAAATAGTCGTAAGATTTTTTCGCTAGTTTTGGCATATTTATGTTTGTGAATTTATGCCCTTTGGCTTTTACCCTTGTTTCCATTTCTTTTACTTCTTTTGATTTATCATAAAAAGTAAATTGTTCTGTCTCTCCATAAAACAAATTTTTTACTATTACATAATCAACATTATCACCGCAGAAACTATACAATTCCAATAATTGATTTATACAATCAATTATTGTACTTATCACTACTACTATAGTTACCTGCATTTTACATTTATCATTCACTACACCTAAAAAACCCATCTCTTTTATCAAATTCTCTAATGTAGGCAAAAATTGTGATGGGGTTTCTAACAGTATTAAAGATTGCTCTTTCAGTGCTTTTCCATCTCCTTTAGATTTGGGATACACTATCTGTTTTAAATTGTCTAGAAAATCATCCAATTTATCTGAGTTAGATATATCTAAAGGATAGATATCAGCCTTTTCTCCATAAAATCTTATCAAGTGGGGATTAGAATTATCCGCATCTAATCCGACAAACCCTACTGCATTATCCATGTAAATTTGTGCCAAGCCTCTTGCAAATGTTGACTTGCCAACACCCCCTTTATCTCCTGTTATCATTACTAATCTTCTTAATTGTTCTGGATTAGTATTTTTATCGTCATTCCCCTTATTACCTGTAGATGCTGGATTTTTAGGCTTTACTGACTCTGTGATTTTTTCTGTGGGATCGTCAGATGCTGTAACATTTGTTTTTGTACCATTAGCTCTTTGCTCTACTGGCTTATTTGGTGTTATATTTTCTGCTCCTGGAGCCTCTGGTGTTGTATTAATAGGAGTATTCTCTGTTGCAGGATTTCCAGTATTTTGCTTATTCTCTGGAAATGTGTGAATAGTTGTCATTTGCTTTTTTCCTTTTTATTGACTAATTGTTTTACAGGTAATCTGCTTGAAATATCGGTCGGATTGTCGTTCTCACCCAATGCAAGAATTTATTGATCAAGTCCCCTTCTACAATCCCTTTCAAGCTATTTATGGCTGTGAAATTTAACGTTTTTACTTTTACTACCTCTTGCTCCATAACTACACAACGTTCTTGAGGGTTGATATTTATCGGTACTACCTTTTCATTATTTAGTTTTGCTGCAACTACACTGAACACATCTTCAGCAAATATCTCTAGTCCTAACGGAGTCGAGATTACTCGAACTGTTCTACCCAAAGGGTGGTCAAATTCCCAATATGTCCATACTTTTCCCATTTTTAGATTTTTTCTTTACACTCACCCTATCTATGCCATATTCGACTCCACAAAATAAAGCTATTCAAGTACTGTTTTTTTCAGTACTGTAGTTTCTTGACTTTTAAAAAATACGTTATAGAATTACAAGTTCTGCTTTTGGGTCTCAAACCTTTGACGTGCATAATACAATAGTGCAACGAAATAACTGGGTACTCTACGCCATTGCCGCTATGTGCTTTCAATAACTGATAGTTGTGTACTAAAAAGCTGTTAAAACATGATTGCAAATTTAGAACAAATATGTATAATATTTGCAGCTCATAGTTAAGCAGTTTTAAGAAGTAGATATTTGCTTAAACAAAGAAATTGCTAATTAATTTTCATAATCAATTGTTGGAGTATTTATGAATAAAGTAGGTTTGTTCGCATCTCTTACTTTGATAGGTTTAGGATTAGGGGCTTGTCAGTCTGATGCGGATAAGGTTGCTCAAGTTGAAAATGAACTAAGACAAGCTTATGCTGCAACAACTAATGAGCAAAGCCCTAAAGATAAACAGGTACAGGAATATGTTGAGGGTACACCTGATTTGCACAGAGTCAGTTGGAAAGTCTGTGGTGATGGAAAACTTAGCGTCACAATGAATGAGGAGATCAATAAAGGCTGTAATGAAACTCGCAACGAACCAGCTAAGGGTTTTTTTCAACCTGCTTATGTCTGGGGGCCAGTTAAAGAAGTGAAATTTGTAAATAAGCCCGATCTTTCACCAAGTCTTCAAATCACAGGATTGTTTGTCAAATCCAGAGGGTGTGTCAGCTTAGGTCAACCAGGAGCGGAAAATTTTTATAGAGTATCTGAGTTTACGTTAAAGAAAGCGAGTGCTAATCTACCAAAAGATGCAAAAACTGAGGTAATTACGAAACAAGAAAAACAAGAAATACTAAGTGCGGTAATAGGGAATGCTGAATCGGAGTTAACCTCTATCAGAAATTTTGGTGTGTCATCCAATGGACTACTACCTACGGGGTCAACTTGTCCAACATTAGACGAGTGGGAAAAAGGATTCTAGTTCCCTAAGCCTTAGATATACTAGGGCTTACTTTTATAATCAAAACACCCATTTGCATATTCAACTTCCGGCAATCTTCCCGCCCTGTACCCATTGATATGACCTCGCTCCGTTTCAAACACTATGCGGAATTTCTTCTTTGCAGGGGTGTAGACTAAGGTATTGTCTTTTGTGACAAGATTTTTAGCGTAGATTGCCTTGACTTCTTCAAGGCTCTGCCCAACTTGAGCGCCATTGGCAGTAGCTAAAGTATAGTTGCGGTTCACTTCAATAGTGGCAATGGCATCTTTGATGACCATGAACCGGACGCGCTCAAGTCCACTTCCGGTTTGTGGCTCAAGGTAATAACAGCCTTTGTTAATTAGACCACTACTGGTTATCGGTAATAGCTGAAGGCGAGAGACTTCCTCCGCACGTTGGACAGTCATACCTATTTTGATTTCCCCGATACTGTCAAAATTAATTAATGATTTGCTAGTAACATTTTGCGTTGGGTGAATATATATAAAGTACAAAACAAAGATAATCCACGAAAAAAATACAGTAACAATTAATTTAGGGATATCTCTGATATAAGAAATGATGTATTGAAGTGGGTTGTTGAGAAATTCATCAAACTCATCAATCATCAACCGCATATTCATACCTAGATTTATGAATAATTAGCACAGCCAAAAGGATAATTAACTTCTGGTATTTTCCCTGCTCTGTAGCGAGTAATGTATTCATACTCACCACTTTCAAAGATTATGCGATAGTTTTTCGCTTTTGGAGGAGCGTAGATGAAGTAGCGTTGCTTGCTATTTTTATTCCCAATGAGTTGGAAGTTCTTGATTCCATAAGTAGCGAGATTGTATTGAGAATCTCCTACTTTGACCCCTTTAGCAGTTTTTACATTTGAGCCATTGATTTCAAAAGTCACAATTTTCCCGTCTACAACCATAAATTTGACACGTTGGAATTGAAAGCCAGATTTTGGTTGCACGTAGAAACACCCGTCTTGCTGATTGCGCTTACCGTTAAGTTGCACTATTCCTATGTGTGCAACTTTTTGAGCTTGAGCAAGTGTCATACCGATTTTAATCTTGCCGAAGCTGTTGTAATCTACAGTATCAGTCGAGATACCTGTTGGTACACTAAGGGCGAAAATCAAGATGACGATAAAAATATAACTGATAATCCACTTGAACATCTCACAAGGTTTTGCTTTGTATCATTGTTGATTATCATTATTAAGCTGGTTGCTTAAATTTTGAATATTCCTCTAGACACACAGATGTGCGTTTCCTCTGGGGACTGAGGGAGGGAAACGCAATCGCCACAAAATAGGGATCTTCAAGTTGCGAACACAGTTATTGCCAGCCTCCAAATTTTTCGAGAATTACGCTTGTCCAAACTCCATCGGCAAAACATCCTCACTTAACAGCGAGTAAAATTCCGACACAGACGTTTCGAGCGATCGCACCTCAGCCTCAGCGATCGCTTCCCATTCCAGCACGACCAGCCAACGCAAGTCAGCACCCCAACGTTGGAGAATGCCTTTGATTGCTTCTAGTCCATGACAAATGCTAGAACGGAGCATTTCTACACCGTGAAGTATGGTAGTTCGGTCGGGAAGAGAAGCAGGGGAGGAATGGTTAGTAAATTCTCCCCCGGCTATACCTGCGGCATATCTCCCTCTGCGGCATATCTCCCCCGGCTCCCATTCCGTAGTTCCCCCCTCCTGATAAGGGGAGTTTCCTATACCATTTGTGGGGGGGGTGAATACCACAGCTTCACCGTAGTTAGTCTGGTACTGTGCTTGATTTTCGGCTCTTTTTGCTTGTCTATGGGCGATGACTTGTAATGCAAAGTCTAGTTCTTTCTTGGATAAAGAGAACAATTTCACCTGTTGACCCCGTGGCCCCTGCTTGCGATAAGTCAGCTTCAGTCCCAGTTGATCCAATAAAATCCCCAACAGCCAGATTGGTTGACAGTTGGGGGGAATGGTGAAGCCGAGTATTGCTTTGATGTGAGCAGCACAGTCGATGGCGATCGCCGACATATTTAATAGATGTGTGTCGTCCGCCCGAACTTCCTCACCAGCGACGAGTCGAGTGAGAATGTGGTGCAGTCCCAGGTTAAAACGTGCCAACCACCGAGCAGAATAATTGCCCCAATCCATGCAGAATGGCAATTTGTCTCGTTCGGCTCTATCTTTATTAGTGACAAGATCAGGTGGTATAGGGTACTGTTTACCATTGTCATCAATGGTTTGGCTTGGTGGTGAAAGGATGGCTTCGAGGGCAGCGATCGCACCTATCAACCGACCACCGTTATCTTGCTCAACAAGTTCCTCTGTAACTTCCATACCGTAGGAATCATGGATGCGGAACTTCTCACACTCATAGATTTCTTCGGGTGAGAGATAGTCTTTAGTTTGACGAGCGCGATACTCGCTATAAGAAATGTTGTTAGCCTTAGCGACGGCTTGATGATGAGCCGAGTCGAGAGCGTCCGCCGCAGTTTTCAACAATTCCCACGCTGGGGCATCAAGCTCGTCCCCAACTGGTACAATTTGATTGCCCATCTGCTTCAACAACTCGCGTAGGTCACAGCGCAGATTGTTGATGGATTGGTGACGAGCAGATTTGATTTTACAGTAAGCATCTAACGCCCAGTCTTTTTCAGCCCCGCGCTTACCTGTTTCTCGGTCAATCCGCAGTAAAAAAGCAGTAATCTCGTTGGTTTGCAGCAGCCGTTCTTTAATCTTGGTCGGGTTAGTGTCGAGATAACCAAAGGGAGGCTTGGGGGCCACCCAAACGTGAAGCGGCACTTTTGGACGGTAACGCCACAACTGTTGAGCGCATTCGGTGGCTGTCTGCGAAACTCCGTGAAATACACCAAACACTGCATCAAAGTGATACTGCGAGATGTCAACCCCAGTCCCCAGGCTGGGAGAAG
>NZ_JACJQL010000062.1 GCF_014696625.1 Nostoc parmelioides FACHB-3921
TACGCGATTAAATAAATCATATCGTAAACGTTGCGAAGTGCGACTTCTAGTCGCCGTAGCAACATCAGTTTAGAATCCCCTCTGCTTCTAGCAAGGGGAGATGTCAACTCAGTTCTTCCCGACGATATCGTATATACAACAGTAGAGCCATGTGGAAAACGCACTCCTGGAGGACAAGGCGAATATATGGGGGACTGTACAACTAACTTGATTGACGCAGGTGTACGATATGTGGTTTATGCAGCTCCAGATCCAGACGCATCAGCTCAAACTCGGTATAAGTTCGAGCAAGCAGGTTCCTCACTGCGTCAAGTAAACGATCCCCACATAATCCGTCAAGCAATCACGCTTTTCAACTCAACAGTAACTTCCTCATCAGACGCTTTGCCCCAATAACTATCGCAGATTATAAAAATAATCAAGCTTAAATAAAAAATAATCAAGAATCAAGAATCAAGATTCTATAATAAAGGTCTGAAAGTATAAAAACGGCAAAAGCAAGTGTGGCTAGAAAATTGGCTGTTTTCAATATGAAAGGGGGGGTCGCCAAATCGACTACCGTCTACAATTTAGCTGTTGGTTTGGTTAAGTTTAAAAAGCAACGAGTGTTGATTGTTGATATCGACCCTCAAGGAAATGCCAGTGCTGCGTTAGGAATCCCTATTTGGAAGATTGATTTTCAGTTAAAAGATGTTTTGCAACACAAAACACCGCTAGAGCAAGTGTTAGTCTCAACCGATAGCGGTGTAGATGTGCTGCCATCGAATCTTTTTCTGGCAGAAGAAGAAATACCTATATCCGGTCGTCCAGGAAGAGAACTACTGCTCAGAAAAGCGATCGCACCAATATTAGATAAATATGATTTCGTTCTCATAGATTGTCCCCCAAACATTGGGGTTTTTTCTATTAACGCGCTGATGGCCAGTGATGCTGTGTTAATCCCTGTAGACATGAGCTACTTGGGACTGTTAGGTGTTCAGGGGATTGAACGTGCCTTGACTTTAGTGCGAGAACAACTAGAGCATCCCATCGAAATTGCAGGTGTGCTGGCCACTCGGTATGACCGGAGAAACAATCTCAGTAAAGAGGTATTTGATGCACTCACGAATCATTTTGGCGACAAGATGTTCAAAAGTGTAATTCCTGAATCGGTGCGAATTCGAGAAGCACCTTCGCATGGACAATCTATCTTTGATTACGACAAAGATAGTGTCGGCGCTCTGGCCTATAGTCAATTAGTGGATGAGGTATATAAATGCCAGTAAATAAAGGAAAATCGTCACGTTCGGCATTGGGTGGTAATCCTTTAGCACAAAGTATTTTCAGTAAAACTGAAGTCGAAACTCAACCACTAACCGAAGTGGAGAATAATCAAGAATCTACAAACAATAATCAAGAGTCTTTAAACAATAATCAAGAATCTAGATTCTTGATTAAATCAGAACGGGAAGCGGTAAACTTGCGCTTGCCGCTTGAGTTGAATGATTGGTTAAATGATCTCCTCAAAAAAGGTAAGCGACAGCATGGTGCAAAAATACCCAAGGAGGTTTGGGTACAGGCCGCGCTGGAGTTATTTAGGGCTATGCCCGTTTCATGGTCAGAAATTGATTCCGAAGAGAGTTTGCGCGAGATCCTCAAGAATCTAGAATCAAGAATAAAGAATCAAGAATAAATTTTATTTGAATGTACATCACTACCCAGAAAGAGGAATTTAGCTATGCTTACATCAATGCCGTCGCGTCTGCTGCTGGTTATTCATTCCAAGTAGCACCCAGACCATTAGATTTAGTAGGGGTTGATGTCACCATTACAGGAATTGCTTTACCTGGTTCTAGACGGCGAACTCGGATTGATTTGCAAGTCAAATGTACTTCCCAAAAATTACTAGATAATGACTTTGTTAAAATTCCTCTGGAAATCAAAAATTATGATGAATTAAGAAACGATAATCCCGACGATGACCCCCTGTTGTTAGTCGTTGTCTTAGTTCCTGATTTACAAGAAGATTGGCTACAACAATCGGAGACGGAGCTTTGCTTGAAGCGTTGTGCTTACTGGGTGTCGATACGCGGTCAACCACCAACTGAAAATCAAAGCACTGTCACTGTTTATTTACCCCGTCAAAATATTTTCAGTGTTGAAGTTTTGCCAGCTCTAATGCAACGAATTGCTAGAGGAGAACCAATATGATAGTTACCGTGCGTGACCCAGATATTCTCTCTAATTTAGACCCTCAGATATTAACATCTTATCTTCAAGCAAAAGGCTGGTATCAAGAGAGTCAGGTTGACACTAAAGAATCAGTTTGGATTAAAACAACTGATTCTGGTGAGGAATTTGATATTACCTTACCTCTCAATCCCAAAATCAGGTCTTATGCGCTGCGGATGGCTGAAATTTTGGCAATTCTAGAAACTGTTGAAGTTCGCTCTCAGTTAGACATTGTAAGCGATTTGATCACAAAAATCCCAAATACCGAAATCCAGGGGATGGTGATTAGAGTAGCAGAACGAAATCATCCAGGTAATGTCACAATTATTGGCTTTGTTGTTGGCAAGCCTCGTCAAATTTACATTTCTCTGAGTGAATCTGAATACAATCAGGCTCGGACTGCTTATCATCAGAGGCTACCAGTCGTTTGTACTGGAGACTTAATTAAGGAGAATGACGCTTTTGTGCTGAAAAAAATTACTAGCTTTGCTTTATATAATACTTTGACTGAGCGAGCAGCAGTTTAAAAAAGAGTGCAGTAGGGTATCGTCCGAGATACGTGCAAGTGCGATTCGTTCTGGAGAAACCCAATACTTGAGAGGATTCCAGGCTTCAGTAGAGTAACTCCAGCAGGAGTTGAGTCCGCACTTTAATCCTCTACTGATGACAACTTGATATCCATATAGGTGAGGTGAAAATTTTCAACCAAGTCCTATCACCCTAGTGCGGGGCTGAAAGCACGTAAACTACCAGAAAATGGTAACCCCTACCGAGGAGTGTCATTGTTTATCAAGATAAGCATCTACGCTTTGTTAGAGGAGTGAAGCGACCTGTAATCCTTCGTAAGTTTTGTCAATCGATCGATTTTTCTATTTGCATCTTTGGATAGAGGAATGTAGAGTCCAGTAGAGAACAGCCCCGTTACGGCAGTTACATTAGCTTGAGTAGCATTGCCTGACAGCATGAGAAAACCAGCTAATAAACTCATGCTAATAGAAGCGGCAATCGCCACACAAGATAAAACGTAGCTCAATCGAGCCTGATACTGATGTTCTTGATAGGTTGACCATTCCATCTTGTCGTAGCTAGACATAGCATTACTCCTAATTTTGCTAAACCTTGGGCAAATAAGCAACCCTAAAATAAATTAGGGCTAATTTAAATTTAGCCTAAAAATTACAGACTAACAATTATTGCCTAAGCATTTTTAGGGAAAAGTGTTAAAATAGGAGATGTAAGTGTAATGAGTAACTGTATGGAACACATGAAACCAATTTCACGGCTGGCAATACTCCGTGAGAAGGAAAACCTAACCCAGCGCCAGCTCGCTGACCTTTTAGAGATTACTGAGAATACGGTTGCTAATTGGGAAACAGGTAGGAGCAGCGTGGAATGGATTGATAGAGTAGTCAAACTGTGCAAAATTTTCGCTTGCACACCAGAGGAACTGATTGAGTATGTCCCAGATACAAAACCAGCAAAAACAGATTCTTTGGCAGACATACGCGCCCGCTTAAATCCTCCTAAATCAATCCCACTAAACCAATACAATCGTGACCAATCTTCGGAGTCGAGGGCGCACTAAATGATGCAGGTGATAATTGATGCTGACTTGGTAATAGATTATTTACTACTACAACGGGAAGAAGTTGAGAACTTAAGTGATATTATCAAAAACCAACAGTGCAAACTTTTCATAACACAATTGGGGTTTGATAAATTTATTTCATTAATAGAGAATATATATTCCCCAGAACAGGCTAAAAGATTCAGTAATGAAATACAAAAAGAGATTACAGTCTGCTCTATCAACTATGAATTACATGAGCAAGCAAACTCACTCAATTTTCAAGACTTTGAATCGGCATTAGAGGTTGCCTGTGCAACATCTATGGGTATCAGTGCAATCCTCACACATAACTCACAAAATTTTGGTGAGGCGAAAATTACTATATTCTCAGTAGAGAATTTACTCCAACGCTTAAAGTTAGAAGAATGTCTAGATTTTTCAACAGTATTTGATTGGCGAGAAAGTCTATATTTACCAGCTTTAGATACACCTTCTTTTCCTACTTTGGAGGTTGTAGATATTATGAAATACAGAATAAGAAACTCAATAAATACAGTAATGGAAGTTTTTCGACTTTTAGAAAAAGAAGGTTTTCAAGGTATAACTTGCCAAGAATTGCAAAAAAAATATAATTATTCAAAAAGCAAAATTACTAACATAATATTTGATTTACAAAATTTTCACATGGCTAAAAATCAAGCTGGCAGAATTATCATAGAACAAAGCTTAATAGATTCAGAGGATATCGCTATAGCTAGTTATCTAGCTAAATTTCTTAGTCAACACACTTTAGTACAAAAAATTTATAAGGAACTCAAACCTAACCAATATTTAAGTAGAGCATATTTGAAAAAAATAATAAGTGAAATATATCCCGATGATAAATATAAAAATATGTCCGATAAAACAAGTAATGAGCAAGTATATTCTCTCCCATTACAGTTTGATGAATATCCGGAAAAAAATTCGCTTGCTACGAAGTCAGCAGGAGACTATATAAGCAGAATGCTAGGGTGGTTACTATTCACTGGATTACTAGAAAAAAAAAATAAAGAAGTAATTTTGATACCTATAAATGAAGGCAAGCAGAAAGGAAAGTTATTGGAAGAAAATGCAATTCAGCAGCTAGAACTGTTTCAGAATAGCCACCTGTAATTACTTTCGTTTTAATTAAGGTTTATAGCCATACGGCGAAAATAGAAGGTTCGTGTCACCAGGTGCAGCCTTGTAAAGTTATGTAAAAATGACCGATTTAAGTCTCTCAAAATACTCATCAAAGTTAATAGATTTATTGGTATTAAGCCGAGATATTTGAAATTTTCTGCAAGATGATCTGAAAAACCCTATCCTGTCTAGGTTTGAAAAATTGCTACATCAAAGTTAAAAAAGCCATGATTTGCCACGAAAAATCAAGCCTTTTGAGGGCATCTCGGCACAACACCATTTTAATTGAGTAATTTTTATGAGGTTTAAATGGCTTTAGAAGTTGGAAATATCATCGGTGGACGCTACAAAATTGTTAAAGAACTACAAGCGGGAGGTTTTGGCAAAACCTTTGTTGCAGAAGATTCCATGAAATTTAATACAAAATGTCTTGTTAAAAAGTTTATACAACCGTATAATGACGAGACAGAATTAGGGCGAAAAGCAAGAGAATTATTTCAAACGGAAGCAAGAATTCTTTTAGATTTAAAAAACTATCAACAAGTTCCAAATTTATTAGCTTACCTTGAGAATGAAGACTGCATAGTACAAGAACTCATTCAGGGAAAGACTTTGAAAGAAGAACTAGAACAACAAATTTTTAATGAACAGCAAGTTTTAGAATTTCTTTCTGATATATTAGCAGTACTTCAAGTAGTACACAAAGAGGGGATTTTTCATCGTGATATTAAACCTGATAATATCATACGCAACGAAAACAACCATAAGTTAGTGTTAATAGATTTTGGAATTGCAAAGAAAATTTCAGAACTTAGCACTCCAACAGATGAAAGTTTAATATCTAGGACGTATAACAGCACAACACTAGGTACACCTGGCTATAAATCACCTGATAGTATTGTATCTGCTGCAAGTGATTTATATTCTCTTGGTGCTACTTGCTTTCACCTTTTAACTGGAGATTCACCTGAAGACTTAGAGTGGAACTATGGAGATGATTGGTGTGAAAGATATTGGAATAACTTGGAAATTAAAACTAAAAAATCTACAGCATCTATTTTGAAAAAACTTCTGGCTCTGGACATGGCTAGTCGTTACCAAACTGCTGAACAAGTATTGAATGATATTAAAAACATAGATGAAGTAAGACGGAAGGAACGAGTAGAATTTCTTCTATCTATAATCAATAGTAATACCGAAGAAAAGTATAAATATTTAGCAGTTGACGATTTAATTGATTTAGAGGCTGGTGCAAGTGTAATAGTTCCTTATCTGATTAATATGCTTAAGAGTGATAATCAAAAACTTAATTCATTAGCAGAATCTCAATTAAACAAAATTGGCCAAGAGTCAGTTATTTCTGTTGCTGAGTTACTTCAAGAAGATAAAGTCGAAATTAGAAGACGAGCTGCCCGTCTACTTGAAAGCATTGGTTTACAAGCAAAAGCAGCAATTCCTAATCTTATTCGTGCGCTAGAAGATAGTGACCCAGAAGGAGATGTTCGTTGGTATGCTGTTATTGCACTAGGAAAAATGGGAATTCTAGCCAAAGACGCTATTCCTGCTCTAATTGAAAGACTAAAAGATTCTTATGCAGGCATTCGTGCTTATGCTGCTTTTGCTCTAGGAAGTATGGGAGAAGTTGCAGAAAGTGCAATTCCAGCTTTACAGGAGAGAATAACAGATACAAGCCAAAATGTTTTTATAGCTTCATTAGAAGCATTAGAATCTATAGGATTTGATACAGAAAATATTAAAATAACGTTTACTTCAGAAAACACACAAAATAAAGAAGAATTTTCTGGAAAACAAGTAATTGTTAATTACAGAGAAGAGCAACTTAAACTACTAAATGAGGAGAAGAAGAAACCTGGCATTCGTATTCAATTTAGACGACCTCTGAGTTCTCAAACACCTCCTCAAGGAGAAACCTGGGATTCATTTTACGGGCTGGATATCGCCCGTGAGTAGCAATGAAACCTTTTAGTATTGAGTTAAACTAAGTTCCTATTGACGGGGTGGCTTAGTTTAATTCAATACCTATTAGAGTATCGCTAATCGCGTGTTGCTTCTTTCCTCACGGGGATATCATGATATCCATTTTTCCCACCGTGATGGCAGTGATCGCTTGCACATAGTAGATGGTAAAAATCTCAGAATCATCAAAAACTAGTATAATTTGTTATAATTAATATTTAGTGCTAAAATACACTAAGTAAATTGCTTCATAAAAATGATACAAGCTAATTCTAGTAATATTACGACTCAAGATTTTATTGAAAAAGGTTTTTTTCCTAAAGAATTAGTACCAGCATTTACAACAGAGCATCTTGCTGCTAATTTAAATAAAATTAATCATTATGTTCAAAATCCCTCGAAAAAATATAGCAAATTTATATCTTATTCATTTCCTAAAAGCAAATATTCTCGTCGTATTTTAGGAATTCCTAATCCACTCCATCAAGTTATTCTTTGCAATTTATTATCTCAAAAATGGCAAGACATAGAGAAGTTTATTTTAAGTTCTCCTTTGTGCAAGCGACTACCACTTTATTATAAAAGAAGAGCTGTTTCTTCCTACCCTATTAATTTACCTGCTGAACGAGCTATTTCCTCGGCAAGTCATCGTTATCGTCTCTATACTGATATATCTAGATTTTATTCTACTATTTACACACATAGTATTCCGTGGGCACTTCATGAAAAACAGATAGCTAAAGCAAGAAGACATGATAAATCTTTAATAGGAAACCAAATTGATGAATTTGTTCGTAATACACAAGACCAACAAACTTTAGGAATTCCTATAGGGCCTGATTCATCATTTGTTATAGCAGAAATTATTGGTTCATCTGTAGATACCATTCTTGTTGACAGATTAAAAGTTACACCTCAAGGGTTTCGCTATGTAGATGATTATTATTTATATTTTAATTCGTACTCAGAAGCAGAACGAGCACTTTCTGAGATAAATAGAATACTTCAAGAATTTGAATTAGAAATTAATTCTAACAAAGCCTCAATTGTCGAACTTCCTGAACCTGTTGAATCAATTTGGGTTTCAGAAATAAGGCGTTGTCCTATTAGTAATTCTAAACGATTAGAACAGTACAGTGATCTTTTAACTTACTTCAGTAAGGTATTTGAGTATTCAAAATTATTTCCTGATGAAACCGTAATTAAATATGCTCTTTCCCGAATTAACAGAACTCATATTTTAGATAGTAATTGGGAACTTTGTGAATCATTTATATTGCAATCAATCATAGCTGCTCCCAATGCACTTATTGTAGCTACTGAAATCCTGCTTAAATATTCAAAAAAATATGAATTGAACGTAGAGAAAATAAGTGAAACAATTAATTTAATAATATTACAACATAGCGACCTTAATCATAGCCATGAAATTTCCTGGGCATTATGGTTAAGCAAGACTTTATCTATACCCATCAAAGAAGAAATAGCTCAAAAAATTTCTCAATTAGAAGATTCTATTGTAGCTATTATTACTTTAGATATGAACTCTTCTAGTCTTATTCAAGGCAAAATAGACTTTAACTTATGGGAAAGTATGATGACAATTGATAATTTATATTCTAGTAACTGGCTTTTATGTTATGAAGCGAATCTCAAAGAGTACTTTCCTCAAACTATACAAAGTAATTATGTTGAAAATGATGATTTTTTTGCTGTTCTAAAACAAAATAATGTTAGTTTTTATGACGGCTCAAAGCAAATTCAAATAGATGAGGAAGATGAAGATAATTATGATGAAGATAATTATGATGAAGATAATTATGATGAAGATAATTATGATGAAGATAATTATGGCTATGATAGTAGTGATTTTTGGTTTTGGTATTAAATATTTTCAGCAAGTAACTTAATTATTGAAGGATGACCGAGCAACAAAGGTGAGCAGCATCGGCTACCTTTACATAAAAACGAATTATTTACAGTGTGGGGATATAAAGAGAACTGCTGTTGTCTGGACGGTGGTGCAAATATCGGCTGGTAGTTGCCACATTCGCATGACCCAAGGTTTGCTGTACCAGTCCAATGTCTGCACCCGCTTCTAAAGCATGAGTAGCATGAGCATGACGCAACCAGTGGGGCGAAACTTTTTTATTAATTCCGGCACGAGAGGCCGCCGCCTCCACAATCCGGTTGATTTGGCTTCTATCTAAATGTCCCCCTCCCTTGCGGCTCTTAAACACAGGAGCATCATCAGCAGCATTACCCCGAAACTCCATCAATTCTGCCCATAGTTCCTTGGGAAGGATCACCGAGCGCGATTTATCCCCCTTGCCAATTACTGTTAATTGCCCTTGATTACCCCGTGCAACTAAGTTACACCACTGCAATCCGGTTAACTCGCTTACCCTTAACCCACTGGTGTACAACAGTTTAATAATGAGTAAATCACGCTGCTTTTCGGAGGAGTAGCGGTACTGAGCTTGTTCTGTTGCCCAAACCATTTTTTGAATATCGCGCTGAATTAACAGCCGTTCGCTGAGTCGGTCGGCAGACTTGGTTAACTTCAAAGCCGCACCCACATTGAATTGCATATATCCAACTTTTTGAGCGAAACTGAGCAGCGACTTGATACAAGCTAAATAAACAGTTTGAGTATTGGGTGCAAGCTCTGTAAGACTTTCAGAAAAAGCATACAAATCTTCGACGGTTACTGACTGTAATGGCTGACCCAGAAACCCGAAGAACCGAGTGATGTAACTGCGATAAGCGGACACTGTATTAAGAGACTTACCATGCAACCACATTTCTACCAGTCGTTGTTGGGCATCAACCGGGGACAATTGAGCAAGTTGCTTTCTCTGATTGGTTTGTACTAGAGCAACTCTTGGCATGGCAAAAAAACAGAGCGATATACCAGGGCGTGCGTCAGGCGCAATCGGGAGACAGTGCCGCATCCTGGTAATTGCATCGTACTGTAAATTGAATCCTCATCCGCGTTTGGGCGACCATAAACCAGTTTTTAATCGCATGGGTAGTCCCTTTTGTCCCCCTGGTTGAGGCTGAATGCAACAAAATACTACTTATGTCGGATTGAGAGGATATGCGCTGTGATTATCTGTCGAAACTGTCTATACGCACTTCTATACTCCGTCGTTACATCTGTTGAGGAATTAATCGGAATGGGCGATTGCTCTGCATGAGTTGGTTATGTCTTTTAAATGTCGCAAAACCAACAAGCCCCAGCAACCGTTGTTTAAAACTGCTATGGTAAGTGTTTAAGTAATGGGTATATGCGGGAAGTAGTCAAGCAGGCTTGTGTCAAAGCTGGCATTAACAAGCGTGTGAGTCCCCCATTGGCTGAGGCACTGTCATGCCACCCACAGTTAGAAAAGAGGTACACCGCAGTTTCTTGCCCAAAAAACTTTGTGTCATGCCACACCTATCCAAACAGCCAAATACAGCCCGACCAAAGTAGTGGTTTATATCTGCCCCGTTAAGTAGAGTCTCTTAGTAAAACTTACCTTTGTTTATGGGCTGATTAATGTTAATCTCTTAGACAAAATTGATGATTTATCGCGTCACGGGGATGCAGCAGTGACCAAGGTAATTTCTATCTTTAACCAAGCCGGGGGTGTTGCTAAGACGACAACAGCCCAAAACCTTGGCTATCAACTTTCTCTGCACAGTCACCGTGTCTTATTGGTAGATATCGACCCCCAAGCTTCTTTAACTACGTTCATGGGGTTGGAGCCGGCTGATTTAGATAAGACTATATATGATGCTTTAGTTGCTGAAGATGATCAACCCATGCCCATCCACCGGGATGTAAACGGTATGGATTTGCTGCCTGCTAACATATTGCTGGCTAACGCCGAACAAGAACTGATATTTACTGAACTGCGAGAATTCCGACTCCAAGAGGTATTGGCTCCCCTCTTAGATAGCTATGATTTTATTTTGATAGACTGTCCACCCAGTTTGGGCATTCTCAGTCAAATTAGTTTGGTGGCCTCTACCCATGTATTGGTTCCCATCCAGTGTCAGTTCAAGGCATTAAAAGGTACAGATTCGTTGTTGAAAACGGTGGCACGAGTCCAGCGCAAGCTGAACCGTTCTCTCAAGATAGCGGGGTTTTTACCGACAATGTACTCAGCCAATAATTCTCTAGACCAGAGAACTTTAGAATCAATCCGCGAACAACTGACTGCTATCGGCACTGTCTTTCCCCCCCTACCCAGAGCTACAGCAATGGCAGAAGCTGCTGAGTACGGTAAACCTTTGGCATTATGCCCTGGTAAAAATTCAGCTATTCTCCACCTTTTTGATGAGATAGCGAACGCGATGGAGAAAATGTAAATCAATGACTACTAGACGCACCACTCAAAAACCTCCTGCTAGTAGAAGCAAGCTCAAAAACGTCGCTTTGTTCCAAGAAGATGAGCAGGCGACTCCTTTGACAGTGCCAGTCGAGAAAATTGTCCTACCCGCTTCTCAACCCCGGCGGTATTTTGACCCCCAAGCGATGCAATCTCTGGTGGAGTCAGTCAAGCGCGATGGTATCCTCCAACCTTTGTTAGTGCGACCAGTAAAAGACCAGTATGAGTTGGTAGCAGGAGAGCGGCGTTATAGAGCAGCGCAGGAAGTTGGCTTAACTGAAGTGCCTATTACTATCCGCCAGATGTCAGATGAGCAGGCAGTACAGTATGCCTTGGTGGAGAACCTGCAACGGGAGGACTTGAATCCAATAGAAGCAACTGAAGGCATTTTACAACTGCTATCTCTGCAATTGGGTGGTGATACAGCAGCTGTGACTGCTTTGCTGTACAGAATGGAAAATGAAGCGAAAGGGAAAATTACCCGAAACGTTTCGGGTAATTCTGAGGCAGAAACAGTAGAAAAAGTGTTTGCTGATTTGGGACGCATGAATTGGCTATCTTTCGTCCGTACCCGGTTGCCGCTCTTAAAACTGCCGGATGATATTCTGGGAGCATTACGTGCTGGGCGTATTGAGTATACCAAAGCCAAGGAAATAGCCAAGTTGGAGTCCCTAGAAGACAGGCGGGAGTTGTTAGAGAATGCGATTGAATTTTCCTTGTCGCTTTCTCAGATTAAAGAAGAGGTGAAAAAGAAACAACCAAAAGCTGAAACTACAACACTGCAAAGTCGTCTAGAAACAGCCTACAAGCAGGCGAAGAAGGCGAAAGTCTGGGATAATCCACAAAAGCAGGAGAAGTTGAAATCTTTGTTGGCAGAATTAGAGGCTCTGGTTGCTAGTTCTGAGTGAGAGTTAAGTCTAGGAACGTAGGTAAAAGATAAGTCTTTCGGAGCAAGCCTTTCAGATATAACGTAGGGTTTATGTCACGTTTGCTACTTACTTTTCCCCCAAGCTGATTTCGGCTCCTTGTATTCCCAAGTGGAAATGAATGACTGGTAAGGCTTATGGAAAATTTGTTGGTCTACTGAATTTATTTCTTGGAAAGCCTTAAGAAGATATTAATCTATTCTCCATTTTTGTCATCATTCTTGGCTACACGCTGAATCATTTGAGGGACAAGCCGTTCAGAGAAACCTGCAACAAATGACCAGAATGCTAGTTTAGCAAAGTCCGAACCTGAAGCTGGATAGGTTGTTGTAAAGAAGTATCGCAGGTCATCGGTAGTTGGAAAAGGCTGTCCTTTAAATTCGGGAATTGCAAACTTTGGGAAGAGCGCACTTTCAATGATTCCAGAAAGGAAGAGTACGTACAAGACTAAAGCGAATAACCCTCCAAATATTGGATTCACCAATATTGCTATCCATGATTGACTCAGATATTCAAGTTCCTCATCTTCAACTTTCTTTAAGCGTTGCTGTATGCTTACAAAACCACCTATAATTCCACACTCAAAACAGAACCAAGATACTGGAAATCGGTTGTAGTAGAATGACACAACAAATAAACCTACAGTCAGTATCAGAGTTGCTACCGTGAATATAAGTAGCCTCCTTGATACAAGCAATATACGGCTCGACCGCTCCCGTTCCATTATCTTTACCTTCATCAGCAACCGTTGCATCTATAGAGATTCATAATGATTGAACCAGCCATTTTCTACAGCAACTACTGCCACCTGAGGTCAAACAAAACCTTGAATTGTGTTGTCTATTTTGATAGCTATACATTAGCTCTAACAGGAACGAATAAAACTCACTCTTTAGGCAGCATTTTGTTGTCTCTTTATTGCAAGAGTTGGAAGCTTTTATGGCTGATGAAAGGTAAATGGCAGATAATGTTAGACAAAGACTGGCTAGAAAGACGAAATATGGCTGCTATAACAATTAATCTTACAGAGGAGCAACTGCAAAAATTGCAGGAATTAGCGCAAAGGTTGGGTGTCTCTACTGAAGAATTGTTATCTGCCTCTTTAGAAGATTTGTTAAACTACCCCAAAAATGGGTTGAACCAAGCTGCTAGTTATGTGCTGCGAAAAAATGCTGAACTTTACCAGCGATTAGCATGATTTGCCAGGGTAGGGAGTTCTGGAAGGCTCTCTAGAGTGGGATTTGACGAGTTCGTTAATATTTAGAAAATGTCTCTGATGGCAACCCAGGAACATGGTAATCTTGTGATTCAACTGGGAAAACTTTGGGTAATGCGGAGGCAGAAACATTAGAGAAAGTGGTGGCTGATTGGAGGAAAATGCACAGGCCAGTGCCGGATGATAGTTAAAAAGACTCAGATATATCAACACAGGGTTTTGTGTCAGTGATAAATGGTGGAGGATGAACCTTTGCTATTTTAAAGGGCTGAGTCATACTCCCAGTATAAAATATTTTATTGTTCAAGCTGCTCAATCTCTATAATCGCCCGATTGCCTGCAATTATTATCGAGGGTAAAATGTGAGGTTGCGCTGCTTACCTTGTTACTAGCAATCTATCGGATAAGACAAATACAAATGATCTCAGGGGAAATTAAAAGTCAAATAGATAAAATCTGGGATTCCTTCTGGTCGGGTGGTATCTCCAATCCCTTGGAAGTCATTGAGCAAATTACTTACCTGCTGTTTATGCGTCGCCTCGATGACCTGCATACTTTGGAAGAGAACAAAGCCAACCGACTCAAGCGACCAATGGAACGGCGGATTTTCCCAGAGGGGGAATTCGCAGAAAATAAATCATCGGATGGAGAAAATATTAAGAAGCGTTCCTACGATGATTTGCGTTGGTCGAGGTTCAAGCACTTTGCAGCACCGGAGATGTTTGCTGTAGTTAATGATCATGTTTTCCCTTTCCTGCGGGATTTAGGTGGGGATGAATCGACTTACGCGCACCACATGAAAGATGCCCGCTTCACGATTCCGACACCTGCGCTACTGTCTAAGGTGGTAGATTTGCTAGATGGTGTGCCGATGGAAGACCGGGACACCAAAGGCGACCTCTACGAATATATGTTGGGCAAGATTGCCTCGGCTGGACAAAATGGACAGTTTCGCACGCCGCGCCACATTATTAGGCTGATGGTGGAACTGACCGCACCAAGTCCGGGGGATGTGATCTGTGATCCAGCTAGTGGTACTTGTGGCTATCTCGTGGCTGCTAATGAATATCTGCGGGAGCATCACCCGGAAATTCTGCGCGATGCCAAGTTGAAGGAACACTTCCACCATCAGATGTTTCACGGGTTCGACTTTGACAATACCATGCTCCGTATTGGCAGTATGAATATGCTCCTGCATGGGGTGGAAAACCCGGATGTGCGTTATAAAGACTCGCTGGCAGAGGAGCATTCGGGGGATGAAGAATCTTATACCCTTGTCCTGGCTAATCCGCCTTTTGCTGGGTCGTTAGACTATGAGAACACGGCTAAGGACTTGCAGGCGATTGTCAAGACTAAGAAGACTGAGTTACTCTTTTTGGCTCTGTTTTTAAGATTACTCAAGCCTGGGGGACGGGCTGCGGTAATTGTACCGGATGGGGTGCTTTTTGGTTCTTCTAAGGCACATAAAGAACTGCGCCGCTTGTTGGTGGAGGAGCAGAAGCTTGATGCTGTGATATCTCTGCCAGGTGGTGTATTTAAGCCCTATGCGGGTGTTTCTACAGCTATTTTGCTATTTACTAAAACTAACTCTGGTGGAACTGATTTTGTTTGGTTCTACGATGTGGATGCTGACGGGTTGAGTTTGGACGATAAAAGAACGCCTTTGCTTGCTGAAGATAAATTAGGGGCTGTATCTACTACCCAGTTAACAGCAGAGGAACATACTAAGAATAATCTGCCGGATGTGTTGAGTCGTTGGCAATTGCGAAATACTACAGAACGAGAGCGACTCCGCACTGCTCAGAGTTTTTGTGTACCCAAGGCTGATATTGCGGCTCAAGGGTATGACCTCAGTTTGAATCGTTATAAGGAAGTGGTGCATGAAGAGGTGGAACATCTCGCACCTAAAGATATCCTTGCTAATTTGGCAAAGTTGGAAGTCGAGATTCAGCAGGGGATGGAGAGATTGGAGGGGATGCTGGGATAATTTTGTTTGCTAATCTTAAATTGACTGCTGCTGAAGTTTTGCAAGGATTGAAATGTGATGAAAACCTTTGATGAACTGAAACAAGTCTTATCACTACAAAAGCAATCTCTCTGTGAAATTTATCAAATTACAGAAATCGGTATCTTTGGCTCTTATGCTAGGGGAGAACAGACAGAAGCAAGTGATATAGATATTTTGGTTGATTATGAAACAGCACCTACTTTTATTATGTTGGTGGAACTTAGGGATTATTTAAGTCAGCTGTTTGGCTTGAAGGTAGATATTGTCACTAAGAATGGGCTTAAACCTCGGATTCGCGATCGCGTTTTGGCTGAGGCTATCTATATATGAAACGAAGTTATACAGAATTTTTACAAGATATTCTAGATGCTATTACGGAAATTGAACTTTTTGTAAATGGTGTTAGTTATGAGGCTTTTGAGTCAAATAGAGAGAAAACTTTGGCGGTAGTGAAGCTTTTAGAAATTATTGGGGAAGCTGTGAAAAAGATTCCTCATGAGCGGCGTGAACTGTATCCAGATATACCTTGGAAGTCAGTAGCAGGTATGAAGGATATGCTGGTGCATGAATATTGGCAGGTTGATGTTGCGGTGGTATGGGCTACGGTGCAGCATTCTTTACCTTCACTAAAAGCAGTTGTGATGAAGGAGTTGGAGGAGATGCTGAAGTGACTCAGACTTTCGTACAACTTGGTTCTGTAGCAGAATTTATTAATGGGGCTGCTTTCAAGCCGGAAGACTGGGGAGAGTCCGGCTTGCGAATCATCCGAATCCAAAACTTAACCGACCCAAGCAAGCCATTTAATCGAACAGAACGAACTGTTTCCGAGCTTGTACGAGTCCAACCTGGAGATTTGCTTGTTTCATGGTCTGCAACTCTTGGCGTTTTCGAGTGGGGTGGAGCGGATGAGGCATTACTCAATCAGCACATCTTTCGCGTTCTACCTAACGAAAAAATAGTTAATAAACGCTACCTTCGTCACGGACTGGAGGTTGCAATTCTGGACATGAAAAAGCATTTGCATGGCGCAACCATGCAGCATATAAATAGGGGTGAATTCTTGAGTACAAAGTTGTATCTACCTCCCCTAGAAGAGCAGAGGCGAATTGCAGAGATACTTGATTGCGCGGAAGAAATCAGGTCTAAACGTCGGGAAGCGATCGCTCAACTCGACTCTCTCACCCAAGCCATCTTTCTAGAAATGTTCGGGAACCCAATTGAAAATAAAAAAGGTTGGTTATTGAGTCAATTGGGCAAAGTTGCAATTGTGGAAAGAGGAAAGTTTACCCCACGACCTCGAAACGATCCTAGCTATTATGGGGGGAAATTTCCCTTTATCCAGACAGGTGATATTAGTAGTAGTTCTGGGCGATTGACAAAATGGAATCAAACATTAAACGAGAAGGGTGTTGCAGTTAGTCGCAGTTTCCCCCCTGGAACTGTTGTGATAGCAATTGTGGGTGCTACACTCGGCATGACAGCAATCCTGGAAGTAGAAGTTTACTGTCCCGATAGTGTTGTTGGCATTCAGGTTCATCCTGAAAAAGCTTCGGCAGAATACATTGAGCAGGTTCTACGTTTTTGGAGACCAATTTTTATTGCTAAAGCTCCTGAGACAGCAAGAGCAAATATTAACCTTGAAACGTTACGTCCTTTAAAGATTCCTGTTCCTTCAATAGAACTCCAACAAGAATTTGCCCATCGCGTCGAAGCTGTAGAAAAACTTAAAGCAGCACACCGCGCCTCACTATCAGAACTCGATGCGCTGTTTGCCTCCCTCCAACATCGTGCATTCCGAGGAGAATTATGATAAGCCAATGGATACCATCACAACCTATCGAGAAATCATCAAACAGGTAATTAGTGATTATGCCAAACTGCATCCATCCCACGGCAACATTCGCTTAGATGTCATTTTTGACGAAATGCGCGATCGCTATGCTCTGATGCAAGTTGGTTGGGATAGAGGACGACGTGTGCGTGGCAACCTGATTTATGTAGTTATCGAGAATGGCAAAGTAATAATTGAATATGATGGCATGGAATCTGGAATTACTCAGGACTTAGTTAACCAAGGTATTCCTGAGCATGACATTGTGCTGGCTTTTATAGAAGAATCACAAGCATTTGCCACAGTTTAAAAAACGGCATGATTAACCATTGGCAATTTCTAAGGATTGCTCAGATGCGATCGCTGCGTCAATCTGCTCCTGATTGACTGCGTAAAAACTCAGTGCTTCTCTTACCTGTGTCTCAGTCAGCTCATACTCATTAACAATCTGGCTTGGACTCATACCCCATTTTTGGGAACTTGCACCTCGCTCAATACATTATTCCTACTCTAAAAACTCCATCACTTCTTGTAGAACATCGGCTATATATGGCTTTTCGCAAGCAATTACGTTGTCAAAAAGATGTTTATGGTGCGGGAAGCTAGGCAAGTTGGGAAAGTGTGGTGTACTGTCATAACGAAATATCAGATTATTTTGCTCATCTTGAAAGTGATAGCGGTAATCGATATATGTAATCTGATTATCTACAATAACAAATGCTTCACTGACTGCCAGTAAATATCTGAGAGCGAAACGTATCCTAATGCGGAGATTAGCTCTTTCTGTCGTTAAAATAACTGCACTATATTCTTCAATGTATGTATTAGAGCAGTTGACTAAAAGTTGCTCAATTTCATCTAAATAGGCTTGGATAACTTTACGCGACATCTCTGAGTTTGCTTTTTATCTCTTGGTGTAGAGCTAGATAATGCTGGTAGTTTCCTGCCCATTCTACAAACACTTCATCGTCAGAAGTTTCTCCTTGGGTATATTTTGCAAAAAATTCTTCTGAATTCATTTGGTACTTTATTTCATAGGTATTTAACTGTTTGGTAAGGGCAATCAACGCATCTAGTGGAGACGTATATTCGATGATTTGTTTACGCATTGATTTCTCCATTAAACTTCATGTTTTAACTGGTCAGGTAAATTTAGAGCATACGCTGTCATTTTCAGTTTTTAGTTTCTGGCTCTAAAAACATGATATGTAATTTTTGACGAAATGCGCGATGGCGTAACCGCCCTTTCCGGTGGCGTAGTTCACCCGCGAAGCGATCTCGCTATGCTCTTGTTGCGGGATAAACATCCCGTGGCATTTTAGCTTGAAATCAAAGTATATACTGAATATAATGTAACTTAATTGACAACAGCTTGATTAACTGAATGAGCCAGTTTACATTTCTCCAAGCCGAATTCCCCACAGTTTTTGAATCTGCCAATAAAGCTTTTAGTGCAGTATATTCCGACCCCCGCACTGCTTGCTTTTATGCACGTCGCACCTTGGAGCTAACCGTAAACTGGTTATATAAATACGATAATTCCCTCAAACTACCTTATCAAGACAATTTGAGTGCTTTGATTCATGAACCGACTTTTAAGAACTTAGTGGGTGAGGCAGTATTTAATAAAGCAAAAATCATCATCAGATTTGGAAATCAAGCAGTCCACAGTGCCAAACCTGTACTCGTCAACGATGCCATCGATGCAGTCCGGGAATTGTTTCACGTCGCTTACTGGTTAGGACACACCTACGGACGCAGCACTAAACCACAACCGGGGCTGACATTTAATCCTGATGCACTGCCCAAAACTGCACCAGTTCCTAAACAAACTATAGAGCAACTCCAAAAGCTAGAAACCCAATTACGCGATCGCGATGAAAAACTCTCCACACTTCTAGCAGACAAAAACGCCCTAGACGAAGAACTGAAGCGATTACGAGCCGAGATAGCAGCAGTCAAGCAAGCCAGCACCAGCCAGCCAGATACCCACGACTATACTGAAGCCCAAACCCGTGATATCTTTATCGACCTGTTGCTGAAAGAAGCTGGCTGGACACTCGACCAACCCCGTGACCGGGAATATGCAGTTAAAGGGATGCCCAATACCCAAGGTAAAGGCTTTGTCGATTACGTCCTCTGGGGTGACGATGGTAAACCTCTGGGAATTGTGGAAGCCAAACGTACCCGCAACGACCCCCGCATTGGGCAGCAACAGGCTAAACTCTATGCTGATTGTCTAGAAGCCCAATTTAATCAGCGTCCCATCATCTTCTACACCAACGGTTACGAGCATTGGCTGTGGGATGATACCAATTACCCACCCCGACAGGTACAAGGATTTTACAAAAAAACTGAGTTGGAACTGCTGGTACAGCGTCGGACTACTCGCAAGTCTTTAGCAGAAGCTACGATTAAGCCTAGCATTGCCGAACGCTATTACCAAACTCGTGCTATTCGTCGCGTTACAGAAGCCTTCGAGACTGATAAAGACCGTAAAGCTTTGATAGTTATGGCGACTGGTGCAGGTAAAACCAGGACTGCGATCGCTTTGGTAGAGATGATGATGCGTTGTAACTGGGTGAAACGCGCACTATTTCTAGCCGACCGTGTTGCTTTGGTCAATCAGGCCATCAATGTATTTAAGAAACACCTCCCTGATGCCGCCCCGGTAAACTTAGTCACAGAGAAAGATACCGAAGGACGAGTGTTTGCTTGCACCTATCCCACTATGATGGGGCTGATTGATGAGACTAAAGACGGTCAGTGTCGTTTTGGCGCAGGGCATTTTGACCTCATCATCATTGATGAAGCCCATCGCTCGGTCTTTCAAAAATATCGTACCATCTTCAACTACTTTGATTCTCTCTTGCTGGGGCTAACCGCCACACCCAAGGATGAAATAGACCGCAATACCTACGGATTATTTGACCTAGAAAACGGTGTACCTACCGATGCTTACGATTTGGAAGATGCCGTCAAGGATGGCTTTCTCGTACCATCTCAAGCTGTATCAGTACCCCTGAAGTTCCAACGCCAGGGGATTAATTATGATGAACTCTCAGAAGCAGAAAGAGAAGAGTGGGATGCGCTGGAATGGGATGAGGAAAGCAATTCACCTAAGCGCGTAGAAGCAGAAGCAGTTAACAAGTGGCTATTTAATCAAGATACTGTAGACAAGGTACTAGCCCATCTCATGACCAGGGGGTTGAAAGTTGCTGGTGGCGATCGCCTGGGTAAAACTATAATCTTTGCTAAGAATCAAGACCATGCCAATTTCATCGCTGACCGTTTTAATATCAACTACCCGCACTTTAAAGGTGAGTTTGCCCGTGTTATTACCTTCCAAACCAAATACGCCCAAACGCTAATTGATAACTTTTCTAAGAAGGATAAGGAACCTCATATCGCTATCTCAGTGGATATGCTCGACACTGGGATTGATGTCCCAGAAATAGTTAATCTGGTGATGTTCAAACTTGTACGCTCGAAAACCAAGTTCTGGCAGATGGTAGGACGAGGAACTCGTCGCTATCCAGATTTATTTGGCCCAGGGCAAGATAAACAGTTTTTCTATCTGTTCGACTATTGCCAAAATCTGGAGTTTTTCCGACATAACCCTGAGACAACTGATGCTCCAATAGGTAAGTCCTTGAGCAAGCAATTGTTCACCACGCGCTTGGAGTTAATCGCGGAGTTAGATAAAAAAGGAGTTAATGTTGACAATAATACAGTAAAAGTACCTCAAACCACCAGTGCAGAACCAAAAACCCATGCTGAATTGCGTCGTCAAGTAGCCAATCTACTCCACGCAGAAGTTGCTGCCATGAATAGCGAAAACTTCGTGGTGCGTCCTAAGCGACGATTCGTAGAAAAATATGCCAATTCCCAAGCATGGCGATCGCTATCAGATGAAGATTTTGCCGCACTGAGTCAAGAAGTAGCTGGTTTGCCCTCCCAATTGGAAGCAGAAGCAGAAGAAATAAAGCGATTTGATATTTTGGTGCTGAAATTACAATTGGCGATATTGCGATCTCAACCTAGCGTTGACCATTTGCGAGAACAGGTAAAGTCACTTGCTGGGTTATTAGAGGAGAAATCAGCTATCCCATTAGTAAAGGAACAGTTGCCTCTAATTCATGATGTACAGACTGATGAGTGGTGGCAGGATGTGACATTGCCCATGCTAGAGGTACTACGCAAACGTCTGCGAGGGTTAGTCAAGCTGATTGAGAAACAGAAACGCCAACCCATCTATACCAACTTCGAGGATGAGATGGGGGATGAGATAGTAGTGGAGCTACCTGGTTTTACATCATCGGATAACTTTGAGAAGTTTCGAGCTAAAGCACGCGCTTTTTTGCGATCGCATCAGGATCATGTAGTTATTTTCAAACTACGAACTAACAAGCAACTGACTTCATCTGACTTGTCTGAGCTAGAAACAATACTGGCACAGAGTGGTGTGGGTGCTGAGGAGGATATTGTCCGCGCTAAAGAAGAGTCACAGGGTTTGGGTTTGTTCGTTCGCTCTTTAGTGGGGTTAGAACGTGAGGTAGCCAAACAGGAACTAAATAAGTTTCTATCAGGTAAAAATCTGAACTCTCATCAAATTGAGTTTGCCAATATGATTGTGAATTACCTCACTGAACATGGGGTTATGGATGCAGCACTCCTTTATGAATCCCCATTTACTGACATTACACCGCAGGGACCAGATGGATTATTTACCTCGTCTCAAGTAGACGAGTTGGTTTCTCTGTTAGAAGAAGTTTATGCGCGTGCAGTAGCTTAATTACATTTAAATAGGCGTGTGGTGACACTTATGCTGATTCTTCTCCTAAATACCCCTTTCTCATGGCCATCCACTGTTCATGACTTATCGCTTCAATTTCAGCTTTTCGTTGTTGGACTTCGCGGTTATCTTGCTCCGTGCGCTCCTGACTTCCTGGCATCGCCAAATTTTGAGATAAAGTCTTGAGGTTAGCACACTTTTGGTGTGTAGTTTGTCGCCAGCCTTCACGCTCGATGCTGTCAATTTTCTTGCAGATTACTGGGCTGAGACGATAGTCCACAGAATTAGAAACGTTCTCATTATCCCAGTGACTACCAGCCTTACACCCTGGATTTTGACAACGGGGAAATTTATCTTGGTCGTAATTGTAACCGTCTATCACTAGTTGTGCTAGGTGCGGTTGAACTATTCCCGAATCGTGACAACAGAAACACTGCCAACTAGGTTGCCAAATTTCTTTTTCATATCCCGGCTCATCTTCAGCGCGGACGGGGGCGCGAGGAATTTTTTTCATGTCTCCATCCCCCACACCAAGTTGTTAGCTTCAGCCCATTCTGCAAATTGGCGGCGTGTCTCTCGCTCCTCTTTTGGGCCACCTTGAGCTATAAATCGCGGTTTGCCGTGGTGTATCTGTTCAATCCACTCATCGCGCTGAGGGTGGTTTGTCCATTTTTCATTTTGTGTAGACCGTAGAGTTTCTGGGCGATTTTGATATTTCTGATACCACTCTTGGAAATGATTACCTCGCATAAAGGCAGCAAAAGTAGTTCTAATCTCCTTGCCCTCAGTTTTTTTATATTCTTCCCTGACAAACTTTTCAAAACTTTCTCTCTCCTGCTGTTTTAAATCTGAGAGAGTCTGTATATCTGATTTATCTGAATATATCTGGGCATTGCTGGAATCGTTACACTGTAAGCTTTGTGAGCTTTTTGTGTCCCGCTTGTGGGACTGACTGTCCCGTTCGTGGGACTGACTGTCCCGTTCGTGGGACTGACTGTCCCGTTCGTGGGACTGTGTCCCACAAGCGGGACAGTTTTTCTCTGTAGGAAAAGAAATTACTTTTTTAGAATCGCTCAAGATGATGCCGTGCGTAGCTTCCCAAGTGAAGTAACCTTTGTCTTTTAGATAGTCAACAGCTCGATAAAAGGCGGATCTAGCAATTCCCCAGTCTTCGCAAAACTTTACAACATTAGAGATAACGAAGGGTTTTCCTGGAGGTGCTTTAATTTTTCTAATTGCCAGAATGTAGCCAGTTGTTGCAATCAGCTTGTCTTGATACCATTGCCTAACTTCTTCTTCGGTTAAGCGGTGAAAGGGGACAGAAAGGTGGTTTTGCTCATTCTTCTTTGATGTCATTGCTGCACCTCTTCAAAAATCAAAGTAATTGAGAATTCTGAGCAGGTAACTTGAGCTAATAACAGTATTGTTAAATTAGAATTCTCAAAGCGGTAGAAGTTATCCCCAACTTTATTGTTGGAGTCTTTGTCTGGTTTCGGTATCATAATAATTAAGCAGGAGTTATCTCCCGCAATAACTTTAAATTGTTGGGAAATCTTGTTTTCAGTGCATATACTAAATCTCAACCAGCAGACTACGATTGTGGATAAAAAGTAGTTTGCTATAATGCAAATATTAGTCTAAGAATTGCATTTCTGCAACACAATGACAAATCACCAGCAAATTCTAATAGACGTAGTAAATAAGGCTATTGAAGAAGGTATGACTGCGAGGCAAATCGCTGCTAATGCTGGAGTAGATAGCAGTGTTCTGAGTCGTTTTCTCAATGGAAAGCAAGATATTAAGGCAGGTGATTACTTTTCAATTCTTAATATCTTGCCAGAAAATTGTAGAGTAATTGCCATGACGCGGTTAGGAATGGGTGAAATTAGTGCCGCGCAATTAATTCAATCAGCATCACCAAAAGAAAAAGCCGAAATACTGCAAGCGATGGCACAGTGGGTATTACAACCAGGGGTTATACCTGTGAAAAATGCTGATCCGGCTAATGTACAAGTAGCAGTGTGATTGCTTGATAACTGTATGGATAGGCACTTAGGTGTTATTTTCATAGAAAAGGGTTTGCCGAAATATAAAGGAATGGGAACACGTTATAAAGTTAGGTTTAGCAAATCTGCTAAACCTTTGATATGAGGTTGTTTGAGCCTAAACCGTCAACTTCATTTGAGAGGCTTAATAGTCAAAGCAGGAAGAGTAGGTAGGGGTAATGCAACGATTCACGAAAAGTTTGGCGATCGCCAAACTTTTCGGTCTACTGAAAGTACTAATCTTCAGATCCATGTGCGCCAAATTTGTATTAACTGCTAAGGAAATTCAATAGATGCTCTCGCTCAGCAGGGCTTAACTTCTGCAACTCTATTAACAGAGTTTGGAAACTCTGCTGTGTTTCCTGTTTTTGTGGAAGCACGGGTTCTGGCGTTTGCTCAAACAATAACTCATTGATTGCCTCCTCAATCGGCCGCCGTTTTTCTTCTGGAGTAGAGCGTTCATACATTTGGCGAAGGGTTTCGAGTGTATGCCCCATATAATGGGCAAGCGAGCGCAATTCGGCATCACTGAGTCTGACTTGAAAAGCCCAAGTCGCCCAAATATAGCGCATCGTATGCGGAGTAATTCGCTTACCTATCAATCGATGTGAGGTTGTGTGAAACGACCCGCCAAAAGAAGGCCCATCGGCATACGCACCAGTATCTGGTTCCACAAACACATAACCCCAAGACCATTTAGTAGAATTTTGACTAGTCGGTAGGCAGCAAGCATCACCAGGATTGAATTCTGCTCGTCCATGAGTAACCCAGCGTCCGGGTTTACCTAATAATTCTGGTTGCCACCAATCATAGACCAACTTATTCTTATAACCCACCGGCATCCACCAGCCATACAAATAGCGTTCCAAGTAATCATAAAAACTAGTTTCATCTGGACACTTACGGTTGGGAACTACGATTGATTGAGGTGCGTGCGATTTACGAGTTTTATAATTTTGGACATCTAAGACCCACACCCCTTCTGGATAGTGTTTTTTCTCATGCACATAAGTTTTGTATAAATAGTTATCCTTAATTGTCCCGTCCCAACGTTTTTCTCGTACCTCATTTTGTGGCAGAGGATGATACAAACCATCAGCAGGCACAGATTCTGGACGATTAATAGGACAACTCAAAGCAATTTTTAAAGTGCGATATTCTTGCTGTCGTCTTGCAGGTCTGTCTGCCAAAAAAGACCATTTCAAGTAATGTTGAATACTCTTGGCAATTACAAAACCCCGTCGCAATATGCCACGGCTGGTTCGGGGTCTGCATTCCTGCCGCAAGGGTTCGACAATCTTCGCTCTGATTACAGAGAGTGCTGTTTCGCCTTCTTTAGTGTCCGGCCACTTCTTTTCAAAATCCACTACCGACTGTCGATTTCGAGTCCACTCGCTGATTTCCTTGCGAACTTTATCCAATTGATTGTTAATCAATTTAAACAGAGGTATCTGTGCGTAATCTGATTCTTCTTCCACTTCGCTAAGATAAAGAAATTTTCCCAGTGTTGCTAGCGCAGTCAGCTTATTTCGTATCGTCTGCGGACTCTTTGATAAGAGCGTTGATCGCAAAAACTGGAAATAATCACACAACAAAGTAGAGAGACTTTGTTTATGCTGTTTCCAAAGTTTGGCTTGTTCTCTACTACTAAGATGCTCTAAATCTTCTTGGCTAATTAGAGGAAATAAATGTGTTAGCGAGAGTGACTCTAAGTTTATCGATGGTGTGCGGTATTGATAGCACCAGCCAAGCATCAGCCGTATCTCTTTGACATATTCATCAGCCGAAGATTCTGAAATCGGTTCAACTACTCGCAGTGGCCACTCTGGAGAAGTCAAATATCTGTAAAATTCATCCAATTTCTTCTGCAACGGAGCAGGAGTGTATTGCGGTTTGAGGGTGTATTTGGGATATTGCCGCCGTCGTTCAGTTAGGGGAGTGTTGGAAGTATCTCCGTAAGGATTTTTTATGACAGGACAACATTGGTCTTTTATCTTGCTCAGATGCACAGAGCGTTTAGGCCACCACTCTTGTTGTTCACTCCATTTTAAAAATTGGTTGATACGGTTGCCATAAATATTTCGTGTTGCAGTAGATACTTTTTGTACAGTAAACGCCTGCTGTAAAACTTGAAGAGCTTTCAACAACAACTTGACTTCTAAATTGTTCATAAACTCTAACGCCGAAGTCGCGTCGGCGTTAGTCATTTTTCTTCCTGAACTTGTTCTCTTCCAACCAAATTCTGGTAAGAGGAAACGAAAGATGCCGGAACGAAGTTCGTTGAGAATTCGTTCTGCTTGCTCCTTTTTATAATCAGTTCTAATCTTTTCAGCATAAAGCTCAAGCACTTCTTGAAGACTGAGAGATTCTTGCATAATAAATTCCTCCAACGATTCCGACAAGATTTGAAAAATTAATTGAGCTATTATTTAAAACCTCAAGCTTACCTCTAATGACATTTTCAGAATCATAAATTTTATCTTGCATTATTACTTTCTGTTGTTTATTTATTAGTAAATCATGTTTTTAGCGTTGAAGCCAATGAATTAAACCCTTACAAACGTAATTACTATTTCTAGGCTACTACCTTGTATTTGTAAGACTTTAGAGCGTTTATTTCGGTAATTATTTAATAAATAATTTGGAAATACACAATAAATAGAAGGTCTTAAATAAATCCTGAGCATAATCTGTGTAAGGTTTATTAGGGATTAGTAGTTGAGTCAAAATATGTCAATAAATCAAATTAGAAAAAATTAGCTATGATTTAGTAGCTAAGTGACTGAATTTGAAGGTCAAGAGGAGGTAGTGTCTGATTGATTATCAGTTTTTACCTTAGATATTGTCAGCAAATTGCGACCAATTCTTTCTATAAGTTCGCTTTTAGAAATACACAATTTTTCACTAATTTTAGCCAAACCAGAGTTAGCTGTTGGGGTGATACTAAATGAAACTATTTTTTTTAATTCGTCATAGATTTCTGGTTGATTTCGCATAGATTTAACCCCCTTGCGAATTGGTTTTTTTTCATTTAATTTACGCTGTCTAACATGATTGCTTCGGTTGTTTTTGTTTTTCATTATTCAGTATTAATTGGTTGGTTTTTATTTAAAATAATCACACATTAGGCAAATGCTATATGTATATTAGCTAGTTTTATCATTGATAATCTTGATACTTTTATATTTTTAAAATGTCAAATTACTATGTTGAATGGCACGGAATTTACCCTTTTTGATGGATTATTTTTTGAGTTAAAATATCCGAAAGTCTTGTCAAAACAGAGAAAAATCACTTTCGGTTAATCTAGATGTCATAAATATTTATCACAAGTATTTATGACGGACAAGGTTGAAGTAGATTTGACATAATTGCCTACGTTTTTGTTAATAACAAAAAAAGCCGGGGAACTCCCCGGCTTGGGTTGAATTAAATTTTTCTCTGGGTTCATTTTTGGTTATTTACCCTATGATTAATTCTATTTTCTTTAGAAGTATTTGAAATGTCAAGACTAAATTTAAAAATTTTAGTTGACTATATTTATTAATAATTATTCCTATAGCAAGGCTTTAGTAATTGATGAAAATCTTCCCGACAATTACTAATAGCAATAAAGCCCCCACGGGTAACGCCGTAGGGGCTTGCATTTTGATTTGCTTGCATTTTAGCATTGAAAATTTCTAGATGCCAATCAACCTTTTGAACTGGCTCAAGCTCAATCCACTACAGAGACTAGCTTGCTATCGTTATCATCTGGCTCGTATTGCAAAAGCTCCCCTGGTTGACAATTTAATGCCTTACAAATACCGTTTAACCTCTCTGGGGCTAATCTGGGCATGGAGTCAACCTTGCGAAGTCTGTAAACTGAATTCTCAGTTATCCCTAGCATCTGGGCTAAGTCTTTATTCTTAAGTCTTTTTCTTGCCATCACTTCATTTAATTTCCAGCAAATCACTTTATCTATAGGCAGATAACTACATACCTAGTTTAGTCGTTGCTAAACGTTGATTTCTCTACTTGTCGCATTTTACGTGCTTTGTAGATTAATAATCTTTAAAATGTTATTAATCTACGCTTGACGCAATAGTGCGTGTCACGTAGATTAATAAATATCAAAAGCAAAGGCGATCGCCCTCCGGGAAGAGTCTGCGATCGCCTTTGTGAAACCCCATAACGAGGTCATTCACATGATTACACAAGAAGTATTTGACAACCAAACTTTGATTGAATCAGAGTTTGAGGACTATATTGACCAGCTAGTTGATGTACGAACGGTAGAAATTGAAGTTGATTCAGTAATGGATGTATTTGGAGAACTATATCGAGTTTGGTATAGCTACCAATTGCTGGGAACTTTTTACCAAAATCTTGATGGTAAATGGGTAGCACAACCTTGTAATACAAATGAAAGACCCCGTTGTGACACTCCTGAATTGGCGCAGCTTTTCATTGTTGCTGTCAACGGTTTGCTTGTAGCGGATGCAGCGTAAATATTGACAGAAATTGTATTTCCCTCACCTAGAGATGTGATATTAATCACATCTCTTTCTTGTTTGGATCTAGATTGTCAAACTTTAGTATTGAGCTTACTTGTATTGAACCTATACTACCCCTTCATCCGCATCGACCTAACGCAACACCAATAGGATAAGGCGATCTCATTGGATCGCCTTTGTGTTTTAATTAATTAAAAAGCAAATGGTGTACAGTCTTGCTAGAGCAGTATTTTGAATACTGCAATTAATAAGGAGACTATTGCTGCAATGGCTCCCAGTATTGGTTGCCAAAACTTACATTGCTGGCGAAATCTCAAAAGTAAAGGTTTCTCATAGGTAATACTTGATGCTGTATGAGTATCTGGATTTACATTAGGTCTAGATTCTGACTCATCATGAGATTGAATAGAAATAATTGATTGAGCTTTATTGTCCATATCGTTTTTTTCTGTATTTTGAGTTAGCAAGCTAGTTTGGGAGCTTGAGAAACATCCAGGTTGGCTTTGCTTATTCTTGTAATCGTCATCTGTCATAAAGTGTGACCATGTTGGATTTGAGCGAACAAGTGGGATATTGAGATTAGCGAGATTTAAGAGTTCTAATGAATCCAGCGAGCGCACCAATTACGATTGCAATACTTAGGGAGATCGCAAAGGGACTATAAGGGTTTTGCAGCAATACAGGTGTAATATCAACTTGGTATGTAGCATTGCCAGAGCCAATTACTGGGATAGCTTGCGGTAACTTCTCATTAAGTCCTTGGGCTACCTTTATCGCTTGCAGGGTGAGGTTCTGTTGGTTTTGGTTAATCTTTGTCATGGCTATCACTCCTTTTTGGTTATGAAATCAAGTTACCTGGAGTAATAAGCACGACACTGGACATTTAGGGGCAGAATATTAGGGCAAATCGGGGCATTTAAGGACAGAATATAGGGATATGGATAATTAGCCTTTTCTGACCTTCATAAAATCAACCAATCTTGTAAAGTAGAAATATTCTTAACTGTACAAACACATCAAATATGGGGGTACCACGGAAACGTAGTAGTGTTCAAATCCATGAACAGGGAATAAAAAAACTTTCTAATGCAAAAGACACGAAACGTTTGACTTATAAAGAAATTGCAATCGCAGCGAATGTAGATGAAAGAACTGTTAAACGTTTTTTTAGTGGTGAAGGTGTTAGTAAAGGTATAGCAATCGCCATCGCCAAAGCCTTAGATTTAGAACTAACAGACTTAATCGATGTAAAACCGACGACTCCGCCACCTGAAACAACAGCTACTCTCATCAACTGGCGCGAAGTATGTAGCACAATGCTAGAACCGCAGCGCCGGATAACCAGCAATCTTCTGATGCAAGATGAATCTGCCAAAAAAGAAAGAAAGCAGGTTTATGTTCCCCTAGCACTGGTGCAGAAGACAAAAACAGATAAACGCGAAAATGACGACTTTTCCTCGGAGGAGGGAACACGTCTTTATGAACCGGAATATGAAACCCAGCAGCGATTTGAGCATGAAGCTTTCTTAACTCAAATTCTAGAACGCGGTGAAGGTAAAACTAAAGGTAAGCAGATAGCAGTAATTGGAGAACCGGGTGCAGGGAAGACAACGCTGCTGCAAGCGATCGCTTTTTGGGTATTAGAGAAAGACTTAGGTTTACCAGTCTGGATATCTCTGGCAGACTTGGGACGAAATGGAAGTTTAATGGATATTCAAACATATATATCTAATAGTTGGCTTGAGCAAGCAATTCCCCCAACACAGTTGACTCAAAAAATACGGGATGACTTTACAAACCAAATTCAGCAGGGGCGAGTTTGGCTGCTATTGGATGGGGTGGATGAAATATCTGGAGGGGAAGCGTCTCAGCAACCATTAGAAGAAATTGCTCGTCAGTTAACTGGATGGCTAGCGCGTTCATCGCGGTTGGTGTTAACCTGTCGGTTGAATGTTTGGCAAGCAGATCGTAACGCACTAGAAAGTTTTGAAACTTATCGCCTACTTGACTTTGACTATCCCCAACAGGTGCATCAGTTTATCGATAATTGGTTTGTGGAAGAGATTGAAAAAGGAGAACGGTTAAAGACAGAATTAGACTCATCTCAACGAGTGCGTTTGCAGGACATGGTGCAAACTCCTCTGCGTTTGGCACTGTTGTCTAGTATTTGGCAAAGTGAAGAGGGAGATTTACCAGAGACAAAGGCGGGACTGTACCATCAGTGTGTGCAACAATTCTACAAATGGAAACAAAACCGTTTCCCCACCAGCATCCAAGAGCAAAGAAATTTAAATCAATCATTGGGACGTTTAGCTCTACGGGATATCAACGAGGGGGGTTCACGGTTCCGGTTGCGAGAAACTTTTATTATTGAAGAATTAGGCTATCCAGATGATGAAACTTCGCTGTTTTACAAAGCATTAAAACTCGGTTGGTTGAATCATGTAGGAATTGCGGCTGAATCTCCCAGCAAAGAAAAAGTTTATGCCTTTTACCATGCCACCTTTGAGGAATATTTTGCTGCATTAGCTGTTAAAGATTGGAACTATTTTCTAAATCACGTTCCTGAGAACCCAGAAAAAGGAACTTATCGCATATTTGAACCACAGTGGAAAGAGGTAATCTTGCTGTGGTTGGGGCGAGGGGATATAAAAGAGGAACAGAAGGAAGAATTTATTAAAGCATTGGTAGAGTTTGACGATGGGTGCAATACTCATAGTCAAATTCCTAACTGGAAGGGATTTTATGAATATCGAGCCTATTTTCTAGCCGCAGCTGGGATTGCCGAGTTTAAAGATTGCAATTTGGCAGACACAATCGTGAAGCAAATTGTTAAATGGAGCTTTGGTTATTTCGATATTCAAAAACAGGACTGGCAGAGATTTGACCAACAGATAGAAAAAATTGCTAGGGTTGTACTGATAGAGACGGAGCGCAAAAAAGTTATCATTGTATTATTAGAGTTAATTCATAATTCTAAAGATAAATCTATCCTTTGGGAAGCGGCAGCTATTTTAGGTGAAATAGCCCCAAATAACCCTACCGTTATCGCTGAATTATTAGAGTTAATTCGTGATTCTCAAGATGAACCAACCCTTTGGAAAGCGGCAGCTATTTTAGGTAAAAGAACCCCAACTAACCCTACCGTTATCATTTTATTATTAGAGTTAATTCATGATTATAAAGATGAATACAATATTTTGGAAAAGGTAGGTTTTTTAGATAAAATAGCCCCAAATCATCCTATTGCTATCACTGCATTAGAGGAGTTAATTCGTGATTCTCAAGATGAATCAACCCTTTGGAAAGCGGCAGCTATTTTAGGTGAAATAGCCCCAACTAACCCTACCGTTATCACTGTGTTGTTAGAGTTAATTCGTGATTCTCAAGATAAATATATCCTTTTGAAAGCGGCAGATATACTAAAAGAAATAGCCCTAAATAACCCTATTGCTATTACTGCATTAGAGGAGTTAATTCGTGATTCTAAAAATAAATCAACCCTTTGGAAAGCGGTAGATATTTTAGGTGAAATAGCCCCAAATCATCCTACTGCTATCACTGCATTAGAGGAGTTAATTAATGATTCTCAAGATGAATATACCCTTTGGAAAGCGGCAGAGAGTTTAGGTAAAATAGCCCCAAATCATCCTACTGCTATCACTGTATTATTAGAGATAATTCGTAATCTTAAAAATGAAGTTGCCCTTCGGATGGCAACAGAGAGTTTAGTTAAAATAGCCCCAAATCATCCTACTGCTGTCAATGTATTAGAAAATTTAATTCGTAATTCTAAATATGAATTTAACCGTATTCAAGCGGCAGAAATTTTAGTTAAAATAGCTCCAAACAATCCTATTATTATCAATGTATTAGAAAATTTAATTCGTAATTCTAAAGATGAATATACCCATATTCAAGCGGCAAAGGTTTTAGGTGAAATAGCGCCAGATAACTCTACTGTTATCACTGCATTATTAGAGTTGATTTGTAATTCTAAAGATGAATTTACCCGTATTCAAGCGGTAGAGATTTTAGGTGAAATAGCGCCAGATAACTCTACTGTTATCACTGCATTATTAGAGTTAATTCGTAATTCTAAAGGTGATTTTATCCGTATTCAAGCGGTAGAGAGTTTAGGTAAAATAGCCTCAAGTCACCCCACTTATATCACTATATTATTAGAGTTAATTCTTGATTATAAAGTTGAATTTATCCGTCTAATAGCAGCATCTGTTTTAGGTAAAATAGCCTCAAGTCACCCCACTTATATCACTGTATTAGAGGACTTAATTCGTAATTCCAAAGATGAATTAACTCGTAGAAACTCGGCAGATATTTTAGGTAAAATAGCCCCAGCCAACCCTATTACTATCACTGTATTAGAGGACTTAATTCGTAATTCTAAAGATGAATTAACTCGTAGGAACTCGGCAGATATTTTAGGTAACATAGCCCCAACCAACCCTATTACTATCACTGTATTAGAGGACTTAATTCGTAATTCTAAAGATGAATATACCCGTATAAAAGCAGCATCTGTTTTAGGTAAAATAGCCCCAGCTAACCCTACCGTTATCGCTGCATTATTAGAGTTAGTTCATGATTCTAAAGATGAATTAACTCGTAGGAAATTGGCAGAGAGTTTAGGTAAAATAGCCCCAGCTAACCCTACCGTTATCACTGCATTAGAGAAGTTAATTCGTGATTCTAAAGATAAATATACCTGTATAAAAGCAGCATCTGTTTTAGGTAAAATAGCCCCAGCTAACCCTACCGTTATCACTGCATTAGAGAAGTTAATTCGTGATTCTAAAGATGAATATATCTGTATAAAAGCAGCATCTGTTTTAGGTAAAATAGCCCCAGCTAACCCTACCGTTATCGCTGCATTATTAGAGTTAATTCATGATTCTAAAGATGAATTAACTCGTAGGAACTCGGCAGATATTTTAGGTAAAATAGCCCCAAGGAACCCTACCGTTATAACTGGATTAGAGGAGTTAATTCGTGATTCTAAAGATGAATATACCCGTATAAAAGCAGCATCTGTTTTAGGTAAAATAGCCCCAAGTAACCCTACCGTTATCACTGTTTTAAAAAAGTATTTATCACATACGGCTTACGAAATTATTTGGCATTGCACTCAAACTCTGACTTATCCCGCCTTTTATCTAGCTTGGCATCAGGAGTGACAGCCACGACCTCTCAACAGGCTTGCGACGCATTGGCTGACAAACCCCTTATCATTCAAGCCTTTTAGCAGAGTAATTATTTTTTTTCTTACTTCTATTTCTTACTTTTAGTGAAATCATCAATAAAAGGCTCAGAAATTCTAAATATCATTGATTCAAATCTATATTTGATCTGGATTTTTTCAGCGAACAAAAAATTACCTTGCGATTAAAGTCTAGAATCTAGAATCTATAATATAAATTCTAGATTCTAGATTCTATAAAGCTGTGCTTTCTCTTTCTCAATTAATAATGATAAGAAGCATTCCAATTCGAGAGCGGTTCTTATGACAGAGCAAGAGATATTTGAACATTTATTCAGCATTGCGGATCAATCCGATGACACTGGTGGAGTGGTGAGTTCGTGCTTGGTACGACAAGGTTTGATTGTGGCTGTTGGAATCAGTTGTAACGACGGCAAACATTCAGAATATGTACTTCTGCGTCAGCTCGAACTCTCTGCTATCAGAATATAGTGGGAGCGTGAGAACCCCTACGATTTATCGAGGGGATGAAACGCGACTCAAGGGGATTTATCCCCGTGTTTCCTCACTTACCACGCTGGTTTT
>NZ_JACJQL010000063.1 GCF_014696625.1 Nostoc parmelioides FACHB-3921
ACCGCAGACGGCCCTTGCTCAGTTTCGCGCTTTATATCCATCCGCACCGCCGCGTTGAACAGTCGGTCATACTCGAATTTGGCGGCGATCGCTTCTAATCTCTGCTGTGGTGTGAACTCTACGCCTTTAAATAAATCTTGAAACTGAACGATAGGACGTGATTCTAATTGTGATTGCTGAAAATATTTATTAGTTTGGCTAATTAATAATTCTACTGGGGAATAGCCTTTAGTTTTGATACCCTCGTCTAAATAAATTGTTTTTAATTTCTTATCTTTAATGTAATTAACATCTCGATATAAGTAGCGATTATTCTCCTTAATTAACCCCATTTCTGGTGTTTTAGAGCTTTTAAACAGGTCTACCGCTATCTGGTTTTGAAAACAACCTTCTTCAATCATCTTCCGGTACATTTGGCGATTAACTTCCATCGCCTGAAGTATGATTTGGGGCGCTCTCTCGGTCTGGGCTAGAGCTACAAAATCTTCCATGTATGATTTGTACTCTTGCCTAATTGGTTTAGGGCGTTCTTGGTTTTCTTGAGAGAATAATTCTTGATAGTGAGATGACACCTTATCTAAATATTCAGACTTCTGTTCTGGTGTCCCATAAGTTTTTAAAATTTCAATTTCTGATTCTAGGGCTTCCAATGCTGTAACTTGATTATTAATCACGCCAACGCTAATACTATCGCTCATGTGGATAGCGATTTCTTCAAATGGTGGCTGAGTTCCTTTTGATGGCTCATAAAACGATTGTTTCTTCAGTTTTACTGTGGGAGCATAGGCATTTTCTCTTTGGTTTCTATGTTCTGCTTCTGCCGTAAAGCTAGGATAATTACTTGCTAGTGCTACACCGATACAATCACCGTCAAAATCTCTACCTTGGCGTTCGGATTCTGTTTCAAGAGGAGCTATTTCGTCAGCTTCAAGTCTTGCTAATATGCGTTTATGGTCTTCATCATTTACTACGATAACGCCTTGTAAATCTGTAGCATCTGGAGCTAAACAATCATCAACTAGTTTATTCGTTGAAACACACAAGCCATTTGAGTTAAGGAAGGGGGAACGAAAATTTAGCACCTTTTCTCCATCATCCAACCAAGGTACGCATATTTCGCCGTTCTTCAGTTCCTTGGATGGGATTATCATTCCCCTGTCGAAAGTTAAGGTTCGCCCAATTGCAATATCTCTCCATTCATTTTGTACAAATCTACTCAGTTCCTTCCGAACTTTTTCAGTTTCTATAAGCTGATTATGTCCACCAATTAAGTCAGCTTTTATGATTCTGTACATCAATAAATCTTCTTTTGGAGATTCATCAAGTTCATCGCTTACTTCAAATTCTTCTGAATCTTCATCCCCGGTTAGTAGTTCTAATTGTTTTGCCAATCTTCCATCAGCATTTTGTTCAATAATTTGTTGCTGTATAGCAGCTTTTTGTTCCTCGGTGAAAGCCTTGCGTTGCTCATATTTCTTACAATACAGTTGTGCCACTTTCCTGGGGTCGGATTGCATCTGGGCTAATTTTTGAGCCTGCGCCTCTAGTTCTTCAGCGAAGTCCTTAATACCTTGAGGAAATGATGCTAATAACTGAGATATAGCCGTTTTTCCTCTTTCTGATTGGGACTTTTCACCTAGCCATATTTTCTGCCTGTATAGCCCTGGTTGAATCTGCGACTTACTAGGGCCACCGGGACGATCCTTGTCAGTGCCTTTGAAGCTGGATAGGGGGAGAATTATATCGATTTTGGGTTTATTGTTAGAATCTGCATATTTTAGCTTATCTAATTTAGACGGTCTTAATGTTCCTTTGCCAAATCTATATTTGTTATCTTCCCCATCACGTTCAGTCCATCCAAACCGATGTTGAATTACGCGATAACTTTTGTCCGACTGTTCTTCTCGTTTAGTTAACTTATCATAAAGTTCGGTTGAGATTTGTCCATAACAATCACCTACCATTTTGTAGGCTAACTTATTTGATAATATATTCCCATTCTCGCCGTTAGAATCATCTACAATCAAAATGTTTAATTCTTTATGAATTGAATTTTTACACCCCCCAAGAAAAATGGAACCATAAGCACCTCTATCTTTCCTATCTGGGCAAAGTTTTTCAATTTCTGGCAAACATTCTGGATGTCCGTACAGTAGCCTTGTTTTGGAAGATATTAACAGAATATGTTCATCTGGATGATTTCTTAAGTCTTCTGCTTGACTATACTCATCTATATGCCCAAAAGAAAATTCTTTACCTGGAAAGTAAAATTCTAGTAGAGTGTTATCTAACTTTTCAGTTAAAATTGACCCAGGAGCGTTTCTATCTCTGTCAGTATGAATCCACTGATTTAGCCTTGTATCGAAATGCCTAAATTCAAGAGTCATAACTTTATTTAAAACTAAGTTTCTTTAGGAGTTAAATATGTCACTAACTATCAATATGTCCAGAACAAAGCGCTGGATAAATATGAATGGTAAAGAATTTAATCCAGATGGAACATTAAAAGCTGAAGCTAGATTACAAATGTTATCTGAAGGTATGAGTGAAGAAGCAATTGATGATTATGCTCAAAGATTGAAAGAAGAATTTGACGAATGGAAAAGGTTGGACGAAACCTCCCCCGAACCCTGGCCAGTATTTACCGCTTACGACTTTTTCACCCCCACAGAGAAACAACAGTTCAACCCAGATGGCTCTCTCAAACCCGAATATAGGGAATCCGAACTGGCGCGTGGCACTAGCGAAAATTGGTTAGATGAGATGGAGCGCCGTAAAAAACTGGAGGTTGATAATTACAATCGAGTGTCCGCGAGAAAAGCTCAAGTGGGTATCAACTTTGGTGAGCAAGAGATGAACAGATTACTTGCAACCAACCGCACATATCTAGAACGACGCAAACAGATGGAGCAAGACTTGCGTAACTTTGAAGAAACAAGTAGTTTGCCTTTCGATCCTGATATCCCTTGGTAGTTACAACAAAATATTTTAGGCAAACTGAAAGTATGGCAATAACAATACTTTCAGCTTGAGCATGGTTCAAGAAGAGAGAATAGCGCCAGGAGCGTATTTTCGCCAGTCCTGTTCTTGTTGACAATCGTAAGTAGAGGAAATTCCTAGAGAAAAAGTTTCAGGAGGACTGGAAATTTGTTCAGAAATAATGGCTTCTTTTTCTTTATCTGTAAGCTTGGTAATTTTGACTTGTGCAGTAGGTTTAGGAAGTTTATCTCTATCGTTATACAATCCAACAAGGAATGTTTTTGCTTTATAAAACTGTGAGTTTGAGGTAGGTTCATTAAATGCAAAGCAACCTCGTGATTCAAGAAAAAGATGCGATTGAATCCCAGTAGTAAAATCCTGAGTAGGTATGAGTTTGTACTTACCAGTAGCAGCCCAAACTAACATCGGTGGAACAGCTTCAACGCATTGATCAAGAAGAGTACGACCTATGCTTACTCTTTTCTGCACACCACAAACTGTCCACTCCACCCGATACAATGCCGGATATTTTTGTGCAATACTTCTAACTTTTTGAGAATAAGGATCAGCAGTGGGTTTGGAACTAATTTCTTGGGCTTGGTCAGCACCTACGGAAGATTGACACGAAGTTATAGCTAATGCTATTGCAAAAATCGCGCTTTTATTAAATTTGATTAATATCATTTTATTGATAAATGTTGAAAAATGAGGTTACACTAAATTTCCGTTCATAAATACCAAATGCCACAAAACAAGACTAATGCTGCATTGAAATACAACAATTAGACAGGTTCTAAAATTTCCCCACTAGATACTTCTAAGAGCGAATTACAATTGATGTAGCCTAAAGAAATGGCACGAAATACCGCATGAACGCGATTTTGGGAACCTAACTTCAGATTAAGTGAATTAGTATAACCTCTGATAGAACCTGGGGAAAGGTGAAGAGTTGAGGCGATTTTTAAATTAGAACAACCTACTGCCATTAATCTAAGGACTTTCATCTCCGTTGGAGTCAACGATTCGCCAAACTTTTTTCCTTTCCTCAAAGAGTGATCCTCCTCTTTGCTGATATCGAGGATAGAACGAGACACTCGCGGATCAACCCAGCATTGTCCTTGATAAGACATTTCCACGGCATATAAAAAAATATCTGGTTTTGTATCTTGTAGTAAATAGGAGGTAGCACCACAGCTAAAAGCTAACTTGAGTAGCCCTTCATCTACTTTTTGTTGTCCAAGGACAACTATTTTGATATCAGGAGATTCTTGTTTAATGGAGTCAATTAAATCGATATCCAATTTCAGGATTACTACATCAGGGCAAATTAATTGAGCTTGCTGTAGACCTAGAGTTGAATCTGTCTCATATACTTCTATGTCTATTCTATTAAGAGTAGTTTTTAGCCCCAGGCGAAGAAGCGGTACATCCTCAATTATTAAAACACGTATCATAATTTTTTCAGAGTGAAAAAAGCTGACAGTTGGGAACAATATTATCAAATAATATCATCTTAACCTGATTATTGCTGCTCAGAAAAATTCAATTTTTCAGAAATTTTAATATTCGTTAATTTAGCTGAACCAGAGGGAAGTTCAAGTACATGAGTAGCAACAGGAGCGGTATATATGAGACATGGTTGCTGAGGGCATGGTAGAGCATTATGAACAACTTTTGTCACACTCCCTTGATAAAGAAATATGATATCTAAAGGGATTTTTACCTTATACATCCAAAAGCCGGCATTTTTCACTTCTCGACCCAAATTGAACAACATTCCGCGATCGCGCTCAAGATGAGAGCGATACTTGAGTCCTTTTTTTATTTGAGTGAGAGAAGTAGCATATTCTAAATAAAAAGTATGATTATTGCGAATCAGTTTGTATCTTATTGGTAGAGATTGTGGACGAGAAGTAACAAAAGTTAAAGTGAGAGTGCCAACAATTATAGAAATGCCGGCAAAACAACCGATAACTTTCAAGCTTTTGACAATAGAAATATTAAAGTCTTTTGCAATTTGTACCTGCATAATTCATAGAAAGTCGGAATTTAGTTAAAAGGATATGGCTCTTAAATACTAGTTAATGAGTTATTATGTACCTTCAATCAAAAATCTTGACATTACTAACGCTATAAATAGAGCCATCTGGAGTAGAAGAAGGCAGACCTTGTACAGATGCCCGATTTCGCATCATCTCAACTTTGTCAGCTTCTCGCATAGCTAAAGGGTTAATATTTTCTCTAGCTTTTAACAAGGATGTGACAGTAATCTCCAATGGGGAAAGAATTTCTATGGAAGTATTGTCAGGAAACATTTGATAGAAAGTGGCTGCGGCTGCTTTTTCGACAATGACTCCAATCTCTGCGCCAACGCAACGATATGTTTCCTTAAGCAGTCTACGCCATTCTTCCTCGGTGTAAGCATCACCACCGTTACGAAATCGAGCATCAAATCGGGCTAGGTGAATTTTAAAAATTGAATACCGTTCCCCGTTGTTGGGCAAGTCTACTTTAAATATGTCATCGAATCGTCCACATCTGGTCAGTTCCGGTGGCAGCAATTCTAAATTATTAGCTGAGGCAATAATGATGACATTACTCGTCCTCTCCTGCATCCAGGTGAGTAACAAACCTGCGAGTCGCCTAGATAAGTCATCATCACCTGCAAAACCTTTGTCAAAATCGTCTAAATAAAAGAGTATACGATCAATTCTATCGACTAATGCTAGTAGCTTTTTTAGCTTATACTCGGCTAAATTACCGCAACTACGAAACTGACCCCACTCGACAACAATTAATGGTATACCCAGTAAGGCAGAACAAGCTTTAGCCGAGTATGATTTTCCTGTACCGGGTGGGCCGATTAGTAAAATCCCCTTGGGAGGGCGCAGATTGTAAGTTTGAGCAAGTGAACTCATCAGACGCTTATACTTTCTGAATGCCTCTTGCATTAGTTCAAGCCCTCCTACCTCAATTGCAGGTGGAAGGAGAAAATCTACTTGATAAACTCGTTTGAGCAGTTTGATTTTGTAAACCGATAGTTGTTTGGTTAGCTCCTGTGCCGAGATGCTGTTTATTAAGAGTGTTGCTTGGCGGATACCATATTCGATGTCTGCTAAATACATCCCAACTGCGGCGATCGCCAAATTATCAATTTCTAAGATGCTATAGGAGTCAGGTAAAATTTCTTTTAAGTAAACCCTGATTTCTTCTACTGTCGGTAGTTCTTGAGTCACAGTAGGAATCTCGGCGGCAAGAAAGGCTGATAATGTGGCGTTTGGGCCTAAGAGAATAGTCGTTTTAGAAGAGTGGCGATAAACTAAACTAGTAGCAATAGAACTCTCAAGGAACCAGAGATTTTGAGTTTGAGTCAATTGATATTTATAGTCATTTACCTCAAATTTGAGATTAATCAGTGCTGATTTAATCCACTCAGAAGTCAGGAAATCTGGATTATCATTCAACCAAGGAAATATCCCCTCTAGCAGTAATATTCCTTGTAGTGAGCTAGCTTGCCAAAATCGTAAAATTTGGAAATAATGTTCAGGGCGAAATTTATCAGCAATCGGTTGATACTCGCGTACACTTTGTAGTGTCAGTGCCTTATCTACAATTTGTAATTGGCGCAGTTGGTCATCTTCTAGCGACCACAAATAGCATTTAATATTTTGTGATTCACATTCTTGGGCTAGATTTTTCAGGAACCTCAAACGCTCTTGCAAAGGAGATTCTACCGCCATTAAAGGATTTTCTAGTTTAATTAAATTAAAGAGTTGTTGGATTAAATCTTTCATGAATAATCGTCCTTGTTATCCAATATTGCTAATTCCTGAAGATGTTAAACTGGGTAAGCTAACACCGATTCTTTTACCTTCAAAATCAAGCGATACCACAAAATTAGGTGCTTCCGAGTTTCAGTTTGGTCAGATTCTAGAAAAGTATTTTGCTCCTCACATTTACTCTCAACAAGACTTACTACCTTTAGACCATCAAAACGCTTACAGCGCCGATTTTTTATTCGTGGAACCAAATACAGATTTGCACATTGATATCGAGATTGATGAGCCATTTAGTTTTGCTACTCATGAACCAATTCATCATGTGGGAAAGGATGATTACCGTAACAAATGCTTTGTCGAAGCTAATTGGATAGTACTACGGTTCGCTGAAGAACAAGTTAGCTCTCAGCCACTACGATGTTTACGTGTACTAGCTAATGTCATTAGTAAGTACACGCTTAATGATTCTTGGCAACCATTATTCAAAGATGTCGAAAAGTTAACCCCTGTATGGCAATGGACTCTTGAAAAGTCAAAAAAGCTCTCCAAAAACAATTATCGGAATCGTTACCTACGCTAATTTGATTTTTCAATATATGGTGGGTTATGGTTATTACTTATAGGTGTGGGTGGATTGAACAGTCTGTCAAACACAATAACCATGCCTAAGACAGCAAAGGCAGTCATAAAGACCCTTTGTAGCGATTCAAAAGTTGAACGCTCTTGGTATTGTTTTCTAAATGTACTGTACCAGTATTCTTGACTATCATGATCTTTGAAATAGTGTAATGCCGAAAGAACCGAGTGGACATCTCCTCCTTGCTTAACTCGTTCACAAAGAAGAGTTTCCAATTCTGGCAATTGATTCTGTGCTGGATTTTGGGGTTTCAATGCTTTTGGGGTAGAGGTGTTCAAATTAATGGCTTGCTTTAACATAAACTCACAACCATTCGTGAAAGTAAGTAAATTCTACGTATTTTAACTTCTAATTACATCCAGCAAAACGCTAAATTTTGAGTGACATTTTGCAGTAGTTTGATGCAAAATGTCAGGTGATTGAGTGACATTTTGCAGTGGTTTAATGCAAAACGTCATAACTCTAACTCTACTTGCCGTAACTTGGAACTTTTCTGAGGACGTTTATCTACTAAATAAGGGTCAGTATTATCGATAAAAAGCTCTTGCGACAAGGTTCTGCCGTCTTGATCATGATCGCTGTTGAGGATGTGGTCTATCACATAAACAGGCATCCCTTTACTGAGGGAATAGACCAGCAGATTTTTTACGAACTCAGGGGTAGCATCATTCTGTTTTAAGACAGAGACTAAAGTATCTGCTTGTGTAACAGTGGTTTGCGCTAGATTTGCGTTTGCAATACCGGAATGAGTGTAAACATGGTCAAAGATTTGCCTAGTCCTATCGTCAAAGCTTTGTTGCTGGGCAAGCTGTGTGAGTTTTTCGGTGTTATTCATACTAGGGTTCAAGCATTGGTAAGAAGTTTTTCCAGCGATCTTGCTTTGTTGGTTCGGAGGCTTTGGCTGGTTGAGGAGCTAGCGGTTGCTGACGGTCGTAACCAAAATTGGTATCCAACATACTGATGTGGTTAATATGTGAAGCCCATACATCAGCCAATCTACTACCTAATTTGTGAGTATCCAGAACAGTCGGTACGTTAACACCACCGTTCCAAATAATAGGTATTGCTTCATCTTCAAAAAACTGGGTCAATTCAGAACGAACAAATTCTCCTGTTCCTCCACAAATAAGAACTTCGTCCACAGCAGCGATATTTCTGATCCAACGCAGCAGCGCACGACAATATTCTCGTCGTACCAAATTTAAGGACTGTCGAAATAAAGTCAAGTCAGACTCTATATCAGCAGATTTGGTTTTACGTGATAAAGAGCGTAGTGGCTCAAGATTACCTGAGTTGGCTTCTACTAATGCTTTCGGTAAACGCAAATCATCTTTAGACAATCCTACAGATGTTTGTTCCACAAACCTTTCAATTAGCCAATTCATTCCCAAATCTGTGGACTCAGCTTTAATTTGGTTTCCTGCCTTAATTACGGTAAAACTGGCATTGCGATAGCCTAACATCAGCATTCCAATAGTTTGATGATTGCAAGCACTTCCTAAAGTACGGGAGCGATACGAGATGATCCCTGCTCCTTCTAAAGAGACATAAAAATTACGCTGTTTGAGCTTTAATCGACCTGTAGGCGTGATTATTCCTTGCTTGAGTGCAGCAGACAATCGTTTACCCAAAGTATTGCCATCTTTTGATTCTCCAGAGGGCAATAACAAATGGATGAAAACATCCGCCTCTTTTAAATCCAAATGTTGACAAGTCAACCACAGTAAGCCAGCCACTTTTGGTAAGGCATACTGATATTTCAAATCTCGAACTGCTGATGTACCTGCAAATTTGTTCTTAGCCAAACTGCCCAAAGCATAGTAATCAAGCCCTATCCCTACCCATGCAGCATCAAAAGTCAGAGGATTAATCGCCAGCCCAGCCACTGACTCTCGCTCAACATCTGCTACTTCTGAACTCATTGTGATGAATTGTGGCACAGCGTCAGGATAGATTTGAGCAACTATTTTATTGAGACTTGCACCCAAATCAAAAGTTAAGACGAGCTTCGTCAATCCAGATTCATTTAAAGGTGTCATCTTATTGTTGTTCCAAAATCTGATTAGCTGCAAGCATTTCTTGTGTCGGTTGAAGATTCAGATTCCAGTCATCTTCTTCATCGTCCTCATTTTCCTGTTGTTGAAAAACTTGTGACCTCATCGATTGAGTTGTTGTTTCCACTGGCAGTTCTAATGAGGGTACTGATGTCATTGTATTAAAATTCAACCCAGACATCCTTTGAATTGAAGCCAATTTTTTCAGGAGATTTTCAGCAGCTGCACAACAAGCTTTCCGAAATTCCTCATCGCTAACTTTCCCCTCCAAAGCCTCGACCAGCCAGTAAGAACTAAGAGCTTCCAGTATTAATTCCGGGCTGCTTCTTTTCGATGGGTGATTTAATAAATAATTTATTACTTTCCCATCCCAACTATTTTTGACTCTTTTTACCTTTGGTAACTCAACATTATTGGCTTGTTGTCTCATAAATTTTCAGCTAAGTATAGTTGTATGAAACCTTACATTTATTCTACTTGGGTTTAATGGCGGTAAAGATAGGTTTTTGTGCGGTAAAAATAGATTTTTTGGCGACTAAAAACACTAGCTTTGTTGAAAATGAAGAGAAAAAAAGTAGGTTTTTTGGCGGTAAAAGTGGGGTTTTTGGCGACTAAAAAGTTGGGTAAAAAGAGAGATTTCGAGTGGAGTACCATGATGGTGTACTCACTTTACTTTCGCGCCCTGCGGGTGGGCTGCGCCCATTCCTCGCTGCGCTCGGAACGCAAAAGTAGTTCGCCCTGCCGGGAGCGCGGAAGTTGCATTCATATTACTCATAGGGTGAAAAAAATAATGGTAGCCTTAGCAATACTGCGAGTAGAAAAATTAAAATCATTTGGTAATATCGGTGGGAGTGAAAAACATACGGCTCGACTTCAACAAACACCTAATGCTGACCCCACTAAACAAAATATTAGACTAATTGGGGATGGAGATGAGCGATCGCTAGAAGATGTAGTTAAAGAATTGATACAATCAAAAACAAAATACCAGCCGAGGAAAGACTCGGTGCTGTGTAGTGAAATATTTTTGAGTGCATCTCCTGAATACTTTCGCCCCGATTCCCCATCAAAAGCTGGTGTGTGGGATCTTGACAGGATGCAGGATTTTACAAATACTGCGCGGACATGGTTAGAGGAAAACTACAGTGATAAATGCGTCAGAGCCGAATTGCACTTGGATGAGGCAACCCCGCACATTCATGCTTATGTAGTACCTATCAATGAGAAAACCAAACGACTCAGTTATAAGGAGATGTTCGGTGGCTCTCAAGCACAAGGAAGGCTGAAATTATCCAAACTACAAGATAGTTATGCAAAAGCCCTTGCACCATTAGGCATTCAAAGGGGTATCAAAGGCTCTCAAGCGACTCATACTAAAGTTAAAGAATATTACCAAGCGGTCAACAGTGAACCACTCACCTTGGAACTTAATAGACTCGCGCCACTCAGAGGGGAAACCGCACAGCAATTATTTGAGCGCATTCAAGCAGATCCCACAATCCAAGCGATTAACCATCAGTTAGCAGACCGCAAATTCACACTACAAAAATCACTAAGAGCTAACCAAAATGCTGTTACTGCCGAACAATCCCGCATTAAGCTAGAACAAACGGTCGCACAGCTATTGGAAGAGAACTCATCATTACGCCAGCAAATACAACAGTTACGTGATTTACCACTGGAGGATGTAGCTTGGCAATTAGGTTTAAATCCCGACTGGAAAAACTTTAATCGTTGGAAAGGACGCAATCACATCATTAATATTCATGAGTCCAAATTTTACGACTTTCACCCCAGTCAACTTCATGGTGGCGGTGGTTCTATTGACTTGGTAATGCACGTCAATGAATGTAATTTCACCACAGCACTGGCTTGGCTTAATCAACACTATGGTAGCTCCAAGTTGGAGCGAGCATCGTTACATTGGGCTAAACAACAAGCGACGGATATCTCCACAACTGGTACAACCGTTGAATTTACTGCGCCAGTCAAGAATGACGTGCAATGGCAGGCAGTACAGGATTATTTAACCCAAAAACGTCAACTACCAGTCAATTTAGTACAAGCGCTTCATGAACGGGGGCTGGTTTATGCTGATGAGCGACAAAATGCTGTGTTTGTGATGCGATCGCTCTTAGGGGAAGTGAACGGAGCATTTTTGAGAGGAACCAAGGGTGAGGACAATACTTTTATGGGGTATGAAAAAGGCACTTCACGTAGTGATGGATGGTTTTGGTTCCGTATGGGTGGTAAAAAACCAACTGATGAAGTTGAACGAGTAGTATTGTGTAAATCGCCAATTGAGGCTATATCGGTTGCAGTCATGGAACCATCAACAGCCACTAGAACAATGTATTTAGCCGCCGATAGTCCTCAAAGTTTACCAAGGGAATTTTTAGAGAACATCCCAAACGTAGAATTGGCTTATGGTAATTCACCTTCTGACGATGAAACAACGCGAATCATTCAAGAAGTCTTATCTCATGCTAGGAGGAGAAAACCACAACTGGCTGACTGGAATGAGGAATTAAAACAGCGTCAACTTCTCCAGCAACCTGAACAACATCTACCATCTCAAGGTAGGGAATATTAATTTTTGTATTATTTACTTGTATTTAGTACAAAAGTATTAATTAGGGTTGTTCTTTGATTAAGTGAAATTCTCATATTAGAAAATTTCCACCACAAGATAATTTGTTGAATAATAATTTAGTGCAAAATAGTTATAGCTGTGTAGTGCCAATAACAATTGCGCGTTCGCACTTCGGCAAAGCTTGGTTTTGATAAAATCGATAAAATACGTTCAGACGCTACAAGATGAACAGGAAAAAAATGACAGATAACAACAATAATCAATCCAAAGAATATAGTCGCAGATTAGTGATTGTCACTGGAGACAAAGGTGGCGTTGGAAAGTCAACATTTTCCAGAGCCTTACTTCAAACTTACTTGGATACTAATCAAAACTTTGCGGCATTTGACGCGGATACGTCTAATCCGCAAATCAAAAGGTTTTATGAAGATGAATGTACTGTATCGCCAGTAGATATTTTCAAACGGGGAGAAGCTGACTCCTTATTGGACGAACTTAAAGACCTCATCCAACCAACGACAAAAGAGAACGGAGAAGTGGTAGCTCCCGGCAAATCTTTATTCCTGCTGGAGTTACCACCACAATCAATTCATTTTTTCCGGTTGTTTGAAGAAGAGATCGGCTTTTTCTCAAGGGTAGAAAAGAATTTGGATATGAGGATCACTATGGCAGCAGTGATTAATCGCACAAAGGATTCGGTTAATCAATTGAGTCATTTACGTGGTTTTTGTGGGGACAGGGTTGATTATGTTGTGGTCAAGAATTTGTTTTTTGGTAGTCAGGATAGTTTTGAGAGGTATGACAATTCCCCATTAGTCAAGGAACTATCGAACGCCAATAAATCAATGCCAGAGATTTGTCTGCCAGATTTGATTGCACGCGCTTATGACTTTCTAGATGAGAACAACTATTCATTTGCTCAAGGCATAGCACAAAGCGAAAAGCTTTCAGTCCAGGCTCGAATCGAAAAATGGATGGAAAATTTTAAAAGTTCTATTGAACCAGTTAAAAGTTTACTGGGATTGAAAGATGTCTCCTTACAACAGTCCTCACCCTAAACGCTTGATTATGAGTGTAGGAGATTCTCGTGTTGGCAAGTCTACAACGATTCGACTGTTAATTGACTTACTTTATTTAGAGGGAAAGCATATCAGAGCCTATGACCACGACAATCGCCAGAAGTTAGAAGCATACCAGAGTCTGATTGAAGTAGAAAGCCTCCATTTTAACGAAAGTACTGATTTAGTCATAGAAGAACTGGTCAATAATTATGATGCCATCATCGTTGATATGCCGGGGCAGCATATAGACAAGATTTGCAATTACATTGATGAGGTAAAGCTGTTTAAAATCCTGGAGAAAGTTGGGTGGCGCTTGACATTTCTTCATCCCATCTCTCACCGAGCCGACTGTACTGTGTATTTGTCAGAACTTTTAGCTTTTGCGCTTAATCAGGCGGATTATGTGATTGTCAAAAACCAACACTTCGATGTGCAATTCAAAACATATCAAAAGTTAGGGCATTCCCAAGTGATGAATTTGGCAGGAACAGAGATTGTCTTGAAACAACTGAATAAGTATAGCTATGAAGCTATAGAAACAGTCAAAAAACCATATTCACAAATCAGCCATGACATCAATATTTTTTCTGTTTACCGAACATACGCTTACAAGTGGATCAAAAGTTTTCATCAATCCATCCTGAACAATTCTTTAGCTTGTCAGTATTTAGGGCTATTACACCAACCTCAGCAGGAGCCTATTTATGACGATTTCTAATTACACCCAACAAGAACAAGAGCGAATTAGGGAGCTTGCTGATGAAGTAGGTTTTGACCCTGATGACCCTTTGTTTCAAATTATGACCGTCCTGGGGAATTTTGAGGAGATGATGCAGAAATTTCCCACACAGATGGAGGCATTACTAGAAGCTGGGGCGCTAATGATGGATAAAAGGCTCTCCGATGCTACCAAGGCAGCAGAAGTGATGCAACACGCCGTCATTACCTCTGCTGTTAAAGAAAGTCTTAAAGAAGAACTTCCTAAACTCAAACCGACAATTTCCCTACCAATAGAAGCGCCACAAATTGGTAAAGTCAAGTTGGGAGTTTGGTCTATTGGTGGCATACTCGGCGGCATAATTGCTGTCGGGGCTTTGCTTGGGTCTGTGACTACTGGGAATGTCATTGCTAACTACGTTGGTATTGGCAATAGTAACGTTACTGCCAACGACCTTAAGCTTTTACAGTGGGCTAAATCTACCGAGGGTCAACAGGCGCGACAATTAGCACAGGACAATAAAATTGAGCTTGAAGTCTGTAAGAGAGACGAGCGCTTGTTGGATCGCTGTGTTGTCAGAATTAGGAAATCGAAATAGTCCCCATCTATGAAAAGGAAAAGACCAGCAATACTACTTTTGCTGGTCTTACGTGCATATATAGTGTGGGTGCGAAAATTGTATGTTAGTCAAGCTCTGGCTCCTGTGTTTTGTCCCGTTTAGGTGGAATACGGGGCTTTTGTAGTGGCGGCTGATTATTAGCCACTACATCTTGAGCTTCCTGCGCGGAGAGATTGTCTTGTAAAATTTGAAAATCACTGATTCCGAGTTTTTCGGCTTTGAATGCGGGATTTTCCTGGTTAGGCTGTGGTTGTTTACGGTCTATGCTTAGGACTTGCTTAGTATGTTCTACTTGGAATGAAGCTTTATATAAGTCGTTTTCATATTCACGCTGCTGTTCCCCAAGACTTTTACCTCTAGTCATGATAGTGTCAATTACTGTCCTAATGAATGACTTTCTATCTGGGGATTCTTGTTTATTTTCAAATGTCTTCACTACCTTATCAAAAGTTTGTCTTACGAGTGAAGATACAGTATTTTTGGGTTGATTAGCTGTAGCTAAAGCTGATTTTTGGCGCTCTTTCAATCGCTCAAGTTGAGTAATGAGATTGTCAGCTTGAGATTGCTGAGGTTTCACATCCTTTAGACCTAATTTTGCTAAATATTGCTGAAGATATTGCTGTTTAAGAGCCTGCTCATCTTCTTCTGGATTACCTTTAGATAGCAATTGCCCTAATTCTTCTCGGACTTTTTGTTGACGATTAGGATCTGATTCTTGAGCCGAGGAATCTACTGACAGATATGGCTGTTGAGTAGGGGTTTCTTTAAGTACGCGAGATAATCTCGCTATCATCATATTATCGGAGATGCCCCCAGGATTTATTTCTCTAATTTTTTCCAGAGTAGAGGATTTTCTTACTTCCATAGGTTTGATTTTGGGCATCAATATTATTGATTATAACTCGATGTCATTAGATTTTGATTTATTATTTATACCCTGATAATGTCGATATTGAGGAGTTTGTTTCGGAGATAAATCTCCAACAGTATTAGGTGATTTATTTTGAGGAGAATATTCTAGTTGCACCCGCTTGGCGATTAACCTCAGATTTTCTAGGTCTTGTCCGCCAATCCTCATGACTAAAGCTTCGTTTGTCGATAGGTTAATCCTAACAGCTTCTCTATATAACCCATCACTTTCTTTTTTAGAAAGTTTCACTAACTCTTCACCAGTTTGTTTATCAGCTTCCGATTTCAGCCGATAATCTCCTATTTGTAAATGGCGAGACTGTGCTGTTTTTAAAGTATGATTCAGCAGTTGGGCGACTTCGGAAATTTCTAACTTCTTGACGACATCTTGTGTTCCCAATGGTGCGAGAGAACCTAGATGAGATTTTAGTGTTATTGCATCTTCATAAAATGAAGGCAGTTGAGTGACTGACTGAAATCTTTGATTAACATTGAGAAATTCCTGACGCTCTATCATTAGTAGAGTCTCTGAGTTTTTAATTACTGGTTCACCTTTTTTATTCATCTCAAATTGCATTAAAGAGTTAGAGAAATAACTCTCTTTCTCATCACCAGCACGATGAATACTGTAGGTGTCTTTGAATTTCCTAATAGTAAAGGCATCACTCCTGTAAACAGTGCTGCCATCGTCTAGTGCCTGTCCATATTTATCAAGCAGTTTTTTGGCAACAGTTACAATATCTTCATTTTCTTTTTCTTTCAAAAATTTTCTCGGTAAAGTTTGGGCATAGTTTGGCACTTTTTGTTTTGCTGCCCAATACTTTTGGCCTGTAGCAACTGTAGTAGGTTGGAACGCTCTTAAACTGGGGGAGAGGTGGGAATTAAAGTCGTCCGGTACATTTTCCCCTTGCTTCCCCTGCTCCCCCTGCTCATCCTGCTGCGCTTGCTCAGTGTTGGACTGTGGCTGTTGCAGTTCTGGGCTTGAGGGTGATGCCACACCAGTAGGAATCGCCTGTGCTACTTGTTCAGGGGACAAGTTTGCTGGGTTTTGTTTCACAGTGCCATCTTTAAGCTTTTCGTACAGCTTCAATACTTGCCCATTTTTTAGTTGAATCGTTAACCTCAAATCAGGTAATGGATTATTTTTCTCCCATTCTTCTAGAGATTGGGCATCATTGACTAATGCTTCAAACTTTTCTTGACCATTGTTAACAGTAAAATCATCTACGCCCTTGTCTGGCCCTGGTAAAGTCATAATACTGACTTTAGCCCCAGTTTCCTGGAGCAATTTTCCAGTCCTTAACTGCGCCTTGTGAACATTTGCCACAGTTTTTAGCCTAGTATCGTGGTCAAAGCAAAATTTGATGTCTCTTTTGGGAGTAGCGAACATGGCAAATTCTTCTCGTAACTGAGGCTGAATCAGGTTTCCCTGTTCGTCTTTACTACGGTAGCCTGCATTAATTCCTGGTAGCCCGATGGCAGCATGACCAAAGCTGAGTATGCTGGCTGCTTTTTTCGCGCCCTCAGTCACGATGACTGGTACATGGTGTTTCCACACACAGTACCAGAATCCTGATTGCCGATCGCTTTCGGTTGGGTCTACACCTGCTCTTTGATAAACCTGCGCCGCAATATCATCTGGCACATCCAGTAAGAAAGTCGATAATTGAGTTTTCGGCGGATGTTCATACTTAATAAATTTCCCTTCAATTATCTGACCATCCTCATCTTTTTTTGGTCTTGGCTGATCTGGCTTATAACATCCCCATTCTTTATGCGGGGCAGTTTCACCAGGGGTTAAACTCAAAAAGCTACGCGGATCTACTCCCGCATTACACCACCAACCATCTGTAGAATCCAGGTAAGAGTATGTTTTCAACATCTCATTAGATAATCTACCTGTATTTGTGCGCGGTAGTTTATCGCTAATCATCAACCGATCCCAAGCTTCATGTGAACCTCTTGCTTGGCTAAAGTGCAGACTTTGAAAGTTCATCTGTGCAATATCAGGCGCGATCGCACTCTTTTCGACTAGTTCCTGCCAATGATTGGGGTCGATATGTTCTGGGGGACAGACAGAGACTGACGATGCCTTTGATTGTGTTGGTGTAGAAATTAGGGGTGGTTGTGTCGCTGTTGTTGGTGGTGTAGTTTCTTTGCCAGATGATACGGGTGGTTGTGTTGGTTGGGATGGGGATGCTGGTGTTTGTGTTGCATTTGGTGTCGATGTTTCTGATTGCTCTGCCTCGGTGGTTACTGTGGACTTTAGGGGTGTTTGTGCTGAGGTGGTTGGTTGTGTAGATTCTGATGTAGATGCTCTAGAGGTGAATGATGTAGATGACACTTCTAATTCTTCCCCTTCAAAATCCCATTCGAGGTCTAGAGATGGGTCAATCTTTGCCCAAGAGTAACCCCCTGACTCATTCGGCTTGAGAACATAAGTCTCATCACCAATTTCTATCTTGGCTCGTTTATCCCATTCATATTTGAGGCGCTCTAATGATGTTTCAATTAAAGGAACTATCGCCTGATTCCAAATTTTTAAATTATTGTGAAAATCTTCTTGGGACAGTACCGTATAATTATTAAATATATTGACACTACGTTCATCAAACATAACTTTTCTCTATACTGTTGCAAGTATTTATATAAGCTTGGCGTAAGATTTTATATTGCCTCTTAGTCGCTTTTAAGCATTTCAAATCTATAATTTGACTTGGGGAAATTACTCGATTGAAAATAATATCTATTTGGATAGAGTTTTGACTATAAGTTATAAACGATACATATTGTAGGTCGCTCCAGCCAATCTCTTCTAAATATTGGCTAAGAATCTGTCGGAAAAATCTTTCTTCTAACAAGTCTTGAGTATTCTTAAATATGAGCTTAACGTAGATCCCAAATTTTTTGAGTTTGGGTCTTAGATGAGATTGCTTTTGGAAAGCATTAATAATACAGGATATGGGGTCAGAAAAATTGATAATGTTTGCCATCAGTCTTTTTTGAGTTTGGTCTAATATGGAAATAGGCTGAAAATCCCGCAAAGAATCTTCAATAATTATTAATTCCACTCCGACTCCGATTAATTTCTTTCCTAAAATAACGAGCGCGTGGTACGAATTGCGAATTGTATTAAAGCATGGATCTCACGCCATCGACAGATAACATTTGCACTCCCGGCTCTACAGGTTCAACAGGTATTGGTAGGCGACGATCTACTTCAGCTATTCTTTGGTCTAAATCTTGCTGTGTCGGCGTTGATTGAGTGCTTTTCATCGCCATTCTTACTACTAACTTATCCCAGTGTTTTTGATTGTATTCTTCAATTGATAATATCGATTTAGGAATTTTGATAGTTTTTAGTAGGGGAACTGAACCTTCATTTTTATTTGCATAAGCCGGATTTATAAATACACATTTTCCTGGTGGTAGTTTCAGAAATTGTGCCGATTCAAATAACTTTTTAGTTTTCTCTTGTTCACTGACTGTTGTACTGGGTTTACCTCCTCCAGTAGACCTACTTTTATGCTTGTATCTAATTTCTTCCTCTCCTAAATAACCAGAAAATAATTGCGCTGACTCATTCTCTCCAGGGTTGAAGATAAATTTAGTGCTACAAGCGCCCAGGATTGCTTTAGAAATTTCTTTACCATAGCTTTTCTCTAGCTGACCCATATTTTGAAAGCCGATAATCCCGCAAAACCCCTCAGAGCGTGATTCGTTGAGCCATCGATATAAATCTGGTAAATAAATCGAGGGTAATTCATCCAAAGCTACTATCAAGGGGTCTTTCCGCTTGGAGGCGATATTACGGGCGATTGTCATGTGTAAGATACTCGTCATCAAGGGGCCTACCGCATCCCGGCGTTCTCTGTCCAGCCCGAAAATAATCATCTGCTTACCCTTGATTTCCAAAGGTAAGGTTGTCTGACCAAGAAAGCATCCTAATGTGTTTTTCGCCATGAAGCGAGTGAACATGAGGCTGGCTGTAGCTGTGATGCCTGCCACTGTCTTCTCACTACCGGCTGAACTAAATAGCTGACCAAAGGCGATTCTAATCCAAGGATTGAGATTTGCTGCCATTAAACGGTTCACCATTTGTTCCGACGATAGTATGGCGGCGGCGGTCATGATGTCGGCGCGTTCTCCAAACTCTTTGGTCAACATCAATATCGCCTGAGTCAGCTGATCCCCAGATGGCCCGAAGAACCCATCTTCATTTGCATTAGATAAAATACGGAAATTCTTGTTAATAACTGTTGCTAATTGTCTAGCCGTTTCTGCATCACCTGAATCTCTTAAAAAGTCGAGGGGATTACATACGGATGTTTCAGCAAATCCTGGTGCAAATATGTGGACATCATACCCTTTCAATTTGGCATAGGCTATAACTTTCGCTTGAGATGGGTATTTAAAGTCATAAATTATACAGGGAAATCCTTGGTCAATTGATGAGTAAATCATCGGGTTGATGGCAGAGAATGTTTTTCCGCTACCTGGAGCGCCAATCGCTGCTGTTCCCCTTTGTGCATCTGGTACATATATTGGTATTGCACTACTACCTTTTTTAGTTTTTTCTCCTTTAAATTTGTGCTGACCAATAAATAAAGCTGCACTATCACATTTAGGCGATTCTATTTGCTTTATTGCCTTCTTCTTGGCATTGTTAGTTTCTTTGCTTCCCCCCCAGTAGCTTGAAGCTAACTTATTCTTTTTCGGGTTACTAAAAAATATTTGTAAGAGGAAATAAGCTCCTAATACTCCTAAAATTCCTAAGCCATTAGGAGTAAAAAAATAATGCGTATACTGTCCAACAGCATCATCAGGGTTTTGTAATTGCTCGAAGCGAAATTCCTGATTGTTGGTATTAGTAGTTTTTAAAAATTGGCTCATTTTGAAGAAGTCAGAAGAAACTTTTGGTCTACTTGTTTATACCAATTCACTAAAATAATGAAACAGATGTAAACCCCTAAACCCTTATAAAATCAGGCTTTCTCAATTGCGTTAACGGAGCGGGGCGTTAGCCCATTGCGAATTGCGTAGCTTGCTTCTCGCTTTGCGAGTATTGCGAATTGGTATTAGCTCTGGGTTCAAATTATTTAAGGTAGAGAATTGGGTTGACCAAAAACTATTGGGTCTTTTTCCCAATAATCAATAAAAGGCACATACCCAATAAAGTAGGGACTGCAAGTGCGAACAAATGCAATGCGTTTACAGATACGGAAGAACATCGCAGTTTGTACTTTGCCGCTTGCTTCATCAATATTCCACACTACTTGTTTAAATGCCGAGCCAAACGGATGTCTCCCTGTAGGTTCTTTTCCACCATTCAAGACTCTGAGTATCCCGAAACCTCCTCGGACAAGTTGTACTTTGCCAGATATCCACTGTGTCCCAGTGGTTCTTCCTACACCTGCCATCTCTACGTGGGCGCAGTTTGGCTGTAAACAGGGAACATTAAACCCTTCCTGATAACTGCCAGAGATGGAGCGAACGCGATTTGCCTCAATGTCTCGTAATACTAAATCGACTTTACCCACAAATGAAAGGTCGAGCGATCTGAGTCCTGGTAAATTATCCCAAGTTAGTGTGGATAATCCAGGCACACCAATAATTTTTGAATCTTGCCAATTAGCGAAGCGATTGATTGATGCGTTCTGAATATTAGGAATTGACGTGAGTGGGTAATTTCTTAGGTTAATTCCTCGCCCTAATTCAATATTACGTAAACTTGTATAGCGACTAGCATTAGCTATCGTACCGCCATTAATGCCAAATCTCCTGACAAAATCCCGGATGGGTCTAACACTACCCACACTTCTATTACCCAAGCTAGGAACGGCTCTGACCAAGTTTGGTAAGGTTTGCCATCTTGTTAATTGGAAATCAGACAGTCGTTGCTGATTTAAATTGATTCTTTGAACTCTAGCTATCGTTGAGAGGTTTAGACTTTCTATCGCCAATTCAGGGGTTTCAAAATCTCCTAGTTCCATAAACTCAGCAATACTTTGACCTGCCCTCCAGATTCTAGACTCTGTTCCTCTTGAAGTTGGGTATGTCACGCTGCCGTTTTCTCCTATAATCATGTCGCTAAAACGTAACCGTGACCAATCAGGGACAAACCCACTGGCTGAATTAACAATAGCAACTTGTGCTGATGCTCTGGGCATAATCAACCCAATTGCTTGATTAAGAATGCCGTATTTCCAAAAACTATGTATAAACAAAAAAAACATCAAGCCAAAAAATATTAAATATCTAACTCGCTCATCTTTTTGAGTCTTAAACTGTTGCTTATCTGATTTGGTTAACTGTTGAGAATTGTTAAGTTGCTTTGACTGATTTAGGAAAATGCCCAACATTAGATAAATCAAAGATTTATTCTCGGATTGGTTTGATTGCTCTGGTTGCTGATTCATATATTTAGATATTTAAAGATGGACTTTGACCAAGTTGAATTAATTTATTGACTAATTCCATTGAAACTACTGCTTTATTAGCCGCCGTTGACAATTCATCACCTTGAAGCAAGTAGGTAATTAATTGTTCAATGCGACCATGAAGTGCAGATGATGGAGTCAGCAATTTATTTCTGATTGCCACTGCCACTCCGTATCTAATTTGTCTAGTAGTATTTATGGTTTGTGTGATGGGCTGTAATCTACGCGGTGGTAGTGTAGCCAATGCAGCAGGCTCGTCATTGATAATGGCAATTTGGCTATACTGCGGTTTGCCATTAGACGGCGCTAGTTTGAAGTGGTACGATTTGCGCTCTCCGGTTGCTGTTTGAGTAATTATAGTCAAGTGTGTTGTTGCGACTGTTGGCAAACCACGAATAGAGAGTTTTTTAATCCGACGTAAGTGAATCAGTCCTGCCCCTGGTTGTTCACACTCAGAGTCAACCCCTTTTAAGCATCCATCGGTATCTATCAAAATTTGTGATGGGTCATCAATCCATACTCTCTGAATGGTTTCACCCACCCCATAAAATGAAATGTTCACCCCGTGACCATTCCACACATTGATTGTTTGGAGTTTGGCATTAGTACCACTGGCAAGTGATTGTCTTACCCGTCGCACAACTGGAGTGGCTACCGCCGCCAGTGGCTGACACAACACAAAGGCGATCGCACTACAAATGAGTAACTTTTTCATGGTTCTTCCATCTCCAAAGTGCGGTTAACCAAGAATGTTACACGGGTGGAAGCAGGGATGTACCAGATATTGGGACGAGACTGAATTTCTTCGGTAGAACTCCGAGCGCGTTCACCTAAAATAGACGACATAGAGCCGAATGCACCCTCCAGCAGCGCCCCGGTTAGGTTGCGCCTATTTCCACTGCTACGTCTGCGAATCCTGCCCGTAAATTCATCTTCAATTTCTTCTTCACTCTCTGGTTGATTAATCACCTCACCGACTTTGCTTAAAGCTGAAACTACCCCAACAGTCAAATCACCTCTTGCAATATCACCACCTCTGTCGTGAAATTTCCGGGCAATCAAGGGCTGACTATTATCTCCTAATACAGTGATTGCACCTGGTTTGATTGAGTATTCGGTGTTGTTGAGAATGATGCTGCGTACTTGAGCGTTCGCATGATTCGCTCCGTCCACTGACACTAATTCAATTGCTAATAAACTGCCATCAGGAATGGCTATCTGCCCATGATTGTCTTTCAACTCCCCTGTAAGCTTTGCTACATAACGTCTTGGGTCATCTGGAGTAGCGTTGCCATTTGGATTTCTGTCGGATTGTTCTTTAATTAGTGGTGTCACCAAAACCCCACTCGCCATCTGCCCTACTACCAGATATTGAGCTTTACGCCCTTGGATAATCTGGCTTTCCTCTGGTAAGTAGTTTTTAGTATTAGACTTAACTGATGACCACCTGGAGCGAATCTTTTCAATTCCCGTATCTTCTACAGTTTCCTCATTTGTTGACAATGCTTGTTCATCATCAGTTTGAGACAGTGGCTGCCCTGTATTGACATTTGTTTGGGTATCAATGTCTGCTTTTGCTGTAGTTATTATTTGATTATCGTCATTACCGCCATTACTGCCATAAACCACTTGACCAAATGACCCGATTGAGCGCAGTCGCTCAATTTCTGCAATTGGGTCGGGTGCTGGTGTTGAAGCCGCCACTAAATTACTTTGGGGTACGGAGTATGTAGAGTATGTCCTTGGTGATGATGAGTTAGTTCTTGATTGTGGTGAATAAGTCGTTGATGGGGATGAATAAATTCTTGGCTGTGGTGGCGCAGATGATACTTGCACCCCTTGAGTTTGTTTGGCTACTGGTTTAAGTTCTTGAGTAGAAGAGTTTTGTACTGGGGCTGGTGTTTTTTCCTTGTTTTGATTCAGCTTCTCTAATTGTTCTTGCTGTTTGGCCAGAGCCAACTGTGCATAAACATCCCCATCGGAGTTGTTTGATTGCCCTGTTGCTTGTGTTGAGTTTTGTTCGTTTTGGTCGGCATTATTAGCTGTTTGTTTACCATTAATGATGTTATTAAACAGGAAATAAAACACTAAAAAACCAATCCCTAATGGTACACCAATTATCCCTATCCTTGACCAAGGTGATGTAATTAAATTATGCTCGGTTAAATTTTGCTTCTCGTCTATAGGCGGTAATTTATCGTCTAATTTCTCTTGTTCATCATCAAGATTTATTATTTCATCAACTGTTAAGGGATTGTGATTCATCGGCTTTTCCCTAAATTCAAATCTACTATTTGTGTTATTTCTAGTCCACTTTTGCGGATTTTATAGATTTTTAATGCTAATTCTGTAGTATCCTCTGGGGGCTTTTGTGGGGTGGTGACAGCTTCTACTGTTACTGTTTTATTTAGCGCTATTCCGTTCCCCGCATTATCTAGCTTTCTAAAAGTAACTAATGTTGATTGAAAATCTATTTCCCACTTGCCATCTCTAATTTTTCGGGGAGGGGATATGTAGTGGGGAATTAGCGCCACTCGCATATTGCCGCTAAACACTTCTGGGTCTGTCAAAAGTGATAATCTCCGCAGGAATGCTGCACGAAACCCAAGTCTGTCTGATAGTGCAAATGCTGCTTCGTATGCCCTAGAAGTAATTTTTCTACTTGGGTTATTATCTACTCCCTTGATTTCTACGCCAGGGTCAGTTTCTACTATTAACTTCCCTTGCTCATTATTTTTCTGAACTAATCCATCCCAATTAAACAGCCCCACAAATGAATCTGAGACAAACTGCTTTATCGTTTCATCTGAGCGTTCAGTGGGTTCTACTGCTTTGGCATAAATTGTTTCGCCTGACGACAACTGAACCAGTGAGGGGACTTCATTCCTGACTAGCTTCCTAATTGCTCCATAGTTGAGAAATTGAAGGCAGAGTGAAATACTCCCCATTAAAAATGCAACTACCGCTATAATTGCTATTCTTGTAGGGATTGATGACCCAGAAGAGAGGACTGTATTTTTCTTTTGGTCTTTCGGTTTAGATTTAGATTTAGGAATTTTTAAATTAATCAGGTTTAACATAATTTCATTTGTGACAATCAAGACCTTTAATCAGTAACAGCCAACATAGTTAAAGCTCCCCAGCCTCCCCTGCTGCCCCAGCTTTATTTGGGACGAATAAATTTAGCCACTCCACCAGCACCGCCCGTTACTACAGTTACAGCAACATCTTTAGCGAAATTTTTCGCCTCATCTGCGGCTTTGTTAATCTGCATTAATAGCGAAATACCTCCACCTGCGGCTAAACCTGTAGCTAACGCTGGCGCAAAAATTCCAATTGTAAATAAGAAAAATAGTGGTTGATCTGCACGCGAATTTGCAATTAATTCAGCAGCAAATCCGGCAATAATATTAAAACTCAGTTTGGCTAATCCCACGGAAAAATACCCCGTCAACCACGCCAGCATCGGTTTTGCACCATAGGGCAACAACGAACCCCCTACCGCTAATGGCCCCAGATAAGCCGTCAGCAGCATCGTTAGCTCAATGCCCCACTGATATGCTCCTGATAGTCCTACTAATATATTGGTAATGTTTTCTGCTACCACTGAACCCACAAAGGCACTGAAAGGGGATAGTAGTACTTGAATTGGATTTGCTCCTGATTGTATTGCCTCTTGTGGAGCGCGTACAATCCTATCTATTCTGTCTATCAACCAAGCAAAAGGCCCGTTTGCTCGAAAATATTGTGGATACTGCTGTGATAATGATTGCTTGGCTTGTTCCAAACACTGCACTGTTTCGGAGGGTGAAAGTTGCGATGTACGGCAAGCTTCAATCTCCCTGCCTATGGCCGCTCTGACTGCTGCTACTCCCATTGCTTTTGAGTATGCAGCACGTAAGTCTACTCCTACTGCTGTTCTGGTCAGTACGTAGTTGTTAACATTATTGATGTAATCTTTTATTGCAACTGTTGTTCTTCCCAGCAGTTGTCCATTATTTGCTAACAATGTGGCAATAATTAATGGCCAAATAAACGAGCTAAACGCTCGTTGCTCTTCATTATTTAATACCTGTTTTGTCCACTCCAATATATAAAATCCCAACGTAGTCAGGGCGAATAACGTTCCCACAGTACAAAGAGAACCATACAGTTGTCCTCCTATTACTTCTTGCCATAATTCATTAAATCCTTGAGCTACTCCAAGTGACACCTGCGCGGCTCTATCGGCTAAATTATCATTAGAAATTACACCACCCGGAATTTGACTCAATAAATATATCAACATCTTATTTTCTCGCAGATATCTAGTTATTTATTCTCTCGCTGGGTCTAACACAGACATAAATACTAATTCCTGAGTCAAAGAGGCTTGCCCTGTTGTCCTGAGTTCTTCTTTTGTGGTGGAATTAGCCAGATTTTCTGCTACTTGAGACAACATCAAATTCGTTTGGGCTGAATCTTGTCTTCCTGCTAATGAATCAGCATGAAAGCGTGTTATTGCTGATACCACCTGCGCGTTTTGTGCTGCTAAGACTTTTAGGATATTTTGTGAAGCATCTAATGATTGTGCTTGTTGGGCGAGAGCCTGTGTTTCCCCGGATATTTGCGTGGTGGCTTTGATTTTTTCTTTCGTATCCTGTTGTCCTTCTAGCCCTAATGTAGAGTTGACAGCCGCACGGGTTATGTTTCTTTCCAATCTTCCTGTTAGCGTTTTTGTTTCTGGTAATGAGCGACTATTTCTCAGTCTTTCCCTTAACTCTTGGGTACTTAAAATCGGGTCTGGTGTCCCCATTTCTCCGATAGCTGATTGAATTGATTCTTTTGCATCTGTTGATATATTTGCCCAGGAATCATCAATTTGTTGCTGTACTTCTTTCTCTAATCTGCTGTACTCTTCCTTGACATCGTTGAATATCGAACTGATGAAATTGGGGATTGATAATCCAAATGCTAAACTTGGTGTACTCACTGATACTACTGCTAGCACAATCGTACTTGGTAAAATAATTTTTGTGCTGATTTTCTTCATAGCTACGATACCTCCCTTAAAGTTTGTTTCAATAATTGTTTTGCTTGGGCTGATAGTTCTTCTCCTCGAATCATCCGTATATAATCTTGACTAAACTTGTATAATCCCAACAAAGGATTATCTTTATATTTATTCAGGAATACATATCTGAGTTCTTGTTCTGCTGGATTGTTTGCTACCGCCGCCAACAAACAGTAAGCTGGATAGTAACGGCAGAATGTTAACTTGCCATTATCATCTAATAACCAGCTAGAATAAATCCCTTCTTTCTTCGGATAAAAAGACTCCGTACTATTCCTACTAATAATGGAATAGGGATATTTGAATCTTTCCACGAATGGGTCAATCGCTGATGATTGTATCCTCCCTACTAATCGGGTGGTAATGTTAGCAAATATTTTTTGGGCTGATTTACTTTGATATATACTTTCACATTCTTGGGCTGATAATATTACTCTAATTCCTGCTTTTGCACCATTAGCACACAAGCGTCCAATTAACTCGGAAATCGCCTCAAATTGAAACAAAATTGGTGCTTCGTCAAGGAAAAATATCGAAGCTTTTGATGACAGTGCGCGACGCAGTGCCGCAGCATAGGCACTGAGTGCAAGTATGGCTGCATCACTGTCGCTAGATAAATTCCTCAGTGCAAATACCAGTAGTTTGGCATCAGCCCGAAAGCTGGAAGGAGACGATATTGACTGCCCTACCTTGGTTGACAGCCAATACTTTAATCTCACCTGTATCTGTCCCAATGCTTGAGAAACTTCACTACTATTTGTTGATAGTGAATCTAGGTTTATATACCCTGGTGAGCAATACTTACAAAAGTCTTTTAAGGTTGGTGTATCGAGCCACTCTTTTGTCCCTAATCCTGCCCTCAATGCTGCTTGATAGCGTAGTTTGATTTCATCATCATTGAAGAATGTTTGCAATGCCAATGATATCAGCGATTCGATGAGTGATGTCACAGAGAAACTCACACCTATCGGGTTTGTGCCGATAATCATTGTCATTAATGTTGATTTGAGAAATTCCTGAAAATCGGACATTCGCTCTTTGATGATTTCTTCACTCATCGAACGCAGGTCGGGCAATTCAAATAGGTTGTTATATTCTTTGGCTATATCAAAATATGCTCCTTGCTCTCCTAATAATTTTGTGTAATCAGTAAATGTGGAAGTCCCATCTGGTTTCGGATAATCCAGTGCAATGACTGGGATCGACATCGCCAACGCCGGGGTTAAAATTCCTGCCACCAGCACCGATTTACCAGAACGAGTCGTCCCAAATACTGCGAGGTTTTTATGCGAATGGTACAAGTCCAGATGTACAGGTGTGCCGCCTTCTTCTGCAATTAACTCAAACCCATTGCGATCTCCTGTGGCTGTCCTAATTAGTGGTGTTAGCCCTGGTGCTTCGCTAGAGAAGTACACTAGACGGCGGTTGAATGGTTTGGAGAGTAATGCTTCCCAGGCAATGGGGCTACATTGTAGCCACAGCTTCCAGGCATATTCCACTTCACGAGATACTATTGCCGGTCGCAGAAAACAACTTGCTAAATACCGACAGTCCTCTTCTAATTTTTGTAAATCGCTGCGATGTACTAAAAACACCACTGCTGTATTTAGCACAACACTACCCTGGTATAGTGTGCGTTGCGCTTCTACTGATGATTCGATATTAAGTCCTGCCTTAACATCAATGTTGCCCCTATCTGTTGACATCGAAGTTGATGTTATCGACTGTTTAGTTAATCGCTGTAAATTTACCTTGGCTATACCTTGATTAGCCTTTGTTATTTGACAAAATATTTCTGTATCCGCTACCTTTTCTTTGGAAATTGCTGACCGCAAGTAGCGCAACTGTGAATATTCGTCTACCCATCCCCCTGGTTTATGGCTGAAATTTAGCGCTCCTATATATTTATCTTGAAGTTTTACCCACTTCTTATCAAATATGGGTACTGATTTCTCGTTCCCCAGCATCAAATGCCTGATATGAAATTCACTTGTTTGTGTCTCGATTAGCTCATCATCCGTTAGTTTTAGCCGATTGGGAATTTGGGGGGGTTCATCAGGGTTGAATGTATCCCACAATAATTCCCAGATTTCTTCTGCCGAGAGGGGCGTTACGCTTAATCCCATTTTATTAGCAAGAAGTTGTTCCCAATTTTGAAATCCATCCCCGAACGAACTGCGTAATATATTTTCTACACGATCCTTATTTAGTTGGTGAATCTCTCCCGTAAATTGATACCAAAGTTTTTGTAACTTCTTCAGTCCTATTTCTGCTAAATCTTCTAGTTTTTCATCCTCCTCTACTGTGTAGCTACACCATAACCTCAAGAATTTATTCTTTCTCAATCCCAACGCGGTTAGCTCTTTTATACGTAACCTCTCACTACGTAATAATAGTTTTATTGGTTCTATTTGACATTGAGACTCAATTGTTTTAATTTCTCTTTGTCTTAAATAATCATCGGTAAATGAGCCAAAATGTATTGTTAGGGATTCTCGCTCTGGTATCTCTTTTAGCCCTCCCTCTATCCCCTCAAAAATTGGCTGAATTTGCTCTGTCGTTAGGTTGGGGTGGATTCCCAAACAATCAAAGGCAAATCTCACTTGAATATTGGATTTCTTTTTTATTATTAATGCTCCTATAGATTGCCTCCCTCCTAGTTCCATTTCACAAATACCTGCCAAATCTACCACGTCTTCAAATGGTGTTAGCGTTAATGTTTTTTTCCCTAGTTTCTCTTCATTTCGCTTAGGCATACTTTCTTATATATAGGAGTTTTTCACCAAAGTTTTTTATGTTTTAAATCTTATAAATTAATACTTATGAACAAGAATATTAAATAATAAATTTTTCCTCCCCTGCTCCCCTTGCCTCTTCTGGGTGGATTAATTAAAGATACAAACACCATATATCCTCTACTAATGCGGGGAGTTCCTACAAATTTTCCTAAAAAGCTTTTATTTGCTGATACAAACCACCATGTCGCACATCCCCAGAAAGACGCAAATAATGTTGCTAACCATCCCCAGACCAGGACATAGTAGACGACAAATATACACGCTATTACTATTGCTAACCAAGGAAATATTAGTTCTGTAGGGATGGGGCCTATTTTTGGTTGTGTTCCTAGTGTCTGATTTACGACACGAAATTTTTTATTTTCCGGCATATATACTATTCCTTTTAAGAGGTAGAAAATCGGAAGTTGAAAATGATTTCTTCCAACTTCCAATTTCCTAGTTCTGACTTATTAATTCACCTCCTATTTTTCGTCTAGATGATTAATGTCGTTAAGAAATCTGCTGCAAACACTCCAGTCAAGACAACCAATGGCGTTCTCGCCGCACTTGCCCAGTCTTCATCTCTTCGTACTGCTTGAATCACGTTGACTACCGATACGGCTATGTACAACAAGAACAATATCCGCAGAATATTAAAAATACCTGTAATTGTTGCCGCCGTATCCGCGTTAGCTGCTCCTGCAAATCCTGTATTGGTTATCCATTGTTGGGCGTTTTGAAAGAATTGTGCTTGGGCTGGTGCTGAAGCGAAGTCCAACATGAATATTAATGTTAGCATTGCAAATAGTATGGCGTAGATGTTTATTCCATACTTGCGTTGTTTCTTTTCCAACTTGGTCAACAATTCATTGATCTTACTTTGGAAGACTACTGCCATTGCTCCTGCTAGAATTAGTCCGCCCAACATGATTCCATGCAGGCTCATGGATGATACCATCAGTACCCCATTGACCCACATCAATCCTGCTGTTGTGCTTTCAACTGCTTTGTTTCTGCGCCTAATTTTTGATGGCGCTTCTTTATAATCTGATGTTTCTTCTTCTCTATCTAGATAGTACGTTTGCATACTTGCCTCAACAATTACCATCAGCAACTATGAACTTAGTATTCAATTGTTCCCGGCTATTTTCAACTGACAAACTGCTAAACTTCATGTGAAGAAATGCTTGTATTTTCTACATTTTGTTAGGTACAACAAGATAATTTTTGTGACCGACTACTTGTACTCGTTGCCATGTTTTAGGTATAGAGATTTACTTTCTCTGCACAAATGTTTGTACTGTCTGCATTTTGTCAGGTCAAAGGCGAACCTTTTTGTGAAAAAATGCTGCGAGTCTCTGCATTTTGTCAGGTACTTGAGTGCAATTTGGTTGTTAACTATCGAAGTTTCATAGTTTAGCCAAGCCCATCAATAAGTTAATGGGCTTGAAACTATAAATTTTAAATAAACTTGAAACACCTCACTTTGGCAAGTAAAGCCCAGTGCTATCATTAGGACGGACATGAGTGTAGCGTCCAGTTTGTTCTAGCGATGAATGTCCTAAAGTGGCCTGTAGCAGTTGTATGGGTGCGCCCCGCTCCAAACTGTGAGTTGCGTGAGAATGCCTCAACCAGTGCGGGGATACATTACCAGAAATCTCTGCTGCAACAGCCGCATCAGCGACAATTTTGCGGATACGCCTCTCACCAATCGCCCCACCTTTACGACTGACAAACACTGGTGCATCGGCAAAGGTGCTAGTTCTTTGTGCTACTAAATCTTGATAAACACTTTTGGGTATGACTACAGTTCTGGTCTTCTGTCCCTTACCGTAAAGCGTCACTTGCCCGTTCCCTTCATGCCCAGGCTGCACTGAACGCCAAGTTAAACTCGCAATCTCACTCACCCTTGCACCCGTATAATACAGCAGTTGAATTACCAGTCGGTCGCGTCCTTTTGGTGCATGGGCAATCATCATTATTACTTCTAATTCGGTGAGAATGCGTTCGGCTAGCTTGTCTTTCGGTTGGGGTAATGGCACTTGCGCCGCGACATTAAATTTTGTCCACTCCACCTCATGGGCGAATCGCAGCAAACTCTTGATCGCTGCTATTCTTCTTGCACGAGTTGACGTTTCATATTCTTTAGTTTCCAGGTAATCAGCGAACGCCATCACGTCATTCATGATGACTGTTCGCAAATCTAAATCATTGAGTTGTACTTGTTTTGGACTTACACCTAACACGAAACCGATGAACTGACGGATATCTGTGTCATAAGAGCGTCGGGTTTGCGGCGATAGCTTGCTACTTTTCCACAGCTCCACTATTTGGGCAGTGTTGGTAACATCTGCCATCTTCTGTACACAGTTTTCTGCCCCCGGTGTTCGCATTTAATTCATTTAGGGACACAATAAATGGACAATCAAGCGTTCGTGCCTCTTTCTTAATTATCAATTCCTGGGGTATTTTAATTTCTCCTCTTCATGAATTTTCTCTTCTGGGCGGAGCATCGTCACACGACGAGGTAGCCCTGTGCGACGATGCTCCGCCGTAGGACAATGGAGTGCCAGTTAACCCCAGGGCTAGTTGTTACCATTTTTGCTCAGTCTCTACTGAGAGTGGCGGGAAGTCTTCTGCTGGGGGTCAACGAAAGATATAGGGGTTCGCACTCTAAGATCCGAAAACTTACATTATCGGATCTGACTAAAACAAAGTCAGAGAATTGTCGTAGGGCATTTTTTTAGATTTATTGAGGACTAAATTTGCCCAAAATCCATCGGCAAAACATCCTCACTTAGTAGCGAGTAAAATTCCGGGACTGCCGCTTCGAGCGATCGCACCTCAGCCTCAGCGATCGCCTCCAACTCCAGCACGACCAGCCAGCGCAAGTCAGTTCCCCAGCGCTGGAGAATGCCCTTAATTGCTTCCATCCCTTGAGAAATACTAGAACGCAGCATTTCTACACCGTGAAGTATGGTAGTTCGGTCAGGAGAATATGCACAGGGGCAAGAATCTTTCTCCCCTGCTCCCCTGCTCCCCTGCTCAAGAACCGTAGTCGTCCCCTCCTTATAAGGGGAATTTCCTATACCATTAGTGAGGGGGGTGAATACCACATCTTCACCGTAGGCTGACTGATACTGTGCTTGATTTTCGGCTCTTTTTGCTTGCCGATGAGCGATAACTTGTAATGCAAACTCTAGTTCTTTCTTCGATAACGAGAACAGCTTCACCTGTTGACCTCTTCGCCCCTGCTTACGATAGGTCAGCTTCAGTCCCAGTTGATCCAATAAAATCCCCAACAGCCAGATTGGTTGACAGTTGGGGGGAATGGTGAAGCCGAGTATTGCTTTGATGTGAGCAGCGCAGTCGATGGCGATCGCCGACATATTTAATAGATGTGCATCGTCCGCCCGAACTTCCTCCCCGGCGACGAGTCGAGTCAAAAGATGCTGCAATCCCAGGTTGTATCGGGCTAACCACCGCGCCGAGTAGTTGCCCCAATCCATGCAGAATGGCAGTTTGTCTCGTTCGGCTCGGTCTTTGTTGGTGACAAGATCAGGTGGTATAGGGTACTGTTTACCATTGTCATCAATAATTGAATCTGGTGGTGAAAGGATGGCTTCAAGTGCGGCGATCTCCCCAACCAACCGACCACCGTTATCTTGTTCAACAAGTTCTGGTGTAACTTCCATGCCGTAGGAGTCCCAAATACGGAATTTTTCACACTCGTAGACTTCTTCGGGTGAAAGATAGTCTTTACTTTGACGAGCGCGGTACTCACTTTTAGAAATATTATTCGCCCTAGCGACGGCATGATGGTGAGCCGAGTCGAGAGCATCTGCCGCAGTTTTGAGCAGTTCCCAAGCTGGGGCATCAAGCTCGTCACCCACTGGTACAATTTGATTGCCCATCTGCTTCAACAATTCGCGTAAGTCGGTGCGTAAGTTATTAATCGACTGATGACGAGCAGATTTGATTTTGCAGTAAGCCTCAAGCGCCCAGTCTTTTTCAGCCCCGCGCTTACCTGTTTCTCGGTCAATCCGCAGTAAGAAAGCCGTAATCTCGTTAGTTTGTAGCAGCCGTTCTTTAATCTTAGTCGGGTTAGTGTCGAGGTATCCAAATGGGGGTTTAGGGGCCACCCAAACGTGAAGCGGGACTTTTGGGCGATACCTCCAAAGCTGTTGAGCGCATTCGGTGGCTGTCTGCGAAACTCCGTGAAATACACCAAACACTGCATCAAAGTGATACTGCGAGATGTCAACCCCAGTCCCCAGGCTGGGAGAAG
>NZ_JACJQL010000064.1 GCF_014696625.1 Nostoc parmelioides FACHB-3921
TGGAAAAATAAATTTTCTACTTTCACTATTTTTGCGAAGTATAAAATGGATATCTGCTTCGTGAAGCATAATGTGAGCTAAAAGCTCATTTTTTCATTCAAGTCACACCCAGCGTCAAACTAGACGACAAGGTATTGGTTCTGGGAGAACGAGCAACCAAGCAGAAGAACCCCCAGACAGCAGCAGAGAGAGGAAAGCAACTACCAGAATTTGTCAAACCCTTCACTCTGGCAGGCTTGCGCTCAGACTTTGAGGGTACTGTCAGATTCTTAGTCCCAGAACGAAATCAATGGGATGAAGACACCATCCGTCAAACCTTGATTGCAGATCATCAAGTGACGGTCAACGGCAGGAGCTACAAACACCGCATCAAAAACGTTGAATTTTATCTAGAAACAGATGTGGCTGTGGTCAACGGCTACAAAACAGGCAAGCTGGAACCAGAAGGCGATACACTCGCCATTGATATCGGCGGAGGAACCACAAACTACGTTGTTATGACAAACGGTGGTGAAGTTCTCACCCGTCGTTCAATCCCCAAAGTTGGCGGAGTCTCCTTGGCTAACGACATCATCAACTCCGACCTAATGCAGAGTCACGCCAAGCGCGATAACGTTGCCTTTAAGGTCGCCAAGATGATGGATGCCATCGCTGACGGTTCCTTAACTTATGGGCGGAAATATGATTTTAGTTCCGTCTTTCCTGGGCTGTTAGAAAACTGGTTTAACGGGCTGATGGACGGCATTACAACAGCCGCTAATGATTACTTAGCCGATGTCACCAACATTATGCTGATTGGTGGATGTGCAAATTTGGTACGCCAAAAATTAAGCGCCAAACCAGGGTTTTATATTCCCGTGAATCCACAGTTATCAAATATTCAAGCATTGTTAGCTATGTGATGAAATGCAAGTACGTTTAGCGCCCTCTGTGGCGGCGAAAGTTGAGGGAATCAGACAGTCACTCGAATATTTAAAGTTGAGTGATACCGTAAATCTGCTGTTGGATGCAATCAGACATAAATGGGACTTGAAAATATCTTCTTTGTCACAGATTGAGACAAAAGAAACGAGAGTGAGACTAGATAAACGCCATCATGACTGGTTGTCACAATATGGTTCAGAAAGAGGGATAAATATAGCCTCTGCTACGAATTTATTAATTTCTGAATACTTGGCAGGCAATGTAAGTAGTTTTCAAACACCTCTAACAAATTCTGTAAACCAACAGCCACAAAATCAGATAGAAATTGCACCAATTGAACAAATACAACCAATTGAGAAGCCAAAAGGACAGGCATTGATGAGGAGTCTAAAGTTATGAGTCAAAAGCGCATTGTTTTGGATCAGAAGTATTTACCCAAGGCAGAAGAAATCATCACACAGACAGGAATCAGCACTTACTCGCAGTTATTTACCATCCTGTTGGTTAACTACGGCGACACCCTTGTTAAGTCTTTAAGAGGCAGTCATGAATAACTTAAATAGAGTCTATGACAGCACTATCTTGAGCAGTAAAAAAGTCTATCAAATAGACAGAACACTGTATCGTTACCTCTACAAAACCGGAACAATCCAAGCACCACAATTTATTTTTCGACCACTAGCAGGACAACGGAAGAAAGCGGATTTGAAACTGAATCACAAAGGTTTAACTAATCGTTGTTATGAGGTGGAAGGTGCAACTACAAAGAGTTCTTTCATCAGTCAAGAATCACTGCAATTAGCACTGTTTTGAAGGAGCAAGAATTGTGAGAATTAGACAAGCAATAGGAGCTACTTTATTTCTACTTAGCTGTGTTGGTTTTGGTTATCTTTCTACTCAAAAATTTGGTGCAACGACCACAGCAATGATAGGCACAGGAATGTTCAGCATAGGAGCAATAGCCCACTTAAAACAAAAACCAGTACCACGTAAACGCACTAACAAATCTGTTAACTAATAGGCATAATTATGAGCCAATCATTAACTAGCCTAATTCAAGAGGCACAGCAAACAATTCTACAGATTCGCAACCATCCCGATTACAAGCAAATTGCACTCAACTATAGTCCTGACTTGACGTTAGGAGATGCAACAACAGCATTGACTTACTTGCAGTGGGAAGTTGAGGAGAGAACAACTATTGATGTAGCAAAGCTTGAAGCATTTTCTAGTTAGGGGAGAGCGATTGCTTGACTGGACACCGAGCAATCGCCCTCAAGTTGCACAAGTACAACAAAAGGATCTTAGCAAGATGGACAGCAAATATTATCTCTGTGAGGCAGAGAACGCAGACGAGGGAGTAAACAAGGTTACACCCTACGAAAAACCAGAAGACGCATTAGCCGCCGCATCTAATAGCACCGCCAAAGTGCATTTCATCAGCACAGTTAACCCTTTGGCTGTTGATGAGGAGGAAGAAGAATAATGAACCGGACAGTAAAACTCAAGCTGGATGCACCTGTCACTTACGCGGCGATCGCTTCTGTGTCTGGTATCACCCAAGAAACTATATTCAATGCTCTGGACGGAGATCCAACGGCGGCGGCAACTGTGGCAGACTTCCGCATCAAGCAACAACAACGGGCAGACAATGCAAAGGCTGTATTTACCAACCTTACCCAAGGGTTACAGTCAACCGAAACATTGATGTCAGAGGAAGCACAGTTTTTAACCAATGCAGGGCAGAGCGTCAACCGAATGACTGATAGCTGGGCGAAAGTCAGAAACAGTGACGCAAAACTAGGTTATCAACTGCAACAAAAAGTTATTAGCAGTGACAATCAATTGGGACAAGAACAGTTTCGGCATGGGCGTACACTCAATCTACTTAACGAATCTCACCGCGCCGAACTGCGAGGGATTGACATTGACGCGACTAAGGCGAAAACTCAACTCTGGCAGAAGGTTCACGCTAAGAAAGAGGAACTAACACCAGCAGACAAAGCCAAAGAAACCCTGCGCGATATCCACTCCCACGGCTCTAACGCACTGCGAGGGGTGAAAGGGTTCTTTAGACGGTTGATTGACTAGCAGTAAGACCCCTGGCGCTGTTTGTGTCAGGGGTAAAACTATTTTGAGTGTTCCTTATGTTAACCAAAAACCAGAACCCTACACCAATTTATTTTGATGCAGAGATTGTAGACGAGCGTACACAGCATATTGAGGGTGAACAGTACGACAGCGAACTGGTTCAAGAGCAGATCACTGAAACTGACGGCGGTGTAACTGTACTTCGGGGCATTGGTCAGGGTGCAGTGTTGGCAGGCTTTCAAGTTGCGTCAACTCAATCTCTCTACCTTGCCGGATGTGTGGGACTGTTCCCGGCAGTTGTGGCAGGCTTACCCGTTGGGCTTTCTGTGGCTGGGGCTTTGTGCTACTTGCGTTTTGAAAACAGTTTCATTCCCTCAATTACCAACCGTCAAAAGTTTGGCCTTGGGGTGACTCGTACCTTAATGCTGGCTGCTAGTTCGTGGAAGTTAACCGCCGATGCCCAACAGATGAACTCTATAGCCCGTAACAGTTTTTCGGGTGTTACCCAACAGGTAAAGCAGTATGAGGGCATCCAACAACCGCAGCAAGACCATTTCCCCTTGATTCTCAGCTTTACCGCAGTAATAGCCATGATTTTCGCTTTATATTGCCGTAAGAGATGACTATGGATACCAAACCATCTGACCTAAATCAACGTTCGTACAATTTACCATCGCGTCTAAATCTCCTCATGATGGCATCGGTATTAGGCGCGGTGACTTGTGCCATTGCTGCCCACGTTGGCGACGGCATTGCAAAGAAAGAATTGTGCTTTTACCCTGAGTCTGCAAGGGTATATGATGCGCCAATCCAGGCCGACGGTGAGACAGAGCGTTTATTGTTGGGTAACAAGTATTGTCGGTATGAGCAGCGATCGCAAATCCCAGATCCTTACCTGAAGGCTAACCAGTACCGCACAAGTAACCCGAACTATAACCCTTGGGCATTTCTCCAGCACGATAGTCTGTACGTGTTTCGCTCACTGCCGGCTGACAACCCCTTGAAAATTCACCTGGGCATCGGTGCAATGGTATTCGGGGGAATAGCACTGTGGGCCACCGGTAAGGCAAGGGATTATTTAAGTGATATTAGACCCCACTACCGCGCTACTAAACAATTTGAGGGGGTCAAGGCTAACTACTCTGTCAAATTGGGTGAACAGATCCTATCCATGTCTGGCAACGAATTACTGAAATGCTTGCGTGGTATCAAAATCGCTGAAGCTAGACAGCAGTTTATCGCCACCATCACCCCACAGCAAGTAACAGCCCTACTTACGGCGATGTCGGCAGAGGACTATCACGAGTTTGGGCATCTGTTAGACGGTGGGGCCAGCTTCGATAAGTTTGAGCCTCCGACAACACCCGCCGGGCAATTACCGCACGGCACGCCAGGGACTGTAACCGAACTTTCACAGCAGCCAGTTATCGCCAACGGTGACGCTGATAAAATCGCATGGGTTCAAAACCTCATCAAACAAACTGCCCTCATCTGGGGTAACCAGGGCGGCGGAAAATCTTGGTTAGCCCGTTATGTCGTTAAAAAGAAAAAACAGGCAGGCTATCGAGTTGTTGTCCTTGACCCCGACAGCAACTCTTCTGAATGGCGAGGGATTGAAAGTTATCACGGATGGGACGAGATAGAACAGCAGATCCGCAATTACGTTAAAGAATTGGAATCAAGGTTAAAAACTTTCAATGATTCTTCTATGAGTGAGGAGCAATGGCGACAAAAACTTTGGGCAGAGGGTAAAGCAACTGCCCTAATTTGTGAGGAAGCAACCACCTACGCTGACTTTATAAAAGATGCGGAATTATTGGAGAAATTCGGCAAGTTAGCACTTACTAAAAGTCGCAAACAGGAGATGCCTTTAACTGTGGTTGCTCACAACAATACCCAGACTTGTTTATTTGGGATTAAGGGCTTACATAATCTCGTTTCTAAAATGCTCCAAGTTGAATGTTTGGCTGAAGTTGACCCAGTTACACTACAGCCAAAATCTACAGGTCTAGCCAAGGTAAAACTCGACAGTTCTAACGAGTGGCTTGATGTTATTCTGCCCAAAATGACAGCCAAAATCTCTGATTTTAGTGACACAGTAACACCAGCATCTAACTCAATTTCACCCATAGATAAAGCCACTTTAGAACGCATTTATGAACTGGAATTTAATATCGGTGGCAAGAGTGGTGATACCCCAGACGAAAAAAATAAACTATCACCTATGGCGCAAAAGTTGTATGAATATCTCACCAGAACTGAGCGAATAGAAGCTGATGTAAGAGAGTTCAAAGGCAATTTTAAAGTGAACGGTGAGAGATTCACTGTTGAGCAAATCAAGGGCTGGATGTATGAAATTGTCGGCGCATCTTTAGCAGACTGGATAGGCGAGGGTGTTATCAAGCTTAATCAAATTTGACTGCTCTCTGTGTCTGGTGTCTGCCCTTAAAATACCCCTTTTTTAGCGGACATAGGACACCAGACACCACTAGACACTAAACCCCCAAACCCTTATATAGCTCAGACACCAGCAGACACCACACCAGACACCGCCCAGACACCAAGTGTCTAGTACGTGTCCGCTAGACACCAATAATAAATACCTGAATAAATAGCCATTTATTATTTGAATATTATCAACATCATGCTGAGAATAGTAATTGTTGAACCAGAAACATTCACGCTCTTAGGCATCAAAGGTGCTATTGCACAATCTCCTGATATAGAAGTTACAGGGTCAGCTAGTTGTGGCAAGATAGGTTTTCAGTTAATTGAACAAGTAAATCCTGATGTTGTGTTAGTCGATTTACTATTACCCGACATGAGTGGTTTAGAACTTACTCGTTCAATTAAAAGAAATACTAATAGTAAAGTGGTGATTTTTACTAATGAGACTCATTCAGACTTTATTAACTCGGCTTTCCGTCATGGGGCTGATTCTTATATGCTCAAGAGTGCTGATGTAGAATTGATTGAACTAGCCATCAAGAGAGCTTACTTTGATGAATGTCTACTTGACCCAAAGCTGGCTAAAAAACTGTTAGAAAGGCTTTATCAAAATACATATATTGACCCCAACTTCGTTGATAAAAACTTGATAGATCCGCCTACCGAGCGACAAATACAAGTCCTGCGTTTACTGGCTCAGGGTTTAGTTTTTGAACAGATTGCCAAAGAAATGTTTCTCTCTGTTAGTACAGTCAAATGCTATGCCAGTGACTTGTACAGTAAATGGCACGTCAAGAACCGTTATGAGGCTATTAAAAGAGGGGCGATGCTTGGTTACATTGACTATAACTTGATTGTGAATGAATGATGTATTGGTGGGGAGAGGGAAGGCATTAAGTCGGGGATTGAAGCATAAAAACTGGCTGTAACAAAAGAGAATCGCTTTAAAGCGTTGTAATTACGGAATTTCTCGTGGTATATATGTATCCAAAAACAAAATTGGATGCTCCACCCAACCATGCCACAGGACTTTTCTGGTCAAAATCTTCGTGGGCGCTCCTTCAAAGGTCAAAACCTTGAGGGGGCAAATTTTAGTTATGCAGATATTCGTAGTACAGATTTTACAGGGGCGAATCTAAAGAATGCACACTTTAGCAAGGCAGATATCCGAGGAGCAAAATTTATAAACGCTATCTTGATAGGAGCCGACTTTAGTGATGCAACAGCTGGACAAAAAAAGTATTGGGTAATTTTCGTAATAATTGTTTCTTTCTTACTCTTTTGGTTGTCAGGATTTAGCTATAGTTTAGTTGGACAATTAGTAGCACTAAACTTTAGAATTGACTTCTTGGAAAATACAGCTTTTAATTGGCTTGCTATACTTATAATAATTCCCTTTTTTATTATAACAACTCGTCAAATTGTAATTCTAATTTTAGGAATTATTTTTATTATTGCTGCGCCATTAGGCATTGTTAAAATACTACAGTCCTTTAATATTACCAATCCAGCTCTTGATGTCTTTGTTGGAGTTATTGTCGCGGTCATTGCTTTTCTTTGTGTAGTAGAAATAATTATAGTAATCATGCAAATTCCAATAATTAATACTTACATAGGATGGCATACTTGGCTAATAAACAAAAAAAATAATTTGGTACAAGATCGGATATACTCATTTGCTATTGCCTTTGCTACTACAGGAGGTACAAGCTTCCGCTTCGCTAATTTAACAGATGCTAAATTTATAAGAGCTAAACTTAAAGCTACAGATTTTCGAGATGCTACACTAACGCAAACAGATTTTTTTCATGCTAAGATGCTCTACTATATTCGCCCAGGAAAAACTTACCTTCAAAACATAAAGCTTTGTGAAGTCCTAGTTACTAGATTGGGAAAAGGGAAAAAGTTTGACCATCAATATTTACGAGAGGTAAATTTCCAAAAAGCTGATTTGAAAGATGCCAGTTTTATTGGTACAGATTTGAGCGGGGCCAACTTACAAGATGCAGATTTATCCAGGGCGAAATTAGTACAGACACAACTTAATGGAACTGATTTAACAGGGGCTACTCTCACCGGGGCATACATTCAAGATTGGGGCATTACCACTGACACAAAATTTGATGGGGTGCGGTGTGAATACGTTTATATGCGACTGCCCACCAAAGAGAACCCTGACCCCCTCCGCAAGCCAGATAACAACAAAGAAGTGTTTGCAGATGGGGAGTTTGGCGATTTCATTAAACCAATTTTCGACACCCTAGACCTCTACCACAACCAAGGTGTTGACCCCAGAGCGATCGCAATTTCCTTTAAGCAATTAGCAGAGAATCACCCGGAAGCTGACCTGCGAATTGTCGGTATGGAAGTGCGAGGTGAAGATAAGTTGTTGCTTCGTGCTAAGACCGCAGCTACGGCAGATAAGTCCCAACTAAGTGCAGAATATGTTGCTACTTATAACGAGATAAAAGGCTTGCCAGAGCGAGAAATAAAATTACTTTTAGCAGAAAAAGATAATCAAATCCGCAGATTAGAGAATATGGTAATGACGGCACTTGAGCGTCCTAGTTTTTATTCAAACACCCAAATAGAAAAGGTAAATACAATGACTAATAATCCTGGTGGAATTTCTCAAAATGTAAGTGGTGGTAATGTGTATGGTGGGATGCAAGCTTCCCAGGGTAATAATAACGTGCAAACATCAACCACTTATTCTTCATCAGAACAAAAACAAAACCTTGCAGAAGCCGCAACAGAAATTCAGGCATTGCTAGAGCAATTAAGCCAGTCTTATCCTACCAATACCAACTCTGAAAAAATGGTATTTGCAATAGAAGCCAAGAAACACGTCGAAAATAACCCAACTTTAATGAAGAAAATAATTAGTGCTTTAGAGGCAGGTAGTACGGCTGCTCTAGAACAACTTCTTAGTCATCCCGCAGCAAGTTTTGTAATTGGAGCCTTCGAGGATTTCAAAAATAACTCCAAGTAAATATTAACCTCAATAGAAAACACCAAACGAGTTTAGAAGAGTCTTTGCTGCGTTTGGTGTGAAAAATATTTTATTTATTACTATCAAATTTTTACTATGAATCAGCCGAAGTCTCCTGATGATAATCAAGCATCTTCCCCTGAACCTGGGATAAGACAGGAGTCTAATAATTCAACGTTCGGTGCTGGACAGCAGGCTGCAATAGGTACAGGTAATATCCAAAATCAGGGAAACAATAACTGGTTAGGTAATACCTTGAATTTTTTCTTTGGCCAGCAGACAACAACACCAGTAGGCAACCCTGCTCGACCAAAGAATGAACGGATACTATTAGCAGCAGTCAAAGAAGAAGTTACAGCACGGTTAAGGCAATCTTTGCACAATGCCGTGCTGATTAATTTAGGTAAGGAATCACAATCGCAGCAGGTAAAACGCCCTTGGGATGCAGAGATAAAAATTGGCTTAAAGCCTGCTGAACCTCTCTCAGATACCACAACAATTTTGGAAATTTTTGACTTCCAAGAAAATGCAGGTAAACTGTTAATTTTAGGTGCGCCAGGGGCAGGTAAGACCACGACACAATTAGAACTGGCTCAACTTTTAGTTAGCCGTGCAGAAGAACAGCCTGATTATCCCGTTCCTGTTTTATTCAACTTATCTTCTTGGAAAGATGACCGACAATCTATAGCTGATTGGTTGGTGGCAGAACTCAAATCCAAGTATGGTGTTCCAAAAAAGCTTGGTCAAGAGTTGGTAAATAACCAACAATTCCTGCCACTGCTTGATGGTTTAGATGAACTTGAACCACAACGCCAAGAACTTTGTGTCCAAGTAATTAATCAGTTTATAGCTGGCGAGAATAGACCGCTTTATCTAGTTGTTTGTAGTCGGAATGAAGAATATAATAACTACTCTACTCAATTACAACTTAACGGTGCTATCTACTTACAGCCTTTAACTAACAATCAAATTTGTGATTATCTAACGTCTATAAATTATATAGAACTGTGGTCAACCATAAGTAGCGACATAGATTTACTAGAGTTAGTTAAAACTCCCTTACTACTCAGCATTACTGTTTTAGCGTCTCAAGAAATATCTGTTGAAGAATGGCAGCGTTTGAACTCTACAGAAAACCGTCTTCAATACTTGTTAGATGCTTATGTAGGGCGGATGTTGACACGAACTTTGAACAGTAGAGCATATTTAAAAATCAAACCTCCTCATGCCAGACAAACCCGAATGTGGCTTACTTGGTTAGCTCAACAAATGCAGCAAGAATCTAAAACTGAGTTTTTAATTGAAGAAATACAGCCTTATTGGTTAGAAAATACTATTCTCAAAAAAAAATATAAATTACTTTTGTCTCTAATTAGTGGATTATTTTTTGCGAGAAGTGTAACTCCATTGTTTGGTTTTTTTGAAATATTTTATGCCTTATTAATTGGATTTTTATTTTGCGGTTTTTTGTCTATTTTAGTTTCAGAGTCAATCGTTATTAGAGAAGATATTTATGTTCAAAAAAATCTGATAAATATTTTGATAAATTTGTTATTTTTTTGGATATTTGTAAGCATTTTCGGAGTATATTGGGCGCTTTCTGTCGGATTTATTATTGCTTTTTTTGGAAAGGAAACTAAAACAGTAGAAATAAATAAAAAAAGTCCAAATCAAGGTATTAAGAGTTCTGCTATAAATGCTGTTACTATAACTCTACTTATTGGATTAATGGGCAGTACTGGTCTAACAATTGTATTTCTTCTGCTTGGTATTTATCCTTTTACAAATCTACTTGATGCAGTCCTCTTTTTAATTGTTACGATTGGAGGATATTTGAGTATAGGAGTACCTTTTGGAATTATGTTCGGCGGTTTTGCTTGTATTCAACACTTCACCCTCCGCCTCATCCTCTACCGCAACGGCTACATCCCTTGGAACTACGCCCGCTTCCTCGACTACTCCACCGAGCGATTATTCCTCCAACGTGTTGGTGGACGCTACCGCTTCATCCACAAACTACTGCAAGACCACTTCGCGCAAATGGAGTTCAGGCGGGATTAGGAAGATACAACCAACTTACGCAGGGGAAATCATAGTCAATTCCTTGTGGAAACGAGGGAGATCGCACTCTTGGCAGGCGGTTACGCCATCGCCTGACTTGTGCCAACTCTGATATCAACTCTGATATCAATGCCCCACCAGAGTAAGCGATTGCTTCGGGAGCAGCTAACCCAAAGTTAGTGCTAAAAATCAGCAATCAAGTCGCCACTACAAGGAGTAACCCCCAAGCCTTATATAGAGAAAGTATAGATATTTGCCAAACTTATGAATGGGTGTGAAAAGTCGGTTTTGATGGGTGCGAATGATAAGCGTGACTTAACTGAGGTAATTTTCGGGGTGGTTATTCACGAGATAATCAGGGTTTGGGACGATGAGAACTGTTGGTATTTAACCGTATAATACGAACAGTTGTGAATAGTCAAAATGCTGGTACGTCGTAAGAATAAGGATTACAGGTCACGGGAATATCTTACAGTACGGGAGGTAAACAGCATACTACGAGCTGCAAAAGTTTATGGACGGTACAAGGTGAGGAACTATGCCCTGGTACTGTTAATATTTCGCCACGGGCTGCGGGTGTCGGAGGCTTGCGATTTGCGATGGGATGCGATTTCGTTTTTAGATGAAGAGATTTTTATCACCCGTAAAAAAGGGAGTGATAGCGGGGTTCATCCGTTGCCTGTGGATGAGATAGAGGCATTGAAAGAATTAAAAGAATTAGAAATTGGTGGCAATTATGTTTTTATTGGGGAACGGGGAGAGAGGTTAACATCGGCGGCGGTACAAAGATTGCTGACTAGGTTGGGGGAAGTCGCAGAATTAAATATTAAAATCCATCCGCACCAGTTACGCCATGCTTGCGGTTACTACCTTGTCAATGAAGGTCATAGTACAAGGTTTATCCAAGAGTTTTTGGGGCATCGGGACATCCGCCACACCGAAAAATATACCAAAGTAAATTCCAAACGCTTTTCTGGGATTAAGTGGAACACAATTGATGAGTAATGAACTGATAATCGCGTCGAATACCTTTGTGCGGTTGGGCATTGAGGGGGTTAGTACTCACAGCTTCAGGAGGACGGCGTTAACCAGGATGAGCGATGCGGGGATACCGTTGCGCCACATTCAGGAGATATCGATTTAAAACACGCTCAATTGAAATACTCATTATTTTCCTCTATTGTATTGTTAGTCCGTTAAATTTCCGGATTAATTACATTCTCTAAGCGATTAATTTCCTCCTTTGCCTCTCTGAGTAAATCATCCCAGTCATTGGGAGGATGTCCACTATCTAACATCTTCTGAAAAACTCGATAAGCATCTGTATTACTGTTATATGCCCGCTTAGAATTTTCATCATTAACCCAAGCGAAAACAATAATTTTACTCTCTTGGTGATATCTAAAAAATAGACGATATTGCTGAAAGAATTTAGCCCTAAACCAGTGTTTATAATCATCACCCAGCGTATTTCCTTGACGGTATTCGCTACGGGTTGGGTCTTGAGGGATAACATCAAATGCTAATTTTACTATAGCTGCTAGACGCTTTGTAGCATTTTTCTTTTTATAATCTTGAGGATATTTCTGACGCAAAGATTCAACCTGGATAAAAAGTTCCTCAAGCTGATTAAGAAATAGAGAATGGGCAAATATATTCCATCCATTAATCACTAATGGCTGATTTGTAGAAGAACTAATTTCAGACAAACCTACTCATCCTCATCTAAAAGTGGTTCATCAATATGAAAATCAACATCAGCAACTAAGGACTGAATACGACTGACTAAATCAGAATTGATTGCTTTTAAATGTTGAGGATTTTTCTGAATATCTTCGGCGATAAAACGGAGAAACTGCTCAATAATTGGGTCATTTTCTGTTTGTTCAGCACGAGAAATCACTACCTGACCATCAGGTTGAATGGTGTAGCAGATTTTATCACGCTTATTCAAACCAAGAGCCTTACGAATAGGTTCCGGAACAGTAGTTTGATAACGATCGGTAAGAGTAGATTCTGAACATAGGACTGGTTTTATAGCCATTGTCACTTTTAAATCTGTTGATTCAACTCCATCCTTAAGGTAATGCGATTGCATTGTCTTGTCAAGATGGAAATCAATTAACTTTAAGGGGGGGTAAATGAGCAATCGAACAGAAACTTACGCGCTTGGAATTGATGAGCCGCTTTCAATACTGTAATCGCCAACGGATGTAATTACTTTCGCCAAAGGATCTGTAATTAAAGCTGTGAATCCCAAAACAGCAATTCCCCCCAGCATCCCTGCTGGCCCACACAGGAAGGCTAAAGCTGCGGTGATAGCAGCAACACCTGTAAAACCTGTAGTTGCCATTGTTACCACCAAGATGATAATAGGTAATCCCACAGCCGCGACTTTTTTGACGACTTCATCCATATCCTGTCAGCTTAAGATAAGGTTCATTCTGAAGTCTTTTTTAACACTTCTAGCGCATAAACTTGAGGAATTAAAATTTACCGAGTTGAAAAATGCCTTTTGTAAGGTACAATCCGCCATCATAACTGAATGAGACTGCAATGATTATTACTATCGCATCGTTTAAAGGGGGTGTAGGAAAATCTACCACAGCGATTCATCTCGCCGCCTACCTTGCTACCAAAGGTAAAACTGTACTAGCTGATGGTGATCTTAATCGCTCTGTATTACATTGGTTTGAGCGTGGTAAAAGTCCTTTCAATGTTTACGATCATAGCGAAATAGAGCAAGCTGATGATTTTGAACATCTTGTTATTGATACTCCCGCCCGCCCTGCTAGTGATGAGTTGAAGGCATTAGCCAAATCTAGTGATTTACTGATAATTCCCACCCATCCCAGCACTTTCGCTTTAGAAGCGTTGATTGAAACTGTGGGAGAACTAAATGAATTACCACCAGGACGTTTTAAAGTTCTACTGACTTGTGTTCCTCCTTCCCCCAGCCGTGACGGACACAAAGCCAAAGAAAGCCTTGAAAAATTTGGCTTACCCTTGTTTAAAACTTGGATCAGAAGAATGGCAGTTTACCTGAAAGCTGAAAATTTTGGAGTTCCAGTTTATATGGTAAAAGATGCTCGTGCTTCCGATGCCTGGAGCGATTATGAGGCAGTGGGCAAGGAAATTATCTCATGACCAATTTCGATAAAATTCTGGAAGTCGCTCAAAAACGACAAGGGCAATCTCAAACACTAAAGCTTCAAGACTCTACAGTTTCACTGGAACAGATTAAAGACCGTGAGCAGGATACCCGACCTTTAAATCCAAAGCACGTTGAATCTTTGGCAGAGTCAATTGCTGTTTTGGGACTGATAGAGCCATTGGTAATAGACAATCAATTTAGGTTACTAGCTGGAGGGCATCGGTTAGCCGCAATTCGATTGTTAAAGGAACAGCAGGTAGACAAGTATCTTTATCAGTTCCCAGACAATCGTATTCCTATCAGGATGTTGCCTTTTGATGCGGAGTCTGACCCAGATTTGGCATTACAGGTAGAGATAGCAGAGAACGAGCAACGTAGGGACTATACACCAAATGAAGTGAGAGCTTTATCCGACCGTCTCCGCACTGCTGGATTTATTGACGTAAAGGGAAGACCCAAGAAAGGACAAAAGCCTTTAATGCCTGCCCTAGCAGTTGTAGTGGGTAAAAATCTTCGTACCGTACAAAGGTATCTTGAAGCTAACCAAAATACTGATCCTGAAAAAAGTACGACATCTGTCGTACTTTTAAAGCAAGCGTCAACTAAGCTGAAACAGTGGCAGAAGATTGAGCCAAAAACACCCCAAGAGAAAGCTTTAGCCGAGCGTTTGCCAGAAATCATGAACTTGATTGAGAATGTTTTGAATAACGAGCAATCAAAAGATAAACCTGAACTCAAAGCAAAATACTAACCCTGAGAAAAGTACGACATCTGTCGTACTTTTAAGGTAATTATTAAATGAACTAAATCAGTAACAACAAATTCATCTGGAAACAGGTTAGCCAAAATAGATGGCTGATGGAGAAACTATGTTAACGGGTACTGGCATCCACGGTTGAATAAAGCTGGGTAAATTCTCCACAAAATGATCGGGGATATGACAATAAACTTTTCTAACTCCGACTTCGCTAATTTTTACACCAATATTCGTAAATCTCTCCCAATCATCGACCATTTCAGAGTAAGTATTACTGCCATCCCCAAAATGTTCTTTAAACACATGACAGGGAAACGAAGTAGTGTAATATTTAGCTGCACTACACCGTTTACTAGAATCTACTTCCTCTTCTTCACTATCCAAATCTATGTACTCATAATACTTTTTTAAAGACGTACTCTTGTCAAGCTTGAGGTTGGTTTTCAGGTATGGTATTAACCCATTGATTTGCTTGACTAAACCACCAAATTCTAAAACACAACCAAGCATCGTGCCACTAAAACAGTACAGTCCGGTGTCACTACCAAACTTGTGTTTTAGCTCTCCTGGCGTTAATCCCCCATTACGGTTGGTAACTTGTTTTAAACTGACCGTTCTTAGAGAGAGCCATTCTCGAATAATTGCTTTTAATCGGCTGTCAGCTAATTGGTAGGAAACTCCAGTGTCTGAAAGTATATGGCAGCCAGACCCCGCGTATAGCATTTACTATATACCCCAAATTTGAATTTTATCTGCTGCTACTAGAGCTAAATCTTAGCCACGGCTACAAAATGTGAATCAAATTACTGATCTTGAATCTTTTATACATTTTAAAAGAACAGACATGAATAAGAAAAAATAAAGAAGGGATGATTTCTCAATCCTATACACACTAATAAATTTGGAGAAAATCGATGTCAATTTATGTAGGTAACCTCTCTTATGAAGTTACAGAAAACGATCTTAAGGGTGTTTTTGCTGAATATGGTACTGTAAAGCGGGTTCAAGTACCACAAGACCGCGAAACAGGTCGTCCGAGAGGTTTCGCTTTCGTAGAAATGGGAACAGATGCAGAAGAAGATGCTGCCATTGAAGGTCTTGATGGTGCTGAATGGATGGGTCGTGACCTCAAAGTTAACAAAGCCAAGCCCAAAGAAGACAGAGGTTCGTCTGGTGGCGGACGGGGGGGATATGGCGGCGGCGGTGGACGCGGACGCTACTAAGTTTAAATGAATGGGACAGGGTGATTGACAGTTTTTTATCTACTGTTTTCTGGAATTGGTACTCTAGCTTTTGTAGTCAACTTCAGAAAAGCTACTTATAAATAACGCATATAACTTGCCCTGGGGGAATATAACCCCAACGAAAGCCCAGCCTTTATGACTGGGTTTTTAAGTGCGAGAGCGATCGCCACCCTTGAGCAGATAGAAAAATGCTTTCAAAAAGTCGAAAGTAAGAAACGTCTTGACTTAATTTCTTAGTTTGATGGTTACAGCCTGCGTATATCAATGCTTCTGGTCGCCAAAGTGTCGCACCTTTGTTGCGCTGTCGCATCTGTCAACAGTAGACATTATACGTTCTAACCAAAGTGAAATGATGTACCGTAAGCTTATTTACGCCTGATGTGAATTAGAAACGACTTTTATTCCATAAGGATTTTGAGATTCGGCCAAAACGATTGTTTTGGAACCAAATACGAAATTACAAGGATTTCAAGCCTTAATTCACATTAAACGTTATTTATAATTTTCTATCTTAAAAGATATTGTTTTAAATAATTTGTCGATAAGAGGCTGTCTCTAAAGAAATGTAAAGAGAGCGAAGTCAGACAGTCGCTACAAATGAAAATTAATTTTGCAGCAATAGGGTAGTGAATTTGTCTTACTTAGCCTGGATTTTAAGTATTGCCTAAAGGTTGGATTGTCGAACGTACATTTGCATGGTGGAATCAATACCATCGCCTTAGCAAGGATTATGAACTTTTACCAAAAATGAGCGAATCTATAATTTACACAGTCATGATTCGTTTAATACAGAAACGACTGGCAAAGTCTTATTCAATTACTTCACAATCATTTACAAACAGGCTCTAATGCTTTTGTAGGTTTGCGGACTAATTGGAGAGTGGAAAATCAGAAATTTTTATATGTGCCAGATACAAAAACTGTCCTTTATCAGTATTCACACGGATTTTTTTTAAAGTATTATCCTAACCATACATATACAATATAAAGACAGCAAAATTTAGTCCGGCTTATTGGACTTCAGTAATACACTACTGAAAAAGTGATTGACTAGCCCTGGTTTATACAAAAAATTAGGGAATCATATTTTGCTAGCCTATTTTTTGCATATATGTTATGTAGCGATAGAAGCAAAAAATATGCTTTGGTGTCGAAAGCTTATGGTAATGATGGAGTTTTCGGTCTAGCTTAACTTTGGCTAGTTTTAGAAAGCGTTGAACAACCTTAGAACGTTAAAGGTGAAAACATGAAAAGCATGAATTTACATCGCTTGAGATTGCCGTTTTTGTTAAAAATACTTCTTATTTCTACGATTGCTACTCTAGTAATTGCAATTAACGAGATTTTATTAGAGCAAGCTTTGCTGAACTCATTTGGAATATATAAAATATGGAACACAGTGAACGAAGATTCATTAGGTTCTTATTTAATGCCTCTGACTATTGCTTTGGGAGAGGGTGCGTTGGCTATCTATATAGGTGAGCGGCAACCATTAAGAACTGTATTCCATACTTCCAGTTTATGGATATTAGTTATATGTTTGCATTTAGGTATTTTTGTAAAAATTATACTTGGGATCGATCCATTACTTATTGATTATTCTAACCCAATTACACCTATTGGCATTGTAATTGGTGTGTTCTTAATGGGAGAAAAATACTGGGCAAGACGTTGGTAATAGTAAAAAATGGTGCCAATTAAAAAGGAGTTAAATATGTATTCCCTACGTCAGCGTTTGACAGCTATTTTTCTTATAGCGCTAATTTTTGCAACGGTATTTATTCCAAAAAAATCCCTTTCTATTCCCCCGTTTGTTTCAGGAAGCTTTTTTGCTTCTGCTTTAAATTCGATGTTTGCAAGAGGTATTGGTGGACTAGAATCTAATATTGCAAGCAGTCTTGTACTTAAGCCAGCAGATTTGTCTTATAAAGATAGAACGCTTTATGCCAATATTAAAGATAAAAAAATTCCTATTACAGTTAGTCCGAACATACTGCGAGAAGCAATTCATTTAGTGCAGCAAACTAAAAAGCGGAGTTTTCAGGTATCTCAAGACCAGCTTGCTGGCAATGATGGGATTCTTTATACAGATGAGGATTTAAAGAATACAGAAATCGGACAAGTATTTTTACGTGCAGATAGTGAGTTTGCTTCGATGGTCTGGGGAAATGAAAAGTTGCAACCAAAAGACTCTGAATCCAAGCAACCAAACTATGTGGCTAGCCAGTTACTTAAAGATAGAAATTCTCCCTATAATAGGCTGTTAAAAAATTGGGCGCTTCCTCCTTTAAGCTGGCCACAAATAACTTTATCCTTTAATCCAAACCCTGATGCAGTATCTGGCTTAGTAGATTTGGAATATAAGCCACAGGTAACATTTCTTTCACCTTATGGTCATCCCGTTGAAGCAACATCAAAAGACCAAAAGCTTGGTGAAATTCCTTATGAACAGTTAATTCAAGATGTTAAAGCTCGTCCCGATGAATATCGAAAGGTATTACCTCTTGTAAATCAAGCTGCATCTATAACTGCAACAATGGGCCTTGTTGCCACAGCTTGCTCAGAAGTAGAATCTTGCAAACACTTGCAACAGCAAAGCTGGATGTCTAACCTACAGCCAAAAAAGCTTATAAATTACTCTAGACCAAGAGATTTTCTGGGGATAATGTCCGAAACTAAGAGCATGGAGCTATTAAAATACCAGTGGTTAGAGCGTAGTCTTGAAACTTTTGAGTCAGAAAATAACCCATGGGATGCTCCCTATAATGCTGTGCTACAAGGTATACAGCATAAAAATGTTGCGGAATCCATTGAAAAAACCAGAGAAATGCTTACAGCTTTAGACCGAAATGAGATAGGAAATAAAGGAGATATAGACATATTCTTAAGTCAAAAACATGATGAGTTGAATAGAGAAATTGAAAAATCTGCCTTTTCCGTTGCAAATAAGGCACATAAATTAGCAGCAGAACACTTCAAAAATTACCAAAAAGTTCCTAAAGAATCTTCTATTTTACAAGCAGCTTTAGCTGTTGTTGATGCTTGGAATGGAGAGTTGTATGTAGCTGAAGAAGACCTAAAAAATGCTATTCAATACTCTTCTCATCGCCCTAGAGAAGCCTCCGAGGCTATAAAACTAGGTCATGCTGTAGCTTCAATTATGCAGAGTAATAATCAAGAAGAATTCAAGATGAAAGGAAAGTGGATTGATTTCCGCATGAATTATTTACAGCGTAAGGCACTGAGAGAATCATATAACTTGGCCGATAACTACCTCAGAAGTTGTGAAACAAATAAACCAGAGCAATTAGGATGTAGCCATGATAAGTTGTTGCTGAATTGGGAAGCCTATACAATGCGTGCTGGCTTATTTGAAGAAGATGTAAAAGGTAAAGATATCCCTTGGTTATATGGACGATTTGCATATCTTATAGGAGTTAAGTTGCTTAATGATAATAATAAGCAACCAGGAAAAGCAAAAGACCGTCTAAGATTTTTATCTTCTTACGCAAATAGGGCAAACTCATGGCATAGCTGGAAGCTACATAGATTGGAAAATGACTTGAGAAGAAGGTTACAAGAAACAGTATCTTAGTAAGTGAAGCGAATCTTCAATACTTTCTAAGTTACTCCAATAATTTTAGTAGAGATGTTAATAACATCTCTACTAATTTAGTATTTATATAGGCAGATGTTTAAACTAAGACTATAAATTAGTATTTTGAATGATATATTAATACAAAGCTATAGATTCGTATTATTCCATTCTATAACGTAAATCTTCAATGCGTTGAAAAGCATAAATTACAAAAGGATGGTTATTACCTAGACAGTTTTGAAGTATTTCTAAAGATTGTTGGAATAAGTGTCTAGCTCTATTGTATTCGTATTGAGCTACGTAAAGTTCACCTAAATTCCATAATCCATGAGCAACAACTGGATGTGTTTCTCCTAACAAACGTTGGTTTAGTGCCAATGCTCGAAAAAATAAACTTTCTGCTTCACTGTATCGATACATTTGTGTATAAAGATAGGCAAGATTGTTTAAGCTTTCTGCAATATCAGGATGTTCTGTATTTAAAGTATTTCTTCTAATATCAAAAGCTTTCTGTAAAAGTCGTTCAGCTTTTTTTGTGTAACTATAATATCGCCAAGAGTAGTTTGCGAGTCCTGCATATAAAGTACCTAAATGGTTTAGACTTTGAGCTACAATAGGATGATTTTCGCTTAAATGAAATTTTCTAATTTTTAAAGATTTACGAAAAAGATTTCTAGCTTCTAAATAAGTTTCATCTATTTGTCTATAAAAACTTAAATTGTATCTTTCTTCATCATTAACCTTATTCTGCTGAGAGTAAAGCAATGCCAAATTATTCATAATTGAGGCTACATCAAGATGATTATTTCCCAAGCGATTGATAGTTAAATTTAAAGCTTGCTGATAATATATTTTTGCATCATCATAATGACCTAAATCTTTATATACATCAGCTAGACTATTTAGACTAGAAGCTACCTCTAAACTATCTTCTCCAAAGCGTTCTCTTGCATTTGATAGATAATCTTGATAACACAACGCTGCTTCTTTATATAAACCTTGGGCTGTATAAAATCTGCCTATACCTACAAAAAGTAAACAAAAATCATCATCATTTAAAAAAGCATTATTTATTAGTAGTTTTCTGTTTTTCACGATTTCTGCTACATGTGGTATAGCAGAAGCTATCGCTTGAATATCATGCTGAGTAGGTGACCCAGAAAATTGTTTAACAACTGCTATCATTGCCTGACAAAATGAATCCTGAAGTTCATTTACATGTTCTGGCTGCACTAATTTTAACTTTTTCAATTTTTCTTGAAAAAATTCTCGAATAAGTTGATGTAGATGATAGGTTTGATCCCCTTGTAGAAAATGGAAATCTTCTAGGTTTACCCTGGCATCTCCCAAATCTTCGGTATCTTGCCACGTATTCACGCTTTCCACAAGTAACCAAGGAATAGGAGCCAAAGCAAATAAACTTAGTAAACAACCTAACTGCTTGGCTTCGTTAGTTAACTTGTCCCAACTCAATTCAAAGGCAGCCGCAACTCCCCATTCAATATTAAGCGTAAAAGTAGGGTCATTATCATCTTTGTCCAGGGATTTGTGTCTTAAACCTTTTAGCTCTAGCCGTTCTAGCATTTTTTCTAGAGACAGCTTTTGTTTCTTAACGTATCGTCCAACCAATTGCAGTGCTAAGGGTAAATTTCCTAACCTTTGACAGAGCTTTTTAACATTCGCTAGCTCTTGTAAAATTTTTTCTTTTCCGATCCAATGCTCTAACAAATCAAGTGCGGCTTTTTCTTCTAATACGTCAAGGGTCAATGGCTGGGTAAATTCTGCTATCTGTAGCCTCGTTGTGATTAACACCTTAAATCGAGATGATTGGGGTGGCAAATATGGCTTCACCTCCTTCCAATCGTTGACATCATCAAGTACCAGTAGTACGTCTCCTTTTTGCCAGTGTAGCCAGCAGTAAGACAATTGATACTTTAAGTCGGGAACATCTGGCGGCTGCAAGCCTAACTGTGTTCTTGCAAACGCCACAATCTGAGTCCCTACCTTAATATCTCGCCCTTGCAACCAACAAATACCTCCAAGATAAGTGTTTTGATGCCAATGGTAATGGGCATATTGCAATGCTAATTCCGTTTTCCCAACACCTCCCATACCAGCGATCGCACAGATAGTAACTTGGTTTTTCGTCTGTAATTGTTGATGTAAGATTTCTAATTCTTTCTCCCGACCAACAAATTTTGTAATGCTAATAAGGGGCAGATTTTGGGGGATGCCAACAGGCGTGGGCTTCTGTTCTTGGATGAAAGTATTTAGTACGTCTTTGAGTGTATCTTTATCGACGTGATAGTGAATCCCAACTTGTGCAGTTCCACCCTCTACCAGAGTTTGAAAGCTTTTAGCATTATCTTGATTGATCTGAATCATATGGCTTGCTGCACTCGCAAGTTGAGAATTCTCTGATACAAAAGCTCTCAAATAAGCGACAAGCTGCTTTGAATTTGCTTGCGGCTCATCTTTTAGCTTTTTAGCTACCTCGGTAAGTAGCAATTCCAATTGTTCAGCAAAGTCAGCCATTATAAATTACTGGACTCAGGGGGTAGACTATTGACCGTGGAAATGATTCTCACCAATGTAAGCAGTTCCACCCTCAACTTTAGTTTGCCAACCTCTAGCATTATCAGAGTTGTACTGGGTCATGTGACTGTTGTCTTGAAGCTTACCTGCGTTGATTTCTTGAGCAAGGGCTTGTACTTCAGCAGCAAACTGCTTATCCTCAAACATCGCGTATTGTAGATAGGCTGCTACCTTTTCTAATTCTGCCTTGTTGCCACCTTCAACAGCAGTTAAGGCTTGTTCAACGTTTGGATTCCCCCGCAACTTCTCCCAAATCTTTTTCCGTAACTCATCCATCTTAACGAGCGCTACTTCTGTGAATTTCTCAATCGTTTTCTCAAAAGCTTTTGTGAAAGCGAGAGTGGCGATCAAACCAGCAGTGAGTGGCTCCATATACTACCTCGGAAGCGTGGCATCATATTTTACTATTACCACATGGTTTCTGTTCTAGATTTCGCAATTAATGAAATAAATCTTGAGTTAGCTGATTGTTTAGGCTAATAATTCATGCTTGATTACACAATAGGGCTACTTCGTGGAATCAATGGCGAAAATTATTGATTTTACGTTGTTAGGATTTCGTTGAATCTGCAATTAAAAATACTTCTACCTCTGCAATGAGGTATTGCATAGGTAAAAATGTACTTATGAATGCTGGCGACACGTCCATTAACTGGCTTCCGCTACAGTAACACCCACGTCTGGCTTTACCTCCTTCGCCTTCTTTTCAAAAATCTGGATTCCGGCATCAACCACCTCAAAGCCGTTTTCTGTTCGTTGACCAAGCTTGCCCGATACAGCCCCAGCCCAGTCTGCGAATTCCGAGGCGCTAGTTTCTGCCTTCCGCCAACTTTTTGCATTAACTTGAGCGGTAAACACTATGCCATTCTGATCAGTCAACTCGATTGCAACTTTCTTATTCTCTACTGGTGTGGCTGTTGGTAGTTCACCACTAAATTTTATTGTGACTTCGCTTTTGGCTGACATCGCTTATTCAAACACCCTTCTTTTTGACATATCGTTAATATCCACTTATATACCAGTTCCGTAGTAGTTGAGATGTCAACGGAGAATCCCTCGGAATAATTTTAGTGATTGATAGTCCAGTAACTACTGTGAGTATTGCTGAAATGGCTCACATGAAAAACCGCCTCTAAACAAGCTGAAACTTGTTTTAAGTAGTGAAATTGTTTGATTAATCACAGTTACAAACAGCAGACATTTTGCACCTAAATACGGGATTCCTGTACAAAATGTCTGCTATTCTGCACAGCTTATACACGCATTGGAGTGTTATGGCTGTCAAGTAACTTTGACTTTCCACTACAAAATGTCTGCTATTTTGAACGTCGCTTTGACCCAAAAACTGGTGTCTAATACATACACTAACTGCACGCAGCCATTTTTTTTAAACTTGCTCATTCTCAATAACTTAGTTTTTATTGAGAATATATAATACTTTTGTGTTGCAACTGTACTTCAAAAAGACCGCTCAATCGATTAACTTCTTCAGTAAGTGAATCTAAAATTTCCTCTGTGAGTTCAGAAGTCATCCTATATATTGAGCGTTGACTGAAATAAAAACTTGTTTAACACAAAAACTCTACTAAAAACCTTCAATACCCTAAGCTTAGTGTAGTTTAACCGTAGTTCATAAGTCTAAACCGACACTAATATTTTCGGCCGTCCAAAACATCAAAAACAATGGTTTCTTGTCCCTTTGGCCGTCCAATAAGTGCCAACCCTACTCACCTGTCATGCTCTGCTGACAAATGCCCACCTGTCAACGGCCGTCCAAAACATCAAAAACAGTGGTTTCTTGTCCTTTTGGCCGTCCACTGTTTTTGATAAAAATCTTCTGTAACTTTTATCCAGACTCAATTACAGCCACTTTTTTGAGTATTTTTTATTGTCAATAAGACCCCTGCTTATTGACAATGCGTAATCATGATGTGTTGCAATTATGTTTCAAAAATTCTTTCTTGAATTTAACCGTACCCCAACAGATCCATAGCTATTTTGAGTTCTTTTGTAGGTTCCAGTTTCATCAATCCTAAGTCATCCTCATCAAAATCCTCATCAAAATCTTCATCATCAGAATCGCCATCATCATCAGTTCTTTGAGGCTGACTAGTGCTTGCTACAGTAGTCACTGCATCAGCACCACTTTGAGGCTGACTATTGCTTGTCACAGTAGTCGCTGCATTAGCGCCACCAGACACAACTATTGACTGAGGCTCAATTCGAGCAATACGCCTAATAGTTGCCAGTTTCGCTTCTAGACGTTCAATTGCTGACCAACAAGCTTTCTGTAATTCAGGCTGATTGACTTGACCCTCTAACGCTTCAGCAAGCCAAAAAGCTGTAATCGCTTCTATGGCAAACTCTGTCGCTGGTCTATTAGAAGGATGCTTCAATAAATAATCAATCACTTTCCCCTCCCATGAATTACTCTTGCGTTTTATTCTGGGTAACTCAACATAGGAATTGTGTTGTTGACTCATATCTTCTCCTAAGTATAAAAAATGTTTTTAGTATAAAAACAAATCAATATTTGAGTTGAGTATAAATGTGTCTACTTTAACGATGATAGCGATAATATTGTGTCTAAATGTGGTGTTTTTAGCCGAAAAAATGTCAAGTAACTAGCGTTAGATTTCCCCCTAATAGTGCAATTAATGAGTGCTATTGTGGTGTATAACGCCAAAGCATCAAACAAATCCCTAAATGCGCCCCAGAGAGCTAAAAACCCTACACAGCAGGCTTTTTAGCGGCAGAGGGGGTTTTGTGACCGCCAAATTTCGCGCTGGTTGACTAAGATAATGGTGTACCCACTACACCTTTTTGCCCTGACGGGTGGCTTGCGCCATTTCTCCCTAACGGTCGAAACAAAAAGGTTACGTGGGGTCTGCGACGCAATTACACTCAATCACCCAAAAAGTGGCATGGCTTACGCTATTGCACGGATTAAAAAGCTTAAACGCAGTAACTTGGCAGGCAGTGAAGCGCACACCGCCCGTCAGCGAGAAACACCCAACGCTGATCCTGACAAACAAAATATCAGATTCATTGGCACTAATAACCCAACACTTTCATTAGATCAGTTGGTAATGGAAAGGATAGGGGAGCAGAAACGGAAGATTCGCCCTGACGCTGTTTACTGCACGGAAATTTTATTGACTGCCAGCCCCGAATATTTTCGTCCCAACTGCCCAACACAAGCGGGTTACTATGAGCAGGATAAAGTTGACTCCTGGCTGGCTGCTTCTAAACAATGGTTAGATTCGAGATACGGCGATCGCATTGTCAGGGCAGAATTACATTTAGATGAAGCCACCCCACACATTCACGCTTACTTTGTCCCCCTTGATGAGAAAGGGCAACTCAGGGCCAAGCACTTCTTCGATGGTCGTCAAAAGATGAGGGAGTTTCAAGATTCCTACTCCGAGGCTACAGAACATTTGGGGTTGGAGCGTGGCATTAAGGGCAGTAGGGCGCAACACCAGGACATCAAGGACTTTTACAGCATTGTTAACTCCGGTATAGAACCAGATACCAGCCTCACCCAGTTGCAATTGCAAGCCAAAGCGGCTGACCGGGATAGGGCGCAAGCCAAAAAACAGCAGATGGAAGCCACAGCAAAGGCTTTGGCTCTTGAAAATGAACTCAAAGACAAACGCATCAAGGAATTAGAGGCACAATTCGCTTTTTGGCAAGAACAAACAAAACAACTGCGCGACTTAGCCTTGGAAGATGTCGCCTGGGAGTTGGGGCTAGATTACGAGCGTGAGCGGTGGCGGGGTCACGGACTCATCATTAATATAGATGGCTCAAAGTTCTACGACTTTTCACCCGAACAGCAAAAGGGCGGCGGCGGTGCGATTGATTTGGTTATGCACGTTAATCAGTGCAATTTTCGGCAGGCGGTTGTCTGGTTGCATGAGCGTTTTGGTGAAGCTGGCGTAGAACGTGCAGCGATCGCCCACGCAAAAAAAGCTGCTGCTGACATTATCCAGGCCCAAGCGCGTCCCCAATTCACCCCACCCGTTGAGAATAAAGCTAACTGGCCTGCCGTTGAACGTTACCTCACCCAACAACGGGGCATCCCCTCTGATTGTTTGCAAATGCTGAAAAACCTGGGGCTACTTTACGCTGATGATCAACAAAACGCTGTGTTCGTCATGCGGAATCTTGATGGTCAGCGTAACGGTGCATTTTTACGCGGAACTAGGGGAGAGAACAACACCTTTAAGGGCTACCAAAAAGGCACTAAGCGCAGTGATAGCTGGTTTTACTTCGGTTTGGGTGGTCAAGCAACCGATAAAACAGACCATGTTCTGCTGTGTTCTTCTCCCATTGAAGCTATTTCCAGAGCCATGCTCGAATACTTTGTTAGGGGCAATGTGCCACCTGAGCGAACCCTGTACATGGCAGTAGATAACATCAACTCTTTGCCTGTCGAGCGATTACAGAAAGTTCCTAATATACTGGTGACTTTTGGTAAAGACCAATCAACTCATGCGGCCGCACAGCGTGTCTTACAACTACTGCCACAGTCCCAACAAGTTTTATCCAAAGCGGCGGATTGGAACCAGCAGCTTCTTGAATATGGACGGCAGTTGAGACGACAGCAACAGCAGCAGGATGATGATTTGAGTCTTTAAATTTCACAATCGGGATGAAATGAAAATCTGTGCAGAGAGAAGAATCAATTTTTTTTGTCTTTCCTGATGTGAGTGCATAAACCTACAAAATCATATCTAATGTAATTACGGTACAGAAAATACCGAAGTTAGTAGTTACTCATTTTTAGGAATCGGAGATGAAACTGATTCAAAAACTCTCCTTTATCTTGGGAGCAACATTTACATTTAGTGGTACATCCACTGCTATTACAGTTCCAGTATTAAATACATATCAAGCACAATCAAATTATTTTCCTGAGCAGCGAAGGACTGATTTTCTCTCTACACTACAAACACTTCCAGTTCCTACTACTGCTGAAGACTTTTTCAATCAAGGGAGTTTCCGCTCTTCCATAGGAGACTATACAGGAGCAATTGAAGATTTTACTCAAGCAATTCGGCTTCAGTCAGACTATACCGATGCTTACTTGTTCCGCAGCAATGTACATCTTTATCTAGAAAATTATGACCAAGCAGTTGCAGATTCTACGGAAGTCATTCGTTTAGATTCCAACAATGCTCTTGCTTATAATAATCGATGTTATGGACTCGCTCGTGGATTAGGTGATTATCAAAAAGCTATTTCTGACTGCAATAAAGCAATTCAACTTGGTGACAATAATCCTGGTGCTGCTGCTTTTTACTCCAGTCGGTGTCTAGCCCGTGCTGGATTAGGAGACAAAACAGCATTAGATGATTGCGCTTTTTCCCTAAAGATTGACCCTAATTATATTTATGGATACGAGGATCGAGGGCTTGCTCGCTCTATTTTAAGAGATAAAAAAGGAGCAATTGCTGATTTGCGAATAGCAGCTAGACTTTTTAAAGAGATAAAAGATACAGTTAGTTTTGAAAGAGTACAGAAGCTAATTAGAACGCTTGAGCAATAGCTGAAGTTTTATGGAGCTTTAAGATAGTCGCCGCCTAAATACAACTTCTGCATACAGGTTAGCTATTTCTTGTATTATTCATGTAGTTATTGGGTAATCATTTTGATGCCTATTTTTTTCTTTTTCAGTTTTGACCCCAAAAATCTGGCAAAAAAAGATTGCGTACTGTGCGGAAACTCAAATTTTTTCAACTGACATGAAATTAACGTCAATTTGACTAGGATTTACCATAGTTTTACCAAGGTTTTAACATAGGTTGACTGCGGTCAAAGTTGCGCCTCCCATGAAATTGACATGGATCTAACTAGGATTTAACGTCAATCTGACATGAAACTGCCATAGATTTCACATAAAACTGGCATAGCACACTGATATGTTTTATTACGGGTTTTTCCTGTACTGAGTTGAGCAATTTATTTTCCCTAAGCGAACCAAATCGGGTTTAAATGCTCTTGTTTGTTCTAAAAAGCCAACACATATCTGTACTGCTGTCTTGGTACAACAGCAGGCATGGTAGGCAGTTGTCAGTCTAACCCCAAAAAGCGAGATTTTTCATCCAGAGTCTTTCACATCTCATCCGCTCAACATGAAGCTAGAGATGATGACGGTTTCATTCAGGATAGGTTGGTGAAAATTATCTCACCCAGATACGATCGCTTTTACCTTGGAGCAAGCTGATGGCACTGCCCCTGAATTAATCACTCTCAGTCTCAGGTTTATTCCAATGCCTTGAGTTGCTTCACTGCCTGACGCTCTTCTGGGGTCAACTCTTTCCAAACAGCCGATTTAAACTCACTCGTCCATTCTTCTGTCAGCGTGGCAATCAAGCCCCAACTCTCATCGGCAATACACTCCCTAATCAGTTCTGCATTCGCCCACACATTCTTAACTGCATCTTTTTCTGTGATTACCTGCTGCGGTTCATCGGTTGTAGCCTGTGGTTCTTCAGTAGATAATTCTTGTTCTTCATTTTGTTGGCAGTTATTGTCGGCATCTGTCGGCAAAAGGAGTGAATTTTGTCGGCATCTGTCGGCATCTGTCGGCGGTAAGTCTGAAATGCTGTTTTCTTCAGTGGTTGACGGCAAGATGTCAGAATTTTGTCGGCGGTTGTCGGCGGTTGTCGGCAAGTTTGTCGGCAAGATGTCGGCACTCTCAACATTAGTATTGGCAATAGTTTCAGCCACATTCTCTAAATTTGTCGGCGTTGTCGGCGAAATTATAGATAAATTTTCATCTGGATTTACTACTGGATTCACCACATTTGGGTTGACCAACAGATTTAGGTCGCCGACATTTTTATCATTGATAATCAACTCATTCCCTTCAAAAACATCCGAAAAATCGCCGACATCGCCGACAAAATTCACCTCGTTTAACTCTAACCCAGTATTTACAACTGCTTCAGGCGTTTTACTCATCGCCGACAAATCGCCGACATCCGCCGACATTTTTTGAGCGTCAAGATTCAAAACCACTGAGATATCGGGCTTGGGTGTATTTTTAGCAATCGCCGACAAATCGCCGACATTTTTGGTGGCGCTCCATTCTAACTTTGTTCCACTCCCCCTTATCTCCCCATATCCCATCTCTTTGGCTTTAGTCATTAGTTCTCTAATCTCAAGAGATTTCATCCTTCCCTTAGCGGACTGATGGCGGCCAATCTCCCTAGCGTTTAACCATCCTTCCTCCCCTAGTGACTGGCGTTTGTGTGACAGATTAATCATGGCGACGATCGCCGACTGTGTTGTTTCCCCGGCAATCTGTAAATGCACTGCCTGAATCTGGCTTAATAAATGCTCAACAATATCTGCGGCTTGTTTTACCCTGATTACAGGGATAACTGTTGGTGGAGTCCCACAGAATGGATCTGATAACTCATGGATGAGATGCAGGTTTAGTGACAGCCTGCCCAACAAGCCTTTACATTTTTTCAGGAACTCTTTTAATGCACCATTGGGCAACCTTGCCGCTTCATACTGCCATTTGGTGTCTACCTCACGGAAATATTTATAAGCTTCACCTGTAATGTGATAGGTTTGGGGCTGACAGGAGAGTGTGGCTCTGTAAAGTCCGGTGAGTATTCCAGTAATATCAATACTTTGGGTGTTTTCATCTGGTAATAGCCGAATAATTTCTGGCAACACTGAGAATGTGAACCTGGGTAGTAGCCCATCGCTGGCCCCTAATTCAAAATGCTTGTGGAGTATGGTTGGTTGTAATCCCCCCAGCCAAGATGTGTTCGTCCTTTCTACAAAAATATTTTTGGATACCTTGGCTTCACTGAAACCGTCACCGTCATACAAGCTTAAAAACTCTTGACGGTCATTACCTTGCCCCCGTTTATATTGATTAAATCCCCCGAATAAACCTGATAGCTCGTCCACTACATTCAGTATTGAGTTATCCGGGGCTTTGGCAATGTAATCCTTCAATCCTTCCAAAGTTGCCCCAGTTAGGTACATTCTGTTAATTGGTTTGGGCGGTTCTGGTTGGGGTGTAGATTTATCGGACTGCTCCCAAGCGGCTAAATTTTTCTCGTATTGTTGTGATTCAGACGCAAACCGTTTATTCTCCTCCTTTCTTAAAGCGTTAAGTGGTTTCTTCACTAAGCTTCTAAAAATGATGGATTTTCCCGAACCAGAATCACCGACTAGGGCATGATTGATAGCGGGGTTTTGATAAAATTCATTGTGCTTATTGCCAATCAAAACCTGTGCGCCAATCTGGTGAGAGGCGCTAATGACGCTGATGAGCGACATCATTAATGATGTTTGGGGTAGTGATTGGTTGATGCCGAACAACATCAAAGCAGTAGCTAATTTTTGTGGTAAAAACTGCCTGATATCTAATTCTAGGTTGGCACAATCAAGAACTTTTTGAATATCTTCTTTGATGAGTTCATCATCTTCACTGGCGCGATATTCAGTTTCTACATCATCAAGGAATCGCTCTAATTTTACCGGGTAATATTTTTTGTTTACCTCGGTTTTAAAGCGGCTCTTTTGTGATTTTGATGCGCCTGAATTAAGTAAATTGATGTACTCAGTTTTCAGTTCATCGTAGGGAATAAAGGCAGTAGGATGAAGGACGACATTATTGATTTTGTTGTCAGGGGAGTCATGGGCGATGACCTCCGGTCGGTGGAGCATCGTCGCCCGTTCATGGCTAGGAATTGTTTCTTTGCGAACCCATGCTTTGATACATTCAATGATGTAATCTTCACTTAAAGCGGGTTTGGGATTATCACCCGTTGCCGATTTCCAAACCTTGTCCGGTTCGGTAGCATCATCAGAACCGAGTGGGGGTGAACATTTACAACAGTAGTCGTCAAATATGTCTCTGGGGTTAAGTGAGTAGCGATAACCTTGGGCATCCAAAGTTGCAGCAGTTCCGATCAGGTCACAGGCTAAAGAGTATGCTTTAGTATTTCTCTCACCCGACCCAGCACCACTATCAATTAACCGTCGATTCTCTTTGCTCAGGCACAGATATAAAGGACAGCCGTGTTGTAGGTCACGGATACTGGTTGGCAGCAGTCCTTTAAGTGTGGGGGCTGGGGTGGGGATAACTGCCCTTAGCTCATCGTAGCTGTAGCGTTTACCTGAGTTGAGGATGATTTTAGTTTGCCCCGATGGTACGTTATTCGGTGCGAAGTGCCAACAGCCAGCCAGCCTCATGACTCGTGAGGGGTTTTTTAGAGCGCGATCAGCGTCTGTGTACTCTAATAAATCAGTTTGCAGTTGCTTCCACTGTTGGGGGTCAATCTTGGAGTCGAAAATCCAATAACTGTGAATGGATTTACCACCTGTGTCTATCTGTAAACTCGGTTCTGGCAGTCCGAGCGATCGCCATAAATGTTTTTGTAGTTCTTTGTCTAGGTTGTCATGCTCGTAAAAGATCGCACGGCAATCGCTCACACTCTCATTGGTATGCCCACCACCGTTGACTACAAAGTAAACTCCTCTGCCTTCGGCTTGGAATTGTGTGGCTAGTTGCAGCAACTGATTGATATTTTTCGCTTCGGCTTTTCTGCCTTTATCCCCTATCTTGCGTGAGTCATTGCTGGGGTAAAAACTGCGTAGGTAGACTGTATCTCCCGCTTTGTAGCCCAATGCTTCTAGATGGGCTAGTGCTTGAGTGCGATCTATGGTGAGATTATTTTTGGCTGAATTAGCAGCGTCTTCTGGATATTGGATAAACACGGTAGATTCCTCCGATTGGTTTGTTTCTGGTCGGAGGAGAGGCTGATGTTACTGCCACACTTTATATCTACATAATTCGCTGTTTTACTTAGTTTTGCCTATTTCTGGCTACGAAAACCAGAGTTTGATGACTTTTTTTGGCAAAATCGGCCGCTTGAAGCATATCGTAATTGTCACAGCTCCATATATAATAAAATGACGGCAGCACGGATTTAATCTCATTTCCCTGTCAGTGGTTTCTAAGCGCCAACTTTTCCGCCACTGCCTTGGGTTTGTGTGAGATCCCCTCTCCGGCTCCAGTAAATAGAATATGAATTTTTTTCTAGGATAAAGCGTCACTACTTATTAGTGGCGCTTTCGTCCATTTATCTTTTGATACTTTTGAATATCGACCTCCTGTTTACGTTTCATTTCGCTACTTGCCTGATCTTACAGAACAATTGAACTGTTGACACAGAACTGTAGTACTGTTTTTTTCAGAAAAATTACTGCTCTGAATCCGTACTAGAGTACTGTTTTTCGTGACACTACTTGACAATATTTGTATTTTCTGGTTAGAGGGCATAAGTAATTAGTTATCTTTCAGTACTAGTTGGTGTTTAAGTCATATAGGATGTAATCACTTTATTCTGATGATTTTCATTTCTTAGCTTTATTAGCTTTATATTGTTCCAGCCATAACTTGACCGCCTCTTCCATTGCGTCAACTTGGGAAATTTCTAAGTCAGTACAAGCCATCTTAAATTCTTTGACTACCTCCTTGCTGATGTATCCGCTCAACTGTGCATAGCTTGGGTCGTTTCTTCGTGCCACAACATCATCTATCATTCATTACTTCCTAAATCATACGAGCGTGTTTACGTTTTTGATTGTTTTACTGCAAACTAGTTTACATCTTTTTGACTAGTTGACGTGCTGACTAGTTTACGTGTAGTATAGCATCAGCATCCGAAAAGCGGATATGTTCAACCCGAAGCATGGCAGCCAAAAATTAATAATAATTTTTGAGTAACTTGCTTCTCCAAGCGTAAGTAATCTTTTAGCAATCCCTGGTGTAAAGCTTTAGAGCATAAACATAACTACCTTCAACGGTTAGCAACAGCCACATCTATATAGATGGCTGCTACTAGCATGATTAGGAGATAGCAAGTGTACAACATTTATTTTGCAGACATTGGCAACTTCACCAGCATCACCGCACTTAGAGGTGAAAAACCCCGTGTGATGCGCTCAGTATTTCAGGATGTCACCTACACCAGTGCTAGGGATATTGACACTGATGATTCCCCCAGTGTGACTTGAACGAAAAAATGAGCCAAATTGTGAACAATAAAATGAGCCATAATTAACGGCAAAATAAGCCTTATGGGAAAAAGCGAAATAAAACTTTGCAATCAAA
>NZ_JACJQL010000065.1 GCF_014696625.1 Nostoc parmelioides FACHB-3921
TGGAAAAATAAATTTTCTACTTTCACTATTTTTGCGAAGTATAAAATGGATATCTGCTTCGTGAAGCATAATGTGAGCTAAAAGCTCATTTTTTCATTCAAGTCACAAGAGCTAACCCGTGAATCTGAATATGCGTGGCTAATCTGGTTGCAGACTTTGTTAATCAGGCTAGAACCAATACTGTTACGTCCCTACAATCGGCGGCTAACCTTTTTCGCCAGTGAAATCTTAGGACTGACAAATATAGTACAGAACAGTCCCGCAGACGAGCAAGGATTCGAGTTAATCGCCGATGAGAGTGATTCACCCCTTCATCTTGACTTATCAAAAACCAAAAATATCTTGATATTGGGGACAACAGGCTCAGGAAAATCAGTTTTGGTATCATCCATCATCGGCGAGTGCCAAGCTCAAGACATGAGCGTCTTAATGATTGACCTGCCAAATGATGACGGGACAGGAACATTTGGAGACTACACACCTTATCACAACGGCTTTTACTTTGATATTTCCAAAGAATCCAATAATTTAGTGCAACCCTTGGACTTATCAAAAATCCCCCCAGATGAATGGGAAGATAGATTGCAAGCCCACAGAAATGATGTGAACTTGATTGTTCTTCAGTTGGTTTTGGGTTCTCAAACCTTCGATGGATTCCTATCCCAAACAATAGAGTCTTTAATACCATTAGGAACAAAAGCCTTTTATGATCATGCCGATATTCAACGGCGCTTTGCTAAAGCAAAGAAAGATGGGTTAGGTTCTGCTGCTTGGGACGATACACCAACACTCGCAGACATGGAACGCTTTTTCAGCAAAGAGCATATCAGCCTGGGCTATGAAGATGAAAACGTTGACAGAGCGCTGAACTACATTCGTCTACGCTTTCAGTATTGGAGAAATAGCAGCATCGGCAATGCCATCTGTCGTCCCTCCACCTTTAATACTGATGCCAAGCTCATCACTTTTGCACTGACCAACTTACAGTCAAGCAAAGATGCAGAAGTGTTTGGGATGTCTGCATATATCGCCGCCTCCCGCCAATCCCTATCAGCACCCAATAGCGTTTTCTTCATGGATGAAGCCAGTGTATTGTTGCGATTTGCGGCTTTATCGAGGTTAGTAGGGCGTAAATGTGCCACTGCCCGTAAAGGCGGCTGTCGAGTAATGCTGGCAGCACAAGATATTCTTTCCATCGCTAATTCAGAAGCAGGGGAGCAGATTTTGCAAAATATGCCCTGCCGTTTAATTGGGCGGATAGTTCCTGGGGCAGCTAAAAGCTTTACCGAACATTTAGGAATTCCAAAAGACATTATTGATAAAAACGAAAGTTTTCGTCCCAATATTAAACAGTTATACACACTGTGGTTGTTAGATTACAACAACAAGTATGTACGCTGCCGTTACTATCCCTCTTATGCAATGTTGGCGTTAGTTGCTAATAGCAGAGAAGAGCAAGCAGCCCGTGACAGATTTAAAAGAAAGTACCCAGACAAATTCAAATGGGTAGCCGAATTTGCTAACTACTATGTGGAATGTATTCAGCAAGGTAAGCCTCTATGAAAAAGTTGGAAATTGCTACAGGATTGGCACAATATAAAGTCTTGCTGGCGATTTTAGGAGTTGTAGGAGCAGGACTGTCATTTGAAATGTGGAAATGGAATCAACAGCAGCATGAAAAGTATATTGCTGAGAAAGAGCAAGCTTGTCAACAATCTATAGAAGATGCAAGTAATGAGGTGTTAAGTAATAGATTTCTAAAATCAAATTATTATGCTGGACTGATGCTACAACAGTCAAAATTCAGATTAAATCAGCCAGGAATTAATACTAAATTTAAGGCTGATAAGGATTATATTTTAATGTATTCTCAGCCAGCATCTTTAATTCCAAATAATCCTAGATATGAGGGAAGTTTGTTTGAAAGACTATCAAAAGTAACGAATAAACAGCCTCCAGCACCAATAATAGTTACTGGTAAAAAACTGTCAGGAAATAAAGTAGAGGTAATATCTGCTTGCGCTCCCAAATCTTTTACAGTCTCCTTGGAGAATTTATATGAAATCACTCAGCCAATTGATATCAGCCCCTATTTACCACCGTTTAGCAGCTTTGACTAGTTTAGTCGTTCTGTTTATTTTATTTTCAGCCTTACCTGCTCAGGCAGGGTCTTCTTTTTTGGATCAACTTCAGCAAGTTATTGTTAGTTTACAAACATACATTGAACAACAAAAACAAGAATTTAGTCAGCAGTGGGAAGAATTAAACGGTGATTTAAGCGACGCTATCAGTTCTACAGTAGGAGATTTAGGAATACCTGACCCCTTAAAAGCAGGTAAAAAAATTAAAGTAATTATTCAACAGCAAGATACTGATTTAGTTCAAACTGACTCTCAAACTCAAGGCGAAAATGCTCAAAGGAATTGGCATCAATCTTATAGTTATGGTCTTTCTCAATCAGTTCTAGGTAGAGAAGGACAAAAGATTCAAGCACAAGAAGCCGAAATGAGTAATGAAGCGTTAGGAATATCATCTAATAATGCTGATGCGGTACAAAACGATGTCATTACTCAAGACATTTTAAAAAAGATGGCAGTCCAGAATTTGCAAACAACAATTATTACTAAATCAATTCACAGCGAATCACAAAAACAGACTAGAGCCTTATCAGCAGCCAATATCAATTTGAGTGACATTTCCAGTAGGTTAGACGAGCAAGCTAGAAAAGAACAAGCTAATAGTAATTCAAGTGCCAAACAAATTATAGGTACGGCTGCTTTCGCTGATGCTTTTTGGGAACAGAACAATGCTAAATAATTTAACTAATTTCTTGTATTTACTAGCAGTGACCGGAGATACGAATGCAGAAGATATAGTAGATGGTGCTATTAACGCCTCTCGCATGGTTGTATCTTCATTCAATCAAGATTGGCAAGATTTAGCTAGTGGGAATAGTGAGGTTTTCAAAGCAGTAGTAGCTGTAGCTGCTTTATGTGGAGTTGTATTTGTTTCCTTCTGGTCATTAAGTTGGTACTCTAGGTTAACTCAGGAAGGATTTAGTAATGAAGTTATAAACGAGATGGTCTATCCATTATTAGTCTGCCTAATGTTAACAGTTAATAATGGACAATTACTAGCGAGTACATCTCTGATGTTTCGTAATGTAGCAGTTGGCTTAAATGACAAAGTATTAAGTATTACGAGAAATGGCATTACTTTAAGAGATGCTATTCGTACTGCTAATATGGATCAGGCATTCGCTCTTTCAGTTCAAGCACAAATGCAAGAATGTGAAAAAAAGCCTACAAGTGGAAAGGACACGCAAGGAAATCCAGTAAATCCACGAGAATTATGTCAGAAAGAGAAAGCTGATGAAATTAAACAGCAAGCTCAAAAATATAAAGAAAAATATGGATTACCTTCCTATTCAAATAGCTGGAATCCATTAGATATAGCTGGGCAGACTATTAATTCAATGGTGCAAGCCTTGTCATGGATTATATTTAGTGGTTTACAAGCAGCCTTTCAATATGTGGTTCAAGTAGCATTCCTACTAAATGCTTACATCGCCCCTATCTTTCTAGTACTGTCACTTTTTCCCTTTGGAGCTAAACCAATCTATGCTTGGGTTTCAGGATGGTTATCACTGACTTTAGTATTAATGTCATACTCCATTGTTTGTGGAATTGCTGCCAGCGCAATAGTGAATGCTAGTAATAATAATCCCTTGTTCTTACAGCTAGTACAAGCAATTTTATCTCCAATTCTGGCATTAGCAATTGGTTCTGGAGGAGGGATGGCGGCTTTTTCCTGTTTCTCTAGTAGTGGCAGGTTAGTCTCAGGGAGGGTATTTAGATGAGATTACTAGATAAAAGGGAAATAAATTTTGCCCCTTTACTATCAATAGGACAGACCATAGTTTTAATATTTGTTTTTTTAATCAGCATAGCTAATTCAGGTAGATTAGGTAAAATTGCCAGCAGTAAGCCAACTCTAGTTGAACTGCAAGATGGAACATCTATCAGGGCAATTCCAATCGGAGAGAAAGAGCGTACTGACAAAGCAATTATGGATTTTGTGGGTCGGACAATGATGAATTTGATGAGTTGGAATGCTCTACCAAAATCATCAGATGAAAATCTAGACCCAAGAAATCTAAAGCTTGATACTGGTGTACAGATAGCTGATAAAAAACTAACTACAAATACCTGGGGTGCAGGGTTTGCATTATCAGAAGATTTTCGTGCTAGTTTTTTAAGAGAAATAGCCGGATTGACACCATCTGATGTATTTACTGGTGATACACAATCAGCCTTATTAGTGCGTTATTTGACACCTCCTGAAAAAATATCAGAAGGGAAATGGCGAGTAGATATGGTAGCTAACTTGGTGGTCTTTAAAGGAAAAGACCAATCAGGTCAAGCAATTGGTTTTAACAAAACAGTTTTCGTCAGAGCAATTGATACCCCACCATTACCAAACAATCCTTCAGAACAACTTTTAGCTGCTTACAATGCGCGAAAAGCGGGAATGGAAGTGTACCGTATTCAAGATTTAGACTTAGGAAGGTAGCTTTATGTCGAGTCAGGTTGCAGATAATCCAAATTCAGAAGCTACTCCCAAGACGGACAATCGTAGCCAAGAATTTGCACAGATGAATGGCGCAGAGATGAAAGCTGATTCAACAAAATTAGCAGAATCAACAGTCAATGCACCACAAAGTGAGCCAGAGGAAGTTGTTACTACTCGTCCAGTAGCTGGACATCCTTTATTAAAAGGACTAACAATCTCCGGTGGAGTGTTACTGTTAGTTCTCAGTTTTGCAACGATGATTGGCACATTAACAGGAGCTTTAAATTCATCCAGTAATAATCAAAGTGAACAAAACACAAAAACTACTCCAGAGGTGAAACCAGACACCGAAGAAAATGAGAAAGGAGAGCTAAAAACAGCAATAGCTATCACTTCCCAAAAAGGTGAATTGCAAGCCATTAGTAAAAAAGATCATGGGGATGTATCACCTACACCATCACCAACAACCATCCCTACAACTACTGCCGTTACTGTGAGAACTCAGCCAATACCAAGGCAATCAACAACTTACCAAGTGCCACCGCCCCCTGCTCCCGTAACCAGACCAAGTAGAAGCTATCAGGCTGCTTATATACCTAGACAGTCGTTTTCTCCTGCCCCTATCTCTGCACCCCCCGCGCCTCAGCCGAAACCTGTAACCGTCAGACCTAACGTTAGCAGTTCCCAGCCATTACCTTTGGTGAGAACCACCCCCAAAGACCCGATGCAGGAATGGTTAGCAGCAGCAAATGTAGGAAATTACTCCTCTAGCGACTCTAGTAATGGTGAATCAAACTATGAACAACCAGATTTAAAAAACGCCCAAGTAGAGGGAGGCACAGGAGTTAGACCAGTAAATGCTTCTTACCCAAATCAAGATTCCTCTCAACCACCAATTAATTATGATGGCAAACGGGTACTAGTGGGGACTCGTGCCGCCGGGGTGATGGAAACTCCTATTGCTTGGGTAGGTAGTAGTGTCAGTAATCAGCAGGAAGGGCAGACTTCTTTAATTAGGCTCTCCCAACCCTTGAAAGCATTTGATGGAGAAGAAGTGTTACCCAAAAGTGCTTATATTGTCGCTGTTGTTAACCCAACGAATTCAGAAATAGCCCAAATGACGGCGGTAGCTGCACTGGTTAATAGTGGTGGCACAACACAAGAAAGACAATTGCCAGCAAATTCTATTTTGGTATTAGGTAAAAACGGCAATTTACTAAAAGCCCAATCGCGTAAAGGTGGGGATAATTTAGGTTCTTCACTGATGGCATCCTTGCTATCTGGTTTATCTAAGGTAGCGGAAATTCAAAATCGAGCTAATTCAGAGACAACAATTAGTTCATTAGGTACGACCACTACCACTACAAATAACGGTGAAAAAGATTTAGTAGCAGGTTTTGCTCAAGGTAGTATCAATGAAATTTTAGACAGGATGAAAAACTCAAACGAGCGGCAAATACAAGGGCTACAGCAGCAACAACAAGTCTTTGTAATTGAAGCAGGACAGCAAGTACAAGTTTTTGTAAATCAGTCTATTTCGATATGAAAAGTTTAGCTGTTTTACTGGCAACTACGTTAGTTATCGGTGGTAATATTGGCATATCTTCAGCATTACCACCAGCCAGAAATGTATATTCACAGGATGCTCAAGGAAGCAATAGTAGAGGAATTGATTTAAAAGTATGGAGTGGTTACGGATTAACCATTAACTTCATTCCTACAGGTGAAACAATCAAACAAGTCTGGCTAGGAGATCCATCACGTTTTGCCCTAACTTCAAATGGCAGCTTATGTCAACGCGGGGTATCAAATGATGAGAATTGCGGAACTGGAGGAGCTACAGTTTTATTTTTGAGGCAGATAAAACCGATTAGTTTCCCATCTTTAACTTCTAGTCAAGATGGCAGTACAGTAATTACAGTAATTACTGCTAGTGCTGAAGGTCAAAAACACTATCAATTCAAGTTAACACCGGCTGGAGGTAAACCAGAATACACAGCCCTAATTATTAAACCGGACTCTGACAGACCCAGGACTCTGTTAGTAGAAAAACCACCTGTAACTGCAATTAGTTCTCGACCAGTGCCAAGTTCTGGGAGTAGGAGCGGAGGGGCAGGGGAGCGGAGGAATAGGGGAGGTGAACAAGTAGTCAATAATAACTTTCTTAACGCCCCAGGCTCAAGAGTTTCGACAGCTGCAAAAATTAATCCTAATCAAAATTTATCACGGCGAACTACTAATAAACCTGTAGAAAGAACCCCTGAAAGCAAAGTAAATCTATCAGCAACCAATTCTCTACAAGTAGGTACGGCATTAAAAAGAAATGATGCTAATGCTGTGGCTTATGGATTAGGGGTAGCCGTTAGTAACGGTGTAGTTAAACCTAAGTCTGGAGAATGGCGTAAAGCACAAGATACTATCCGCTTACTCAGAAGGGGTAAAGCGAGAGACGAGGCTATTAAATTATCAGGTATTCCCCAAGAACTCTTCAATAAATTAATCCAATGGGGGCAAAACTAATGATTTTGAAAAAAGCTATTTTATCAATAGTATCTACGTCTTTACTTGCTGTGTCATTGTTAGAATTGCCAAGGGCAGCAGTGGCAGAGATTCCCACAGTTACTTACACATCAGGTAAATATCAACTAAAATCTCCCGATTGGTCGAAAATAAGCTGGAGTAGCTTAAATCCAGTTCAGGAGCCGGGATATATCAATATAACTCCAGATATTGCTAGTAAATTAGGCTATAACCTCTCCCGTTCTTGGTCAGCCGGACAGAATATTGATTCTGTAATTATGTTAGGGGATGTGGATGAAGCCTTTGCACAAAGTCAATTCACATTACAAATGATAGCTTCAAGAAGTGTCAACCAAAATAATCAATTGACATTAGAAGATTTTGGGTTGATGAAGTGGCAAACTATAGGGTCTTTAGTCAAAGCGATTCCTAGCCTAAGAAATATTAATGTTAGGAGAATTAAACCGATTCAGGACTTACTGCAAAAAGCCGGATTTTATACAGGCGGGACACTTTCACAAGCCTTAAATTACAACACTAAAGTAAGTAAACTTTCATTAAGTCAATTAGATTTGAGCAAATATGCGTTAACCTCAATCCCAAAATTGACGGAAACAAGAATCAGTAAATTTCAAAACTGGCAGCAAAGCTTTATTAATCAAGTGCCACTTTTAAATAAAGTCCCCTTTGATAAAATGCCTCAGCCAATTAACTTTGGGCTTGATGTAGTAGGTATAGCCTCTGTGGTTCTAGGAAAATCGGAGCGTGGGGATTCAAGGGCAAGAGAGAATTACTTTGTGTCTGGTAAAGTCACTCGTTCTGATAAAACTGTTGTTGTCGCCTGTGGAGTAGGTCAAGAGTGTCCTTACTTAGAATTGGGGGATGTCGCCGGACAGCAAGGCAACCTCTACGGTAAGCGTTGGGCTTCTGGCTCCTCACAACAAGTAGATGGTGGTTTTGGCATATTGCAACGTGTTAACGGAGGTAAAGAACCTACAGGTAGGCTAGTTTATGGTTCAGGTTTCAAAGTTGTGCTTACGGGTGTAAACGAATCCACGGGGACAGCTAACTTTGGGCTATTTTTTCGGGTCTGTATGAACTTCTTCTTAGGTGGAAAATCCTGTACTCCTTACTTTATCGGGCCAGTTCCTTGGGTTCCAGTGCAAGAGAATGATTTAGTCATTCTGGGTAGGGGGTGAGAATCTCGCTTGTGATAATAGTTTTTTCGTTGAGGCAGGAGGGGGGAGTGTGGGAAGTGTGGGAGGGGTGGGGAGTTAGTCAAGTAACCAATCATTTGGATGAGTAATCATTTTGACTAACCCACTGAGGACTTGATTGTAAGGAGCATAGAGTTCTCTTCCTTGTTCGACCGTGAGATATTGACATTTCACAGCAAACTTTAACCAAACTTGAGTTTCTGCTGCCTCCGCCTCACAATCATTCAGCTTTGCGACAAAAGCCGCTTTATATCTCCGCTTCCTCCAAGCTTCCGCCAAATTTGCACAGACTGAGCGAGAAGAGCGACGTATCTGGTCGGTTAATGAATATTTTTCCTCAACTGGGAACTTTTTAGAATATTCAAAAATTTGCATTGCAGTCTCAAATGCTAATTGATAAATAGCTAAATCCTCATGAGTTTTAAAATACTTTTTCCCTTTTTCTTCCATTTTCTTGAATTTCGACCAATGTTTTCTTTATCTTCCCACACCCCCCACACCTCCCCAACCTCCCCTGCCCAAAACTTCTACGATGCCTTCTTCTCCCCAATGGGCTTGGCATTACTTGTAAGTGTTGGAGCATTGATGTTAGCCAAGTCAATGGAAGGGCGAGGGGCATCAAACAAGTTAGCACGGGCGCGATGGGCAGGAAGTAGGGAGAAAACAGCAGCTCGTAAGCTGGCCTGTAAACAGATTACTGAACGCAGACATAATAGAGTAGCTTTATATATCGGTACACCCAGATGTACTAAATTCCAAGTTGTCGGCAACAAACGCATTACCAACATTCCAGAAGATAAAAACAGGCTTTATTTGCCAGATGTGCAGCGTGGCATTTTAGTTTCTGGAAGTGGGGGGTCTGGTAAAACCTTCTCCATGATTAATCCTCTGATACGTTCCGCCATCGACCAGGGGCTACCAATAATCATCTACGATTATAAATATTGTCATCAAGAGTCAGAAAAAGCAGAAGCCAAAGGACAAGCGCCCAAGCTGGCAGGGTATGCAGCAGAGCGTGGTTATGAAGTAACAATACTGTCTCCAGGTTTTCCAGAGTCAGGAGTAGCAAATCCCCTTGATTTTCTCCGCAGTCCGACTGATGCAGAGATGGCACGTCAGTTAGCTATCGTCCTGAACCGTAATTTTAAGCTAACAAGCGGCGACTCTTCCGATAGCGGATTTTTTGCGAATGCAGGAGATCAGCTGGCACAGGCTATTTTTATGCTGGCACGCGGTACAAGCTTCCCGGACATTATGATGTGCCATCAACTTCTCAGTTTACCCAGGCTGATTGACCGCATTCAGCAAGCTGACCTAAATCCTTGGGTGAAAGTTGCCTTTGACCAATTCTTATCTGTAGCTGGTAGTCCAGAAACAGCCTCCAGCATTGTTGGTACAACAAGCGGGTTGTTCACTCGCTTTATGACTCCATCAACCTTGTCTGCGTTCTGTGGAACAACAAATATTCCCTTGGACTTGACAGGACGGAAGATGGTTATCTTCGGCATGGACAAAGAAAAACGGGATGTCATAGCCCCACTTTTAGTTTCCATTTTGCATCTTTTAGTAAGTCGAAATGTAGCTAAAAAAAGAACTGAACCCCTAGTTTTAGCATTAGATGAATTACCAACTTTGTTCCTTCCTGCTTTAGTAGATTGGCTGAATCAGAACCGAGAAGATGGTTTAGTTTCTATTTTGGGTTTCCAGAATATTTCACAGCTTGAAAAAGCATATTCAGAGGAAGTTGCTAACGCTATTTTTGGTGGTTGTGCAACAAAAGCCTTTTTTAATCCCCAAGATGATGTAGCTGGACAAAGGTTTAGTAACTTCTTAGGAGATGAACAAATTAAGCATAAAGAACGTTCTCGTACCTCTGGCGGGAAAGGAGGAGCCAGCACATCTTTATCTGAACAAAACAGCACTAGAAACTTGTTTGAGATTAATCAATTTAACTCGTTACCAGAAGGTAGAGCCATAATTGTTAGCCCTGGATTTAGAGGAGGCAGAGAGGTAGGGCTACCACTATTAGAACAAATTCAAATTCCCAAAACTGATAGAAATTCGGAAGTAGAGAGTGTAGAGAAATGGTACAAATTACAGCAAAAATTCATAGCTCAATCAACATTGAGAGAGCCATCTGGTGAAGAATTGGAAATCAGAAGATTAGAAGCCGAAAGGTTATTGCCTTTAGTAGAAGAAAAGGCGGAAGCTGAAAAGATTATGCAGAATGAAATTTAGGTGGAGAAGATGAATAAGTTTTCCGATTATGAATTAGGTCTTTTAGCTAAACTACCGTTAGATATTGCGGCCTTAGCTAATGAACATCGAATTGATATTATGAACGCGGCTGAATTTTGGGATGAACCACCATTTCCCGACAACTATATCCCAGAAATGATTGAAATCTATTACGGCAATACCCCCAGTCCTCATGTGTTTATTGTCAATGGAGAACTAGAGGACTATAGGCTAGATGATTTAAACCTTAATACAAAGTCTATTGCTGTGCAGATTGATGATCAGTGGGCTTATATCCAAGTAGAAGGTCAAGAAATTCTTAATCGATTAGGTGGAGTGATTTTACCAGATGTAGTCATTGAACCAACCGCATTGTTAAATTCTGTTTTACAGGTAGAGAATCATGGATGAAATTAAAGCCGAAAGTAAACAGATACAGCAAGATTATTTAGAAATCCTCAATGATATCTTGCAAAAAGTTATGGAGAAAGGACAATTTCAAGGAGCAGATGCCAATAAGGATATATCAATTTTTGTAGGTAGAGAACTCCAGTATAAAGGTAATCCTCATGGTGAAGTATCGATAAATCTGGTCAAATCAGATTTAGTAGAGCAGTTGCAAAAAGCTATCAATTCTCCTCAAGAACTGAAAGGTTCTGTCCGAATTATGATTGGTAAGGACAAAGCTTTTCATGTCAAAGACGGAAAAGTTATAACAGATAAGCTGGAATTAGCTACTAAGACGGCTCAAAACTTAACTACTAGCCAAACTAAGAATGTCGCTAAATCTCTTCAGAAATCACCAGTTAGTATCAAAGATTTACAAAGTCAAGTTGATACTTTACAGCGACAGGTCGAATCACAACAGAAAGTAATTGATAATTTCAGTAATCAGCAACAGAAATCTCCAGAAGAGATTAATGCACTATTAACTGAATTTAACAACCTCAAGGCAGCTTTTGATACACAACAGAGAACAATTGAGCAGTTACAGAAAGGTTTAACGGCAGTTAATAATCGTAATACTCCCCATGTACAGAACCCATCTTTGAAAGACTGGATAGGTAAACTCGAAACTAATGTCAAAAAATCTGCCCAAGGCTTGTATGAACAAGTTAAATCTAATTTAACTCCAAAACTAGAGGAAATTAAGACACAAATTCAATCGGCACTGACTCCAAAGATGGATAAAATTAAGGCTCAACTAGAAAATCAGATTGAGTCTTTAAAAACAGAAATGCAATCTCAAATGGAGGCGATGAAGAATGACTTAAAAACACAAGCCGATGTTGTCAAAACTGGTATTAGTGAAGTTAAGGAGCTTGTACAGAATGAACTTCAGCAGGGTGTAGAACGTCATCAAGGCGCTTTAGGTGCTGTTAGTAGCAAAATTTCTGAAGAAGTAAATACAGTTCACAAGCAAGTAACTCAAGCTGTTGGAGATATACATTCTGCACTCAATCATACTGTTAAGCAGAACTATGAGAAAGTAACAAATAGTGTGATGGAGGCTAAAGGGAAAGCCATTGCTAAAAGTGTTGATTCCATGCTGCGTCTTTTTGGTCAAACAAATGCAGATGGTTCAATGACTTATGAAAGTAAAAGTTTTAACTTTCATAAACAGGGTAATAATATTTCGATTACAGCTAAAGATGGTAGACCTGTCATGGTAGAAGGTGACTTAACAACTGCTGCAACAGAAAGCGACGTTGAATCTCTCAACAAAGTAGAAACTGTTGTTCATAATTATTTGAAACCTCAAGCACCATCTCACTCACAATCATCAAAACTTAGACGCTAATTTTATCTTCTAAAACCTCGTCTTGGTTGTGGAGATTGTTGACGGGATATAGTCAATTTAGCTTTAACTTCTCGTTCTCTCTGTTTTTGTGTCTCTTTAATGGTTGTTAAACGCTCTTGTAATTGAGGAGTTTTGAGTAAATTATAAATGGTACTCATCTCTAGAGTTTTCGGTTCTCTCTTCCAGGTTTCATGATTTTGAGCCTGGATTTCCCATTGGGATATATCTGATTCTAATTGCTGTTTCTGAGTAAATAATTCTTTGATAGTGGCGATAGTATTTAATTGCTGATTTAGCATTAACTCATACTTATTACTCAACTGATGAAGCGGAATAAGCTCCATCGTTCTGATAGATTTCTCTTGTTGGCTGTGTTTTATCCACAAGCTATCAAGTTGTTGCTGTAACTGGCTAATTTGAATTTCAATAGTTGGCCTATCAATTGGAGGTGGAACTTGTGCTACTGTCTGTGAAAAATATTCCTTAACAGCTTGTTCTAAATACAGTAGCTCTTGGTTAGTCAGTCCATCAATTACTTTCTTAAATGCTGATTGAGTCAGTTCACCAGAAAAACGCTCTTGAAGTCGTTGTTTTCGTTCAAAGTCGCTTAATTTTTTAGGTGGTGTTGGTGGGGTATGTCGTTGTTGATTATTGTTATCTCGCCATGCTTTGAGGGTTGATGCTTCGTAATATACATTCTCGTATGCGAGTGGCCCCTGAGACACAATCAAATCATCAACCCCTTTATCCGGCCCTGGCAAAGTTACCACTTTGACCTTAGCCCCCTGTTCCTCCAGTAGCCCACCAGTACGTGAGATAGCAATCTCTATGTTCTGCTTAGTTTCCGGTCGCGTCTCGTAATCAAAGCAGCAGGTACACTCGCGCCCTGGTGTGGCGAAAACAGCTAACTCGTCCATGAGTCTAGCTTTCACCTTTTCCCCTAGCTCATCCTTACTGCGATAACCAGCATAAATTCCGGGTAGTCCAATTGCAGCATGACCTTGGCTTAACAGACTGGCTGCTTTCTTGGCTCCTTCAGTGATCGTGACTGGTAGATTATGCTTCCAAACACAATACCAAAATCCACAAGAGCGATCGCTTTCGCTTGGCTGTACCCCATGTTTTTCATAGATACGGTCTGCTACCTCATCCGGTACATTAAGCAAGAAAATACTAAGTTCAGTTTTGGGCGGATGTTCATATTTAATAAATTTGCCGGGTTTATCAGCTTTTTCTCTGGGGTTATTCGGTTTGTAGCATCCCCACAATGTTCTATCAGGTTTATCTCCAGGCTGTAAGTTAGCAAAAGACTTGGGATTAACGCCAGCATCACACCACCAGCCGCCATCTTCAATATGAGTATACTTACTCATGATTCCCAACGATAATCTACCTGTGTTCGTGCGTGGCAGATGCTCACTGTACATCAGATATTCCCAAGCCTCATGCTCCCAATCTCTGGTTTGGTGCAGACTTTTAAAATTACAAGCAGCAATTAGAGGGTGAATGGCACTACCAAATACCAATTCTCGCCAGTGTTGGGAGTCTAGCTGTTCGGACGTTTCAGCCACATTATCTGGAGTCCAGAAGGCTACTTTTGGCTGTGCTGCTTTAGGGATTGGTTTTTTAATAACAAGTTTGGGAGTAGAAGTAGGCTCTGGGGCAGAGGGCCTGGGGGGCATAGGGGAAGAATTAGTATAGGATTTCTCCTCTGCTCCCCTGCTCCCCTGCTCCCCTGCTCCTGGGCTTCGCGGTTCCTTCGCTACAATCGCAGTAGATGTAACCTTTTCTTTCTCTAGTTTTGACTGGCGTTGCTTCTCTAATTCTTTCTGCCGTAGTAGCGCCAGTGCATTTTCCTTAGCCCTACTTGACTGCGCTAGGGCTAGTAAATCGTCTTTATTTTCCGTGTACAGTTTTAATTCATACCTAGCACGGCTAACTGCAACATAAAAGCTTTCTTGCCCAATAGTGTAATCCGCCGCTATCAGCACTCGGTCTGCCGTTTTGCCCTGGCTACTGTACGTAGTGCTGACTGTTGCATAATCCAAGTGTTGGGCTTGTTGTAGGTTGATAAATTCAGTTTGACCACTATCTAAATACTCGATTTGAGCGTTAGAACCAGCAATGCCCTTAACTACAAACTCCTGACCGTTGCGTCGTCCTAATTGACGATCATTTTTTGTCCAGCGTAGGCGATCGCCCAGGGCAATTTCAAGGAGTTGACGTTGGTAAACCGCTTTCCTAAATCCCGTGTCTACCTGAAAGTGTTGCCCATCAGGAGCTTTGAGTCTTAGCCCGTCATCATCCTTACCAACTACTTCATATAATTGGCCTTTCTCCAACCCCCGGCGTTTGGAACTGCGAGTGGGCATGACCATATCACCCAATTCAAAGTTATGGGTGTAGCGCATTTGCACGGAAGTTAAGTCTTTGGCTTGCAGTTGGGTGATGGTGGTCGCAGTCCCTAAACTACCTTCAGTTTTTAAATGCTCCCGAATCGCTTGCGTAATTGCCAAACGCTCTTTATTGGTTCCAGCTAATACGAGGGTTTGCGCTCTTTGTTCGGGTGTGGCTGTTATATAGTCACGGGCGATCGCCGCAATTTTGGATTCTGCCGTTACAGTCTCAATACAACCGTTTTCATCCAAACGGTTAAATCCTTCCTCAATTTGACCATCAGCAATTAAGTCTACTGCTAATTTCAGCTTCGGCGCACGTTGCCTCAAAGATTCATTTAAGTGGCTGGTCTTAATTCCCGCCTGTTGCAAAGACTTGAACGGGTTGCCAGCTTCTACTGCTGATAACTGTTTTGTATCTCCTACTAACAAAACTCTGGCTTGCTCAAGGGTTGCCCGTTCTAGAAGAGCAAGGGCATCTTTGGCACTAAGTAACCCTGCTTCATCCACCACCCAAATTTGATTTGGTTCAATTTCTGCTTGTGGCTCAGAAACTAGCAGCCTAGCAACAGTTTCGGCTTGGATATCCAACTCTTGACCCAAAACCTTAGCAGCCATCGAACTGGGGGCAAAGCCTTTAATGGTATGGCCTGAAGTGGTGGCGATTTCCTTCAACTCCTTGAGAGCGAAAGTTTTACCAGCACCGGCTACCCCCTGCCATGCCGTAAATTGGTCAGTTGTAGTTGCCGCATCTAGGACGGCTCGACGCTGATCCGGGTTCAAAGCAGTTGTTTCCAAATGGTTTTCCACTACTTCCGGGTGAGCCAGAGGACTAACTCTACCTTGCCCAGACTGCATCAATTTAATAGTTGCCAGTTCTCGATTAACTGCTGCGAGTGTTGTAAAGTCGCGCTTTTCGGGAGATAAGCTGAGTAATTCCGAGTTAGCTTTAACTAACGGCTCGATAAGGCTTACATCTGTGGCTAGTCCTTGATTGAGAATGAATTTTTCTAAGTCTTCTTGAGTAAAAGCTACATTTCTTTCTGAACAGTGAGCGATCGCCTCCTCTAAATTCTCATAACTCACTAACCGGGGCTGTAGCTCCGGCTGTGCCTCAAGAGGTTCTACAAATTGGATACCCAGTGCTGCCGCTTCCTCTCGCCACTTTGCTTTCAACTCATTCGGGTTGATTTTCTGCTTGATGTTACGAGTAGCAGTCCAAGCCGCTTCTCGCTCTGCCCAAGTTGCGTTTTCCCCTGCTGCATTCAGTATCTGCTGCCGTCGTTTAGAAAACTCTCTTAAATCCTCATCTCGAAAGCCTTTAATCTCAAACTGCCCGTGTTCTCTTGCTTTTACCTCGTAACCTAGCTTTTGTACCTCAAGAGCTAGGTGGTTCTGGTACACCATGCCCAGAAACTTCTTATTTTTGAAAATCTCATCATTGAAAAGACTGTACCACTGACCAGTTTCAAGCTGCGTCATATTCATGACTAAAGCATGAGTGTGGAGATGCGGATCTAGTTCCCTAGTTTCGATGTGGTCAAACTCGGCGATGACTAGGTTGTTAGTGCTGATTAGTTGCTGCCCTTTCTCGGTTGTGGCTCTGGTGTAGCTATAACGTTCCTCAATCAGTTTAATGGTTTTTTGCACTGCTAACTGATGAGCAGTAATCAGCCTTTCATCCCCATCTACCAACGCTTGCAAACTCACACTCTTCGGTGCAGAGAAAGTAAAGTCTGTTGCTGCTCGTCGTTGTGAAGAGTCTAACTTTCTGGCACAGAGGTTTTGGCTGCCATCAGGCGACAACCCATTGACAATGTTGAAGAAGGTTTCTTGATCATCCACTGCTCCTGACAATCCTAATTTCTTCGCACCTTTACCACACCAGCGTGAAGCACCTTCTTGGTAATACCCTTCCATGAAGTAATGTACTGCTTGCTGGGGTTCTGTGTTTTTTCCTGTTAGCACTGAACACTCCTCTCATAGAATGTCAGGTTTAAAGGTTGGAACAGTTCAGGTATTTGATGAGGATTGCTGATGATAAATTCAAGTTCTATATCTGCATAATTGTTGAGTTCGCTTATTAAGTTTTCAAAGTGAATTTCATCAACACACCACACTTTAAATGAGGCGCAACAGTTGGGCTTTAGCTCACAAAAGAATTTTTCACTCTTAGGCAATATCTGAAATATTTCTACTGCCTGTTTATGGTATTTACAAAAATTAAACCCTACCCAGTTAACTTGTTGGAAATCAGCTACTCGAATTACTACATCAGCAGAAGATTTGTTTCTGGATAATGATTGACTACTCCAGTAACAGCTATTTACCCAATAACACATCGACATCATTTGATGCGCTTGGGTCTTCAAAAGCGAAGCATTTACTTGATGTAGTATTTTGTAATTCAAAACTTTATATTAGTTAATACAGAATTTCTCTGCCCAACTAAATTTTAAAACAAGTGCTTTTTTCTGGCAAAACTTTTTTGCGTACTGTGCGAAAAGTTTATTTTTTGGTGGTGACATGGTTTTCACATAAAACTGACATGAATTTGCCGTGAAACTGCCATAGTTTTACCAAGGATTTAACATTGCTTCCATGTTAAGAAACTTAGAGTTCCCATAAAAATGACATAGTTTTCACATAGTATTAACATGAGAATCACGAGAGTTTACCATAGATTTCACATAAAACAGGCAGCGCACGCTGATGTGTTTTGTTACCAAGATTTTCATCTACTGAGTCATCAAATTTTATGAACCCATTAACGCTGGCAGTAGATCCGGGTGGTTCGTTTCTCAAATGTTTTTACACCTTGGAAAGCTTTAAACCAGAACTGATTTTGATGGAGCCGGAAGTCGCTACAGTCCCTCTAGAAAGTTTACAAGCTTATGAACAAAGTAAAGTGGGTAGCTCTTCCCCTGAGAATAGTGCTTGGATTGAATATCAAGACAACTTCCAAGCTGTGGGCTTTTTAGCAAGAAAGCGCTTTAATGCAGATTTGCAACTGCAACGCCGCAAGTTTGAATTAGCTTTACCTAAAGTCTTGGCGATGGTAGGAGCGATCGCAGATAAACATGAGTTACCAAATAACTCCTCAATCAGATTAGGTATTTTACTTCCGTGGGGTGAGTACCAAGATAGGGCCTTATTTGGGGAGCTAATCACCAAAGCATTAGCTGATTATAAGTTCAAAGAACAGTCCAAATCCTTTGTAGTGGATGCTTTTATCTGCTTACCGGAAGGTGGAGGTATCCTAACTAGAGGTCGCGCCCCTGGTTCTAGTATCAAAGACCAGACCATTGCTGTGATCATGCTGGGATACCGCGATACTTCTATCCTAGTGATTGAACGCGGGGAAATGAGCAAGGGGAAAACAGAACCGTTGGGATTCTCCAAAATGATTGAATCGGTAATGGCGCAAACATCCGGCTTGAATGCCCATCAGTTAACGGCGGCAATTTGTAAAGCGGGGCGAAATATTAATCCTAAAGCCCTAGAAGAATTGGCGGCTGTCGATGTTGCTTACAAAGAACATGAGTTAGCCACAATTAAAACTGCTGTGACTAACGGCAGAAAAGAATACTGGATGATGTTGTCCAATTGGTTAAAGTTGCAAGTTCCCCGCGATGTTGATGAAGTAATTATTGGTGGTGGTACTGCTCACTATTTTCGTTCTCAACTAAATAACTTGTTTTCGGCAACTACAGTTAACTGGTGTGATCATTTGGAATCACAAATCACCAGTAATTTCTCTCAAGTGGCTGCCAAATCCCTGCAATACCGATTAACCGATGTTTATGGATTATTTTTCTACCTGTGTGGTAACAGTATGAGGCAAAATAAAGTACAGGTAGGTACTGCCAATGGATAAGCCAATCGAGTACCGATGCCGTATTGCGTTGGAAGCTCAAGAATCTAATGTTGCCTTAGTCAACTTTCTCAAAGCCAAGGAGAATTTAGTTCTGAGCGAGAGAGATAAACTATTTTCTGCCCTGTCCGCCTATTGGCTACCGTTTGCAATGAGGAATGCAGGGTGTTCAGATGAGGAATTAAAGCAGTCTGCTAAGAACGCGGTTTATCGCTTAAAGCTGCATATTAGCTATCTGGTTGAAAGTTTCGGTCTGGATTTAGAAGATGCTGTATTACAGCCTGCCACAGCTACAAAACCTATTCGACCAGTGACCAAAACACCAAAGGTTGAGCTTGATTTGCAACCATTAACTGCTCCTGAAGCATCAGACCATGCTTCGCAGCCAGATTTAGAGCAGTTGATACATCACGAAGATGACGGCACTTTTGAAGGATTATTTAATTAGTGAGGGGTAATATGCCTTATACAAAAGAGGCCTTACAGAATATGTATGCTTTATCAGCAGAAGATGTGAATGCAACTCTGGAAGTTTGCGGGTTGCCTGTGGATAAAGAGGAGTATGGCGATGAAGAAATTGCGGCGGTCGATTTTCAACAAGCGGTTGAGTTAGTCAAACAACAGAACTCTGATACATCTTCTACCCCAGAAAATGATGCTCCAGAAGGTAAGAAGAAAAGGAAGTCCAAACCCTTAGATACTACTGAGTTACTAGCTAAGGCCCGTGACAAAGGGATTAAACTCAGCCTGCTAGAAACAATGCAAGTATTACAGTCCTGTGGGCTATCAGAAAAGGATGAATACTCTCAGGCTGAATGCGATCGCTTCCTTGAGGCTGGCGATTTAATTAAAAAGCAAAGTAAATCCGTTGAGGAAGTGGCACAGCATTTTGGATTAAGTACCAATGACTCTATGCCAGAAGCGGATGTAGATACTGATGCGCTTTTGCAAGAGCTTGGAGATACTACCGCTTTGTTAGGTGAGGAAGAGCGAGAATTAATCAGAGAAATGGTGCGACAGAAAGCTAAAGGTGATATGGCTGGACTACCCAAACTGTATTTGCAATCTTTATTAGAGGAAATGCGATCGCCCCAATTTCAACAGGAGTGGCAGCAACTACGAGAGGCATTTAAGGCCAAAGTCATGGGAAAAAAGCAGACTTCCCCGATATTCCCGTTGCAGCCGCCTTTAATGAGCTTGCCACCGACATCGGAGAATGGGTCAATATCCGAATAGTTGAAGAAAAACGCACGATTGAGGTCAAGGCACATAAAACTATTGAGGCAAAAGCCAACATTCGGGCTATCCAGATAGCTTTAGACAAACTCAATCAATCTCAGCAATGGATTGAAGCTGAACAAAAACAAGCCCAATTGAGAAGTCAGCACTCTCACGAATTCCGAGTAAATTTAATTTATTTTGCTCGGTGGATTGGGTCTGGTTGGTCAGGCTGGCTAGTTTATCTGGGATCGTTTGCAATTTACTTATCCTTGGGCTTCGCTTCGGGTCTTAACTTCCCTTCTGCGATCGCCTGTCCCAATACCAAAAGTTACTGTTACCTTTTGCGATTGGATAAAAAAACTGTGGTCATTCCTAGTGATTACATTAAACAAACATCTCCAAAAAAATCCAATCGTCAACGTTAATTAAAGAGGCTGTTTTTCAAGCTGACAAATGATTTTTATCAAAATTAATTTGTCAATTAGTCACTTTTTAAATATAAAGGGGTAGTTATTAACTACCCCCTTAATTTTATTAGTGACGACTAAAAACGTAGACTTTCTTATAACTTTCTTCTACTGAATAGTAGGAGTCAATAAACCAATCACGGGCTATTGCTTCAAAATCGAGGTAGAAGCTAGGAATACCCATATCTTCTAAGTTCTTAATCAATCCCTGTTGTTCGAGTTGGTCATAAACAAAGTCTTGTTCGTTTTCGTACTCACCCCAATAATGTTCTTGAAAATCTTCTACACTAGCTTCACTACTGTCGTATTCATAATAAGCTGCGTAGGCTGCGCCATGCTCTGATAATATTTGAGCAAGTTCGGCTAGTTTTTCTATACTTTCGTATTCATCAAGGTGAATACCATGCCAATTCTGAAAATCATGGATTGCCCAGTCCTCACAGGCTTCGTAATTACGGCAGGGCGACCAAGATAACATCCATTCAATGTCTTCTTGAATGTCCGAAGCATCTTGTGTACAGTCAATCCACATCCCGTGTAAAAAGCTGTTGTTGTAAGCAGATAGACAAGCTACATAAATCTGTGGTGCATCATCATCAAAACATTCACGCTCATGCTTGGGAAATGGAAGCAAACAGCTTGCACCTTCAACTATTGGTGAGTCAACATCAACTAAACTAATTGCTAAATCTACTGCCCTTTGTTCTTGAAAAGGAACGATTAAAAGATTGCCTTCAAGATGACAGTTGTAAACTTGCTCTGCTACTAATTGCGCTTCTATTTCTGAGTGAAATATGAGGGTGTTAGAAAACAAATTCATGTGTTACAATCCTTTTAGTGTTTAAAACTCAAAAAGAGTGATCAAGATTCGCAGTCGGGATCACTCTTTTTGTTGTCTAAGGCTTTAGGTTACTGGCGCTACATCTTTAACTTCACGCTTCGGTTCGATTCCGTTACCGGGAGTCTTTGTGGCGCTCCTTTTCCTATTTCCTTATATCATTATTATCCCGCATATATGCGGATTTATCAAGTGTTTTAGCAATAATTTTCTATTAAAATAACTAATATGTTGCCGCATATATGCGGGATGTGTTAGATTATGGTTATGAGAATGAGCTAACAATTATGAGAAAAGATTATGAAACTCGCTTCCAACCAAAAGGGGTAGGAGTAAAGCATGATACAAAGCCTATCTCCGTTATGCTTCCAGAGGATTTGGATCAGTATGTGAGAGCTAAGAAAAATCGTTCCGAATGGCTACGGCAGGTTATTGCTGAAGCTGTAGCTAAGGAACAAGCTTCAGCTTCCCAGGAAGATTAATTGTGAATTTTCTCCAGGCGATCGCTTCCTGTGGGGCGTAGCATCATTGCCTGCGGTCTGTGGAACGCCATCCCTAAATTTGTATATCTCTATGATGAAAACCCAAATAGTACAGAATTATGGTCGCCTGGAAGTCCTTTATTTCCTATTGTTGAGGGTGTTGAGTAAAAAACTATATGTCTTAGTGAAGAAACTTTAAAATAAATTCAGTGGTTTGGAGAAAACAATGCAAAGTATCAAGTTATGTTCTCATGTAGGCTCTGATGGCATTTTGCATTTAGAGATACCACTGGGTATAACGGACAAGGAAATAGAAGTGATGGTGATTTATCAACAATTAGAGTCATCGACAACAGTGATAACACCAGAAGAATTGGGCTGGCCAAGTGGTTTTTTTGAGCAGACCTATGGTATCTGCCAAGATGACCCGATTATTATCGATTCTGAGGGTGATTTTGAGATAAGGGAAGAAATAGTGTGAGATATTTATTAGATACCAATGTTTGCGCTCGTTATCTCAATGGCAAGTCACCAGCAATTAGACAACGTTTCTTCCCCAAACACCTGAATTACTCGCCCTACTGTGTAATCATCAAGAACATGGGGACGATTCTGAGCCTCTTGTAAGTTTTGGTACTGGGTTAGAGCATCTGACAATCCTTGCTCAATCATCTGTGCGATGAGGGGCAGTCTGCTAATAGGTTGCCAATTAGGTTGTCCTTGAGGGTTTTTTGACATTACTGCATGATTAATATGATCACCTGAAGGTATCAGAATAGGTGTAGCTTATACAAGCTACCCGAAATCTTTGTTACAATGCGGTTGAAGGCAAAAATTTCAACGAACATACCAACAAGCTGTAAGCTAACTAAAGATGAGTATTGCTGAAGCGTGGGTGTTTTAATGGCTATAGATCGGGAATCGGTAAATTTTAAACTTCCCAAATCTTTAGTTGAATCACTCAGAGCCGAGGCCAAAAAGCGCAACACCTCAGCAACAGAGTTGGTAGTTCATGGTCTGCATCATATACTAGGAGAGACAGAAGTTGTTGAAAACGGTATAGAAGATGTTCTACACCAGATAATTAACCGACTCTCAACACTGGAAGCAAATCAGGTTAATAACACTTCGAGTATAGAAAGTAGTATAGAAAATCGCTTACAGCGAATTGAAACTGTTTTAGGGCAACTCGCCCAGAGTATAGAACAAGGTATAGAATCAACATCCACCCAGCAACAAGCGCAACAACTAAATAAACTGGAAGAAAAGTTAGAAACTGTCGCCAAGAACCTTGCCCAACTCAACAATGCACTGGGGCAGCTTCGACAACAAGGAAATACAGGCAGAAGGCAATTTTCATCATCATCTCATCAGTTCCATGCTAAATCAGTGGAAATTCAATCCTTGGCTGGGGAAAATCTAGCTCGAAGATTGGGTGTTGATGAATTAAGTCTTTCCAGAGAACGAGAAAACAAAAGTCCGTCAGAGTTTGAATCATGGAGCCGACATCGAGATCCCGGTTCTCGTGGCTGGCGTTTTGGTGAAGATGGATTATATTACCCAGTTAAATAATATTAACTGAGGCGATGAACTACAACCCGTGCTAGAAGCGATCGCTTACGGTGAGGAGTTGCCTATTGCCAGAAAAATATCATTTCTTTAATTGTTAAGATAACGCTCGAAACCCGCATCCGTGCCGCGACCCGCCTAGATCGACATAGCCCAATTTCCCTTGGTAAAGGCTAAGTATTAAAAAATAGCAAGCCGAAAACATCTGTTTTCGGGATCAATTTAGTACTTACAAGTAAAAAAGTAAGACATGGAATTTAATTAGTCGCTAAACTGTTTTAATGATAAGGCTTTGAAGTAGGTAATGTGGCGTAAGCTTGTTGAGAGGTCGAGGTAGAGGGCGATCGCCTCAAGAGAGCAGAGAGAAATAATACTTTCAAAAGAAAGAAAATCCAGCCCCCAATTTCTTACTTTTATTTGCCACAGCCAAGACTATCAATGGTTTACAAGCAACTGTCTCGCATTTCTATTGCGTATCAATGGCTCAATCTTTTTTGGGAACACTAACTCCAGCCCTCCATTACAAAACTTAGTATGGATGTTGAAGAGTTTTTGAGTCGTTTAGATGCAGGTGAAAATAATTTTTCAGGTGTCGATCTTAGTGGGGCAATCCTAAGCGAAGTTGACTTATCTGGCATTAATCTGAGTGGTGCTAATTTGAGTGGTGCTGATTTAAAAAGCACCATTCTGAGCAACACAGACTGGATTAATTTAAAAGAAGCACTCGCCACCATCAGGGAAATTCAGGATGAGTCAAATCGCGCCCATGCCCTGATTGCCTTAGCAGATAAACTGCCACCTGATTTGTTAAGTGAAGCACTCACCTCTGCCAGGGAAATTCAGGATGAGTATCTTTGCGCTGATGCCCTGATTGCCTTAGCACGGAAACTGCCACCTGATTTGTTAAGTGAAGCACTCGCCACCGCCAGGGAAATTCAGGATGAATATTTTCGCACCTCTACCCTGATAGAGTTAGCAGAGAAACTGCCTTCTGTGTTAAGTGAAGCACTCGCCGCCGCCAGGGAAATTCAGGATGAGTATTTTCGCGCCTCCACCCTAATAGCGTTAGCAGAGAAACTACCTTCTGTGTTAAGTGAAGCACTCGCCGCCGCCAGAGAAATTCAGGATGAGTATTTTCGCGCCGATGCCCTGAGAGAGTTAGCACAGAAACTGCCACCTGATTTGTTAAGTGAAGCACTCGCCGCAGTCAGGGAAATTCAGCCTGAGTATCTTCGCGCCGATGCCCTGATTGCCTTAGTGGAGAAACTGCCTTCTGTCTTAAGTGAAGCACTGGCTGCCATCAGGGAAATTCAGGATGAGTATCTTCATGCCGATGCCCTGAGAGAGTTAGTACAGAAACTGCCACCTGATTTGTTAGGTGAAGTACTCGCCGCCGCCACGGAAATTCGGGGTGGGTATCCTCACACCAATCCCCTGAGAGAGTTAGCAGAGAAACTGCCACCTGATTTGTTAAGTGAAGCACTCGCCGCCGCCAGGGAAATTCAGGATGAGTCCAATCGCGCCCATGCCCTGAGAGTGTTAGCACAGAAACTGCCACCTGATTTGTTAAGTGAAGCACTCACTGCCACCAGGGAAATTCAGTCTGAGTATCATCGCGCCTCTACCCTGAGAGCCTTAGCACAGAAACTGCCACCTGATTTGTTAAGTGAAGCACTCGCCGCCGCCAGGGAAATTCAGGATGAGTCAAATCGCGCCTCTACCCTGAGAGAGTTAGCAGAGAAACTGCCTTCTGTGTTACCAGAAGCACTCGCCGCCGTCAGGAAAATTCGGCATAAGTCAAATCGCGCCTATGGACTGATTGCCTTAGCAGAGAAACTGCCTTCTGTGTTACCAGAAGCACTCGCCGCCGCCACGGAAATTGAGCCTGAGTATCATCGCGCCTCTACCCTGAGAGAGTTAGCAGAGAAACTGCCACCTGATTTGTTAAGTGAAGCACTCACCGCTATCAGCGAAATTCAACCTAAGTCAAATCGCGCCGATGCCCTGATTGCATTAGCAGAGAAACTGCCACCTGATTTGTTAAGTGAAGCACTCGCCGCTATCAGGGAAATTCAGGATGAGTCCAATCGCGCCGATGCCCTAATTGCCTTAGCACAGAAACTGCCACCTGATTTGTTAAGTGAAGCACTCGCCGCTATCAGGGAAATTCAGGATGAGTCCAATCGCGCCCATGCCCTGATTGCCTTAGCACAGAAACTGCCACCTGATTTGTTAAGTGAAGCACTCGCCGCCACCAGGGAAATTCAATCTAAGTCAAATCGCGTCCATGCCCTGATTGCCTTAGCACAGAAACTGCCTTCTGTGTTACCAGAAGCACTCGCCGCCGCCACAGAAATTCAGGATGAGTCAAATCGCGCCTCTACCCTGAGAGAGTTAGCAGAGAAACTGCCACCTGATTTGTTAAGTGAAGCACTCGCCGCCATCAGGGAAATTCAACCTAAGTCAAATCGCGTCCATGCCCTGATTGCCTTAGCACAGAAACTGCCTTCTGTGTTACCAGAAGCACTCGCCGCCATCAGGGAAATTCATCATGAGTATCATCGTGACAATGCCCTGAGAGAGTTAGCAGAGAAACTGCCACCTGATTTGTTAAGTGAAGCACTCGCCGTCATCAGGGAAATTCACTATGAGTCAAATCGCACCAATGCCCTGATTGCCTTAGCGAAGAAACTGCCTTCTGTGTTACCAGAAGCACTCGCCGCCGTCAGGAAAATTCGGGATAAGTCAAATCGCATCTATGCCCTGAGAGAGTTAGCAGATAAACTGCCTTCTGTGTTAAGTGAAGCACTCGCCACCGCCAGGGAAATTCATGATGAGTCATATCGCGCCGATGCACTGAAAGAGTTAGCAGAGAAACTGCCACCTGATTTGTTAAGTGAAGCACTCACCGCCATCAGGGAAATTCATGATGAGTCATATCGCGCCGATGCCCTGATTGCCTTAGCAGAAAAACTGCCTTCTGTGTTACCAGAAGCACTCGCCGCCGCCACGGTAATTCGCCCTGAGTCATATCGCGCCGATGCACTGAGAGACTTAGCACAGAAACTGCCACCTGATTTGTTAAGTGAAGCACTCGCCGCCATCAGAGAAATTCAGTCTGAGTCAAATCGCGCTCATGCTCTGATTGCCTTAGCGGAGAAAATGTCATTACATAATCCTAGCCTAAGCAATGTTAGTGCAAATTGTGTAAATCTCAATCATTCAACCTTAACTGAAGCCAAGCTCAATCAATCCGACTTGAGGTATGGCAATTTGAAAGGAGCAAATCTGAACAAAGCCAACCTGAGCCGTGCTTTCCTAAACCATGCTGATTTGAGTAATACAATGCTGGCTCAATCCAACCTGAGTGGTACTAACTTGAGAAATGCTAACTTGAGAAATGCCAATCTAATTGGTAGCAACCTTCAGGATGCCAATCTGAGTGGTGCAAATGTAGAAAAAGCCCGATTTGGAAACAATCAAGGAATTTCAAAACAGATAAAAGAAGACCTAATTCAACGAGGTGCAATCTTTGTTGGAGAACCTCCCACTGAAGATTGGGGGTAAATAAGCAATCGAACTGAAACTTACTGTCCTTTGAATCATAATGTGGTTCTTGGTAACTTTTGGTCAGGTTGGGGGAAGGCAGAAGACAGTCCCAATGAAAAAATTTCACAATCATAGATGAAAAATATCTTTCCCCCGCACCCTTACAGAATGTTTAAATCAACAAACTAAATTTTTAACATTTAACAGTATTTCAACAAAACTCTCCTACCAATATTTAAATAAAATTGCGGATGCAGCAAAGCTATTCTTTACACTAGCATTGATGACTAAACTGCAACTAAAAATTAAGTCAATGACTGAACAAATTTACGATACAGTCTTATATCAGAAGAAGTCTTTTACCCTTGCTAGTACCAATGGTTATAGGTTGTTTAATCCAGTAAAGTATGGCATCAATTTCGATATAATTTCTACTGCTTGCTGGCGAGGTTATTACTGCACTTATGAAGTCACTGATACATCTCTGTTTCTTACAAAACTTAATATTGGGTTAAGTGAAGCAGATCATTTGAAGCGGTTATTGAAGCTGTTTGGTAAACCAACTACTCAATATACAAAGTCTTGGGGTTGGGAGTCATCGGACTGTAAAATAGATGCTATACGGAAGTTGATTCCCTTTACTGGTGGTTTGTTACTGGGAAACGACTCCATCTGCGAGATGTATTATGGGATGGGCTTTCCCCCTGCATACGAGTTCAGAACTGTCTATGAGCTAATCTTTGATAATGGGAAACTTATAGAAGAACATGACCGTTCACCGCAGATGGCACAGTTACGAGAGATATTACCTATTGGTACATTAAACTCCAGAGTTAGTCCATCTCGTAATGAAATTAAGCAATGGCTCAAGCAGTGTTTTAATTTAGAGTACGAAAGATTGTATTAAGCAAATAGTTGAGCCGCGACGGGAGCAAGTGTCCTTTGAATCATAATTTAGGTCTTGGCAACTTTTGGTGATCCTTCCTGTTCGGGGATATTAGTTTAGGCGATGGCAAGGAACGCCCAGCGATAGAGATCGCACCAGCAGTTAATGGCTCCATTTACTACCTCTTTAGTGCGGTATCATATTTTACTATTAATACATTGTTTCTGTTCTCAATTACGCAATTAATGGAAGCAATCTCTCTTTAGCTTATTGTTAAGGCTCATAGTTCATGCAGGACTCCAAAAAAGGGCTATAACGTGTAATTCTGTATGAAAATGTCTGCTTTCACGGCTCATCGCCAAGGGCGATCGTCTGCCGTGGGCTGTAGCTCATCATCAGAAATTTCGTCGCTCTATTTATGCTGTTAATGCTCGAAAATCTTAGTCGTGCTGCGTCCCGGTTAGATCGGCATATCCTCATTACACGTTCTGGCTCATAGGTGGAATCTTATTGAGCTTGTTTATAATTTTTAATAAGACTGGTGTTAAGCTTAATTATCCCGCAAGTATTTCAAATTTTTATGGATAGTAACTGTGCTGGGATGATCTACCCCCAACGTAAGTTCAGCAATTCTCAAAGCTTTTTGAAACAGTGGTTCGGCATCTCTTTATTACTTGTTTTGGACGATCGCTCTTGTTTAGGGAGAGGTTTCGTAGCGCCTGGAGTCAGAGAGCCGCATTTTTGCACTTTGCAAAGGGGTGCTATATCGGCGATCACTAAAACATAGTTGGGGTTTTTTATACAAACCCTCGGAAAGGGGGATTAAGGAATTTAATCAAGAATGGTGCTTGACCTTTAAAATAGTGCAAACCTTCATAGAGCTATAGGTTTGGGAGAGTCTCATTAGTCCTTAGACGATCTAAGAATTGCATTTTGAGACATAAAAAGAGACACAATACAGGAGTGTCTCAACTCGTATAGTTTCTGAGACACGTTGGGGGGAAAAGCAAAGCTTACAAGGATTTGAAGGTAATAATGCCAAACTTCGTTTTTGCTATTCCCCCTTTTCGAGGGGACGTACAAAAAACCCCATATTGTAGCTTTTTACGTTATTTTATTCAAAATTATTTGCGAACTTGCATAAATCTTGTACTACACCCCGATAAGTCTACAAATGTTTCATCAGGGTTTAACTTTAGCAAAGTTATGTTGCCAGATGGGTAGAACATAAAACAATACTTGGCTTGTGAAAAAATATTAATTATTAAATCACTCAATCTTTCACCAATATTAATCAAACGAGATCGGGACAGGAATACCATTTAACCATCTGAATAGATTTGAGGCTTAGTTTGGCTCTAGTGGCGGGATTAAGCGGGGATTGTACCGCCAATTGAGATTTGAAGGAGCCACTTTTGATGATTAGTAGTTGAGTTGAATTGAATTTACATCGCATTGGATAAGGTCAACCTATTGGGGGATTAGATCATGGATTTGAATACTTACTTGAAGTTGTTAAATTTATTGGATTCAGAATCTCAAAAAATCATGCTTGAGTTGCAAGCCATGTTCTCTGCTGCTGGTCTTGCACTAAGAGGCCGTGGAACGCATACCGACGGAATTATAGTCAAAGGGAACTTAACCGTATTGCATAGCAGTGATGTCCCCTCTCATTCGCTATTCACCCCAGGTAAAAAATATGATGTCATTTTTCGTCATGCAAATATTGTGGGTGGTGCAAAAGATGATGCTCTTATAAACGGTCGTGGTTCAGCTATTAGAATTGGAAATATCGGTGATGACCTAAGTAAGCCACGACTACTGGATCTTGTACTCAATACTGGTGAAGTTTTCGGACTCCCAACAGCCCGATTGTATCATCAATTTTTTGGTTCAGATTTTCATCAAAAAAGTGATATGCTTGCCAGTGGCAGTTTAAGAAGGTATGCAGTGGAGGCAGCCTTACGCAATCCAGATTCGTTTACTGAATTGTACTACCACACACAGCTTTGTTATGAATGGGTGGATTCCAAAAAGAAATCCCGTTACGCCCGCTTTCGCCTTTTAAATCCTAATCAAAGCACAGAAGGCGGTTTATTAGATGACAGTGTTGAAATAGGCCCTAGACTGGTATTACCCAGAAAACGGGGCGATACTCGCGAAAAAAATTATCTAAGAAATGAGTTTCGCCAACGATTGACTGACGGAAACATTGTGGAGTACGTCTTGCAAGCCCAATTCAGATCGATTGAGGATGTGGCTGTAGATTGCAGTAATATATGGGATCCAAACACCTACCCTTGGCTCGATATAGCAGCCATAGTGCTTAATCAAGATGAATCTGAAAATGATTATTATCAAGAAATTGCCTACAATCCGGGCAATACTCATTATGATTTAAAACTTCCAAATTCATATAGTGTAGATGATTTTGCATCACTGGGAGTGTCTGGTGCCTTAGTTCATTATTTTGGCTCCATTGTTCGTGCTGAACGCACTCAGTATTTGTATGGAAGTAAGGATGATTTGCCTGGAAAACCAGTTTATTTCCCTCTCCCAGTGACTGAAATTCCTTCTAAAAGATTCCTTTTTCTATTAGAGAAATATAATTTTCTTACAGATAATTCATACCCTTCAGACGGTGAACACGACAAGATTGAAGCACTTGTATCAGCCATGCCTACTACAGCTTTGGATTTGGCAGTTGGCACTACTGATCCCACCGATATCCCTGACAGCTACTTTTTAGAACGTCGGCTCAATGGGTACAATCCAGGTGCAATTCGCGAATCTTCTGGTCAAGAAGGCTGGACACATGAGCTTACTCACAATCTGGCAAAATATGACATCAAGCCAGGCTTGCACTTTCCTGATTTTGTTCAATGTCGGCTTTTTGTTGATAAACAAAATGGTGTCAAGCTGCATTCAATAAAAATAGATGATCATGAAATTACGCCATGCCAAGAACAATGGCAATATGCTAAACGTACTTACCTGCAAGCCGAATTCCTTTCACAAGAGCTGAAACTTCATTTAGCCCGTTGTCACTTCAACATTGAACAATATGTTATGGCTATAAAAAGAAGGCTCGCTCCCACTCATCCTGTGCGGGCGTTTATTAATCCTCATCTTGAGGGGCTGATATTTATCAACTCATCAGCTGTTCCAAAGATTATCGGTTCAACAGGTTTCATCCCTATCGCCTCCATGCTAACGCAGGGATCTATTGTTGATGTAATGAAAAATGAATTAAGTAAACTGAGTTATATGTGGAATCCAATCGCTGATTTGCCACGTGATATTCCCGGAGACCTTTTTACACCTGCGGCAACAGCCTATTGGGAACTACTTAACAATTATGTTGAACAGGGTTTACTACAACCATTTGAAGATGAACTTCGCACCGAAGTAAATGCGATTCAGGTTGACGAACTTTTTGCTGAATTAAAAGAACGAAGTCTTTACTCCGGAGACCAACCACCCAAATACGATTCATCAGAGCTTAAAAGTCTGTTAATGTACATCATTTACCATTCAAGTTTCCTGCACTCATGGGCTAACTTTAAACAATATGATGATGCTGGAAATCCTAATCATGTATCAATGGGAGATTATAGTCAATACGACCAACAGACACAGGACAAAATACGCTTCTCTCAACGATCTTTAACATGGGTACTTTCATCAATTCGATACAACTCAGTTGCAGTATATGGATCGGATTTACTCAAACAGCTCATTCGGGAAAAATCATCAATATTGGAACCAGGACTTCCATTAGAGGATCTCATGATGAGTATCAACATTTAGGCGATCTCCAGATAAGGTTATACCGGGTGGCCGCCGAGATACCGATATCGTTGGCGAATTCCCCAAGCAGCTAAACTGAATGGAGTAGTTCAGCAATAAAACGATTGAGAACCTTCTGAGCAGTTTTATACCCAGTAGCTTGCTTACCTAACTTCAGTTCAGACAAAACACGGTCACGTAAAATTTCTAGTTCCCTTACCGTACCATTTGTCACATCAGTATATAGTCAGCCCCATTACACAAAAGGGCTAGAACGTGTAACTCTGCATGAAAATGTCTGCTTTCACAGCTCATCGTCCTCGGCGATCGCCTGCAACGGAATGAAGTCTATCACCAGAAAGACTTCATTCCTTTATTTATGTTATTAACGCCCCAAATCCCTATTTCCAATACGTCCCCCCTAGATCGACATACCTCTTTTTCCCTATTCCTGAAGCATTCTTCCTAGATCGAGGCTTCATTGTTGTTCTGGTTATAAGGGAACCAATGGTCTAACTTGGCGTTCGCTCGTTGGCAAGATTTGGGAAGCATTGGTTCCCATAAGATTATCAACCACAGATGAACCTAAAATTAAGTAAGTATATTTAGTTACTTAATTGCTTTTAGCTATATTTGCAATTCTTCTGTAAGGCATGAGCGGGCAAGGGGCTTGTACAAAACTCGCTCTCCCATCTATTACTATTGCTTGCTTCTCAAAAAAAAGTAGGAAAATTAGGTGCCTAATTTTCCTATTGTGTGAACAGATAACTTACCGAAAAATAACATTGATTATTGCCCAGTATGAATGAGATCGCAGTAAGGACATATAAGCTGAGGCAACCCAACATTTTTTTGCGATATTGACTTGAGTTGATAACCTTAACCTGTTGCTATGCCTTTCTACCGACAATCACACTGTTGTAAAGTTGCTCAATCCAAGAGTTCCTGTTAGACTTGTTACTTCAATGATGGCATCGGTGTTGGTATTAAAACCATCAGTTGCATCATTGATCGCAACAAAAGTACGACTTCCTAAAGTAAATTGAGCAGCTGCATTGCCTATAAAGAAAGCATCTGTGAGTTTGGCACTAATGCCTGCTGTATCCAAGCTAGCTACGGCTCCAACATTGGTAAAAGCTGTCCGCGCAGAACTGACTAAGAAGATGTCGTTGCCGATTGTAGAATTAAAATCGGTAACCAAATCGAAGTTAGCTAGAAGTGAATCGTTAAGGTTTTTGTAGTCAAAGCGATCACTGCCTAAACCACCAACAAGGACATCTTTTCCAGCCGAGCCAGTAAGAATATCATTTCCCGCGCCACCTTGGATGTTGTCATTGCCATCGCCACCATTAAGGGCATCATTGCCTGCTCCAGCAGTGATATTATCATCACCCAGCCCACCGTTGACAGTGTTG
>NZ_JACJQL010000066.1 GCF_014696625.1 Nostoc parmelioides FACHB-3921
TCTGCCTGAACTAGCTTGATAAAAACAAACTCTCTACCATTGACAAGCAAACCAAAAGTTGGTCGTTCAGCATTGGGAGTGTCGAGTATGTAAGCAAGTGCTTGAGGTAGTGCAGATATCACATCGAATTTAGTGCTTTTAGATTCAATAACCAGTATCCACAGTCTTTTATTTACAACTAAAACATCAATACTACCTTTAACAATAACGTTTTCATCTACAGCAGAAATTTCCGTGGACGTTTCTGTTTCAATCTCGAAACTGGGTTGATAAAAACCAGCTAAATCAAGTAGTGGTGACAACACAACCATCTTCACTACTTCTTCAGACATGGGGCGGCGTTTACTTAAATTTGAATAATTGCTTTTTACTCTTTCTAAAGATGATTTTTCAATATCTGTTAGTAAAGGTAAATTTTCTCGCCATTCTGGGAAAAAATTAATATCGGTAACTAACTCTAATCCAAAAGTTTCCTCTAGTTCGTAAAGACTGATATCCCGCGCTTGGATGTGGGTGCTTGCGCTATTGCCACAAGAGTCAGCTTCTCCGCAATAGTAACGTTCAAACTTCATAAAACTCAGACTTAGACTTTCTTATGGAGTGCTGGAAAGATGATCCCGCGAGTGCAGATTGTGATCAAGAGATTGGTGAGGAAACTTGATAACACTAATTTATCTTAATACAGATGAGTTTCTCCTTTAACAAAGTCAATATACTCCCGCAGAGAAGCATTGTTATCAACCTCAATAACAACAAACTCTGGTAACTCATAGGGATGAAGTTCACAAATACGTTGTTTTAAACGCTCTATTCCTTGAGTTGAAACCTTCATCATCAGAAAAATGGGTAGAAACCCCGTCCTTGAGCGATAGCGGAGGACGGCTTTACATGGAACGTGGTAAAATGTGAAGTATGGAAAAAGCCTCCCGCTACCGTTTTTACCCAACTGCCGAGCAAGAACAGATATTGCGCCGGACGATTGGTTGTGTGCGGTTGGTTTTTAACCGAGCCTTGGCAGCGAGAACAGAAGCTTGGTATGAGAAACAAGAGCGAGTAGATTACGCTCAAACTTCCACTATGTTGACGCAGTGGAAAAAACTTGATGACCTCCAATTTCTCAATGAGGTTAGTTGTGTACCACTGCAACAAGGCTTGAGACATCTGCAAACAGCATTTACTAACTTCTTTGCTGGTAGAGCGAAATACCCTAACTTCAAGAAGAAACGCAGTGGAGGTAGTGCAGAGTTTACTAAGTCTGCTTTCCGGTGGAAGGATGGACAAGTCTACTTGGCTAAGTGTTCTGAACCACTGCCAATTAAATGGTCTAGGCAACTTCCCAAGGACTGCGAACCTAGCACCATCACAGTCAAACTTGAGCCGAATGGACGCTGGTTTGTCAGTTTGCGGATTGATGATCCATCTGACGAAACTTTGCAGCCTGTTGATAGTGCTGTGGGGTTGGATGTAGGGGTGAGTAGCCTTGTTACCCTGAGTACAGGTGAAAAGATTGCTAACCCCAAAGCATTTGACAAGCACTATCAAAAACTGAGGAAAGCTCAAAAGTCTTTGAGTCGTAAGCAAAAAGCCTCTCGCAATCGAGACAAAGCAAGACTCAAAGTAGCTCGTCTTCAAGCTAAAATTTCTGATTCTAGGAAAGACCATCTGCATAAACTGACAACTCGACTGATTCGTGAAAATCAAACGATAGTAGTTGAGGATTTGGCAGTTAAGAATATGGTCACAAATCCCAAACTTTCCCGTGCCATCAGCGATGCTGCATGGGGTGAGTTGGTGAGACAACTGGAATATAAAGCCAAGTGGTATGGTCGAACCTTGGTGAAGATTGACCGATGGTTTCCTAGTTCTAAACGCTGTGGGCATTGCGGTCACATTGTTGATAAATTGCCGTTGAATGTCAGAGAGTGGGACTGTCCCAACTGCGGGACGCACCACGACCGGGATATCAACGCCAGTCGAAATATTTTGGCGGTGGGACACACCGTTGCAGTCTGTGGAGCGAACATAAGACCTAATAACCATAGCGTTAAAGGGCAGTTGCAAAAACCCCGTAAGGGAAGGAAACAGAAACCCAAGTCGTGAGGTTTGGGAATCACCGTGGCTTTAGTCCGGTGAGGATGTCAATAATGTCACTTCTGCCTCTGAACAAACTTCTCCTTTCCAAGAATATATACTGTGGACTGGATACAGGTTAACACAGTCTACAATATGCTCTTCTACAAGCAAACGAGCAATCCGTTCTCCGTGTTCTGGCGGTAAATTTGTTAATGCAATTTTCATCGTACTTTTCCTCCTGGGACTGAATTAAAAGTTTAAAGAAGAATTGCGAGACTCCGTTTTCTCAGCGATTACAAAGCATCAGTGCGAGAGATAGATTCGATCAACTCCTCAACTTCTTCGTCGTCTAGGCATTGTTTCACCTGGCTGCTGAACCACTTAGATTCTTCTGGTTCTGTATCATTGACTCGGTAAACCAGTAATGTTCCAGCAACGCGGGCGAGAGTAAGAGGTGATGGGGAAAGGTGGCTTAGTAGATCGCACGCATCCTGGTATATTTCCATGACTGATGATTCGTCCAAGGGAGATCCCAACTGAGCCGAAAGCTGTTTTAGGTTCTCCTGAATAGATAAATGCAAATCTGGATCTTCGGGATGGGAAAAAGGGTTACTCATGACTGTCGTTCAAATACCATTGCATTGGGGCTAGAAGCAATTTTTTGAGGTAAGTTACACTTTTGGGTTAACTCATATACATCGAATATGTGTAACGGTTCATCTGGCTGTAGGCTTTTGTGTTGTTTACATTCTTCCAAGTCTTAGGAAACATAAACGTTAATTTCAAAACCTTGTTGTGTTGCTTTGTATCTAAGTTTTGTTGCCTATTTTAAATATTTTATACTGGAAATTGTCTGCTCCGAATTAGATTCTATATTTTTGGAGATAGTATTGATGGATTACACATCCCCCAGTAAATATATTCTGTTAACTACAGAACGGGAAATGAACGAAGCAGGTGCAAATATTTTTGGATGCAACCTCAAAGAGGCAAAATCTAAAAAACACGCTACTCAATATTTGCAGAAAATGGCTAAATACCGCCAGAAAATTCACCAAAACAACAAAAATTGGATTGACATTTATATTAAATCTAGGGGGAAATATAAATTCGTTGTTACTGCTGATTGCGTTGAAGGATTTAGCGAAAACAAGTATAGATTCAGCCCCGCAAGCGTTAAGAAAATTCAAGAATATTTATCAGGAAAAGTGTATAAAACTGAGTGCTGCTTCGATGAAGACCGAGGAAATGCGGTAATATATGCTCGATTAACAAGTTGGGAAGATGCTAGAGACTTTGCTAATTATTTGGCAAAGCTAGACTTAGATTGCTATGTTGATGAGCGAAGCAGATACAGTGCATAGATATTAAGTACGGTTTGTTCATGCTGATAGATTGGTGCTTGAGAATATAGCACCACTGATGTTGATTCAAGAACGATGGAACATAGCCTCAAGATAAACTTGCCCAACATGGCGATCTCCATCACCGTTTTGCAGCAGAAACAGTGAGACAGCCGCAGCCAGTAAACGTTTCTCATCCCAATCTGGGTGTTGCTGTAAGTAATCCTGCATACAATCGTGCAAGGAGGCAGGGATTTGAGTGAAAATGCTAACTGTTGCGTTCATAGGATGCGGACTGGAGACAAGAGAATTAACCTGACAACTAGCTTTAACCTTTGCTATATCGTTGAGTAGCTACTAAACAATCTGTAATACGTTTAAATACTCTTATACAGATATTTGTAGAAGTCTTAACGACAAGAAGGACTAGTCGAATTATTGTGCAACTCCAGGGGGTAGGGTTGTCAATGTTGCGAAATGTCAAGCATAAGTACAAAAAGAATTAAGTATTACGGCAGCATCAGGGTTGAAGATACATTTCTGTTACGTTACTTAATAAAAACTCAGTAATTAACAAGACTTAAAGCCTAGAAGATAAAATCCCCAGCGACACGGCAAAAGCCTGTAGCCTTGTTGACTGTCTGTGGAAAATAGCCGAGGTAGCTGTGGAAAAGCTGTGGAAGGGATGCGGAAAAATTGAGCTAGTAATAAGAATTATCAAAAGTCGCAACTGCACACCAGAATCTTAGAAAAAACAAAGCGACGGGTAGTTCACCCACATCGCTTTGCTTTCATTACCCAAGAATCCCAATCACCGCCGCCAGAACAGCAGCAGCTTTGTCGCCAGTGGGAATGAATATCCGCTTGCGCCACTGAATTACTTCACTGAAACAACCCACAGCCACAAATCTGTCAGCTAGGGAAAGAGCCTCAACCAATTCCAAGCGAGGTTCACCAGCAATGGAAGACCGCCGCAGCGTGACTCCTCCGGGCAACTGCTGAGAATAGCCTTCGTTGAGTACCAATGAAACAAGTTCTGCTGGAGAAAGCAGCTTGTTCTTCAGCCCAAGCTGTTCAGTAACGGTCTGGATGTCTGAGGCATGAACAACCCGCCCCAGAATTTTCTGTCCATCACTTGTTTGCAGGCGAAACACCCGGCTGTTCTTCTGTGGCAGAATTTTCCAAATGGGTAGCAATATGCCTGTAACCAAATGCAAGTAATCAGTAGTGAATCTGGGTAATTCATCAACTTCTCTCGACCACGCCGTAACAAACTCCTCAGCCGAAACCTGCTGCCAAGTGGATGATTCCAATTGTTCGACTGGTACACGAGTTTCTTTCTGTGGACGGACGAGTAAAACCCGTGGCACAACACCACCATCACAGTCGAATATACTGTGCGTAGGAATGGATACAGCCGCGTTACTGGATTTCTGATTTACCATGAGTTGTCCTTGGTACTTAGCAGCAAACTCAAGCATCTCGACAGCAGTTCTGATGTTATTTCGTTGAACTTGCTCGACCTTCAGGTAGTTAGTTACACTCCCGGTATCTGGGTGCGTGTAAACAGATTCGCAGCTTTCGATAGTAAACCTTTCAGCACGGAGCGTTTCTACTCCAGCTTCAAAGATACCGTTTGCGATCGCCGTCTCAATTTGTTGACTCAAGAGCAACTCAAAACGCTCGAAAATCACGTTCTGCATCCTGATAGTCAAAGCCAGCAGTCGATTAAGGAACTGTCGCAAGGGTGGGAGGTCGATCTTCATCCCGCCTTCATGAGAAGTCAGGCTGAGTCCAGTCATTTGCTCAAAAGTCCCTAGTGGAACCTCATAGAATCGACCTTGGAATATCTGCTTAAAGAGTTCGTACAAGGCATACTCCGCGTACTGGGATTCAAGATTATCCTTAGTGTCGAAGATTCCATTACCTCCAGTCTGCCGTTGCCCCCGTGTCAGTGCGCCCAAGCTGTCCAACCGTCGAGCGATAGTCGAGATGAAGCGGCGTTCACCTCTAACGTTAGTGGTCACTGGACGGAATACTGGTGCAGATGCTTGGTTAGTCCGGTGAGAGCGCCCAAGCCCTTGAATGGCATTATCTGCCCTCCAACCAGCTTCGAGCAAATAGTGCGATCGCCGCCTACGATTCACAGCGTTCAAATCAGCGTGGTAGCTACGACCAGTACCGCCAGCATCAGAGAAGATGAGGATTTGCTTCTCACCCGCCATAAATGCTGTAGTTTCAGCAATATTCGCACCAGCACCCCGTGAATCCACAAACAGCCGTCCGGCTTCATCTTTCAATACCCGCTTGCTACGACCTGTGACTTCAGCCACCTGTTTGTGACCGAAGTGCCAAAGCAGTTGTTCTAAAGCGCCAGGAATTGGGTCAAGGCTTGCCAATCGGTCAACCAGGGCATCTCTTAAGTCCACAGCTTCAGCCGAAACAATCGGAGAACCATCGGCATCGAAAGCCGGTTCAGAACGCTCATCTCCTTCAGAAGATGAGTAAATCTCATGCAAGTGGACAGGAAACGCACTTAACAAGTAGTCCATGACATACTCACGGGGAGTTAAATCAAGGTTTAAATCTTTCCATTCTTCTGCCGGAACTTCATTGAGTCGGCGTTTGAGTAATTCCTCATTGGTAGAAACTATTTGTACAATCACCGCATGACCCTGGGCGATATCCTGCTCAATTGCTTTGATCAGCATGGGACACTTCATCCCCGTAAGCAAATGGTTAAAGAATCTTTGCTTGTGAGATTCAAACTGAGACATCGCAGACATTTTAGCCATGCGGTTGTATGTTTTCGCACCAGTGATTTTACAGGCTTCTAGTGCTTTCTCTAAATTATTATGAATAACTTGAAAGGCATCCGCGTAGCTATCATAGATCCGTTCCTGAGTAGGAGTTAGTTCGATTTCTAACATCTCGTACTCCACCCCATCGAATGATAGCGATCGCGCCAAATACAGACCCAATGCCTTGAGATCCCTAGCAACAACCTCCATTGCGGCAATACCGCCAACTTCAATGGAGTCCACAAAATCCTCACGCGAGTTAAAAGGGAAGTCGCCGGTCTGCCAAAGCCCCAAGCGATTAGCATAGGATAAGTTTGATACTTTGGTGGCTCCGGTGGCAGAGACATAGACAACTCTGGCTCTGGGTAGAGCGTTTTGCAACCGCAGCCCAACAATACCCTGCTGGGATGCGCTCACTAAACCGAGTGTACCCTCTTGTGCCATTGCGTTACCCATGCTGTGGCACTCGTCAAAGGAGATCGCACCCTCAAAGTCCTTGCCTGCCCACTCAACAATTTGCTTAAGCCGACTTTTACCGTTCTTTTGGGAACGTAGCGTGGAATATGTGCAGAACAAGATGCCTTCTGTGAAAGGGATTGGATCGCCAAGTTTAATGTTACTTAGGTCAATTATGTCCTTTTCACTACCGCCCAAAGCACACCAATCTCTACGGGCATCTTCAATCAGTGCAGAGCTTTTGGATACCCAGATAGCTTTGCGTCGTCCCTGACACCAATTGTCGAGGATGATTCCCGCGCACTGTCTACCCTTACCCGCACCAGTCCCATCACCAAGGAACCAGCCACGGCGAAATCGCACGGTGTTTTCGGCGTTATTTGCCGCTATAGTCACATTATCCCACGAATCATCAACAATATAAGACCCTGACAGATATTCAGAGTGAGCCTGACCTGCGTATATGACACTTTCAAGCTGTGCTTCTGATAACAAACCTTGGGTGACTAGATGCCGAGGTAGATGAGGTTTATATGTGGGAGCCGGGGGAGAGACTAGAGCTAGGGCTGCACTTTCACAAAGCAGCGACGGATGTGGTTTTGCATCCTTGATTCGGATTCGCTGTGGGCGATAGGTTTCGTAAAGTGCATCTTTCAATTGGTCATTTGCCGCCCAGTCAATCAGCTCATAATCTAGAGGTGCAACATCAATAAATTGGGATAATGTTTGAGTAACTGGTGCTGGTTGAGATTTTAATTTAACGGGACTTAAACGAACCGCTTTTGAAACCGAAGCTTGAGCAGTTGGAGTAGTTGGTTCCCAAACTGGTCGCGGTGGCAGTTGCTCAATCAGCGTTGCGAGTTCTGCTAGTTCAACGGTGTCGCTAATACAAGGAATTTCTTGTGGATCAACCGCCGGAACTTTGTCTATAACCGTCAATCGGGTATCAATGTGAGTTCCGTGTTTGCTGTAGACCTTACCGTTGATACCGACCGAAAGCACTACCGTTGCCTTCTCCTGCATCTTAACGAAAGTATCTCGCCAAGTTAGATTATTTGGTGAAAACCAGTTAGCGGAGATTGTTACTAGCCGACCGCGATCGCACAACCTTTGCAACGCCGAGTTGATATGCCGTGGTGTAGCATCAGGATTACGACTAGTAACTTTGGGTGATGCCGAGAAAGGAGGATTCATCAGTACAACAGACGGCTGAGTCTTTCCTGCTAAGTAATCGTTTATCTGCTCGGCATTCACGGAGAATAGTGGAACGCCAGGGAATAACCGCCGAAGAATCTTGCTTCTGTCAGGTGCAAGTTCGTTGAGCATGAGACTCGCGCCCTGAAGTTTGGCAAACTGTGCTAGTATTCCGGTTCCGGCTGATGGCTCTAGCACTAAATCATCAGTTGTGATTTGTCCGGCAGCACAAGCCAAGTATGCCAGGGACAACGGGGTAGAGAACTGTTGAAGCTGCAATTGTTCTTCGCTGCGGCGGGTATGCGTGGGGCAAAGGGATTCAATCAGTTGCAGTTCTTCTAAGGGATGTTGAGACAATCCCTTGTGCCGCAAGTACAATATTGCTGCCACCTCAACAGCCTCGTAAGCGTCCTTCCACTGCCAAGCGCCCTCTGCTGCTGTGCCGTGGAAGTGGCGGTTCATCTGGGCTTGAATCGTTTTGGTGGTTAGTGGTCGGTGTTCAATGAGTGATTTGCTAAGTTCAGTTGCAACGTTGAGGATTGATTGCCCATAATCCAAAACTGTTTGCAGATCAAAGAGAGTCCCTTGTGTAGCGATGAGACTGACCATATATATATAGATATAATTTTCACTTTCGCTTTGGCGTAGCCGTTTGTTAATACTTTTGTGCCTCAAGTTGAGCATTGACTTGTATTCATGAGAAACTTCGTTAATTAGTGTCACTGTTTAATTAGTAGAGGCGATCGCCCTTTTTGAAGCGTGGTCGGGGGGATCGCCAATCGGACTAAGCAGTTATCTTGCGTGGTTTTGGCTGGCGCTGACGGGGAGATTTAGGCAGTGTGGGATTGGTGGATTTGCTAGTTCTGCGCTTTGGTTTAGTCGGTTGTACTTCTTGGGCTTTGGCTGGTGGCAGTAGTTGGAGGGTAGGGAATAAGACTATTGCTGCTGACGCTGGAAGACAGTTCTGAGGGGATTGGGTTTCTAATGTCCAGGGGTCGGGAATTTCCTCAAACTGTGGTGCGATTGCGGGAGTGGGGAGTGGAATTTCCTGTTGTGGAGTAGGAACTTGTTGAAATACGGAAACTGTGGACTGTTCGATAATTGGCGGTTGCCATCCTGCACCTGGTAGTGGTACGACCCACAAACCACCAACGAAATCGAAAACCATCAGTGCGACAACTCCCATAACGACTGCTTGAATCATGAGGTTGAGGGTAGCTTGAATATCCATAATGAGACTCCGAATGTTTGTAATTTTTCTTCAATGTGATGAGGTATTGCAGTTGGGTCTGAAGCGTGTCGTCGCTGCAACCCTCACATAAGCTTTGGCGTAGCCATTTTCAGCTAGTGAGTGCAAAGCGGTTAAAACGGTATGTGAATATCTTCGTCCACAGAAGAAATGTTGGTGTTGGTATTGGTAGTACAAGACTGGGGTTTAACCAAATCGTAATTTGCGCCATGCCAGCAGCTATCACTGTTGTTATTGTCTGCCCAGGATTGCAACTGGTTCACCAATTCGAGATGACTTAAAATCAAAGCCTTTTCCTCATCAGTCCATTCTCTTTGGCTACCGTCAGACACTGCTTGAAAGATGGAATCAAAGTTGTGATTACTCATATTTTTTCTCAGCCTATCTTTCACGTTCGCTTTGGCGTAGCCGTTGAAAGTTAATCCTACAGGGTGATTATGTTTATCCCAACCATTGAAATATCGTTAGCAAAGGCTAAGATCCAAAAAGTCAATTAATTGAAATAAGCAATGGCAAGCAAAGAAATCGATGTCAGAGAGTACACTGTCAGAGCGCACAAACGCACGATACACACCCGCACATTCAACTTTGTGTGCAAGCAATGTGATCAACCGACAAGCCGGGAGACGTTTGGAGTCCGCCCTCTGTATTGTGAAATCTGCCGCCCACCTTCGGCTCCCAAGAAGTCTGCCGCCGCACCTCCAAAGAAGGGTAAGCCGAGAGCTAAGGTTTATAAGAGTGATGTGGATTTTAAGAAATAGTTGTGGGGCGATCGCTAACCCTAAACAAAATGCTTCTGGTGAATTACTTACCAGAAGCCGAAGAGTGTGATTGAGTTTGGACGATTGGAGCCATTAATAGTTTAAACGTACTATATAAATCGAAGTCCTTCTATACTTGGTCAGTTGAACTAATTGTCAATCAAAAAGCAGGTCAGTATTATTGTAGAAATTAGATTCAAGAGGACGAAAATGCCCAATTTTTGCAAATTGTAAAGCACATTTTATTTTGACATTTGATGCCGATAAAGTAATTTCAGGCTTTTAGAGAAAAATAGAAGAATGTCCCCCCAGCCAGATAGCGTAGGCATCTACTTACGAGAAATCTCTAAATATCCCATGCTGACTCCAGAGCAAGAAATTACTTTGGCCAGACAGGTAAAGCAGATGATGGCAGTACAGCAGCATCAACAACAGAGGCAAGAGCAACTACATCGTCAGTTAACTTTGGCAGAACTAGCTACTGAGATGGGTAAAAGCAAAACCGAAGTATCCCAGATTCTGCGCTTAGGCCAGAAGGCGAAAGAAAAGATGATTGCGGCTAATCTGCGACTGGTAGTAGCCATCGCTAAAAAGCATCGTTGGAGTCATCTGGAATTTTTGGATTTAGTACAAGAAGGTTCTATTGGGTTGCAAAAGGCTGTCGAGAGATTTGACTCAAACCGAGGCTACAAGTTTTCGACCTGCGCTTACTGGTGGATTCGGCAAGAAATCACAAAGGCGATCGCTAACAAGTCCACCACCATCAGAACACCAAGTCATATGAATGACCGTTTAATTAAACTCAAGAAAGTACAACGAGAAAGAGCGAGAATGCTGGGGCGATATCCCACAATTACAGAAATAGCAGAATTTGCCGAGCTTCGCCCAGACCAAGTGAGAGAATGTTTAATTGCGTTTCGCCAGCCTCTGTCCTTAGATACGCCAATGGGACAAGAGGAGGAAGTTGATTTTTGGGAAATTCTACCTAGCGATATTGCTTCCCCAGATGAATACCTAGACGAAGGATTAATGCGGCAAGATTTGGCGAATTGTTTGCTCACACTTAAACCACTGCAAAGACAGGTGCTGATGTTGCGCTTTGGTTTGGGTAGTGTTGACAAGCTCTCGACCAAACAAATTGCCGAAAGACTCAACATAAAACAAGCAAAAGTGGGGACAACTCAAAAACAGGCGATAAAAGTTTTGCATCGTCAGCAACCGCAGATGCGAGAGTATTTAGCTTGATGGCTGCCCTCTGTATTGCGAAACCTGCCGTCCGTCGCAGGCTCCTGCGAAGTCTGCCGCCGTAAACCTAGAGCAATGACATATAAAAGTGATGGGTGAACTAGATTACAGTAGTAATGATGAACCAATAAACTAAGTTCATCCATGTTCTCACAATGGATTTATTTGACCAAAATTTAATCAACCAAATTCAAACCCAAGCGCCACTAGCTGCACGAATGCGTCCACGAACACTGGATGAATTTGTTGGGCAAGACCACATTATTGGCCCTGGTAGGCTGTTACGACGAGCAATCAGTTTAGATCAGTTATCGTCGCTGATTTTCTACGGCCCTCCAGGAACGGGAAAAACGACTCTAGCGCGTGTGATAGCCAATACAACTCGCGCTCATTTCCTAGCGATAAATGCAGTCCTTTCAGGTGTTAAAGAAATTAGAGCCGCGATTGACACAGCACAAGAACAGCGTAAATTTCATAACCAACGAACTATCCTGTTTGTGGATGAGGTTCATCGTTTTAACAAGTCTCAGCAAGACGCTTTGTTGCCTTGGGTAGAGAATGGGACAGTAATATTAATTGGTGCAACTACGGAAAATCCGTATTTTGAAGTCAACAAGGCTTTGGTGAGCCGCTCACGGATTTTTCAACTCAAACCACTCAATGATGAGGATTTGTACAAAGTCGTAAATCAAACCCTAACTGACGAACAACGCGGTTATGGTTGTTTAAAAGTACAAATCGATGATGAAGCGTTAAAGCATTTAGTAAATGTTGCTAACGGAGATGCGCGTTCACTACTAAATGCGTTGGAATTAGCAGTGGAAACAACACCACCTGATGAAGCTGGAGTAATTCACCTCAATTTAGCAGTAGCAGAAGAATCAATACAGCAACGTGCAGTTTTGTATGATAAAGAAGGTGATGTTCATTTCGATACCATTAGCGCCTTTATCAAAAGTTTGCGTGGTTCAGATCCAGATGCAGCGTTGTACTGGCTAGCAAAAATGGTTTATGCCGGAGAAGACCCACGATTTATTTTCCGGCGAATGCTAATTCTGGCTAGTGAGGATGTAGGACTGGCTGATCCTAATGCTGTGGTAGTAGTCAATGCTTGCAATGAAGCTTTTGACCGAGTAGGGATGCCAGAAGGTCGTTATCATTTAGCACAAGCAGCACTGTATTTAGCGACAGCAGCAAAATCCAACAGTGTGATGGGATTTTTTGATGCGTTGGCAGCGATTGAGCATGAAAAAGAGGCAGAAGTACCCAATCATTTAAAAGATGCCAACCGAGATAAGAAAGGTTTTGGACATGGGGCTGGTTATCTTTATCCTCATGCTTATCGAGATCACTGGGTAGAACAGCAATATTTACCCGCCAGCTTACAAGGGCAAGTATTTTACCAACCTTCACTACAAGGACGAGAAAGAGAAATCAGTACCGAGGTGTCTCGCCGTCGAGAAGCTCAACTGGCTGCATTAGTTGAAGGGAGTGCGATCGCTCCTCTAGAGATACTGACTTATGGTACTATTGACCGGGCTAGTGAACGTTGGTTGCAAAGGACGCTTTCTCAAGTAGGTACACAGTTGGCCACGGTGCGAGATCGCATTTTTGAATTAGCGCAATTGCAACGTCACCATATCGTATTGGATCTAAATGCCGGAAGTGGCTTGCTGACTTGGGAAGCAGTAAGGCAAACTCCTGAAGGTGGAGTTTATGCCTTTGTTCGTACTGGTAAAGATGCTAATGCGTTATCCCAACAAGCAGATTCCCTAAAAGAACTAATACGTCCACAAATTTTACACGCCTCAATCTCTCAATTGGTTGAGGTGATAACCCAACAAGCAGCTAATGTTCAATTTGATTGCATTATTGGCCGCAATGTTTTAGTTTCTGAACTTGATAAGTCAAATGTGGTTCAAAATCTAGAAAAAATAATACCCGAAAGAGGAAGGCTCATATTGGCAGAGACTGTACCGCGTTACACTCAACGCTTTTACCGTCTACTAGAAGATTACCCACTAGATAGCAAGTTATACAAAAGCTTAATGTCAGCAGAAGAAGCAATTTATGATGATGGCTCAGACCCCATGCTCAATTGGGATGTGGATGACTTACGTAATGCTTTTAAATTAGCAGGGTTAGAGGCAAAGGTAATTGTTGAGAAAAATTTGACGCAAATGCACATCAGTAGCCATTTCCTGGAACGTTTGTTTACAAATAATAAGCATCGACCAAGTTATACGCAGCGCCTTGGACAAAATTTAACACCAGAGGAATTAGAAAAGCTCAAGGGAATATTCACACAGTATTTGCTTAATCAAACAATTCCTTGGGAAAGTACTATTGCTTTTATTCGAGCGAACAGAGGATAAGTTTTTTGTATAAATCAATTGCCGATTTAAATACACTCTCAAGAGTTATTTTTTTAGGAAAAAATATGTCATTTTAGTACCCATGTTTCAACTACTAAAAGTACCCATGTTTTAGCCTGGGACGCTTACTTATGGCAGGAGCATTACGGGTGTGTTTGACTTTGAGGAATTGTTACTTTTAGTAGAACGATCATAAATATATGGGCTACCTTTCAGATTTATCAAGAATTTTGTTAACGGAAGATAGCCTTCTACAATGACCCAAAACGTTTTGGGTTGCTATTCTTTCAAAAAGTTTTCTATTTGAGATAAGAGATTTTCAGCTTGTTGAAGTCTTTCTGGATTAGTCTCCATTTTCTTTAGTGATTTCTTGAATTGCTTATAAGCTATATCCAGGCGATCTTGAATTACGTTTGATCGGTTTGGTTTATGAGACTGAATAAATTTTTTAATTTCTGCAAGTGAAAGCTTTTGAGCAATTGTTTTTTCTAAAATTTTTTTTCTAAGTTCAGGTTCCTTAATTTTGGCAATTTCTAACCCTTTAGTGTATTCAATCTTTCCCTGACGTACACATTCTAAAATCTCTTTAGGTTTTTTAAGCAATGGTAATCGGCTTTTAACAAAAGATTCCCAGCTAATGCCCCCTAAGAAATCAAATACAGATTGAATGACCTCATACTGGGGATGAGCTAAAACGTTTTCCCTTCCTGAACGACGTTTTAGATTATCCATTTGATATAGAAGGCTTATGGCTTCCTCAATAGTTCCTTCAATATTTAAAGCAAGAAGTTTAAGCGTTGCATCTAAATCTTCTAATGCACTAAAGTCTCGACGATTTTTATTTTCTGTGATAGAAGCTTTGAAAGCTTCTAAATCATTCCAATTAAATATTCTCACAGGTAGCATATCAATTTCTGCAAACTCAGAAGCATGATAACGACGTTTACCTGCAACTAATTCATATTCATCAGATTGTTCATTATCAAGCGGACGAACCCACAAAGGAGAATGAATACCATTTGGTTTTAAGTCATTTAAAGCCCATGCTTTTAGTTCGTCTATATCGTAGTAGTACCTTACAGGTTGGCTATCTGGCGCGAAACTAAACGTCAAGTGGATTTTAGAGCGATTTACAAGAACTACAGAAGAATTTTGGTTCAACTCATGCTGATTAATCTCTCCATCTTCAAATTCAGGGGTAAAGCTTAAAATTTGCTTTAAATTAGCAATTCTTTGATCGGTTTTAGTTTTGCCAGCGCTTTCCAATCTTCCCATGCTTTTTTGCCTCCTCTTTTTATTTCATAAACTGGTTTTCCCTCAGCAGCTGCATGTTCATAAACTTTCAACCTCTGGATTCCCTGTTCTAACACAGGTAATCCTTGCTCTTTGAGTGTATGAATGGCAATTTCACCATCTGGCTCTGACGAAGGAGGTACAACCGTTAGTAAAACATAAAATTTCGTTTTTGGTGGGAAACTTTGTACCATCATATTCAATGCACTGATGGAAAGAGCTGACGGAGTTGTAATAGCAAGCAATAAATCGCATCCTTCAACCAGCTCTTTAATTTCTTCTGAGGTTGGTCTTGCTGGGGTATCAATGATAATAAAGTCAAATTTCTCTTTTGCCATTATTCGATTAGCTGTGTTTTCTGTAGCTACTTTAAATGGCAGATGATTGCGAGAACTCCAGACTGATGCCGAACGGTTAGGATCATAATCAATCAGTAAAACTTTACGATCTTCCTGAGCAAATAGGCAAGATAGACAAATTGCTGATGTTGTTTTACCGACCCCTCCTTTAAACGAAGTCAGCGTTACAAATTTTGTTGTCAAGGCTTTGTTCCTGCTACCGATTGTAATTGAAAAAGAATTTTAACCTAGCCTGGACTAATTCTTGATTAAATGAAGAACTTTTCTCACATTTTTAATTATGACCCAATATGTTTTGGGTCAACTAAGAATCTTAAAAACATAACTAAATCAACTTTAAATCAAAAATTGTTAAAGGTATACGTATGGGTACTAAATGTATCCCAATACTATTTATAGATTTTTTAGTTCAATTTAGTACCCATATAGGATATATTTAGATGGCTTTTAGGTTATTACTACTTACTAATAATTTTTGTATCATATTTAACATTAATGACAAGTGTTCACGCATTACAAAAAATATTTCCAGCAGGTTTCGATAACGGTTATGGCAATCTGAAACTTTTAGTCGAAGGATTTGATGTCGTCCGCATCCCCAGCTACATTTCAACAGCCGACATGGAAGATGTACCAGGAAGAGTTGAGTTTGAAGGGAAGGCTTATACAGTTGGCGAATCGGCTTTCCGTGCCGGAACCCATTTTGAACGCAACACTGATAGTAACGAAAACAAAGTCAAGAACGCACTGATTACTTTGTTGGGAGCGTTGGCACACTTGGAACACCGCAAAGCATGGCACTTGAAGATGGTAGTCAGCTTGCATGATGTCGGTTTAGCAGAAGAACTGAAGAAAGTATTAAATGGTGAATATCAGCCGATACTGGCAGGTAAACCATCCGAGGTCAAAGTAGAAGTGCTGAAGGTAATACCCGAAGGCATGGGGGCATTATTCGGACAGCAACTACCCAAAAAGTTAACTGTGCTGGACTTTGGCAATGGTACAACGCTGTTCTCGCGTTACAACCAGGGCAAGAGAGAAGTACATACCCCATACCCAACAGGTGTTGAAGTTCTTATTGATGATATTGCTCAAAAGATGAAACACCTCAATGGGGGTAAAGTCGCAGATCCAGCTAAGATTCGCTATTGCTTAGAAATGGGGCATACCAAGTATAGTCGGGACATCGACATCAAAGATATTTACATCGCTTGCTTAAAAGATTGGTACGAGAAGTACTTAAAGAAAGCTGTGAATTTGGCGCTTGATGCCAAGCACTCTGGAGATGAACTCTGGGCGATTGGTGGTGGTTGTCTATTACCGGGATTTACAAAGCTGCTAGAGAAAAACGGATTCAAAGTTTTGGACAATCCGGTAGAAGCTAATGCCGTTGGGCTTTTACAAATGGCGAAAACCATTGCTAGCAAGAGCTAGTAAGTCCAGTGTGAGGTAAAAAACATGAGAAAAGACCAAGACAACACACCAGAGAGAGTCCGTATCCGAGACAGTTACCGTAAACGTATATTTCTGGAATCGCAAAACCTGGATAAAAGTTACTTAGAGACTTTGTATTTCATAATAGATTGCTATTTTGCTTTCAAAAAAGGCGCATTTCCTATGCAACTAGGAGGGGTACAAACACAAGTTCCCCCACCTTTAATACTCACCCAACATCAACCACAAGTGCAACAGCCAGAGCAACAGCCAGTTAACGTGACAGATCAAACACCAGAAAAACCTGAAGATGATACATTTACTCTGGATTTTGAGCTATAAGTGTTAAAGGGCAGTTGCAAAAACCCCATAAGGGAGGGAAACAGAAACATAAGCCGTGAGTCTTAGGAATCACCGCACTTCTAGGGCGGTGAGGATGTCAATTTATTAGTCATTACTCATTAGTCAACAGTCTCTACTGGGGTTCAAGTTGCTGGATGATAAAAACCTGTTTCTTCATTAAATTCCCACCCCATACTTGAACTATCCTTCCCCTTGCACCATGCCACAAAAAGCGGTGGTGGTAATTTTGCTGTCTGTTCGCGCAGAGTTTCTACATTGACACCTAAACGAGAAGCCAAGCCTTGTTCGGTTAACGGCTTCATTCTCGGAGTAGAAGCTTGAGTATATGAGCTTCTACTGTATGATTTACCGCGCTGCTTGGGTTGATTGTTCAGATAAATTTGAATTTTTCTAATTGCATCCGCCAACTGTTCTACACGCGAACTCATCGATTCAATGTTCTGCTCCAACTCATCGGGTTGGTGGCTAGACTGTATTTCAATGCTAGTTAGCTTATGCTCAATTTGAACTTCAATCTCGTCAAGTCGAGAGTGAATTGCTGATATCGTTTCAGTATCACTACTACTGAGATTGCCTGTTAAATTTTGCCGTAAGTATTCCTCAACAATCTCTCTTATTCTAGAGTCCAGCCCGTTTTTCTCCAAGCCATGATGAGCAACTGCATCAAGGTTATTCAGGGAACCGTCAAGGTACATCTCAATAAAATGGGTAAGTGTCGCTGTGGCTGTTGTTCCCTTAGACTGGCAACGAAGGATAAACCTTTCCCACATCCTCTGGTCACAGTTAAAAGATGCTAGTTTTTTCCCCTTGCCAGTGTTGCTCATTTCTAAGTCTAGGTCAACTAAAGCTTATCACTGATAGTTTGTAAAACATTTACCTTTACGCTTACCTTTACAATATCATTTCTGCGGGTCAAACTCTAGAAGAATCAGCTTTCACCCAAACATTGTCATTTTCGTAAAATTCCCCACGCTGCTGTAGCGCAAACCCACCTAGCAATAATCCTAACCACACCTCCACTATCGGCATTTTCAACTTGCGTTGTAGCTTCGGTAGGGCAATCTCACCTTTTACTTCTGTAAGATAATGAGCGATCGCCCTTTGCCACTCATCCACATTCTCATCCCCCGCCAACCGATGCACGTCTTCCACAGTCTGTATTTCCAGCATTGCCAAGACGCTCTCTTTCTCCACAGGTGCGGCTACTGAATCATCTCTATTAATAGGATGAGTGAATTGATGTGGCCCATGTGGTCTAAAGCTCTGCGGTGGTGGTTCTTCAATGAGGTCATCTAAATCTAATTGCATGGTTGTTCGCACTAAACCAGCAAAGATATCTGTGCTGATGACTGGCCCCAAAGTATCTGTTTGTGCGCGGACATCTTCTAGCAACAACTGGGCGCGGGTTCTGAGAATATCTGCAATTTGGGAGAAAGCTACGGCGGCTGTTGCTAATTGTGCTTCTACTGATAAATCCTCTAACTCAGTATCTAAACATTCCCATACCGCAGCCAGTGAAGAGGTGGGTGGCGCTTCGGATATCTCATCAAGAATGTCCCAGATTGTCAGCTGACGATAAATGGTCATGGTTCCGGGTGCAATGGGCAGGGTCTTACTGGGCAGTGAGTAGGACTGATTTCAAACATTTCTTTGTATTGGTAAAGCGTAACATTATATTCTTTAGCAAACGCCTGCAAGACCTTATCGGTGTAAGCCCGAATCTTACCAGCCGTCAATCCAAAACAGTGAATTGGCTCCAGGCGGCAGATTGGCTTTTGCCCTAGCCATAGTTCTGCACCTAAAGCGTGTAACGGTTTATCACCAGGGTCTTTGTACAAGTACAGTACAGCAAAATATGTTTCTGGTGGTTCAACTGTGATTGCCTCAATCTGCCTAGAATCATCTTTAGTTCGGTTGCGGTAGAACGAACGGCGATTGTGGCAAATCTTCGGGTTCCAGCAGCCATCACCCTCCGGCCCATGTAGCACTTTTGCTTTCGAGGTTAGTAGCTTGGCACATAGTTGACACTTAGGATCTAACGGCTTGGGCATAGGCTACTCTGCTTGTTCCCCGATCGCCCGATAATAAGCAGCGATCGCCGCCTCTTGTTCAGAGCGAAGTGTGTACCGCCGAAACGCTTTCTCGCTTTGATGCCCGGTCAGTTTCCTGGCATGGCTGGGGTCAACGCCCAACAGCAATAAGTCAGTGGCGTATGTATGGCGGAACTGGTGAGGATGCAAATCTTCGATGCCTGCAAGCTCACCTATCTTCTCCACAGCGAAGTAAATCCCGTGGTAACTCAAGCGTTCACCCTTATATGACGCATGGTACGAAACCATCAACGGGGTGAGGCTGTTTAGTTCTTCACCCTGTTGGGAGCGCGATCGCAAATAACCTTCCAGCACGTCGCGGCTTTCTTTTCGCAATGGTACTAGCCGGGGTTCATTCGTTTTGGTATCAGGTAAGAACAGCAGCTTGCCATCGAAGGAACCAACATTTAGCTGTACAATTTCCCCAGCGCGTAGTCCGTGACTGAGAATGTGGACAAGCGCTGTATCGCGCTCTTTTGTCTCTCCCAACAATTCTAATGCTGACCAAACGCGCTCCATCTGCTCGTCAGTTAGGCTTTGGGCTGGTGGTAGTGGTACTTTCTCTAGCTTTATCCCCAGTGTCGGGTTAGTTGCAATTATGTCTGGATATGCATAACACATCCATTTAAAGAAGCTTTTGAGTGCAGCAACCCCCGCATTAATACTCGCTTTTGACAGGGGTTTTCCTGAATCAGTTTTTACTTCATCGCGTAGATACTCCTTGTATAACCCCAGGTGACGTGGGCGTAGCTCATGATAGTGTAGTTGCGTCCATCCCAAGAATCGCTTAAGTTCACGTTCGTACATTTTGCGACTGTTCGGCGCAAGATTGGTACTGCGTAAAAACTCCAGTACCTTTAGCCAGCGTATGTCTGTGGGTAAAGATGTTTTTCTTCCCCTGCTTCTAGATTGCTCCTGTAGGGTTGATGGCGCTTGATCCTGAATGTGGATCAACTTGATTGGCGGTAGGTTGTCAAGCTGAGGATTGTTTACCATGTCGAGCGCGTAGGCGCAAGCCTTGTCGTAGATATCGCTAGTGTTGCACTGTGGAACTAACATCCAAGCATTGTAAGTGACTGAAGGTAAAATCTGTTTACCTCATCGTCAAAATGCTTATAAATCTTGATGCTCACCCGAACTGTTAGAAATGTTTACAAAGTTTGGTTAAGTGAACTGTCCGTATTAAGCCGTCTAATCTGGACAATTATCCCTTTTATAAATATTAAAAATTAATTCTTTTGGTGGATGCAAAATATATCCCAAATATGACTAAAGATAGATACAAAATAAGTGCTATTGCTGATTTAGCAATTACGATTTTCACACAAACCACGGATTTAAAAAAATATTAAGCCGTTGGTTATTTTATACAAAATTAACTAAATAATAATGCTGGTTATTGTAATTATCCAAGAGTAATTGATGAGGTAGGATTTTAATTCTAATGGAGAGGAATTAGCAGATTTTAGCCCATTATATAGATGGATTCAGCGAAATATCTGGAAAATAATTATTTAATCAATTGTCTTGGTAATTTTCCGATAACATTTCTCAAAATAAAGGTTTTAATCCTAATTATGTCTAAAATTCCCTACTTGCTTGCAGATATTAATCCGGGTAGTGGTGACTCTTCTCCCTCACAAGCCGTGAACGTCAATGGCACACTTTACTTTGTCGCTAATGATGGTGTGGGCTATCAGATTTGGAAAATTGATACCATAACAGATAAAGCAGTACGTGTTACGGATATATATCAAGAGTCACAGTATTATAATTCTTTCTATGAACTAACCAATATCGATGGCACACTTTACTTCAGATATAACGATGGCGTATCTGGTGATGAAGTCTGGAAAATAGATAACGCTACTGGCAAAGCAGTGCAGGTTGCAGATATAAATCCTGGTTCTGGAAGTTCCTTTCCACTTAACTTCACCAACGTCAATGGCACGCTTTATTTCATAGCTAACAATGGCAATGGCTATGAATTATGGAGAATTGACGACTCTAATGGCAATGCTATCAAGATAACAAATTTCAATCCGAATCTTGAGTATTCCTCTCCCCAGTCTTTAACTTCAGCCAACGGCACACTTTACTTTATCTCCACATATAACTATACGTATAATAAGTTGTGGAAAGTTGACACCGCTACTGGCAACTCTGTACTAATCGAGGATTTATTAGATGTTAATAACCTCACCAACGTTAATGGTGTCCTTTACTTTAGTGCCAATACAGGTAAAAATTACCGTGAATTGTGGAAAATCGACAACGCTACAGGTCAGGCAGTGCAGGTGACTGATACTAGGCTGGTGTCTAGGAATGCTGAGGTTCGTAATTTAAGAAATTTGAATGGCACACTTTTCTTTACAGTAACTAATTCCAATGGTACTGGCTGGTGGAAGATTGACAATAATACCGACGAAGTTGTATCCATAACAGAAATTAACTTAGGGTATGGATATTCTGAAGCTGACATCCTCGCTAATGCTGATGGGACGATTTACTTTTCTGTGTACAACAACAACGATAACAACCAAGAGTTATGGAGAATAGACGAGACTACTGGTAATACCGCTAGAGTCACAGGTATCTATCCGGAGTCTAGATATTTTAATTTTGGTCAGATAAACAACATTGATGGCATAGTTTATTTTGTAGCATCTGACAATAATGGCTATGAATTGTGGAGAATTGACAATACTACAAGCAAAGCTATAAGAATAACAGATATTCATCCAGGGTCTGGTAGTTCCGATATCCATATTTTAGACATCATTGATGGCAAACTTTATTTTTCTGCAAATGACAGCATTCACGGAAGAGAAATTTGGGCTATTTCTGTAGCTGATATTCTCGCAAATCGCTCTCCCTTTGCGAGAGATGACGACTTCAATATTAATCAGAATACATCCATTATTATCAACTCAACCGCAATTTTAAGTAATGATGCAGACTTAGATGGCGATGAACTGTCAATTACTACTATTACTCAACCTAAACAAGGGAAATTAATTCATAATAATGATGGCAGTTACACATATATTCCTAACAAAGATTACTATGGTGTAGAGAAATTCACATACACCATCAAAGATGAGCAGGGAAACACCAGCACTGCTATCGTCAACCTGACAGTGAATCAATTTCCTGTAGCATCAAAACAGCCTTACTCACTCACAAAAATCAATTCAAGTTTAAAGTATGCCTCCAGTAAATTTTTAGTAAATATTGATGGCGAAATTTATTTTATTGCTAATACAGATAGCGGTAATGCTGTAGTTTTTAAAATTGATAACGTCACCAGTAAGTTAGTTGAAGTAGCCGAATTCCCCCCAGGATTTGGATATTTCTACTCAGACAACTTTACTTTCGTCAAAGTAAATAGCAAACTTTACCTAACCAGTTATACTGCTTACGATTATGGTATAGCGCCTAAGTTATTACAAATTAACATTAATAGTGGCAACGTGGAGATAATCAAAGATATTAATTTCTCTTCTGATATTGCCAATATTTCTGACCTAACTAATATTAACGGTACACTTTACTTCATTGCATCTAATAACAGTTATAGCTATGAGAGAAAATTATGGAAGATTGATAATGATACGGGCTATGCGGTACAAGTTACGGATTTGCTCAACATTTCTAATTTGATCAATGATAGTAACAAAACTTATTTTATCAGAAATAAAGATAACGGTGGGTTTGAGTTATGGCAACTAGATATTGCTACTGAGAACGCAATACAAATTGTGGAAAGCAATTTTGGTTCTTTTATTTCCTCAATCCTGCTCAATGCTAATGGCAAAATTTACTTTACTGCATACGATAGCAACAATGGATATGAGTTGTGGCAACTAGATATTACTACTGACAACGCAGTATTGGTTCAAGATATAAATACAGGTTCTAAGCTTTACTATCCCCGCGATTTTACTAATATTGACGGCACAATCTACTTTGTTGCTAATAGTGGCAGCAATGGGTATGAATTATGGAAAATCGATAATAGTGGCAATGCAGTATTAGTCAAAGATATCAATCCTGGTTCTGAGTCTTCCAATCCCCGCAATTTAATTAAGGTCAATGACACAATTTACTTTGTTGCTGATAACGGCATCAATGGCTACGAATTGTGGAAAATTGATAATAGTGGCAATGCAGTATTAATTAAAGATATCAATTCTGGTTCTGAATCTGCCAATCCCCACAACTTGATTAACGCTGATGGCACACTTTACTTTATTGCTGATGATGGCAGCAATGGCAATCAAGTTTGGCAACTTGAAAATCAAACAGGTAAAATCTTCAGACTAACAAATATTAATTCAGGAGTTGACTATTCTTATCCAGAAGATTCTCTAATCTATGCCAATGGCACTGTTTACTTCAAATACAACAACGGTACACAATTAGCCGCTTTGCCTGTGGATGATTTGTCTAATCAAAATCCATTATTAGGCGATGACACAATCATTACAGCAGCAAACACACCCATTACTATCAGTATTGCCAGCCTTTTAACTAACGATGTGGATGCAGATGGTGATAGTCTGTCTCTAATTAACTTTACCCAACCAAGTCAGGGTATTTTAGTTAACGACAATGACGGCACTTACACTTACATACCCAATAGTGGATATTCTGGCTTAGACAGCCTGACTTATACCGTTAGTGATGGGAAAGGAGGTATAAGTACTGCCACTATTACTCTGAATATTTCTGCGCCTTATCCTGTCAGGGGAATAAATGTAGCATCAGCTTCTAGTGAAATTGGCAGTTTATTCCAAGTCAACAATACTTTGTACTTTTTTGTAAGGATAATAGGCAGACCGCCAGGTGGTTGGGGGAGTCCTAATTTATGGAAAGTTGACAATACCACAGATGAAGCTGTACCAGTCAGAATTAATGAGGATGATTACAGCAGGACTTATACCTATACGATCTTCTATAAAAATAGGCCTTACGTCGTTAGTATAGGTCGTTTTGGTTTTGCTTCAATTATGCAAATTGATATCTCTACTGGTCGCTCAACAGGGACAACTGTACAGTTTTTATCCGACCAATACGAACCAATACCTCTTACTGATGTCTTTACGACTTATAATTACGGTCGATATGGTTATGACCAATGGTTGTGGAGAATTGACGATCGCACTGGCAACTTTGAACTGATAACCACTATTATTGACGAACCTGAAACTATCACTGACATTATCAGCTTCGCTCAAGTCAATGGCATAGTTTACTACGCAACCCGCAAAATAACTTACGAAGTTAACGAAGATGGAGAACAGACACCAGTTCTGCAAAAGTTTATATGGAAAGATAACCCCATCACAGGCGACCAAATACTGGTAACAGATGACCTTGATCCCAATTCTGATATTCAACTATATGCAGTAAATAATACGCTGTATTTTACTAGCAATGATTCTGTTGGTCAGGAGTTGTGGAAGCTTGACACCAACACAGGCAAACCAGTACGGCTAGCTCAGATCAATGTGGAATTAGCATCTGGAATTAATGTTAATGGGACTTATTATTTCAGCGCTAATGACGGCACAACAGGTCAGGAGTTGTGGAAGATTGACCCCTACACAGGCAACCCAGTACAAGTCGCAGATATTAATCCTGGTGCTGGTTCTTCCTCGTTTGCACAACCATTCATTTTTAATAATACGCTGTACTTCAGTGCCAATGACGGCACAACAGGTCAGGAATTGTGGAAAATTGACCCTACAGGCAACGCGGTACAAGTAACAGATATTAATCCTGGTGCGGAGTCTTCTTCACCAACCAATTTAATTAATGTCAATGGTGTACTTTACTTTATTGCCAATGACAGCACAACGGGTCAAGAGTTGTGGAAAATTGACCCTACAGGCCGGGCGGTGCGTGTTAGCGATATTAATCCAGGTATTGCTTCCTCTAATCCCAATACACTAGCTAACGTCGGTGGCACACTTTACTTTTATGCCAACGACGGTAGGGGTAATCCGCAAGTATGGAAGATTGATGAGCGCACTGGGGATGTCGCGCCATTCATAAATAATTTATCAGAGTATGGGTTTACCTCTATCAGCATCCCATTTGAAGTTAATGGCGAATTGTATTTTTCTGCTGATAACCCTACTTATGGACAGGAATTATGGACGATTGATGATTTTGGCAACATTAGGGTGGTGACGGATACAATTAATCCGGGTGCTGGGTCTTCCAACCCCAGAGAGTTCACCTATGCTGATAATCAGCTTTACTTTGTAGCAGATAGTGTTGATGGTTATCGCCTCTGGGCTTTACCTGTGTCTAATTACGATGTCATTAATGGTACAGCTAACGGTGACAACCTCATTGGCACTAACCGCAATGAAACCATGAATGGTGGAGAGGGCAACGACTATATTGATGGTAGTAGTGGCAATGATAACATTAACGGTGGCTTAGGTCATGGCGATCGCCTATTTGCTGGTGATGGTGATGATATAATTCTCGACCCCGATGGTATTTTTGGCGCTCACGGTGGTTTGGGAGACGATAAAATCAACATCACATTTGCCCCTAGTTGGGACAACAACACCAACCCCAACGATGCACCCCGTTCAGATGGCAAGATTACTGGTGGTAAGGGTAATGACTCGATTACCGTGACGATGAATAATTCACGCTTCTTTATTAATTTAAAGGGTGATGAACCTGTCAGCAATACATCCCAAGACGGTAACGATGTGATCACTTTACAAGGTAGTTATGCCAACTCTGTTGTTGATTTGGGTGGCGGTGATGATACTTTCAATGGCGGTGTAGGGTTTGATAACGTCTCTGGTGGTGATGGTAATGATAGTTTATTTGGTGGTGATAGCAACGACAAACTTGATGGTGGTCTGGGTGATGACATACTTGTAGGTGGTAAAGGTCGAGATTTATTGATTGGTGGTGCTGGCAGAGATAGTTTTTACGTGAGCTTGCCTACAGTTGGTGATTTTGATACCATTAATGACTTTACAACCACAGAAGACAAAATTGTCATTTCCCAGTCTGAATTTGCTCTTAGTCAAGCGGTGGGTACACTTAACCCTAGTGCATTCCGACTAGGGACTGGCGCAACGGCAGCAGATGACCGCTTTATCTATGACCAATTTACGGGTAGTCTGTTCTTTGATGCCGATGGTTTAGGTGGTGCAGCACAAGTCAAAGTGGCGCAACTATCCTATCCAGTCGTACTGACTGTTAATCAAATTTATGTGATCACCTAGTGCGAACTACCGATACTAATGCAGAACAAAGGGGCAATCGCCCCCACACCTACCCAAAATAAGATACCCTTATCTTTTATACGATATAAACTACGATTAAAACATAAAATTTTTGACAACAACGATTTTCGGACATCTTAATGTCCGTTGCGACTTATGGAATGTAGCTAAAGTCTTTACGGGAAATGTAGGGGATATGCGTGGGCGTTTACCTATACTTCTAGCCCATAACTTATATTACCTGTTCATTAGCATCAATATCTGCATTTTGGTTAACCCTTTACATAACGTATCAATATGCACGGTTTACCTTGCTTGAGTTCGCATCTAGGTGATGTTCACTGATCGTCTAGGTAAGTTACGACTGCAAACATGGTGGCACTTTTTGGCTAAGTTCTGGTGAGCGCGACAGAATTAGCATTTTATCGCTTAGAGGTTTGCTTTACTCAGATTAATGTATGAATTGAGCCAGCAAAATTTTTATTATCCGTAGAGTATAGGTATTATCAAGGTAAATAAGTTTGTTTTTAGATAAGGTTTCAAGCTTATTTTACCTAGAGAAATGTTTAATTTAATCTACTGTATATTTTTAAGCTGAGCTAGTTAGCTTAATTTTTTCTCTAGGTAATATCTAGGTATTGTCTAGGTCAGATAATACTATAGGCAGTTAAGGCATCACCGTGCCAAAATGTATTCAAAAGAATTATTTGTCAGTTTTCAACAATTACTGTCAAGCCACTCGGTTTTTTGGGTCTTGTGCAATTAGAGTTATGCTCTAGCTCCTCAAATTCCAGTTTTAAAGAATTACTGTCCTCTTCACTCATAAAAACGAGCCTCATTATCTACCAGAATTTCTCAGTTAAATCGTGAAATGCTGAAACAGCAAGCGTCTTCAACTATAATTTGAGCAAGCTTATACAAGCTATCCGGGCATAACCGCCTGCATAGAGTGATCGCCTGAAGACGGAGAGTAAGCCCATCGCTCTATGAAATAATAGGGAAACTCAGTAGTCTATCGAGACTTTTTCAAGAAAAGGCATTTAATTGTTTAAATTTTGAGGAGTCAGTTTTTAGAGAAAAGGCATTTAATTATTTAAAAGCCTTCAAAGAATACAAGAGCGGTAAAAAGCGTAATTTCCTTGATATATAAGCTTTTTAGCCTCTGAAACAGCGAGACATTAATTCCCTAAAATTGACAAATAATTATTTAATGAACACCTGGACTATGTGCTAAATAGCAATTTGCTTGAAGCTAACATTTTCCTCAAAAATAGCCATTTCCAATTGAGATAGTGTTTTTGGTTGCATTCGCTGTAGATCACTCAAAACAATACCCATATCCTCAGCAGTAAAGTTAAAATACTCAGTCAAAATCTCGATAGGATAATTAAATTTTTGATAGCGGTGTTTGAAATATAATTCAATATTTCCCCGATGCGCCCAACTACCTAAGACTTTAATAGCAACAGTACCGTAGTGCGGAACTAAATCTCTTTCTACTTCTGCTACTCGCTCTATGACGGGTCTAGCAGTAACTCCGATTTTGTAGAAAGTGCCTTTATCGCTTATAATTTCTAAAAAATACAATGTAGAAGACAAAATACGTTTGACTTGAGCGTAGTACAGTTTTAAATCTGTAAGTCTGTATTCTAAATCAGAAGCATTTTTATGTTGAGCGTGTTGCAATGCCAACTCCAGTTTCAACAGCTTTTTAAGTATTAGCGGTTCTTGTATTTCGTTGAATCGCTGGAAATCAAGCGCTCCCACAGGAATTTTACCTAAATCACTAAATTCATAACCCGGTGAGTTTAAATATATGTTTTTTCTTAATACTCCAGATTTCAATAAGCCAGGGGAAGTTAAGTCATAATTGATAGGATAATTTTTAGCTCCGTACTCACTCCATAATAATTTTAATTGCTTTAAATCTTTAAGCGCTAGTTCAATATTAAAATTGTCATAAAGTGGTAGAGTGGGAAATTTCCGTTTAGCTACGGGGTGGCAGGTTTCCTGATCATGAGCAAAATGATGTTGCTTGACTTTGCCTTTTTTAGCAATTAAATCGCCCTGGCAATAAGGACATTTAAGTAAAGTTTTACCACTAGAGACATCTTGAATACTTAACAAAGCTCCGTCTTGATCCACACCGTATTTAAGCCACATTGCTACAGAAGTACACTTGCTTATGCGATGGTGCTTTGCGCCCAGCTACCTCATTGCTTTCATTTCTCCAACTGATAACTGACTGCACATTAACCATAATAATACAATTGTACCACTATATTAACTTGAATTGCTAATGTCTTTATGAGGTAGTGCCTGCATTACACCTTGTATACCTTCAGTGTAGTACGAATATATATTATTAATGTTACATTGGGCTGATTTGAAGTAAACGCCTGATATAGATATTAGCTAATGCTCATAAAGGAGCGAATTTAAAATGACTAAATCTGTGAGTGAAGACTACCAAATCAAGACAATACTCAGCATTGCCGACAAAAATGGCTTCATTTTGAACGCAGACAACTTAAATATTAACAAATCCGGAATGGACTTCATCACTACATTTGCTACTGCCAAAGAGGATAATACCGAATGGGTATTGCGATTTCCCAGAAGAAAAGATGTTCTTGAGCGTATGTATTATGAAAAAGAAGTTCTCTGCCTGGTGAAAAACCAAGTCGATGTGAGTGTTCCGATCTGGAAAATTGTTTCGGATGAACTGGTAGCCTATCCACTATTAAAAGGAACTCCTGCCGGAACCATAGATCCAGATATCGGCGATTATGTATGGTACATTAATCCGAAGTCTCCACCTGCTATGTACATTTGTTCTGTAGCAAAAGCACTGGCGCAACTCCATAGAACAAGTATTGAGGTAGTGAAGCAATTTAGTATCCGAGTTAAAACAGTTGAGCAAGTCCGGCAATCTATGGCAGAGAATATGAACAAGACCAGAGAACTGCTTGGCGTTGGTGATACACGCTGGACACGTTGGCAGAACTGGATTGCTAATGATGCCTTGTGGCCTAAGCATTCGGCTTTGATTCACGGAGACTTTCACCCTGGTCACACGCTTGTGGACAAAGACGGAAGTTTGATGGGACTAATCGATTGGACAGAAGCCGCCGTAAGTGATCCTGCCAAAGATTTCGTCTGTTTCTATGCCGCCTTCGGTGAGCAAGTTCTCCAGGATGTGCTTGAGCATTACCAAACTGCTGGTGGGAGCGTCTGGTCTGATATGAAGGAACACATCATAGAACTCTGGAATGCTCATCCTGTGGAATACGCCTTATACGCCTTGCTAACTGGAAAGGAAGAACATATGGCCGGGGCTAGAGCTTCTTTAGCTTGGAGTGAATGAGTATAGCGATCACCTGAGCGATCGCTATATAAATATAGTAGTATTTGCGTACTATAATATTTGCACTCACAAATATATAATAGTGTGCGGCATTTCTAATCCCCAATGTCCACTTCCCCAGTTATACCCCAACAAACCCAAGCACAACCCCACTACGAAACCATCACCGGGGTAGTCGAGCGCCTGACGTTCCACTCAGAGGAATCCGGGTATACAGTCGCACGCCTAACCCGCTCCCGCAGTACAGACCTCACCACCATCGTCGGCAGCTTCGCTAACATCCAGCCTGGGCAAACGCTACAGCTAACAGGCTTTTGGAAAGACCATCCGCAGTACGGGCCACAGTTCAATGTCACTAATTACCACGAAACTAAACCCGCCACACTCACCGGAATTGAGAAATATTTAGGCAGTGGACTAATCAAAGGTGTCGGGCCTGTTACAGCAAGACGCATCGTTGCACACTTTGGTTTGGAAACACTCGACATCATCGAGAACCAGATTGACAGACTTATCGAAGTACAAGGCATCGCCAAAAAACGCATCAAGCTCATCAAGAATGCCTGGGAGACGCAAAAGGCGATAAAGGAAGTGATGGTGTTTCTGCAAACCCACGGTGTATCAACCACTTACGCGGTCAAGATATACAAACAGTACAAAGATGAAGCGATCGCCACCGTCACCGAAAACCCGTACCAACTCGCCACCGACATCTACGGCATCGGCTTTCTCACCGCCGACAAGATTGCGCGTAACCTGGGCGTACCCTCATGCTCCGAGTTCCGCTACAGCGCTGGCATCATCCATGCCCTGAGTGAAGCTGCCGAAGAAGGTCACTGTTATCTCCCCCAGCCAGAACTAATAGAGAAAGTCACTAAGCTGCTAACAACCGATGACCATCAGCCAAGCGAAGATGCGATCGCGGACATCATCAAAGATATGTCAGCCAAGGAAGAACTGATCAGGGAATATGTCAGGGACAGCTACGGTGAAAAATTATTACTCTGTTATAAGCCGAGCTTCTTCCACACAGAGCAGAACTTAGCACAGTTGATATCTCGACGGTTACGCCAACCAGTGACACAAGATATTCCCCGTGTCCGTGCTTGGCTAGAGCGATTCATGTCCAGCCGCAAGATTGAGCTATCACCCCAACAGCAGCAAGCGGTAGAGATGGCAGCATATTCTCCAGTGATGGTTCTGACTGGCGGCCCTGGCGTGGGCAAAACTTTCACAACACACACAATTGTCAGTTTATGGAAGGCGATGGGTAAAAGCATTGCCCTAGCTGCACCAACTGGGAGGGCGGCGCAGAGATTATCCGAGATGACTGGTTTGGAAGCCAAGACCATTCACCGCTTGCTGGAATTTGACCCGAAAACAATGGGTTTCAAACGGGATAACGAAAATCCCCTGCCCTTCAGTGCCATTATTGCCGATGAGGCTTCGATGTTAGACCTATTTCTGGCACATTCGCTCTTTAAAGCGGTAGCTAATGAAGCGCAACTATTATTAGTGGGAGACATTGACCAATTACCATCAGTAGGCCCTGGTAAAGTGCTGGCAGACCTAATCACTTCACTACAAGTACCAGTGGTGAAGCTAACGCAAGTATTTAGGCAAGCTCAACAAAGTGCGATCGTCACCGCAGCGCATCAAATCAACCAGGGCGACTATCCAAATATAGAACCAATCTCAGATAATCCACAGTCAGATTGTCTTTGGCATGGTGGCGGACATACACCAGAACACGGTGTGCAAGCAATCTGTGAGTTAGTGAGTGAATTTATCCCACGGCTGGGCTTTAATCCAGGCACGGATGTACAGGTGTTGTCTCCGATGTCGCGGGGGTTAGTCGGGACTAGAAATTTGAATGCGGTGTTGCAGCAGCTTATTAATCCACCTGCACAGGGGAAAGTTGAGATTAGCCGGGGTGGAATGATTCTCCGGGAAGGCGATCGCGTCATACAGCAAATGAATGACTATGACCGCGAGGTTTTTAACGGAGACTTGGGGACTATCCTAAGTATCGACACGGAAGAACAGGAGGTAACGGTTGAGTATGGCGGTCGGGCTGTGGTGTATGACTATGCAGATTTGAACGAGATAACGCTTGCGTTTGCCACGTCAATTCATAAGTCGCAGGGAAGCGAGTTTCCTGTGGTGATAGTTCCTTTATATATGCAACATTATCTTATGCTGACACGGAATCTGTTTTATACAGGACTAACCAGAGCCAGAAAGTTGGCGATTGTTGTTGGTTCCAAGAAAGCGATCGCTCTGGCTGTGCGAACTACAGATGATCAACAGAGGTACACTCGGTTGTGGCAGAGGTTATTGCAGCCAGTTAAGTGAGCATAAATTTTAATTTACTGTATTTCGCTAGATATAGCGTAATATGCAATAATATATATTCTTCTAATAAAGAGTTGTTAAATGCTTGTTATTAATATTAATAGTTTAGACATATATAGCCTTTCTCAGTCTGGTGAAGTACAGTAACAAGAATGGGTAAACCAATTATAAATATCATTTAACGAAACTTGATTAAAAGCACTTTCAATTGCTTTTGCTAA
>NZ_JACJQL010000067.1 GCF_014696625.1 Nostoc parmelioides FACHB-3921
GTGCGAGATGACAACACTTGCAGGCAAAGTTGCACTGGTAACGGGCGGTTCTCGCGGTTTAGGAGCGGCGATCGTAGGGTATGCGAAAGGTGTCCAAGATTCCAAATCTGAGTGTCGAAGTTCAGTCGGAAGAAAATCAAAAAAGAGAATTGTACGATGAAAATACGCTACGGGTTTCGACAGGTCGGCGATGTCGAAGTGTTCTACCGCGAGGCGGGGTCAAGCAATGCGCCAGTGATACTGCTGTTGCACGGCTTTCCGACCGCTAGCCACATGTTCCGCAACCTGATCCCTCTGCTTGCCGATCGCTTTCGGCTCGTCGCGCCGGATCTGCCTGGTTTCGGACAGACTAAGGCACCGCCACGCGGGATGTTCGACTATACGTTCGACCACCTTGCCGACGTAATCGAGGGCTTCGTCGATGCTTTGTCGCTCGATCAATACGTACTCTACATCTTCGACTACGGTGCGCCAATAGGTCTGCGTCTGGCAATGCGCCATCCTGAACGGATATCTGCGATTATCTCGCAGAACGGCAACGCCTACCTTGAAGGTTTCAGTGATGAATGGGGATCGTGGGAGACCTATTGGCGCGAACCGAGCGCAGCGAATCGGGAAGCCTGCCGCTCCTCGCTCACGCCAGACACAATCCGGAATTGGCAGTACGGTATCGGAGCCGATCCAAACCTTTTGTCGCCCGACGGCTACGAACTCGACATCGCCTACATGGGGCGAGCGGGCGCGGAGGAGATCCAGCTCGATCTGATCCTCGATTACCGCAGCAACGTCGCGCTCTATCCAGCCTTCCAGTCCTACTTTCGTGAGTACCGTCCGCCGCTTCTCGCCGTCTGGGGTCGTCATGATCCGGCGTTTCTGCCCGCTGGTGCTGCCGCTTATCAGCGAGATCTCCCGGATGCAGAGATTCATCTGCTAGATGCCGGACATTTCGCGTTGGAGACCCATGCGGAGGAGGTAGCAACGTTGATCCGCGCGTTCCTCGACAGCACGATCGGTTCCACGCTGCGTCTTGAAAGGGAGAACTTACCTAAGCTGAGTGGTATCAAAATTCCGTCACTGTTTATTCTAAATCAAGGAGAGTTGGCACAGATGGAATCTATGAAAGCAGCCGTATTAACTGCGTTTGGTGATGCTGAAAAGTTTGAGATTCAAACTGTTCCCATACCAACACTGAAGGCGAATCAGGTGTTAGTCAGAGTTTGTGCAACCTCGATTAACCCTGTCGATTACCAAACTCGTCGTGGTGATTACAAGGAACTGGTTCAACTACCTGCCATCCTTGGAGTCGATGTTTCAGGGGTGATTGAGGCAATTGGCGAAGCTGTGACTGATTTCAAGGTGGGAGACAACGTATATTACTCGCCGCAAATTTTTGGAGAATTTGGTAGCTACGCTCAGTATCATGTGGCTGATGCAGCGATTGTTGCATTGAAGCCTGCAAATCTATCGCACATTGAAGCAGCTTCTTTTCCGCTTGCAGGCGGAACTGCTTGGGATTGTCTAGTGACTAGGGGCAATCTACAAGTTGGTGAAACAGTTCTCATCCATGCGGGTGCGGGTGGAGTGGGTTCGATCGCAGTTCAACTCGCCAAAGCGATAGGGGCATACGTTTTTGCGACGTGTAGTTCTAGAAACCGAGATTTCGTGACAGAACTGGGCGCAGATCGAGTGATTGATTACAAAAATGAAGATTACGTAGAAGTCATTCGTCAAGAAACAAATGGACTGGGTGTGGATTTAGTTCTAGATACGATCGGCAAAGAAACAATTCAGCGTAGTTTAGAAATCATTCGTCCCTTTGGTAGGCTTACAAGCATTGTAGACATTGCAATACCGCAATCGCTTCTTGAAGCATGGGGTAAGAATCTGACGATTCATTTTGTTTTTTCACCCCAGTACCGAGCAAAATTAGAGGCTTTGACAAAACTCATCGAGCGTCATCAGCTTCGTCCAGTGATTGATTCAGTATTTTCTTGGGATCAGGTCGTTCTGGCACATCAGCGTCTAGAGCAGGGAGGAACACGGGGCAAAATTGTGCTGAAGTTTACAGAAGATTAGACCAGCTTTACAGCGTTAATAATTGCTAAACGGATCGGAGTTTGATTGTGTGCTGAAGGTCAATATTGATTGGAATAGGAGAAACATTGGGAATTGGTAGAGCAACAGCGTTAGCGTACCCCTACGGGGAAGAAAGCTACGCGCAGCGTTCCGTTGGCGCAGCCTCTCGTAGAGAAGGAAAGCTTAACGAAGTTATCGCTTAAAGCATCCAATTGAACAGAGGAGAGATTCAAATGTCAGCCAAAAATAAAGCAATCTTAGAGGTGGCAAACGCGGCGATCGCGCTCGGGCAACAATGAAGGATTCTCGTTGTTCTGAAGCGATGGTAGGCAATGGATGCTTGCCCTATCTGAAGTCTGCTGCTTAACGCAGCATTGTTAAGACGGTGATTGTGATGCAACAGACAAAAACACATCATCAATTTACAATGGAGAAACCTCTCATGCCTTACATTACCGTTGGTCAAGAAAACTCTGCAACCATCGATCTCTACTACGAAGATCTTGGGACAGGACAACCGATTGTTCTGATTCATGGATTTCCATTGAACGGACATTCCTGGGAGAAGCAGGTTTTAGTTTTACTGAATGCAGGATATCGAGTAATTACCTACGATCGCCGAGGATTTGGCAACTCCAGTCAGCCCTCATCTGGCTATGACTACGATACCTTCGCCGCCGATTTGAATACACTCATGACCAAGCTTGACTTGCAAAATACCGTGCTGGTCGGTTTCTCAATGGGAACGGGTGAAGTCACACGTTATCTTGGCAAATACGGCTCAGAGCGGGTGCAGAAAGCCGTGCTGATAGCTCCCGTTCCACCGTTTCTGTTAAAGACAGACGACAATCCAGAGGGTGTTGATCAAAGCGTTTTCGATGGCATTATGAAAGCGATTGTTGACGATCGTCCAGCTTATTTCTCTGCCTTTTTCAAAGAGTTTTTCAATGTTGATGTATTGCTTGGCGATTCTCGTTCCGAGAGGCTTCGCCAACGCATCAGCAATGAAGCAATTCAAGCCAGTTGGAATGTAGCAGTAGGAGCTTCTGCTAAAGGGACTTTGGACTGTGTACCCTCTTGGCTCACCGATTTCCGCGACGATTTGCCCCGCATTGATGTACCAACTCTGATTATTCATGGAGATAGCGATCGCATTTTGCCACTGGAGTCCACCGCAGCAAGACTTCCAAAGCTGATTAAAAACAGTCAACTTGTTGTCATCCCTGGCGGGCCGCACGCCATCAACTGGACTCACGCCGATCAGATCAATCCCTTGTTACTGGACTTTCTTCAGCAGGAATAATCAGTGACCTGCTGAATTTCTGGCTTGTGAAAAAACTGTGTGATTCACCCCTTTGATTCAGACTCATACCAATTCAAAATTCAAAATTAAGAAACCTATCTTTTGTAAAGGTTTCTGGATTTGGGTCTGTATCAAAATCTTAGTGAAATGGTATCACACGCTAGTGGCGTGGCAAGCCTTAAATGTTGCATTAAAACTCTCTTGTGGGATGGGCTTCTAGTAGTCTGGCAAGAAAACTTTGCAAGGTTAATAGCAGCAAAAAAAATCTCTTTCTCCCCCTGCTTGCCCTAGCCTAGCAATTTTGGGTTGGTGAACTACTAGCCCGTCATCTGCTGGCAAGATGCCCACACGACAATAACTTATTTTTGCACTATTTTAGCCTTGCCACGCCACTAGGGCGTGTCTAAAAAGTCAACTTGAATGGAGACTTATAGCGATGTCTAAAAATCCAAAAATCGGCTTAGAAGGACTGCTTCGTCCAGAAGATAGCATCCTGGTACTGATTGACCACCAGCCTTATCAGTTCACCAACTTGAACAGCCATGAACCCACGATGATCATTAACAATGTGATTGGTCTTGCTAAATCGGCAAAAGTGTTTAACGTACCCACAATCCTGACCACAGTCATTGAAGAGAGAGGGGGTTACATCATCAAGGGACTACAGGATGTTTTTCCCGATCAAAAACCGATCAACCGCACTTTCATCAATACTTGGGAAGATCCAAACGTTACAGATGTAGTGAAGAAAAGCGGCCGCAAGCAACTTATACTTGCTGCGCTTTGGACCGAGATATGTCTCGCAATGCCAGCAATCCAGGCGCTGGGTGAAGGTTATGAAGTATTCATCGTTACCGATGCTTCGGGCGGTGTTAGTGCGGAAGCTCATGACATGGCGGTTCGCCGAATGGTTCAGGCTGGTGCAGTTCCAATCAACTGGATGGCTGTACTTGCTGAATGGCAACGTGACTGGGCTCGCACAGAAACATCTGCGGGTGTATCAGAGATTCTTCTTGAGCATGGCGGTGCTAGTGCAGTGGCCCTTGCATGGGAACTTCAGCTCCTTGCAACAACCCCTCCAGCGAACTCAGGTGGACATTAATACTTGAGGTTTTCTCTACGGAAGCAACAAGTAAAATAGGAGGCAGCATTTTGAAAAAGATAAAATGCTGTCTCCGTCTCAAGCGTTATTGATTCATCTGTTGCGCCACTATTCTGAGGTCGTACAAATTATCATGCCTGAGAATAGAAGCTTAACTTACAGCTAATTGCAGCAGGCGATCGATTACATTCATGCTCATCTGAATTGTGATTTATCCTTAGCCGAACTAGCAAGTGTAGTTAACATCAGCCCGACTTACTTTGCAAGTTTGTTTAAGCGAACAATGGGGATTTCGCCCCATCAGTATGTGATTCAACGGCGCGTGGAACAGGCAAATTTCTCGTCCAAAATTCACAGATTCTGAACTTGCTCCGATTGTGTAATTGCAAGCCGAAACTTATGCTGATCCAAAAACTAAACGACTGTGAAGAAATTATCGCTGGAGATGGAACTGTTCTGCGCGAACTGCTTCATCCTGACAAACAAGACATCAACTTGCGTTACAGCTTGGCGTATGCTATCTTGCCTGTTGGCAAAACTTCGATTCCCCATTCCCTAAAAACTTCTGAGGTTTATTACATCATTAGCGGTGTTGGCGAAATGTCGATCGACAGTGAAGTTCGTCGCATTGAACCAGGCGATGCGGTTTATATTCCTCCAAATGCAATCCAGTTCCTTCACAACTACGGCAACAAACCCATTGTTTTCGTTTGTCTAGTTGATCCAGCTTGGCGCAAAGAAGACGAAACGATTTATGCACCAGTCTGATTCATGCAAATCTCACTGCTAGGGATGATTGATCACGATCTTAGGAAACCCAGCCATCGTTTTCAGTCAATGTTCATTGAAACTCTCTAGGAGCCATCATGAGTATTGCTGTAGTGAATGGCGCGTCCCATGTTGTGATGGTTGCCTATGCAGATGCTGTTGCCAAGCTCATCGATTGTGCTGCAACCGCGCTATAGACGAGGTATAAACGCATCCGGCTACATCACTGGACAATCCTTAGTGATCGATGGCGGATACACAGCGAACTGACCCATTTCAAGAGAGAACAGACGAGCTTGATTTTCAGATCACATCTACAAGGAGGGATTCTATGTCAACTTTTGTCTTAGTTCATGGCTCCTGGCATGATGGTTCTGCTTGGCAGGCAGTCATTGATCAACTAGAAGCAAAGGGACATCATGCTTTTGCGCCCACGATCGCTGGACATGGCAAAGGCGTGAACAAAAACGTCAACCATGCTCAATGCACGCAATCAATCGTCGATTACATTGTGAGTAAAGACTTAAACGATATCGTTCTAGTCGGACATAGTTTCGGTGGGACAATTATTGCCAAAGTTGCTGAAGCAATCAGCGATGGCTTCGCCGGCCAAAGGCAACGCATTCGACGACTCATCTTCTTCAATGCCTTTGTCCTCAATGATGGTGAAAGCCTCAACGATAACACCCCACCGCACTCTCAAGCGTTATCCGATCAGCTAGCGAGACAATCGGGCGATCATACGGTGATGCTACCTTTTGAGATTTGGCGAGAAGCGTTTATCAACGACGCTGACCTCGAACTAGCTCGATCCAGTTACGCACAATTATCGCCCCAACCGTATCAACCGTGGCTTGACAAGTTAGACCTGAAGCAGTTTTACTCGCTGCCCATCCCCAAAAGCTACCTCTACTGTACCGAAGACAACGTCCTTCCTCAAGGCGATTGGGGTTGGCATCCCAGAATGTCTAGCCGCTTGGGGCTATTTCGGTTCGTGCAAATGCCCGGTAGTCACGAGGTCATGTTTTCTAACCCGGTTGGTTTGGCAGAAAAGATGATTGTGGCAGGGCGCGACTAGCAGCAGAATTTGCGATCGCCAACCCACTAATGTCGCCGTCATTCAACAAACAATGACCTGAAAAGGAGAAATCATGACAACTACATACCATCACAGTGCTGCTTTTGATTATATTGTGATTGGCGCCGGTTCAGCAGGCTGCGTTGTTGCCAACCGTCTTACAGAAGACCCTAATACTAAAGTATTGCTGCTCGAAGCGGGTGATCCTGATACCAAGCCAGAACTTCAAGTTCCCTCATTGTGGCCTACTACACTCTTAGGCTCGGAAGTGGACTGGGCATACTTAACTGAAGGGGAACCTTACTTAAATAACCGCAAAATTTTATCTTCACGCGGTAAAGTCTTGGGCGGCAGCAGTTCGATTAATGGCATGATTTATATACGAGGCAATGAACGTGACTACAATAGCTGGCAAGCGTTAGGTAATATTGGTTGGAGTTATCAGGATGTCTTGCCTTACTTCAAGAAATCGGAAAACCAGCAGCGGGGAGCATCGTTATTTCACGGGGTTGATGGACCACTTAGCATCACAGATCCACTCTCTCCTGCAAAAGTGTCGCAACGCTTTGTAGAAGCCGCGATCGCACAGGGCTATGAGCAAAATCCCGACTTTAATGGCGTACAGCAGGAAGGTGCAGGACTTTACCAAGTGACCGTGAAAGATGGCAAGCGCCAAAGTACAGCAGTGGCATTTCTGCGTCCGATTAAAGATCGCCCCAACTTGACCATTCAAACAGGAGCATTGGTGACTCGTTTACTCTTTGAGGGAAAGCGTGCAGTAGGGGTAGTGTATGTTCAAAACGGAACGGAGTATCAAATCAGGGTCAACTCCGAGGTGATTTTGAGTGCTGGTGCCTTCGATTCTCCTAAACTGCTCATGCTTTCTGGAATTGGACCAGCAGAACATCTGCGAGCTTCCGGCATTCCTGTAGTTGTTGATTTGCCGGGTGTCGGGCAGAATCTTCAAGATCACCCACTTGCTGTTATTGCCTACCAGTCTACTCAGGACGTGCCCCTTGCGCCAAGTAGTAATGGGGGAGAGGCTGGGTTATTTCTGCATACCAACAATGATTTAGATGCAGCGCCTAATTTGCAATTTACAATTGTTCCAATTTTATATGTCGATCCTGCCTATGCACGTGAAGGTCCGGGATTCACCTTTTCCTTTTACATCACCCGTCCTGAAAGTCGTGGTAGCGTAAGACTACGTTCCTCCTCCCCCTTCGACCAACCGTTAATTCAGGTCAACTATCTTCAGAAAGAATCTGATATGCAACTGATGGTTGAAGGACTTAAAATTTTGCGTCAAATTGTGTACTCCGATGCGTTTAATGAGTTCCGGGGCGAGGAAATTGCTCCAGGGAGTTCTGTGCATAGCGACAAAGCAATCGAAGATTATATTCGGCAAACGTGCGGTACAGCGTGGCATCCTGTTGGGACGTGCAAAATGGGTATTGATCAAATGGCGGTTGTCGATCCTCAACTCAAGGTACGGGGGATTGAAGGGTTACGAGTTGTTGATGCATCGATTATGCCAACTATGATCACAGGAAACACAAATGCACCAGCAATTATGATTGGAGAAAAGGCTGCCGATTTGATAAAAGTTGGAACAAAATTGCCTCAATGATGGTGAAAGCCTCAGAGATAGCCTTCCGCCGCATTATCAAGCGTTATTTGACTCCCTAGCTAGAGAATCGGACGATCATACGATGGTGATGCCGTTTGAGATGTGGCGAGAAGCATTTCTCAACGATGCTGACCTCGAACTGGCTCAATCCAGTTACGCACAATTATCGCCCCAAGCGTATCAATCAATGATTGATAAGCTGGACTTGAAGCAGTTTTACTCGCTATCGATTCCTAAAAGTTACCTCTACTGTACAGAAGACACTGCCCTCGCTCCGTTAAAGCATCCAGTAGAACACCTTAATTTCCGGTTTCACATCAGCCTCAATCATTCTGTTCACCGTTGTCTTCTACCAGGGATACCAAAAAACTATGACTTGCGAACATCTCAACAATCTAACTGTGGAAAACCTGATTTCTAAAGCAGCCTATCCCGTATTTCGTTGTGAAGAGTGCATTAAAATAAATAGCCGCTGGGTACACCTGCGGATTTGCCAAACCTGTGGCAAAATGCTGTGCTGCGATTCTTCTAAGCATCAACACGCTCGTCGTCATTATGAAGCAACCAATCATGCAGTAGTTAGTTCGGCTGAATTGGGGGAGCAGTGGTTATGGTGTTTTGCAGATGAACAGGGAAAAGACTATTGATAGCGATTCTGATTTCATCTAGATTTCCTTCTCATTTCTTCAACATATTTTCCTCATGTGGGTGATTTTCATGGCTGTTTCTAATCAAAGTACTTCCATTGACAGCGTTTGGCCCAGTTTGCCCTTAGCAGCTTGGCAGGATACCTATGCAACTCTCCATTTATGGACGCAAGTCATCGGTAAAATCCGGTTGGCACTGGCACCTAAACTTAATCACTGGTGGCAATCTACTCTTTATGTCACACCGCGTGGACTAACAACTGCTTCAATCCCTTGCGGAACTCGTAACTTTCAAATTAGCTTTGATTTTCTCGACCATCAACTACAAATCGACACTAGCGACGGCATCGCTAAAAGAATTGCACTGGCTCCTCGCTCTGTGGCAGATTTTTACCAAATGGTGCTAACTACATTGAGCGACATCGGCATCGAAGTCCAAATCTGGACGATGCCGCAAGAAGTGTCAGAACCAATCCCGTTCGATCAGGACTATCAACACGCAGCTTATGATCCGGAATATGCACAACGGTTCTGGCGAATTCTTGTGCAAGTCGATCGGGTCATGACCTTATTCCGTTCCCAGTTTATTGGTAAATCCAGCCCTGTACATTTCTTTTGGGGCAGCTTTGATCTCGCTGTGACTCGTTTCTCTGGTCGTCGTGCGCCAGAACACCCAGGGGGAGTTCCGAATATGGCAGATTGGGTCACGCGCGAAGCCTATTCACACGAAGTCAGTAGCTGTGGTTTTTGGCCAGGGGGTGGGTCAGTGGTGGAGCCTGTTTTTTACGCTTACGCTTATCCTGCGCCGGAAGGGTTTCGAGATTACCCAATCCAACCCAGAGAAGCTTTTTACAGCTCACAAATGCAAGAGTTTATCCTACCCTATGAAGCCGTGAGACAAGCTGACGATCCAGATGCAATGCTCCTTGCCTTTTTCCAAAGCACCTATGAAGCAGCAGCCAACTTAGGACATTGGGATCGAGTAGTCCTGGAGCGTTCCCCAACCGTGTAAGGCTAACAAATTGCAAATTGCTGAAGCGGATAGACTAGCGACCTTGATACAAAGTTTGAGGCGATCTGCTGCCACTTAGAGATACTGAATGGATAGTGGATAACCGGACAACCGATTTGCAAACAGCAGTTATACAACGCGGTAAGCAAACAAGGAGCTTTCGTAATCAAAACTGGGGTCAAGTCCGAAATCAGCAGCGCGGTGTAAATCATTTGCAAAAGCTATCTCTTGCGAGGTATGTCATTTAGTGACAAAATGTCATTAAATGACAAATATGGCACGAAAGACGGCTATGGCGAGTGATGGTGACAGCAACGCGATGAGCAATCACAAATCAGGCGATCGCAAATCAGGGGGGATGAATGCACAACGGCAACAGCGGGTACGTCTGGAGATTTCGCGGGAGGCAGCGCGTTTGTTCTGGGAACACGGTGTTGCTGCCACGAGCGGCGAACAAATCGCAAGCGCGGTTGGAATCTCGGTGCGAACCCTCTGGCGGTACTTCCGCAACAAGGAAAGCTGTGCTGAGCCGGTCTTGGCGCAGGATGTCGAGGAGTGTGTGGCGGTGCTGCGCCGCTGGCCTCGGGAAGTCTCTCTTGAAGATCACCTCCTTGAATGGGCAACGAACCGAACCAAAGATGTCGAGCAGCAAGCCTACGACGAGGCTGTCATCAAGATGACCGTGCTGGCTGAAAAAGAGCCGGATCTTCGCGCCGCCTGGCTAATGACCCACGATCGAATTGAGCGAGAACTGGTCGAGATCATCGCGGATCGCCTGCGCCGCCCATCTGATGATATTGAGGTGCGGTTGCACGCGGCTGTCACCACCGCAGTTTTGCGCGTCATTAGCGAAGATGTCAGCACCGCCCTCATGTCGGGAGCCGATCCTGCCTCCATCGGCAACCCCATCAGGCATATAGCCCAAGCTGTGCGCGTAGCCACTGGCGGAGCCGTCGGTGATCCCGTTGATCCCTAAAAACAATCGCAACGGCAACTACAGCCCAATTCGAGCAGCCCGATTCGAGCAATACATACACGCACGAGCAAAGGAGACGAAGATGAGGATCAAAGCAATCACAGGACATCAGAAAATCGGAACGGAAGTGAAAGACACGACTTACGTGGAGGCTGCCGGGTGGGGGAAGTATCGGTGGTGGCGGTATGTTCTGGGATTAGTAGTCATCTTCTTTGTGGGGCTGGTGGTCGGCGGCATCGCCACCCCCCGCATCGCGTTCCTGCTCGGCGGTCAGGAGGCGCTTGCGGCGGTCAATCGGCTGGATTACGCTGCGCTCGGCCTCGTGGGGGGCTTCGTTGCGTTCAGGGCGAGTTTTCTGTTCTTCCTCGCGGGAATCCTGATCGCCGTCACCCTCATTCACCAGCGTCATCCCCGGACGCTGGTCACAGCGCGGGAAAAGATTAGCTGGCGGCGTGTCGGTCATGGGTTTGTGGCGTGGTTCGTGCCATTCTGGCTGATCGCTGGGCTGGGTCAGTACTTCTTGTATCCCGATACCTTCTCTTTTAACTTTGACCTCACAACGTTCGCGCTCTTCGTGCCGATCGCACTGATTGTCGTTGCGATCCAGACCACCACAGAGGAGCTTTTCTTTCGTGGGTACATCGTGCAGGGCGCGAGTATTGTTTGGTCTAACCGCGTCTTTCTGGCGCTGGTACCAGCCGTGATCTTCGCCCTATCGCACCTGCTCAACCCGGAGGCAAGTGCGGGCGGTTGGCTCACGGTATTCTTCAACTACTTCCTCGTTCCGGGTCTGGTGTGGACCGTGGTTTCGTTGATTGACGGCACCACCGAACTCGCCATCGGCGTACACTTCGCGAACAACATCGGCGGCAATCTCCTGGTGAGCGTAGCCGGAAGCGGCGTAGCCGGAAGCGCCGTGAACGCACCGACTCTGTTCACAATCAGCAAGTTCCACGCGACCTACACGGCGCTATCGATGCTGGTTGTCGTACCCGTGTTTCTGGCGATCGCCTACAAGGTGTTCAAGCAGGAGTCGCCCCCTTCCGTTTCCCAGAGCCACCAGAAGGGTCGTTGATGACCCCGGCAAATCCCAAACCCATCAGCAACTGAAGTCAGCAACCCGATAAAAGGAGTCAATGATCATGCCTCGTGTTTCTTCAAATCACCTACAGGAGTCGGGAAAGCCCCCTTCCGCGTCCTCGGCTCGGTCTAGCAAGACCTCCCGTCCGGGCTGGCCCGAGATTATCGTCGGACTCGTTGTCTATTTAATTGTAGGGTTCGGAGGCATCTCGCTGTTCAAGCAACTCAGTCTTGACCCCGTGGTCTACGGCCTGATCTTAACTGCATGGACTGGTGTCGCCACGCTGATCGCGTTCGCGGTGGCTGCGCGGCTGCGGATTCGTTCCCTGAGCACCTTCGGTGTACGCCGCACCTCTGTTCGCTGGCTCCTGATCGGGGTCGGAGTCGGAGTGGTTGCCTTCGTGCTCAAGAGTCTGGCGATCCTAGCCTGGGTTCAGATCACTGGGGACACGAACAATGTCCAGGATGTTTACGGAGATGGCGCTCGCGGCGGGTTACTGTCTCTGGTTTTGAGCACGGTGTTCATTGCCGTCTTCTCACCCCTTGGTGAGGAACTGCTCTACCGAGGCATCGTCACCAACGCGCTGCTGCGCTACGGCCCGTTCGCTGGGGTCGTGGGCAGCACTGTGATCTTCGCTCTCATGCATGGGATCAACAACATCTTTCCCGCTGCTGTGGTGGCTGGTCTTGCCACCGCCGAGGTCTTCCGTCGAAGTGGATCGATCTGGCCGGGTCTCGTCGTCCACTTCGTTTTCAACCTGCCCTCGTTCCTGCTGATGGTGGTGTTCACCAGCACGGGCTAATAGGACAGATCATCTGGAGATTAAACCAATGGTAATTCTGAAACAATTCGGGATTTTATTTGTACTGGGCAGTGTGGGAATTGCGATGGTTACGATCACGTCTATTCCTATGGTCGAGCAACAGTTAGCAAAACTGTCTCCAGAAAGACTGGAAAAAGTACCTCCATTGTGGACTTTAATGCTTCTGCAAGGACTACAGCTTACAGCTCTACTGGCAATCAGCATTCTGGTCGGCATTGGTTGTGCCTATCGGGTTGGATTAAACTCCCATTTGATTGATCATTGGGTGTTTCATACCACTAAGTCTCCATCTTTTGCTATCGAGATAAAGTGGAGTTTGGGTGTGGGTGCAGCGGCGGCGATCGTTCTCCTGTTGCTCGATCGGTTGATGCAACCTGCTCTACCTGAAGCGCTACGGGCAGCCAATAATCCAGAGCCAAGTGGGTTGAATTTGCTCACAGCAATGTTCTATGGCGGCATCACTGAGGAAATTTTGATGCGTTGGGGTTTAATGTCGCTGCTTGTTTGGATCGCGTGGAAAGGGCTAAAACAAGGCGTTACGTTGCCAAGTCAAGGGATTTACCAGGGTGCGATCGTTCTAGCCGCGTTAGTATTTGGACTACTACACCTGCCAGCGACTGCCGCGATCGTTCCCCTCACTCCAGTTGTGATTATTCGGGCGTTGTTACTGAATGGGATTGTGGGAATCGCGTTTGGCTGGCTCTTTTGGCAATATTCGCTAGAGGCTGCAATGTTAGCTCATATCAGCGTTCATGCTTTTACCTTTGTTCTTAGCGGTTTGCTGGCAAGGTTGGCTTAGGTTTTGGAATAGATCTCATAGGGCTATCACTGCCCACAAAGTCTTGCTGTGAAAGGTTTTAAAGAAAAAGGTTTTGAAAATGGTGGGCGATGCCCACTACTTGAATTGATGCTCAACTCTACAGTTTTAAGGTAGTAAATCAAATGATTCAGTACAAAGATTTCGCGCCTCGGATTACTGAGCGGGGGCCCTTCGGCGGAGCTTCCGAGTATGAATCCTTCTCTGAGGTTGTAAGTGAGGTCAATCAATGGATCGAAAATACAACGATACAGGTAATCAATGTTGAAACTGTTGTTTTACCCGATCGGATTGAAGGCACAGGTGATGATGTCTACGGAGTGACGACCAGTAATGCTTTCCACCCAGTGATGATCAGTCAGGGTCTTGCAATCAATTGCTTTCAATGTGTGCGTGTTTGGTACCGAGAATAAGCTTCACCGGAGAAGAAATGATGCAACGATCTACCTTGTTTACTTTCCTGTATCTGGCGCTCGGAGTTTGCCTGACGGCGATCGCGTTTGGATACCCAAACCTGCCTTCGGGTCTTCAAACCAGCTTGTTGATCAGTGCAGGAGCGTCCTACATCACTTGTATTTTCGAGCCATTTTTGCGGGAGAGGACAATCCGCTTCTATCGCCGCCGCAATTCATCGATCATCCTATCCTCGTTGGTGATTGGATTCATTATTATTTGGATGATTTGGCAGGTTCAAAGTCAGAACTGGACAATGGAAGCCATTTTACAGGTGCTTCCGTGGCTAATAGGTATTTTACTATATGCTGAAAACATTGTGATTATAAGGCAAGTGAATTCTGAACATTAGTGTCTAAATCGAATGGCACGCTCGTTAAGACACAGCCCTTGCCCAGGCTGGGAACCCATTCTGGGAGGCTCTGCCTCTTCCCTCATGGTGGCAGAACCAACGATCGCCCTGGATTTACCCCTGAAAGTACTGGCTCATGAAGCGACTGACGGCAAGGTGTGGGTGAGTTACAACGATCCTAATTACTTAAAACAGCGATTTTCTCTCTCGGATGAGTTGGTGAAAAATATCGCTATCATTGCACCTTTAATCAATGAAGCACTTAGTTCCGTCGATCACAAATAAGTTGCAGAATTAGCACGCGATCGCACCTTGGCGTTTTTGAAACAGCATTGTAGTAGCAATCGAGTAATGTCAAACTCATTAATTTTACAACACTCATGAAAATATTTGCGTTCTTCCTGGCTCTGCCAATCAGTATCTTAGCTAATTTTTCCTTAAGAGCTTCTGCTGATTCTACTGCTGGCATCATCCTGAGTACAAAATGCCAGGGTGGGTACAACATCAATATTTGGCAGAATTATACGAACGGTGAACTGCTTTATCGCGCAACCAGTGCCAACGGTAATTTAAGTTTGAATAAAGGAACTAGCCAAGCAACAGAAGGTGTTCGAGTGTATAAGTTTCGGAATGGAATTTATCAATATTGGGTATGGGATGGCACGTTGGATAACCCGCAGTCTGGAACTTTAGAGGTGTATAAAAACAACCGTATCTTGATGAAGCAAGCTTGTAGAAAAAGTTGAATGAATGGCACGCTCGTTAAGACACAGCCCCTGCCCTGACTGGTTTCCAGTCTTAAGACTGGGAACGAGACTAAACAAGCCTTTGGGCTTTTCTTAGTGCCATTCGATTTGTACTCTTAATGTCACAGTAGTAGTAATTTTGGTTTTGGCTTGCTCGTTTCAATTAAAGTATCTAATGAACGAGTAAGCTTTTTTTACCTCCAAAAATTTTTTAGAACATCTCTGCTTTCTGGCACTTTCTTTTCTGCTACTTATTTAATGCACACAAACACGCTTATATGTATTAATTAATGCTATTACTGTGGACTTGGGCAACACAACCTGTAGCCCTGATTCTGTAATGCTTTGAGCTTTTCTTAGTGCCATTCGGCTCATATCGCTCTTTATTAGTTATTAAAACAGTGACAATTGCTCCATCTTAGTATTACTTTCAGTTGAATTTGCTGTAACAGGGTGTTTGTTGTTATTTGAAGACTTCTTACCCCATCCCTCTTTCGCCGCGTGTTTGACTACACGAGAACGAATATCAGCAGCCAGGGGTTCATAATCAGATCGGATTTTGTCATACGAAACCGGAGTTGTACCAATCTTCTCCCACAGGTTTTCGTAATTGAAATTCTTGAAAGGTCTGTGTCTGACAAGGGCATCATAACTTGCCCAGAGGTAAACATCTGTCCATTGGGATGATAGCGGCGCTTCAAAAGCAATTGGCATCATCAGTGCAACAACTTCGCTACTAGAGGCGAGTTTACCTACTTCTCCCTTGTCTATCTCTTGTAAAGCTGCATCTAATCTATCAACTGCGATCGCACACCAAACCCAAGTGGGAACTGACTGTTGCCAGCCGTTCTGGTGAGTGACAATTGGCCCGGCGATGTATTGAACAATTTCACGACTTGCTCCTGCTAGATCGAGTAGGCTGGCGGTTACAGCTTTGTTAATCCCTTGGCTGGTTAGTAACTGAAGTATCTTTCTAGTGCTAGGGTTTAATATTTCGCTGGTTTTTTGGTTTTTACTGTTGCGGATGGTTTCTTCGACATCGAATAAACTGTGTTGCTGGTTCATATCTTTTATGTGTAAACAAATACTGCCAGCTAGAAATACTTCTAACTGGCAGTGCTTTTTGATAATGAGTGGGTTTTGTTATGGCAGAAGTAGGCTATCCCAAACGCTTCTGGGCGTAACGTGATGCAGCAATTGCTGTCTTGCTTGGGTGAATTTAGCTAGTAGCTTAGTACTTTTTAATTTCTGCCACCAGTTGTATTGCAGATAGGTAAGCAACCATAACTGCGTCTGGTGATTCCAGCTTGAGATGGAGTTACTCAAACTGAGTGCCTTGAGGATATCGTCAGGAGGTACTTCCAGTTGACTTGTGATTTCTTGTGAGATGGAAGCTAACATTTTAATATTGGCGATCGCTTGACCAGGACTGCCCGAACTGATAGCTAGTATTTTTTCTGTTACCTCAATTTGTTGGTCTTTAAGGACAGAAATAACCTCCTCATCAGTTAACCTTTGGAAAGGTATGATTTGACACCTACTCTTGATAGTGGGTAATAGCTTTTGAGGATAGGATGATATCAGAATGAACGTTCCAGTTTTGGGTTCTTCCAGCGTCTTGAGAAGTTTGTTAGCGGCAGTAGGGTTAAGCATATCTGCTTCGTGGATAATTACTACCTTTTGCTTGCCCTCGACTGCACTAGTTGAAAAAAATTCAATTACCTCGCGCACTTGTTCTACTCGGATAGCAGGTACACCTTTCTGCTGGGAGGTGTTTTCGGTATAGGTTGGTTTGATTTGTAAGATGTCTAGATGTTTAGATTCTCCTGCGTTCGCGGAGCGACTTCCTCTTGAGAGTATTGCATTTGCAAATGCCAGAGCAGTTTTTCCTTTGCCCACTCCCTCAACTTCGCTGCTAAATAGATATGCGGGAGCAATTTGATTATGTTCAATTGCTTTAGTTAGTAGAAGTTTGGCGGTATGCTGTCCGATGATTTCTGTAAATAAGTCGTTTTTCATCAAAACTCCTGGGTCTCTTACCCCATGCTAGAAGCACGGCTTTACATGGAATGTGGTAAAATGTGAGGCATGGAAAAAGCCTACCATTACCGTTTTTACCCAACTGCCGAGCAAGAACAAATATTGCGCCGGACAATTGGTTGTGTACGGTTGGTGTTTAACCGAGCATTGGCAGCGAGAAACGAGGCTTGGTACTCTAGGCAAGAACGAGTAGACTACGTTCAAACCTCTGCAATGCTGACGCAGTGGAAAAAACTTGATGACCTCCAGTTTTTAAATGAGGTTAGCTGTGTACCACTGCAACAAGGATTGAGGCATCTGCAAACGGCTTTCAGTAACTTCTTTGCTGGTAGGGCAAGATACCCTAACTTTAAAAAGAAGCGTAGTGGTGGCAGTGCAGAGTTCACTAAGTCTGCTTTTAGGTGGAAGGATGGACAAGTTTACTTGGCAAAGTGTTCTGACCCATTGCCAATTAAATGGTCTAGACAACTTCCCAAAAATTGTGAACCCACAACTATCACGGTTAGACTTGAACCCTCTGGACGCTGGTTTGTGAGTCTCTCGATCAACGATCCGGCTGATGAAATCATGCAACCAGTTGATAGTGCTGTAGGACTGGATGTTGGGGTTAGTTCTCTTGTTACCCTGAGTACGGGTGAAAAGATTGCTAATCCCAAGGCGTTTAACAAGCACTATCAAAAACTGAGGAGAGCGCAAAAGTCTTTGAGTCGCAAACAAAAAGGTTCTCGTAACAGAGATAAAGCTAGACTCAAAGTCGCTCGGATTCAAGCCAAAATCTCTGATTCTAGAAAAGACCATTTGCACAAACTGACAACTCGACTGATTCGTGAAAACCAAACGATAGTGGTTGAGGACTTGATAGTTAAGAACATGGTCAAAAATCCCAAACTCGCCCGTGCTATCAGCGATGCTGCATGGTCGGAGTTGGTGAGGCAACTGGAATATAAAGCCAAGTGGTATGGTCGAAACTTGGTAAAAATTGACCGATGGTTTCCTAGCTCTAAACGCTGTGGACATTGTGGTCACGTTGTTGAAAAACTGCCGTTGAATATCCGAGAGTGGGACTGTCCCAACTGTGGGACGCACCATGACCGGGACATCAACGCAGCTAAAAATATTTTGGCGGTGGGACACACCGTTACAGTCTGTGGAGCGAACGTAAGACCTGCTAGGCATAAGTCTAAAGGGCAGTTGCGAAAATCCAGTCATGGAAGGAAACAGAAACTCAAGTCGTGAGTCTTGGGAATCACCGCACTTTTAGGGCTGTGAGTATGTCAAATCGTGCAAATTTCGATAATTCGGCTAGTTAAATTGTTAGTGCCACTTTTGAGTTCCGTTTCGAGTTGTAAAAGTAAGGTAAGGCTGTTTTTCAGTTTCTTAACGCCTATAAACTTGATTTCATCTTTGAGGTAATACAATCTTTTAGGGTTTTTCAATTCGGCTATTTCTGCAATCTTCATGTCAGATAATTTAGCTTCTATGCCAGCTTTAGTTATTAGCCAAGTGCGAAAAATTGACGTAAGCGTTGCTACTATTCTGAGTGGATGTTCATTACTATCTAGTAGTTTATCCACCTGCGCTATTGCCAAGTTTAAATGATTTCTTAACATAGCCATAGTAAGCTTTTGGTAGTCAGTATTGTGATTGCTAACTAATTGTTTTATCTCCTCAACGGAAATATTTTTTTCACTTGCATAAATAGCAAGTTTAGCAAATTCGCTATCGGCTCTTGCAGTGTTATTACCAATTGCTTCAACCAAATAATCAGTCACATCCGGTGTAAGTTTAACTTGATGGATAGCTGTATACTTCCCTATCAAATTAACTATCCCCTTTTTATCCCAACAAGGAACGAGAGGAAACTCTTCTTGTTGAGCATATTTTAAGATAGTTTTCACTACTGTTCTGCGGGAATCTGGCTTTTTGTTACTAGTAATTAAAAGAATGTTACTTGCAGGTATTCGAGAAAGTTGATTTTCAAGTTCTTGGTTATTATCCTCATTTGATAAACTTCCAATTAAATGATCGCTATCTGTATGAACAATTTTATTACCCTCTCCAAAGGGTAACGTCATAACCTCAGTAAAAACCTTGGTAGCAATATTTTTCTCATTTCCAGATAGCTTGATGTAGTTGAAAGCTTTCCATTCAGCATGAACATTTTGATTCACCAAATGGTTTATTTTTTGATTGAGCGAATAGGTATCTTCGCCGTAGTATAGGTATACTGGCATTATGGATTAGATAAACATCTAATTATCATGCGTTAGTCATAAGCAGTGGTTAAAAAAAGAAGAGTTAGTATTAAATCTTTCTGCTTGGTATTTATTATGTAGTGACTAGTAAATACCTCACTTAAGTTTGTACTGGTTGTACGAAATTTTGAATTGAGTCTTTATCAATATGGTGATCTACTGGTTTATTACTCAAGTATTTGCGCCAAGAATCTAACTGTTGAAGATACTCTATCACTGCTCCGAAAAACTTATCTAAACTTACTCAAACTTATTGATTGGCTTAGTGTTTTCTTCCTGCTTCGACCAAGGTAGAAGGCTACTTCTTGTCCACAGGCGTTGAGTTAAGGTTGAGCCAACCTTACTTTATTGGGTGGGGCATTTTCAAGGTTAATGGATGCGTTTTCATCTCGACATTGAATATGCCCACAACTTTTGCAATGAAAAACCCTTTCGGACAAATTCATTGGTTGAATATGATGACATTTACAGCACATTTTAGAACTAGGATACCATCTATCGACTAATTCGACTTTTGTGCCGTAGAAAGACTGCTTATAAGTTAATTGGCGACGAATTTCATAAAAGCAGTTGTTGCTAACAGCAGCAGCTAACTTGCTGTTAGCAATCATCCCTTGGACATTTAAGTCTTCAATACGAATTATGTATGCTTTACGACTTAAATCGGTTGTCATCTTTTGTGTCGTATCTCGCCTAATATTGGCAATCCGAGCGTAGATTTTAGCTGACTTATTATACAACTTGTGAGCGTTCTTGGAGGCTTTGATGTTGAGTTTCTTGTTTCCTAGGACTTTATTACGATTTCGCCACTGCAATTTACTCAGCTTGGTTTTCGCTTTTTTTATGGTAATTGGCATGGCATAAGTTGTGCCGTCAGAACAAACTGCTAAAGTCTTTACTCCCAAATCTACGCCAATCTTTTCTATGGTGTGAATAATTGGTAGGATTTTTTCGGCATCCAGAACGAATGATACAAACCATCTATCCGCAGTTCTTGAAATGGTGAATGTTTGCGAACTACAAATAAAGTCAATTGCCTCCTTTAATCGAAATGTTTTAATTCCTGGTAGGGTAATTTTCTTTCCTCGATTAATCACAACTCTATTGGTAAATGGTAGTGCTGGCTTACCCTTTTCGAGGTAAACTCCAGAGGTTTTATAAACAGTAAATGAGTCTCCTTTCTTTTTGGTTTTCTTGACTGGGAAACCCGTCAATCCCTTGCGCCAGCGACTAAAAGCATTTTTCAAATCTTGAAAAGCTGATTGATACACCGTGGATGGATATTTTCTCATCCATGCGTACTCCGGCTTGTTCATTGTGATTTGAGTAAATACTTTTTTGATGGTATCCAGTCGTTTTGAATCACCAGCTTTTATGCCTTCAAAATCCCAACTGGCTGTGATTAAATCTAGAGCATAGTTGTAAACAAACCTCTTAAATCCTGCTATACCACGCATAAGAGAGCGTTCGTTGTTATTTAGTTTTAACTCTCTTTTTAAAGCGTACATCGCTATACTTGCTTAAACTTGTTTACGCGAGAACTATAGCTATTATTATGCACACGGATCAACACATTCATTCTACAATCTTTTTTACCTGATTTTAGACTTTTAGCTATAGCTAGATAGGATTCATTGTAAATCCGTTGATTACCTAATATTTTATCAGCAATTAGCTTGTTTTATTTTTCCCAATTTTCTATATTTGTAGTATGAATTTGAACACTAGTCTCTGATAAAGGAAGAGTATATTGAAGAAATTTTTTAAGTTTTTTGGTTTTAGTATTTCTCCTTTTTGGTTTAATGATAACTGGGTTGTTTGGTTGTGGAACTTCGTAACATTGGGGGAGTTCTAGAGAGAGTTGACCTGTTAAGTGCCATGATGCACTTCGTTTTTCTGGTGGGGTAATGCGATAAGAAAACTCAGCTGTTTTCCTGGGATCGCCAGACTTTCTTAGTTTAACCCACATGTTGTAGCTGATAATTCCTTGGATGTAAGTTTTTGGGTCTAATATTACTGGGTTTGTGTTTTCCCACCACTCAATTTGAACTACGCGATCGCCATCCAATTCGTAGATAGTTCTAACTCTGGCATTAGGATGAGACGAAAGGAATGAGTTTACCCAAGCCCTTTGCTTTTTATTAAGCCTGGGCTTGCGAGAAGAGGATTTGTTTTTCATTAGTTACAGACAAATCAGAATGTATGAATTTGAAAAACCTTTATATTTAGTGCCTTCAAAATTTACCTAAAATCTCAACTTTGTTCATTTAGAAAAGAGATAACTGACGCTTGTTACTTTCTAGTGTTGCAGGAGCAGCTATTTTGAGAATTTCTTCTCGCCTTTTCTCAATCAAGTGAAGATAGTATTGACGTGAATAATTCTCATTACTACTGGTATTAGTTATGCCGCTAATTCCGTAATAGTAAGTGACTACATCTCCAGGTTTCCCTAGTTTAAGGATTTCTTTTTCGCCCTCTTTAATTTTGCGTGTGATTGCAAGTTTTTCTTTTGGATATTCCCTTGAGAAAATCTGGGATTTGATGTGTACATAATAATCTTCTGCTGCTGATACATTTTGAATTAGCAGGGTTAAATACTCAATAGAAAACTCTTTCTCCAGTTGAGAGCGATCGCGGTTGCGCCAGTTGCCTTTAGTGATAATTTTCCCGTCTGGAAGCCATAAAAGGTAATTTTTGGTTCCCCGTTCGGGGATAAACATAGCGTCAGCGATAAACTCTAGCTTGACAGTTATCCCTTTAGGCAATTGAGATTGAAGTAAACTACGTACCTCTTCTGGGTTGGGATGGGTGAAAAACACTCCATCGGTGTCAACTTCCACAGGAGTACCACCGTGCTGAGTGATAATTTCAATCATTAGCTTGAGTACTTTTCGACTGTAGGCTGTAACTAATGCAGCAGCCTCCATATCATTGAACGCGAGTTCAGACGTGCCGAAGAATCCAAACTCAGAGTTAGCTAAAACCTTGACTGATTCTCTTTTTTCCTTAGCAGCAACATCTCCAGCAGATGCAAGTTGTTCCAACCTGAATTTTTCATTCACCAAATATTGCAGAATACTTAGTCCAATACGTTCTGTATCTTTAATTGAGCAAATACCCTTGTCTAGCATTGCCCAAGGGTGCATTGAGCTAATATCTGCATATCCAACCCTTCTATACAGTCCAGGAATAGAGTAAGCCATTCCTCCCTGAAATTTGTACTTGCGATCAGGTTTTGGTTTATAACCTGGATAATGATGCTCAAATATTCGCTCCCATTTAGTACCATTACCAGCAAGTGTTAGCTGCTGGAGGTTCATTTCCGGTACAATTAGTGCTTCGTAATAGTATGAGGGTACAAGTCTATTCGCAATTAGCCGGGTGTCTTCGAGGTCGTAAATAAGATACTCTTTCAGGCGTTTCCACCCCTTACTGTTGGGGCCATCTTTCCAACAAGCGAGGATTTCCTCATAAGGAAGAACTAGCCTAGTGTTCTGGCGCAGTCCCATGTCCAATACAGCCTTTTTGAGCGATCTGCCGTTAGTTAGCTTTTTGGCTATGAAATCCCACCTGAGAACGCATATATAAATATCTACGTGTTGGCTATTTCGGATGAATACCTCCTGAATTTTTAGTGGCTCGCCCCGTACTTGGGCAGTACGAATAGTCCGAGATTTGGATGCAACTTTAAATGGGTGTTTTATACCGTGCAAGTTGCATCGAGTAATAATAAATGGAATATCAAATGCCATCCCGTTATATGTGAAAATGACATCTGGAGTTCTTTTACTGAGATGGTTGATAAATTTGGTCAGTATTTTAGCTTCTGAGATATCCATGAAAATAGTAGAATATCCCCTTGAATCCATACAGCCAATAGCATAAATCCGCCTTTCAAATGGGTTTATTCCTGCCGTTTCGATATCAACAAATATTTGTGAAAGTTCCTGATACGGCTTGAGTTGTATTTTGGGCTGCCAAGGTTTAATTGGAGTAGTATCTTTCCAATAAATGTTTAGTTTATCTTCATCGACAACGATTATTCCTCTAGATTTTTTTACAAAATCTCTGTGGTTATAATTCATTAATTAGAGATTTTCCTAATTCATGTTGATATTAATTTTTGACTATCAACTTAACTGCGTATGCTGCTGTGGTAGTAAATGTTAATTTAATTGGTTATTTGATTGAATACACAAAGAAATATAGGGTTATAACCATAGCTATAACCCTCCTTAAAGTTAAGCTTGCTGTAATTGTTTTTGTTGCAGCTTTTGAACAGCTTCTACCCAAGCAGGGGCTTTTTTACCATTAATAGGTGTCAGCTTTTGCCAGTGTTCTTGTAACTGCGCTTGTGTTAAGTGGGGTAACTGTTCCTTGCCCCAGTTAATCGCATCTTGGGCAGTTTTCCAATCTTTCCAGGGTTGTGATTGGTGACTACCCTTGTTGGTTGGAACTATCTCGATAAGTGTAGCTTCTAACCAAAGGTGCGCGTCTTCATCCCGCATGAGATTTTGGCGTGCTATTAAGATTGCGATCGCATTTCGGATCTGGTCGATATTCCACAACTGCGAGATACTTACTAATTCCTCCCAGGTGTCCTCTTCTAGCTGTGTAAGATGTCTGCCATTGGGATTAGTTTTGCACACAAGTAAGTCTTTGAGGAAGTTGACAAGACTTGTATGGATAGCAGTTGGCTGTTTACCAGATTCAATCCAATCTTGAAGGATGCCTAAATTGCCCGTAATTTCTCCTTTGATGATATTTTCACAGACGGTGAGTAGATCGTATTCGGGAATAGTGCCTGATAGTTCCCAAACCCAATTAGAGGTAATTTCCTCTTCACCTAGTAAGGTTAACTGATCTAATAGTTTGAGTGAGTCGCGCAGATGTCCCTTGTTTGCTTTAGCTACGGCGGTAACTGCTGATGGCGCAATGTTGATACTTTCTTGGTGAGATATTTGTTCTAGGTAGCTTGCAACTAGCGAGACAGGAACTCTCTTAAAGTCAAACTTTTGGCAACGGGAGACAATGGTTTCTGGAACTTTGTGTAACTCGGTTGTGCAGAAGATAAATACTACATGACGGGGAGGGCTTTCAATGGTTTTGAGGAGTGCTTGCCACGATTGGCTACTTAGGGCATGACATTCATCAATAATGAATATTTTGAATCTGCTTTCCACTGGTGCAAACTGGATAGTGGATATAAGCTCTCGGATCAGTTCTACTCCACTATTGCTTGCTGCATCCAGTTCGGTTACATCAACAGAAGAAGATGCTGTAATTCCCTTGCATGAATGGCATTCTCCACAGGGCTTGGTTGTTGGCTCATTGCTTGATTGACAGTTGAGGGATTTAGCGATGATGCGGGCGGTACTGGTTTTACCTGTACCTTTGGGGCCGCTAAATAGGTAAGCAGGTGCAATCTTTTGGAGAGCGATCGCATTTATGAGAGTGCGAACGATATGTTCTTGCCCAATAACTTCACTAAGAGTCTGGGGACGGTATTTGAGATGTAGTGGTTGGTACATAGTTTTGATGATTAAAAGTGTTTTATTTACTCCTTACCAACTGCACTGATAAGGAGTTTAATTTTTTAAGCAGTCGCCACTTCTTTTTTCGGTCGTGACGAGCGTGAGGTTGACTTACCTTTAGTAGTATCTTTTGCTACTAAAGATGGTGTTTCTGTTTCAGAATTTTCACTATCATTTGTTGCCTGCGCTATATCTGTTACTTCTTCAGTGCTAGGCTCAGGTTGAGTGCTGGCTTCTGTCTTTGTACTTTGGTTATTTAGCTTTTCAAACCCCTGCTTAATTTCTACTGGCATTACCAGATACAGCTGATTGAGCAGTCCTCCCATTGGGCATATAATGACTGGTTGCGTAGGTTTGTTACACCGCACCACGATTTCGTCAGTACTGATGTGCTTTAATCCTTCGAGAAGGTAGTCGATATTTAATCCAATACTGATGTTTTCTGAATGACTAGTTGCTGGTTTCATCAGTACCGAGTCAACTGCATCCCCGATATCAGTAGCTTCGGTGTAAAGTGTTGCCTGTGTAGCTTCCAATTCCCAGAGAATTTTGACAACCTTTTGCTTGCGTTCAGCTAGATAACTTACCCGCTTCAGTGCGCTCTCAAATCCCTTGCGTTCTAATGTAAATTCATACTCAAATGTTCTGGGAATCAAACTATTGATTTTGGGGTATTCTCCCTCTAAAAGTCGGGAAATGACCTTTGTATTAGGAAGACTAAACTCAATAGTTTTATTTGATAGAAGAATATTGCACACGCTTGTATCGGCACTTTGAGAGAGAATTTTGTTTAACTCGCCAAGTGACTTACCTGGAACAGTAAAGTCAATTGGGTCAGAATATTCGCTATCAAGTATTCCTGTGACTAGTGCTAATTTGTGACCATTTGTACTAGCAGCTTGCCACTTATTGGTATCAATTTTGAAGTTGACACCAGTTAAAACTAACTTTGTTTCGTCACCATTGGTGCAATAGAGTGTCCCTTCAAGTGCAGCTTGGAGTTTCTTGGCACTTAAATTTACTTCTATTGGATTTTCTCCCTTGGGAAGAGTTGGAAACTCGTCAGGTTTTCCACCAATCAGACGGCATTTACCGCTATTGTGAGTAATTATGCAGGCTTGGTTTTCTACCTCTAAGGTAATTTCTCCTCTGACATTGTTAATAGTGTCAGTTAATAGTTTGGCTGGTAGTGCTACCTGACCTGACGTTTCTACATTAGCGGTCGTTGTAGTATGAATTGTAAGGTTAAGGTTTGTTCCTGTTGCTGATACTATCCCATCTTCATTTGCTATCAGTAAGATATTTCCTAAAATTGGATCAGTGGGCTTAGAACTAATTGCAAGATAAGCGGTTTCTAGAATTTCTGCGAGTTTAGATTGTTCAATGTTTAGTTTCATTTGTTACTTTGCTTTTAGTAAATGATGTTTTAACGGGTGCTATTTCTAGCACCCTTTTCGGTTACATGAGATAGTTGTTTTAGTAGGGCAGTTCTTCCATCTCAGTACTGTATGCTGTATAAGCTTGACCTACTGTACTAGGAGGAAGTGCTGCTACTGGAATATCAGCTGCACCTACCAGGCGATTATGTTCTGCTACAACAGTTGATGTTTTACCGATGCGGTGAGAGAATTCGGGGTTTGCCTGCATTGTTGTTTGGATATCGATTTCTTTGCCTTCTGAGAAGAATTCGAGAAAATCGCTTCCATCAGGGTTTGGTGATTTGTAGGAAGTGACAACTGCTACCCAAGATTTATCTCTTTGGTTGACTGCTTCTTTAGGTTCCAGAGATGGTGTAAAAGTGGGTTGAAATACACCAAGACGATGAAACTCTGCACGTTTTTCAGCGACAGTTGTATCAGTAAATCGGGCGAATGCAACCTCTAGTTCGCGTTGGAACTGTTTATAAGCCTCGCCAAATTTTGACGATGCAACGCCTTTAATTGATAGGACAATTGGTACTGAGTGCAGGTTATGATTATTTTCATCAACAAGTTGCAATAAGTAGAACCTTCTCAATACTGCGGCATCTTTGCCAAGTGCTTGGTACATTTCGTACCCATCAGGTGATTCGTACACTCCTACAATCTTGCCGTCATCGCGCTGTTCAATATATCTAGGAGAAACATCAAGAATGTGCATCCTGGGCGATTGCAACAACACTCCCATTTCTGGCGTGCCGCTAGAGAAGGTGTGCTTGTGTGTAGGTTCTTGTCCTTGCCAGTTAATTGCTGCTAAGTATTTATCTTTGATAAACAACCCAACTTTTTCTGCTTCCATGTGATTGATGACTTGGCAGATGCAGATATTACTAATCGGCGCATTGTACTCAGGATTTGCAAATTTAGAAATAGCTAATTTACGCTTTTGTATGTTTGTATTATTCTGAACTGTTTGTTCAGGGGGTTCAGACTGGGATACTGTGCTTTCTTCAGTAGCAGAATTAGTAGGCTTTGTTTGATTTCTTGCCATAATTTTAATTAATGGAAATCAATATTTAATGCGTAAAGCAAAAAGTCGTTGTAAAAAATAAAAGTCGTCTGTTATTAAGACGACTTGAAAAATTGATTGATACTTAGTTATTTAGATAAACTTTTCATCATACTCTCCCCTTAAGCCTGTAAAGCTGTCAATGCAAGTATCTTCCTGAATAATTTCAGTTTTGGTATTTATAAGTGTCTGGTATATTTGCTGAAGACTGATGATAATTTGTCCAAGAACAGATGTGTTTTCAGTTGTGAAAGTCAGTGACACAGATGCCATGCTTGAATTATGAATTGCAACTGTTTGTTCTTCAGGAGATCCATAACTGGTTATTTGACTGTCTTTACCAGGAATAAATCTATAAGAAGCAATAGTTTCAATTGCCATATTTATCTCCTTGTTCGTTGGGGTTTGATTTCAAGCATTTTATTACTAAGTTTGGTGATATTACTGACATTCCAACCAGCAAGCTTGCACTTATTAAGTGCTACTTCTAACTCTTGCTGTGTAAGGATTTTGTATCTCATATATTGTCCCCATATAGGGAAAATATACGTTACATATTTAGTTTTATCAATTTGGCAGTATGCCATGCGCTTGTAGTACACTATGGTTTAATGAGTTTAATGATTCTGGTAGCTACGTTTGTAGGGTTATTTGAACTCAAAAAGGCATCTTTATCTACCATTTCTACATAGCTATTATTGGCTTGTAGCCAGTTTTTGAAGGTTTTGTACTTACGATTGAAGAAAACTGATTCAGGTATGACTGAAACTAATACGCCACCCATTACGAGTAACTTCCAAGCCTGGTAGATATGTTGGACAAGTTCACAAAATGGAGGATTCATGATACAGGCATTGTATAAATGCCTGGGGTTAAACTCCAGAAAGTTTTTCCCTACGAGATTAAATCCTTTGAATTCTAGAATTTGTCGTAAATCGTAATTAATCTCAACCACCTCTAGTTGAACATTAGGATAGGTATCAGTGATATACTCAGCAATATTTCCACTACCAGCACTAGGCTCTAAAATTTGCCAATTTGGTTTAATATCTGCCAGTTGAACAAGCCGTTGACAGACTAGTTTAGGAGTAGGGAAGAAATCTCCATCTTTCATCCCAATGATTTCTAACTCAAGCTTATTGAGTAGTTGCTTGGTAGTATCAATTGCTTCAGGTTTTACTACCTGTTGAATTTCTGTTATTGCGGATATGATTTCGCTTGGTGTATGTAATCCGGCGCGGCTCAAAGACTTTACGCAGTCTTGGTAATATTCGCTTGCTAATTTTTCTTGGACTTTCTGAATTGTTTCTCCCATTTGGGAAATCCTAAATAAGGCTTCTACTTGCGATTTGTGAGATATACCGCGTAGTATTGGTGGGATATTTCCTACTTCCCACATTTGTGCGATCGCAAATAGCCAAGACTGGATAATCTCAAGTTCAATTCCTTCTTGGATTATTCCTTGAGCTATAGTTTTACGACGCTTTGTCGCCCTTTGATTTTCAATAGCAGGATTTTTCTTTTGGTCGATTGTTGGCTGCATGGAAGCAGCTAAATTACGGAGGAATTCTGCTTTTTCTAAGTTGGGAATATTAAAAATATCTGCTATGGGTGAATTATCATCGTTGTAGGGTAGATTTAGTAGAGATAGTTGCATTGCTTGATTCCTTTAAATCTTTGACGGCGCATTCAAGAATTAGGGAGGTTGGTACATTCCAAGCTTTTACCTCCCATTCAGTAGCTAATCGTTCTGAGTGACGGACAACTGCACTACTACATTTGTTTTTTCTGACAAGCCAATCTCTAAACTTTTCGGCTTGTTCCTTGGTATCGAACCCGAAGTAGCTGGTTTTTCTATTTCCCAAGGGGTCGGTAATAGTTGCTACCCGACGCGAGAGAATATTGAGCGTCCAACCACTGTTAGGAGTGAGTTCGATTTTCGTGATATTTAATTCTGTTGGATTCATATTTCAACTTCAGGAATTGCTGCTAAATATTCCATAGTTGATATTTCTTTTGCTAACCATTTATCATGTGCTTCTTGAGGGGTCATTTTGTGGGCTAAAAGTTTTTTCTCCTTATCATCTTCTACAAAAGGAGCGAGTGTTTCTTCCAGCCTGGCTTGGAAATTCAAATGTTTATCTTCAGAATAAGTAAACTGGTAAATACTATCAGTGTTAACGAACAAGTAAACCAGGCTAATTTGTTCCAATGGTATTCCTGTTCGTTCGTGAAGGAGAAATAATCTCAGTTGAGTTTGCCATTTGTTCTCAAGAATTTCAAATTTAGGAGGTTTTTGAATTGTCCAGTCAAACCCAACTACTTGATTTTCACCGTAGATAATGAGGTCGCACTCGCTGTAGAGAAGAATATCGTGGTATAAATATTGAAATTGGGCGTTCCATTGTTTGTTGCCAGGAATATTTAGAAAAGGTTTTACCTTATCGACCCAGTTATTAATTTGGGGGTATGCCTTTAATAAAGCTTCGACTGGTAGCCCTAACCCAATTTGTTGCATAATGAGATGAAACTGACCGCCAGCAACTTCAGATTCACTTTTGACAGTTAGATTACGATAATTTATCGTTGATAAACATTCTGGATTCTGTTCAACTAGTTCAAGTGTTTTGTGATTAAAACGATTCATAAAAATATATCCCAAATTTAGTTTTTGGGATATATTTGCGTCAGCTATTTGTGGTAATTTGTTTGCGGAATATAGTATTTTTTGAGTTGGTCAATGCTTGTATATAAACTTCGGGTTGACATTGCTTTGAGGTCAAAATAACTAGCGAACTTTTTCAACCCCCCAGTGAGGGTTAATTCTAGTAGATACTGGGCTGCGATCGCACTCGTCATTTTATTGACGAATAGTGATTGATAATTCCGTGCTTGAATTTCTGCACATGAAAGGTTGTTGTCGCTAAGTTCTTCTGGCTGAGGAACTAGCAGTTCTGGGTGAACCAGCACCGGGGACGGAAGATGTAACCAGAATTGAGGTTTGTCTGGGTTATTGGAAGCTTGGACTATATCAAAATTAGAGTGCGTTCCAATTACTACTTGTCCAGAGTAGTTGCTGTTTCCACAATCCAGCCAAAATAGCGATGCTGGCTCATTTGCACTGTTGATTTTGAGAACAGAGTGAATTTTGCTTCTAGCTGTGCTGTTATCTACACAGCCAATGATTACCGTTAGGGTATTCCACCAACTGGCCGTGCGAATCATGTCTTCTTCAAACCAGTCGCAAACGGCTGTAATCTCTATTCCATACTTGGCACTGCATCTTGCAGCCAGTGTTTCTGCCTTTGGTAGCCCAATTTCAGCTTGTTGATAATTTTGGCGGCTGATATTCTTGAGTTCGACAGTATCGCCATCAACGATCGCAAAGTTAATTTCTTTTCTAGTGTGCTGGAGTTGCAGAATAATTCGACATAAATCTTCTGCAAGAAACCCGCCTGTTCCTCCTACTCCTACTAAGACGAAGTTGATACGAGTATGATTGCGAGGTAAGACGGGTAAAGCTTGTTGGTAAGTAGTTAATTCAAGCATTTTACCTGTGGCGGCAGTTCAAATATTTGATTGGGGTTGATGTCGAAAAAGTGATTGTATATCCCGATGCGGGTATAAATTGTGGGAATATTATTCAGCGTGCCAATGATTGCGAACACTCGAAATTTGCCTTTTTCTTCCTGATTGTCTGCACTTGAAGGATAAGCAGCTAGAGTTCCATGACTGTGTATTTCCACTATCCCATCTGTATAACTTTTATCGAGTGCGCTTTCTAAAGATAGGACGTGAGTAGAAGACGCAGTTTGCAGTGGCGTGTGACACCACCATTGGTAGTTTGTCACTCCCAAGTAGAATAGGATTTCCTGTTGGGGGTTGATACTGGCAGCATTGATAATATCAGTGATTACAAGGCTTGGGACTTTTGGGACTTTCAGGCGAAAGTAGGGTTCAAGGGGTTGGAGTCCAGCAACTTGAGTTTGGGCAATTTGCAAGCAAACCTCTAACTCGCGACGGTGCGATCGCAAGAAAAGCCCATTTGCTGCCAGCCAGTATTCCTGGAGTTTTTGACTGTAGGGAGGAAAGTTATTACTTGTAGCGAGGTGATAACCGATAAAAGGATTCATGCTTAACTGAACAAATGATTGATAATGTCTTCTGGGGTTGTGACTTTCCAGCTATGAACCGGAACAAGGTCACTTGAAGGGTAGGATTTTGTGACTTGAATGAAAAAATGAGCTTTTAGCTCACATTATGCTTCACGAAGCAGATATCCATTTTATACTTCGCAAAAATAGTGAAAGTAGAAAATTTATTTTTCCA
>NZ_JACJQL010000068.1 GCF_014696625.1 Nostoc parmelioides FACHB-3921
CAAATTGATAATGAACTGACAGATGATGGTAAACCTGCATATCGCAAGCTGGGGACAGTGAGTCAGCAGTCAGTGGCTGATTACAACCTCAAGCCAGGAATGGCTACGAATAATGCTCTACTTGTGGAATTGAAGCCAGAACTAAGCCGTAGTCAGACGAAGCTGATGTTTGAAGGGGCAAACCAGTACGCCCAGTCATTGAGACAAAGCATTTCCACCGAGCAGAGATTATCAGCCGCCGCCGCCGCATGGGTTGTTGGCGCGGCACGGCAGGATGAACTAGAAAATAGAGCCAAGGATAAGCCAACCCAAAATGAAGCAGAGTCGGTTGATGAAGATACCCGCCAAAAAGAAATTGTCAAAAAAATCCCCAATTTCGTATTTGCAGCATTTGGGGATGAGATAGTAGCTCAACTAAAGCAGTTGCAATTTAAAGAGTTGACATTGGGAACTTTGAGTGAAGAGTCCAACAATTTCCGTGGTAAACAATGGAATCCCCAAGAGAAATACCCGATTGAAATCAGGGCATCTCCTCACCCACCGGGACATAAGCGCCACGGTTTAAGATTAGCGTTTGTACAAGATACTGATGGCGAGTACAAGGAATACGCATCGCTGGAGCCAAGAACAGGACAGCTACCAATTGGTACTCAAGCGTTAGCTAATATTATCCCTGGTGAAACATACACAGCCAATGCCACAATCTCAATACCTGGAAAGCCGGAGGTAAATGTTACCGTTAGAGAAATTAGTAAATTCGCTTATGCAGGACAATCATTTAATGGCGAGTCGGCAACATTAGAAATAGGGACAAACTCAGTCCCAAACCAAACAGTGAAAATTAAATTAGAAGGAAAAACCCTGGGGGAACTAGACGCGGATTCGATGAAACAATTGCAAGCATTTAATCTAGTTAAAGACGGTCAACCTTTTAACCTCAAGTTAAAAACAATTTCTTCTAATGAAAAGTTCTCCTTCATGCTGGCCGAATCGCCAAATGGGAATTTACTAAAAATTAATAATATTGGGCAGTATGACTACAAAGGGCAAACATTTAATGATGACTCATACCGCAAGCTGACTTTAGTTGTCTCACAAACCCAGGTCAAAGATGCAGTGTTCCTCAATGGTCAGCCGTTGGGTGTGTTATTTTTCAAAAAAGATAAGGAAGCTCTTCAGGAAATAGGCGCTATACAACCGGGAAAGTTAACACAGGTGCAAGCAACCCTCCAAAGTAATTTCTCGACCACTGTACTGAAAGTAGACCCAGAGAGTATTAAGTATCCCAAAAGTTGGACAAAGGAATCTCAGGCTTTTGGCACTCAAGCACTCAACCAAGAACAGCAACTTCTCTTAGAAAAGACTGCACCGATATTGCAAAAAATCAAAGAGCGTCCCACCATATTGTTCGCTAGACCTGAAGATAAAATGCTTGGCATCACACAGATGGCTGTTGATAATCACAAGGTGGAGGCTGTAACCAAGTGGTTGACCCAGAAGAATATTGCCAGAGCGCATCTGCCACCAGAGGATTTTCCCCTAGAAACGAAAAAGGGACTGGCGGTATTTAACTTGGTTAATTCAACTATCCCTGAAGAAGTTAGTACGGCGATGACTAAGAAATTTGGCGCAGTCATTGAGTCACAACAAGAGTATCAGGATATGGTGCGATCGCTGCCGAACCGCCCTGAGTCTTTACAACTGTCACAGCCGTTTCCTCAAGCTGAACAACAGACTTCGCCAAATCCACCCGCAGTCGCACCAATATCGGCAACATCAACAAACGAAGTTGTAATTACAGGTAAAGCAATCCCCATGAACTACCCGTTGATGATGTATGGTGAAAAAAATCCTCTGCCAGTAAATACCTGCATTGATGCTATGAGGGGACATGGTAGAACACACACTACTAGAGCTTATGAACCCTGCAAGCAGTATGGATTTAAGGAGGGTGATATTGCTCTAGCCTCTGGTGGGGGTAAACAAGTAGCCATTCGAGTAGGTAAGCAATACCAAATCACCCAACAGATGATTGCTGACCCCAACTATCAGCAGCAATGGGCGGATATGGAGAAACACTCATCCAAAGCCTTGCCAGAATTATTTACGGGAAAGTCACAAGTATGGGGAATGCACATGGAGCCGTTAGGCGATTATGTTGAGGGGAAAATTATTCCATTTGCTCAAGCTCAAAGCCAAGTTACACCCGCCACCCAAGAAGCTCACAATCCAAGCGTGACAATTGAAGACCTACGCAATTGGTACGACAATGTTCATAACTTAGGCAAGCCTGATGAATACAAAAATCGTATTGTGGAAATAGGCAAAGCTTTCAAAACGGGTCAGGCGTTATCGGATAAAGCGATAGCTGCAATGCAACAGGATAATCTAGACTTGCACAACATCAGTCGGCTGACCGAAATGGCGCAAAGGATTGGCATCGTTTGGGGACAGCCTGCCCAAGATGGTTTTACTGTGGTTCGGGGTAAAGTCTACGATTTGGCTTACAACAGTGAAAGTAGAGATTTAGTGATTGCCCAAAAAGATGGTGAAGTGGTTTTCAGGCTGGAATCTGGGAGAGTGCAAATTAATAATGTTACACCACAGGTATTACAAGTTTTTGAGCAAGCGAATAATCAGGCTCAGGCAGTTTTGGCAAAGTCTAAGGTTCAGGAAACTGAAGTTCAGCGATGAGTTTACCTGTATACAGGGAAGACCCTATACATAGCAATGGATATGCTATTAGTGATGCTCAAAAATTGCAGATTTTATTGGATAAGTTTTAAGTCCCATTACTTGGTTTTGAAGTAGAGGTCGTGCAGTTCCTGCAAAGAAACATCAATGAGTGATTGTGGATTACAAAAGTAGCTATGAATGGGTAAGAGTTGATTGAGGCGACGTGAATTTGGTGAGGAGACAATTTCCTCAATTAAACTCAGATACTTTTGGGCAGTAGTTTCCCAAGTATAAGTATTTAGCACCCGTTGTTGACCTGCGTGGGAAAAATATTCCCACTGTTGTTGGCTAGATAACAACTGTTCCAAGCCGCGCGCAATATCAACAGGGTCTTGTGGATCAATCAGTACGGCATAATGATGCTCAGAGTCTTGTAAACTTTCACTGGGGCCACCGTTGCCAGTTGCCACCACTGGTAAACCAGTAAGTGCAGCTTCTAAAGGAGCCAAGCCAAAAGGTTCATACAGCGCAGTCAGCGCAAACACTGAATGTCGTTGAGCCATGAATCTATAGGTAGCAGCTAGAGACTCTTGTGCTTGATCTGGCAAACTAAAAGCACTGATTTTACCCCACAAGTTGCTTTGTTCAACAATCTGGCGAATCGGGATTAACACCTCTTGGGCAATGTCGTCGCTTGCGTCTTCTCGCAATGGATCATCTAAGCCACCTGTCAGCAGTACTAAGTTAGCTTGTTCTTGAAGCTTGTGACTATGAGCAAAAGCTTGTACCAACCCTAACAGATTTTTTTTAGGTTCTAATCGGCTAGAAGAGACGATCATGGGCAAATCCCGCCGTGAGTGTGCAATATCGCGTGCCAATTGACCTTGAACAAACTCTTGAGTAACTTCCTCATTTTGAGAATGTATCTGGCTACCGAAAATAGAAAAATCTACTCCTGGGGGGATCACGGCAAAACGGTTATCGTTATCTACGTCTACTGCACCACGATAGACTCTATGAGAGTATTGTTCAAAGCGCTCTTGTTGTGTACTGGTGATATTAATGGCCGAGCGATTCATGCTTAAGCGTTCAGCAAGGATACGGTATTTAAAATGGAATTGCTCGTCTATTTGTTCTAAGTTATCGGGAGTAACCTCTAATTTATCCATTTTTTGGGCCCCTAAAGAATGAGCCGTAAAAGTGAAAGGAATGCCTGTTTTGTCTTCAATCAAAACACCGCACAGTCCACCGTCACCATAATGAGCGGTCATAGCATCAGGTAAACCACCCTGCTGTTGATAAAATTTAAGAATATTAGGAACCCAATCATTAATAAGATAAGTCCACAACAACTCTTTTGGCAAAAACTCTTTTGGCCCTGCGGCTAGGCGGATAATGCGGACGTTATCAACTCCTGGGTAAGTTTCAAATTCTGAGGCGAACTCTGGCCAGTCCGGGTCAATAATTTGGCGAGTGAGAATATCAACCATGTGACCCTTTTGGGCTATTTCCAGGGCAAGTTGCTTGACATAAATCAGTTGACCGCCAAAATCTGGATGTTGGGTTAAATGACTATTACCTGAGTCAAAGTTACCTTGGGGATTGAGAAATCCAATGTGCATTACCGACCTCCTAACACAACAAACAGGTTCATACATTAATGTATATGTGCATTTAAACTTCTGCCTGAAGGCTAGAACAGAACAAATTCAGTCGTGTATTTACAGCTAAATAGACGCACTTAAAAAAATCAACTGTGAATTTTTGGCTTGAGGAGTGTAAGCGCTCCCCTAAGAGCAAGAGCTAACAAAACTGTGTTACAGTTCGGTTCGGGAACAGTCTGTCCAGAAATAACCTGAAGATGCTCCCATCAAATCTCGAATAAGCAACTGTCGAGTTGAGGGATCATATAAATCAATCACAACACCTCTAGAGTAGGCAACTGGGTTCTGAGAAAGCACACCAACTGTTGTAATATCACCCGAATAAAAGAACGCAACATCAAAAATCTAAAATCTTGTTCTTTGTGATAAATTCCTGCTTATAATCGCATATTTTATTAACTGTCTCTTCTACCTATCGGAATGTTATTTCACTGGGAGCAATTAATCAAGTCAACCCAATCAACGGGTAATTTATACCAATTCTTCAAAATCAAGCAACAAATGCAAACTTTGAAACCAAGATGATATCTGACTTTCTGAATTGCGAATTGCGTTAGCGGAGCGGGGCGGGAGCATCGTTGCGAATTGCGAATTGGTATTACATCTCCATCAGCCAATCAATCGTACACAACAGCACTTTGCTGGGTCTATATACAGAGTGCCGACAAAATCTGGGCAGTAGTTTAAGGCAGGTTCAAGCGTTTGCGCGCACCAAAACGAAACAGTTTACCTGGTAGTATCGCTCTCAAACGAGGCAACCATTTTGCCTCATAGCCAACACGGTAACGTAATCGTGGTAAGGAGCTTGAAGCAATACGAACAACGGCTTGTGCTACTTTATTAGGATTATCCCCTTGTGCGATCGCGCGCTCGACAGATGAGATGATCGCATCACGTACATTATCGTAGTCACTACTAACAGGCGTGGGTTGTAGCATGGCTTGGTTGAAGTTAGTCTTGAAATAACCAGGCTCAACCAAAGATACTTGAATATTAAATGGGTCTAATTCTACACTCAATGCTTCACTATAACCTTCAAGTGCAAACTTGCTGGCAGAGTAAAAACCTTGACCGGGTGCGCCAATCAATCCTGCCACAGAACTCATATTGATAATATGCCCACTACGCTGCTGTCTCATGATGGGCAAGACAGCATTAGTCACACGCACAACACCCCAAAAGTTTGTCTCAAAAATCTCTTTGGCTTGTTCTAAAGGAGTTTCTTCAATCATACTGGCATGAATTTGTCCAGCATTATTTACAACTATATCGATGCGGTTAGTCCGCGCGAGCAACTCATCGATACACGATTGCACTGAAGAATCAGACGTAACATCCAGCTTCAACATTTCTACACCGGGTGAGGCTGGATGTTCTTTGCGACTCGTACCAAAAACACGATAGCCTACAGCAGCCAGTTTTTGAGCAATTAACTGCCCAAACCCAGATGATGCACCTGTTACTAGCACGACTTTTTGATTACTCATCAGTTTCTAGCTTTTTGCCTCTTGTTCGTGATATTCGCAAATATACTCATCATATATCTCTGGTAGAAGTGAACGCATCTCCCTCTGCCCCGGCCCTTTGTCCTCTTTATTGACCAAAAATTTTCTAAAATTTTAGTAGATAAAGCAGTTTGAATAATACATAAATGCAATTAAAGACTCCGCCGCAAAACTTTCTCCACACACTGTTAGCATTACGTGACTATTACGCGCCGATTGTGGAAGAGTACGAAAAGTTATACACACAAGCTTTAAATAACCTCAATCATGTAGAAGCGTTATTAGCAAACTGGCCAGCAAAGTCAAGCGAACAGATGAATCGCCTAACATCAGAGCAAGTGGCTGTTGCGGTCACTACTTCTGCTCAAGGGAAGGACTCTTTAAACGGTAGCCAGACAGTTTCTGAAACTGAGACTAACTTAGCCCAAACCGACACCACATTAGAAGCAATTCATAACCTAAAAACAGAACATTTATTCCTAGCGATGGTTGATACTAATGCCCAGCTAGAGATTCCACAGCCAGATGATACTACTATAGAAACCCCATCCTCATACAATAGCAATGCTATTGGTGAGACTGAAACCACCGCAGTAGAATCTAACCCTGCTCAAGAAGACTCATCTTTAGATTCTGGGGATGACACTGTAGAAATACAGGAGGAGCAAGAAGAAACTAATGATGTACAACAGCCAGCCACAGACACGATAGAAACCAATGTATCCTCTGTAGACTCTGAGGATAACGAAGGGACAGCTATCGAAGAATCAGCTACTGTTGCCCAAGAAGACTTATCTTCAGACAATGACAATAACATTGTAGAAACTGAGGATGAGTTGTTAGAAACTGAGGATGCGGCGGAGGCAGCCTCCGATAATGTAGAAAGCAACAGTTCATCAACTGCCACCCAAAGCGAGCGCCTAACATCTGGCAATCAAGAGACTGCACAGCAAACACAGGACGAGATGCGTTCTTTGGGCGAGGTTCCCATGCTGGAGGAATACTTTGGACTCAGGCGCATAGAAGCAGTAGAAAAGCTACTACAAAAACATCGGGGTAATATCTGCCATGTAGATTTCGTGTTGCGTGCGCTGTATGGTGAGTTAGAGCCAGATATGAGAAAGATAGTCAGAGGTAGAGTTCAATCAACACTAACTCAGGGGAAAAATGACGGCAGATGGTTTTTAGTTCCTGGGAAATCGGGTTACTACACCATAGATTTAAAATTGCTCAAGTCGAATCAGAAAAGTAGTGTTTCTAAGCAAGAAAATAATAAAAGTAAAAAACCTTCTCCGCAGTCCAAAGCGAATGCTGTGCCGATGATGGGAGAATTTGAGGGGAAATATATAATTGATGCGCTGACTAGTTTATTGCAACAAAACCCAGGTAAAGTGTTTAATGTCGCGCAAGTGATAGAAGCATTATATGGCGAACTAGACCCACAAGAAATCAAGGAAGTCAAAACCAGTGTAATGAATGAATTGTCACGGGGTCATCGTACAGGCATTTTCTCCAGAGTACCAGGAGAAAAAGGTGTTTACACTTGGGATGTTAAATTACTTTCTCCAGGGAAGTAGAAAGTCAAAGATTGAGATTGCCAGCATAAGTGTTGAAACTCAGCATTAACTTTAAAACAATAATCTTCCGGGGGATGATGGGCAAAAACTTGTTCAAGTATGCTCAATAAAAACAGTATTTATCAGCAATGATTAATTTACAAAAACTAATTCGATCTGTAATTTTAGGCGTGGGGTTGGCTGTCATCACGCCCCAATTTTCTGCTGCCCTAGCGAAGGAGAAGATAGTTACCCTTGCCCAAGTAACAAATAACTGGCCAGTAGTTAAATCAGCAGGGCTATCCCCAGATATGGATGTGCCTTGGTCGAAACCAGTGAGAATTACAGACCTTTTTGAAGGAGAGTTGTTTGGAGTTTTTGACCGCAACTCATTAAGAGGTTCATATCGTGAGGATGCGAAGCAAGTGATTAGCTTGTGGACACCTCAAAGTATTCGGGTATTAACAACCATAAATTCGTATCAAGCAACCGCTTCTTTTTACACTGTAGGGCGCAGATATTTTAGACCAGATTATGTACAATTCAGCACTAGCAAGAAAGTAGATAGATTATTGCTGAGAGTGGGACAACAGGTTTTTCAATTAGAAGGAGCAAACAATCAGTTCGCTGTTACCAAAGAATTAGCAACAGCTTTAAAAAATGCTCCCGAAGAAAATTTAGACATCAGACTGATATTGGAAGGGGGACAAAGTGTTGACAGCGAAATCGGGACACAAACAGTTAAAGCTTGGCGAAGTATCTATTAAGTTAGTGCGAATTGCTTGAACTATCGAACAAGGAAGAAATTTTCCGGCTATTTGCTATATACTTTTAAGTCCGTCTGGTTGCAGAGAAAAACTAAAGTTGTATGTCTAGCCTGAGTTCTGATTTGGTACGCATCTATTTACAAGAGATTGGTCAGTTCCCTTTGTTAACCTCTGACCAAGAAATAACTTATGGCAGGCAAGTACAGCAAATGGTTGCCATGCAAGAACAACGGCAGCATCTGAGTCAACAATTAAATCGAGAACCGACATCAACAGAATTAGCGAATTTCCTCAACAAAACTGAATCTCAAGTCAATCAAATACTTGAGCTTGGGCAAAGAGCCAAGCAAAAGATGATCACCGCAAATCTGCGGCTGGTAGTTTCCATCGCCAAAAAATATCAGCGCCGTAACTTAGAGTTTCTGGACTTGGTTCAAGAAGGCGCGATTGGGTTACAAAGGGGAATAGAAAAGTTTGACCCCAATCGTGGTTACAAGCTGTCAACCTACGCATACTGGTGGGTAACTCAAGCAATCACAAGAGCGATCGCCGAAAAATCTCGCACAGTCAGGCTACCGATTCACGTTAACGAGAAACTCAATCAAATCAAAAAGGTACAGCGAGAATTTTTTCAAACGCTAGGTCGCCGTCCTACTGTGGCAGAAATTGCTGACAAATTGGAGTTAGAACCCAACCAAATTCGAGAATACCTCAAGGTTGCCAGTGGGACAATTTCTCTAGATTTGAAGGTAGGGGATAACCAAGATACCCAACTGAGCGAACTTCTAGCCTCGGAGGGCGTTTCGCCAACCGAAAACAATACCCAAGAAATGTTGCGCCAAGACCTAAGTGATTTGTTGGCATCACTCAAACCGATGCAACGCGAAGTATTAATCCTACGTTTTGGACTTTTGGATAACCAAGAGCAAAGTTTAGCCCAAATCGGCGAAAGGCTAAATCTTAGCCGAGAGCGAGTGCGCCAAATCCAGCAGCAAGCAATGACTGCTCTACGTCGTCAACAGCCATCTATTGGGCAGTATTTGTTTTCTTGAAAATATGAGGATAACATCACGCTGGACTATTGGCTGAGGTCGTTAATTTTCTTGTTGAAGCTGTGCTTGTAGTTGTTGTACTTGTTCCAAAGTTAACCCAGTTACTCGTACAATGGCTTCATTTGTCATACCCTCACGCAGTAAATTTAGTGCAACTCTTTCCAAAGCTTTTTGAGCGCCTTCTTGTTCCCAACTAGTGACAATCTCCATAATTTCCTCCTGTTCATCTAACCCCATTGTACTAATTGCCGATTCAAAGACCTGTTTTTCAGTATCATCAAGCCTTAAATACGTATCAACAAACCCAGAAATTAATTGCATCCGCGCTGGATCTAATCTTAGCGTTGCCAGCAATCGCAAACATTCTGCTTTGACCTGTGGGCGCTCTAGCTTGGGAATATTCATCTTTGACATTAACGCTGCTGCCACTGGATTTGGTTGGGTGAGAAAATCCCGCCAGCTTAAACGGTTTAATTGGATGGCAGCAAATTGAAATTCCAGTACGTTGAAATCGCCAAATGTAACTCGATAATTTTGAGGTTCACGACGCTTTGGTTCATCAAAAGAAAAGATAACAACTGGATAAATTGGTAAGTCGTACTTCTCATGCAGCCGAGCGAAATACTTAAACATTCTCTTGGCAAAGGTTTTTTCAGTATAAGATTGATTCTCGATATGAATTAAAAAGCAAGTTTCTTGTCCTTGATAACGTACCTGCGCGAGTAAATCAATCTCCTTCTTTTCTCCAGAGGTCACATCAGTGAATACTTCTTGAGGTAAAAACTGAATTGAATCTCGGTCTATTTGACTAGCTACTTGCGGTAGAAATAAATCGAGAAATTCTACAAAAAAAGTAGATAATAATTCTTTGAAAACTCGGTCATGGTCAATCATAGTTTTTATTTTGAGATTATTTATTAATAATTATATAATAGTAATTATTGTAAATAAGCAATATTAATACGTTTTATTAACGGAAATAAAAATAAAAATGAGTATTTTAATAGATGTACCCACTTTATTGCTAAAAACTAATTTTTATGGGAAAGTGACTGAAGTTCTGATTCCAGATAAGAAAGTGCAGTTTCAGATCACCAATAGTCAAGTCTGGGTAATAGTCTAGTTGTTGAAAATCAGGATGCTTTGCAATTTCTCTGATAACTAATTTTGCAGCATCAATCAATTTCTCCAATTGTGGAAGAGATATTGAAGACTGATACTGTATTTAGCTATTTGCTTGTGCTTGGGCTGTAGATTCAGTTGACACAAAACTCACGCTAACTGCTTTTAACTCGTGTTTCAGCAGTGCAATTTGGCATAAATGATTACTAATTTCTGCCTATAAAAACGCCTTCAATTCCTCTACTGAGAGCAGTTTTATTTTATTCTCAAGCCGAGTTTCTTCGTCTTCAGTATTCTTGTGGGATAGCAGAAAATAACGCCAACCCTCGCCATACTTAGTAGCAACTAAAGTATCGTTGGCATAATACTTCATGCCAATGATTTGACTCTGTTCTGTTCGTTGCACAAAAGTAAATCTAGGCTACTGCAACCCTTGGGAATTGATATTGTTGCTTCCATAGTTTTGATTGGTGAATGAAGAGATTTCTGAATTTTGCATTTTGCATTGAAGTTGTTCTGGTTTACGCAGCGACTAACTCTACCATTGGCTCATATCCCAGTAACTTTTGCCATTAGTTATTGCTTTCGCAAAGTCATCATAAATCTGTGGTTTTTCTAGATTAATTTAGTGGTTTTAATAAACTTTATTTAACCTTCTATTAATTAGAAAAATACTGTTCATCCTGGATAATATTGGGTGGTTACATATAATCCATTAAACCTTGTATAAAACACTAAGGGGTGTAAATTGAATTTATCGAGACGCGATTTCTTTACTCTGGCAGGAGCATCAGCTACAGGTGCTGTTCTCCTATCTCCTTTGCAAGCATTCTATGCTAAACCTGTTATCGCTGCTGGGCCTTATGGCAATTTAGTACCAGACCCCAACGGAATATTAGATTTGCCTGCTGGATTCACCTATCGCCAACTATCGAAAACAGGTCAAACGATGAACGATGGCTACCGAGTACCTGGTGGTCATGATGGTATGGGTGCTTTTGCAGGAGCTAATGGTAGTACAATTCTCATTCGCAATCATGAACTTAGTCCTACTTCTAGTAATGGTTTGAACGCTCCTACAAGGAGTAAGTACAACTCTGCTGCCAGGGGCGGTTGTACTAAATTAGTCGTTAGTTCTTCCCGAAACCTCATAGAACATCGAGGAGTTTTAGCAGGAACTATTCGCAATTGTGCTGGTGGTCCTACACCTTCTCTTTCTTGGTTAAGCTGCGAGGAAACCTTTGAAACCAATAACGGTAAGAAGCATGGTTATGTATTTGAGGTGCCAAGTAGTGCAAATACTTTTGTAACTCCAGTTCCCCTAACTGCAATGGGACGTTTTAATCATGAGGCTGCGGCTGTAGACTCCAACACGGGGTATATCTATATGACGGAAGACCGGGGAAATGGGCTGTTCTACCGCTTTGTGCCTAATCAAAGAAATAACCTCAGTGCTGGTGGTTTGTTATACGCTCTAAAGATTACGGGATCATCTGGAATCAACACAGCTACAGGTTTTCCTAAAAATACTCCAAAAGCGGTGGAATGGGTACAAATTAACACCCCTGATCCTGCCACAGATACTGTCAGAACAGAAGGGTATAACAAAGGTGCTGCTAGGTTTTCAGGCGGGGAAGGCATTTTTTATGGCAGTGGTTATGTCTACTTCACTTGTAAGAGTGGGGGTAGTTCTGGAGATGGGCAAATCTGGCGTTATTCGCCTACCAATAATACCGTTGAGCTTTATATTGAACCCAACAATTCTGGTGTACTAGATAATCCAGATAATCTTGTGATTTTCCCTAACCGAGACATCTTTTTGTGTGAAGATGGGGATGGAACAGATTACATTCTAGGTATCACTCCCAGTGGTAGTCTTTACAAGTTTGCGAGGAATGCCCTTAATACATCCGAGTTTGCCGGGGTCTGCTTCTCCGGTGATGGTCAGACAATGTTTGTCAACGTCCAGAGTCCAGGAACAACTTTTGCTATTTGGCCAACCACCGCCTCTTGGTAATCCTACATCCCGTGTCAGAGCGCTACACCTTTTCTACTATTGCAGAATCACCAAATGCCGCCGTACCTGTTCCTACACAGATAATCGGTTCAATTCCTGCCTTGGCACGTCGTTATTGCATTTAAGCATAATAATTTTCTGCCATTACCTGGATCATTTGCAGGCAATTACAAGCAATGGAATTTTGTGAGTCAAACTTAAGTGCTTGTTGCCAGGAAAATATGGCTTCTCGAAATTCTCCTTGTAATGCCGACAATTTACCAGCTAAGGCATGGAACTCTGCATTGCTGTAATACAAAGCTAGAGCTTGATTGTTATGCGCTGCTGCTTCTGGATAACGTTTTTGTGACAATAAATGTAGTGCTTGTCTGTGATACCAGATAGCTTGGTCATGCAAACGGAACAAGTCAGACAAGTCTGCTTTGCAGCGTCTGCAAGTTGGTGAGGAAGAAGAAGGAGATATAGTAGCAGTTTTTTCCTTGTAATTATCATTAGTCTGCTCAAGAGATCCTTTGCTTCCCTTAGCTGGGCGATAAACTGTACCACAGACAGGACATTTCATAATTTTTTACTCTGACTCATTTGTACTGGCGTAGTAAAGAAAATCTTCCAGTTCTTCTTGTAACTGAGCTAGTTCTGTACCATTGTTAGCAATCGCATTTTCAATCTGGTCTAATAAGTCTTGCAATTCAAGAGCTTGTTCTGCGTCTACAGTAAGAAGTGCTTGCCCCGCGCGGTTTAAAAGTGTTGCTAATTCTGGCGTGATTTCTACTGCATCGCTTATATCTTCTGAAGAGATTTCAATTGTTTCATCACTTTCAAATAATGCCTCTAAATCTGCCCTTGCTTGCTTTAATTCATGGCTAGAAAGTTTTTGCATACCTGCATTATTTACTACTAGTGTCCCTTGCTGCCCTTTGCCTTTCTCAGTGGTGGTGACAGTGAGAATACCATTCAGGTCAAAGTCAAAGTGAACCTCGACTTCAATACCTCCTGCTGGTTTGGGTGGTAAGTTCTCCACTCTAAAGGAACCTAGAGGAACATTTTCTTCAGCAACCGTATTTTCTCCCTGAAAAACTTCAATTTCTACCACTTCTTGTTCATCAAACAAAGTGGAATAAACATGAGAGCGCGAAACGGGAACAACGCTGTTGCGGGGAATAATCACACTGAAGTAACCTGGCATAATACCCATTGGTGTAGGCACAGCCGCAGCAATGCCCAGAGAATGAGGAATCACATCTACAAGAATCGCATCCACGGATTCACCTACCAGCACCCCAGCTTGTAAAGCTGCTCCTAAGGCTACACAAAGGTCTGGTTGAATGCCATCGGTGGGGTTTTGTCCCAGATGCTCTTGGATCATTTGTTGCACTAGAGGAATGCGTGTAGAACCACCAACTAGGATAATCCGGTCAATCTCATTGGGTTCCAGGCTGGCATCTGTTAGGGCGCGGTCAATTGCCTCTAGGGTTTCTGCCAAGAGTGGGCGAACCAATTTTTCAAAATCTGCTCGTGCTACTTCTGTCTCCAGATGTAGTGCAGTCTTGCCTTTACTACCTAAAAAGGCTTCCCGGACTGTGGCAAAAGCATGGGAACTCAGGTCAATTTTTAACTGCTCTGCTGCTCTCAGGAGACGCGCCTGGGTAGCTGCATCATCTGGCACATCGACACCATGCTGTTTGCGGAATAAATCCGCCAGATAAAGTTGTAAAAGTCTGTCGAAATCGTCTCCACCCAAGCGATTATTACCATGACTAGCTAGTACTTCTGTCACTTCGCCTGTAATTTCAACTACCGACACGTCAAAAGTACCACCTCCCAAGTCATAAACTACAACTCGTTCTGTCTCTTCGGAGCGTAAATCATAAGCTAAAGCCGCCGCCGTTGGTTCGTTGATAATTTGCAGTACCTCCAAACCAGCTATCTCGCCAGCAGTTTTAGTTGCCTGCCGTTGAGCGTCCGTAAAGTAGGCTGGAACCGTAATCACTGCTTGGGTAATTGTTTCTCCTAAAGCATTTTCAGCCCGTTGTTTCAGAGCGCGGAGAATAATAGCGGAAACTTCATGAGGTAAGTATTCTTTATCTCCTAAAGTGGTTTTGTGGTCAGTTCCCATCCAGCGCTTAATTGACTTCACAGTGCGTTCAGGAGCCGCAGCATACTGACGGAGTGCTTCACGTCCCACTAGCAGTTTACCTGTATCGCTAAATCCCACACAGGAAGGTAAAATTAAGTCGCCATCTTCACCTGGCAATACCCGCACCTGTCCGTTTTCGACAATCGCCACTTCGGAATTTGTTGTGCCTAAGTCAATACCAACTGCTTTCATAAAATTCCATTAAAAGTAAACTGCACTAATTTCCCCAGCCTAAGCGTCCCTAATCAAGAGTCCCTTGTGCCGCTACAATCACCTGTGCTTCCCTCAAAATGCGATCGCCCCATAAATAACCCCGCACTACTTCTTGAATTACGGTATTATCTGTAACATCTGTTCTGGACTCACGTCCCACAGCATACATTGTCTGGGAGTCAAAAGGTTTGCCCTGTGCTGGAATTGGAACAACACGCCGTTGTCGTAGTAACTCTAAAAGAGATCGCCTAATTAACTCCACACCCTGTTGATTGCTGGTTAAAATTTCACTTAAATCTGATGATGTTAGTGATTTTTCAGACACTATTGAGTGAGATTCCTTGCCAGTAAACCACTGTCCTAGTTTCTCCCAAAAGCTTTTCTGTGTTGCTAGTTTTGGTTTTGAGGTAGCAGATAATGCCTCTATTTCCTCTTGCCAGTAAGTACAAGCCTGATCTAAAGCATCTAGGATACCCAGCAAATCTTTTAACAGTTTCTCCTGCTGCTGCTCAAATTGTCCCCATGCCTGTTTTTGGCTTTCTTCCAGACGTATCTGCAACTGTTCTTTATCTGCGCGAGTTACTTCCAATGCTTGCACAAGAACATCTTGGCTAGAACGTAATAATTTACCCTGTTGCTTAACTTCATGGCGTAGGGCAGTCCATTCTGCCACCATTTGATAGGGGTCAAAGGAATTAGCGGATTCTGGTGGTTCACCCAGATATTCAGGGAGTGGTTGTTCCGAGTGTAAATAATCTAGAAATTTGGCAAATAAAGCTTCTTTGTGATTAGTCATTAGTTATTGGTCAATAGTTAGCGGACATTAGAAAAATCAAGTAACTAACAATTACGAATTGCGTAAAGCTTGCGGCATAGCTTTGCTTAGAGCGTAGCGGGGCGTAGCCCATTACGAATTATTTAAAATGTGGCACGAATTAAATCATCCAGGCTAACTTCTAGTTGCTTAATCGCTTTTTCTCGCACCTGCTTTAATATCTCTGGGTTCAGTTGGGCCTCTAGTGGACGAAATTTAAAAAAATCCTCATGTTGAGTTGTTTCTCCTTTACGAACTGCCTCATAAGCTCCTCGAATTGCCTTAAACTCTTCTGGATAAGTATGAGCGGGAAATTCACGCAGCTTGGCATGATACGCCGCCTTAATTTGGGCGCTTGTTGCTCCTGGAGAAATTCCTAATTGTTCGTAGTGGTCATTCATAAAAAATTCCCAATTCCCAATTTACTATTTGTTGGTTATCATTACTAAATACAACCCCCTTAAAAAGAAATTTTAAAACAATTCTTGAAAACCTCCTTTTCTCCTACCCTTTCGTTTCTTAGATGTAGGTGGTAAGTTTCTAAAGATAAAGTCTAAGTTTGGCTCTTCTTCTTCCTCATCTTCATCTTCATCGAAGTTAGGCATACTGTTTAACATCATTTGCTTGAGTTCTGGAAGCATCCGTTCAAACTCAGCTTTGGACATTTTGTTACCCAACATTTTTTTTAGCATCCCCTCTAATAACTCATCAATATTTGACATATCCAAATTGTCAAAATTGTCTGGGTCTGGCATTATGCTAGTTACTTCTTGAGCGGAGAGAAAAGCCTGTTCTTCCCGAAATGCTTGCAATGCTTTGGCATCTTGTAAACGACGGGCTAATTCAAAACCCTGTTGCTTGAATTGTTCATAGTTTGGGTGATCAACCTGGTAAGTAGTAGCTCTAGCTAATAGTAGCAAAGGATTTTGGGGTTCTCGACGTAGTGCTTCTGACAGGGCAGGTACAAGGGTTGTAATCTCGCCAAAACGGCGCACCTGGAGTTGAATATTTGCCAGAGCATTTCCTGGCTGTGGCATAGTGTCGAGGTAGTTACGTAGAGGAGGTTCTAGTTTTTGGGAACTGTTTTCTTTGACAGCTAAAACAACTAAATGGGCAACTCTCGCTTCTGGGTGTTCTGTTGATAGGTTAAACAATTTTTGCAGATATTGATTTATTAAAGCGGCTATACCTTTTTCTCGTTTAGCAAATAGATGAATAGAAAGAGATATCGCCTGCAATACAGGAATTTGTTCTTGACCAGATAATTTTTTCAGAAGACTGTCCCATGCTTCGACTGCTGCTTTTTGGTCTAATGAAACTCGACCGCCGGAATTGGGTGAACCTTGCACTGCATTCACAAATATCTGACAAGCACCTATGGTTGGGTCTTTGTTATCTTCTGTCTGCACCAAACGACTGAAGAGGGGATAGCTTAACGTAGATAGAGCATCTACCCAAGGTAATATTTCCACCTCAGTTTCAATATTAAAGTCGCCAAAGTGCTTACCAAAACTGCGACGGGCTTCATTGAGTGCAAGTTTATCTCCTAGTTCCTCCCAACAAGCCAGCAAGGTACCGTAAACTTCTGCATACCGACATCCGCCTTCAATAGCTTGGGTAATCAGTGAGATCGCTTCAGTATAATTTTCCTCTGAGGCAGCAACTAGTCCCTTGCGTCCTAGTAACTCTGGCGATGTGGGACAGATGCGTTCTGCTTGTTGCAAAGCTCCTAAAGCGGCACGTTCCCGACCTATTGCCATGTAGGCATCTGCCATCCAGCAGTGCAGATGAGCTAAGGTTGGTTTTAAGCGTGTATCTGGCCATTCTTGCGGTTTTTGTTTTCCTTCCTGCTCTAACCACCGCAAAAATTGAGTGACAACGCGTGGGCGTTCTTTGTCAGAATCGTTAGCGTCTAAGACTTCTAACAGGTTGACTGCCAACTGGGGATTGAAGGGTTTCTCTGCTAACAAAGGCTGCCAAAATAGCTCTGCACATTCTGTTTTTCCTTGATTTAGTGCTTGTTGACCTGCAAGAGTAAATAGTGATTTTCGCAGGTTATTTAGTTCTGAGAAACGAGTGGAACGCTTGAGCATCTGTAGCAATATATGGGCTGCATCATGATGATTACCTTCATCAATTAGCTGTACAATCGCCAACGCTGATAGTGCATCTTGGATAAGTGGATCTTCTCGTTCCAGATTCTGGGCTTCTAGAGGTGGAATTCCTGTCTTGGCTTGTTGGGCAGTAGCCAATTGCTCTAAAATTGGATTTTCTAAATATTTTGGTCGGCTGAAGATGTATTTAGATGGCTGCAACCCCAACAAATTAGCAGCAGCATTCCAATTACCACTCATTTGCTGGCTGTAAATAATCCAAGCATTTGGTAAATCTCCTGGTGTGATGGGGCGCTTAATTTTTTGAAGAGATGTCAAAGCGGCTTCTGGTTGGCCATTCTTTAGAGCCAGTACCCCGCGTACCCAGTGGAGTTGAGCAGCGCTAAAGCGTTTGGATTGTTGGTCAATTAACTGCTCAACTGTGGCGGTATCTCCTTTAAGCAATAAAAGTTTGAGATAACAGATGCTGTAGTCCTTAATCAGGTTGCCTGTCTCAAAAGCATCACGGAGTAAGTTTAGGGCTACATCCAACTGATTCAATTCCAGCAAGCATTTAGCTTGCCAGTAGTGAGCCTCTCCCATTAGACCTAATTCGAGAGCGCGTCCAAAGGATTTTTCTGCCTGTTTAAAATCTTGCTTTTGAAATTCTTGTTGTCCCCGCAGCAACCAAATTTCTGATTCTTTGGGAGTAAATTCAATCCCAGGGTGCGTTCGCTGAATTTTTTTGATTTCTTCCAATGCCTGCCGATATTTTTTCTGCTTCAGCAATTCTTGTAGTTGCATCCCGAAAGAGTTTTCAGTAAGCTCTCTCCCTGTGCTAGAGACGTGTTGTTGTGAGCGCTGTTTGGACTGATGTTTAGCCACTGGACTTTCTTCCTGATTATTTTCCGATGTTTCCCCTCATAGGAAAGGGTTGGCTTTAACTACTCTGTTAGTTTCAATATTAGTGTGGCAATCGCATGAATTGTACAAGCCTTTGTAACGTTTCCCCTAAATGTTTTTATCTTCGCCTCCCGCCGCTAAAACTGACGAGGCAATGTACTTATTCCTATCCTTATCAGGATATCAGTCAACGCTATCACTTCAATAGCTTAGTATTCAGCACGCAACATTATTTGCTCACATTTTGACTAATTGGCTGTTGACATACTCACCGACGTAGAACGTCGATGATTCTTGACCAAGCCCCGTTGGGGCGGGGTGTGGGGTGTAGGGTGTGGGGTGTGGGGGATATTCAGCCCCAACAACCGTCGGGATACAAGCCCCGCCCTTTCAGGGCGAAAGTGTTGGGAGGGGTCTGAATCCTCTTCCAACACCGTCTTCACTACACCCTACACCCTACACCCTGTTCAATCACCAATGAAGAATAAAATATTATTAATCAGTTCAAACATCTTCTGAGTAAACTAAATTGAATGACTCGGTTTGTACATGACGAATTTGCTAAAGATTATCTGGAAGAACTGTTAAAATCATACGGGGAAGTAAAATCATCGGAAAAAATATCAGGAGAAATCAAAGAAATTGATGTCCTATTTACTCCTTCAGCACAGCAAAACTCTAATTTAGAAGTGCTAGGACTACTAGGAAAATTTGCCGAATTTCCGGCAATATTAGAACCATTTCGCAATGCAGCTTCTGGTGATGAAATTTGTGATTGTCTTCAAAAATTATTAGAAGTAAAAGCTGGATTGCGGCGAGATGCTAAAGCGAATAAAACCAAACTCCAGGAATCAAATATTCCTAAACTATGGATTTTGACTCCAACTGCATCCTCAACAATACTATCGAGCTTTAACGTTAATCAGAAAGAGGGTTGGTTGCCAGGAGTATACTTTTTAGGTGATGCTTTACGGACAGCAATTGTAGCCATACATCAACTACCGCAAACACCAGGAACGTTGTGGTTGAGAATTCTTGGTAGGGGAAGTGTGCAGTCACAGGCGATTTTGGAATTATCAGCGTTACCATTGAATCACCCATACAAGCAAGCGACGCTAGAATTAGTTTACAACCTGCGTGAAAATTTAAGGATCAATCAAAATTTAGAATCGGATGATAGGGAGTTAATTATGCGATTAGAACCACTGTATCAGCAAGACCGTGAAAGAGCCAAAGAAGAAGGACAACAGGATTTAATTATACGTCAACTAAATCGTCGTTGGGAGCAACGCGATTTTGTGATGTCGGATTGGAAACGAGCGATCGCTAAAATATATATTTCAGTAAAAAGTTATTTTATTAACATAGTTAATGCTGGGAATGCACGAGAAAAAGTTCTGTTGAGGTATCTCAAAAGATTACTGATAGGTAATTTAGTAAGAATTAATGATTTTTACTTAGTTGTAAATAAGACAATATTCTTGTCAAACAGAGAGATAAAGTATAAAATTTTTCAAGCACTGCTGGATTTAAGGAAAGAATTAAAAATAGAGTCACAAAAGTTATCCCAATTTTTCGCTATCCATTGACATCGCAGATGTAACATAATCTCTGCATTATTTTGAAGCCAAAACTTACTATTTCCCTTCATACGCAAGTTAACAGCTTGACGAATTAAACTTTCAACTGCACCGCTACCAAGCGGGAGTTTTTGAGATGCAACCAAGTTATATTTTAAAAGTCTCCTTCTATAAGCTTTTAAAATATAATTTCGTTCTTTGACCATCAAATTACAGCGTTCTCCAGTAGCGTGTGATATCAATTCACCCATATTTCTCATTAATTCTAATGCCTGCCCCTTTTTTAAAGTTTTTCGAGCTTTTTTAAACCATTCTTGACGCTCATTATCTGTACTAAAAGCAGCATCAGCAAAGCCCTGTAAATGTGATGCAGCGTGGTAAAAATCTAACAATTGATAAGTTTGTAATGGGCAATTTAACTTTTTTAATAAAGGAGGAATATGTATCCAAATCCATTCAGCACCATCAGCAATCAATAATACTTGTTTGGCTTGACTTATACCCAAGTTCACCAAATACATCTCTAAAATGAGCAGAAAGTGTTCATAACCTGAATATGTGCCATCATTAGTAATAGGTATTGATGATGTTCTAATTTTTTGACCTTGCTCATTGACTACATAAATTGTCAATAACTTTGGCTCCATCCATTCACCAACAAAGCCATGACGATGAGTTTTAGAACTACGTCTGCCTTTTTTATTAAACCTAATTTTAGTTCGGCCACCGTCTACAGCTATGATAACACGTTGGTTTTTTAGAATATTAGTATTAGAGCCGTTACTATTTGCCTGGTTTAATATTTTTGATTCACGAAGATTAATACCAATCTGACCAAAAAGATAAGTCAGTCGTTCGATGCGTTTTAAACTAATATCTATTCCCCAATCTATTAACGTAGAGCGTGCAGCCTCAAACGAACCAGCTATTGCACCGTATTTAGCAATTGTTGACCACACTAATGGGGTTATACCAACAGACATTCCTAACCATTTCAAAAATGGATAAAACCCTTGAGTGGCTGTTTCTATTTTCGGCTTTTTATTAGTGTTACCTGATTTATTCTTGGTTATCAAGAAAGGCAGAGGGCAGGAGGCAGAAGGCAGAAGGGAATTCTGATTCCTGCCCTCTGCCACGACCGAAAGGGAGTAAGGGTTTAAGACCCCCACTGAACTCTTGTTCAGTGGCTCCAAGTCAGGAGGGGTTTGAATCCCCTTCTGACTTGATCCTTCTGCCCTCTGCCCTCTGCCTTCTGCCTTCTTCAAGTTCCGTTTAACTATGTAAGGAAGCTTTAAGATTACTTCTACATTGCCTACTGTTATTATTTGACGAGTTTTATAACCACGTTTAAAGTTCGTTAGATTTTGTTCAGTTTGTATTTGCTCAGTAGAATAGTCAAGGACTTTTTGATTAGTGGACAGCTTGTACAATAAAATGGATATACACTGTCCTGCTAATATAAGTGCTTGTTTTCTAATTTCTTCTTCTCGTTCTTTAAATTTTTTACCATCCCACTCTGGAAGATTAGTGAAATCTAAAAGTTTTGTAACATGAGATTGAAAAGTATCCAATGATTTGTTCAAATCAAGAGTTGCATATATATTTTTTTTCATGAAAGGTAAGTATTCCCGGCTTGAAAATTTTACTTCTTGGGAATCTTACCTTTTTTATAATCATCTTTTATTTCTCTGCATTACTATATATCAGCTTTAGCAACTAACTTAAGTAATATTCCTTATTTACGTGTACTAAATCTTCATGTGTACGCAATAAATTAATTTAGCGATCGCTCATTTCCAGCTCGACATCACAAAATCGCGTTGCTCCCATCGTCGTTTTGGGGGAATTGATGCGTCGTTGATTCAACGAATTCGAGGACTATCTATTGAGCAGTTGTCTTTTTTAGGAGAGGCGTTATTAGATTTTTCCGTTGTCGCAGATTTAGAAGCTTGGCTAAATCTGCAAGCCGGATAACAAAGTGAAATAAATTACAGCCAGCCAATCGCACCCCACAGACCTCAGCAATTCTCAAAGTTCGATCACACTTGCCACTGCCCCAAAGACCCATTCCAAAACGGTTCACCTAAATTTGGGAAAAGGCTCACCTAGTGCGATATAGTCCCAAATCCAAAACTCACCCCAACCAAAGTACCCAATCGGGAGCCTGTGCCACCAACTGCCCAAACAACTGCGGCTCTTGCTCATCAATCCCTATTGAAAATGGTAAGCGCGTTAGGTACTATCGCCTCAATACTGAAAATTTAGCTGAATCAAAAAGAAGCCTCTCGCTCACTGCGCGCTTCAGGAGCGATGAGATGAATTTTTGGGCAATGACGAATTGACCCACAACAGATTCAATCCGCAGGATTGATAGGGCAGGGGTCGAGGAGGAATTGCCATTTTAAGATAAGAGCAAATCTACGAAATCTTTTATTACATGAGTCATAGTTTTATTGTTTTGAGCCGAGTAGAACCGCAGTTTATTCAGTCTAAGCTCTGACTGATATTCTTAATTTTAATGCTTTCTTTTTCATGACAGCCTAGAGAATGCCTTTACATTTTTGTTATTCTATATCTAGGTCGAAAAACAAAAAATATTTATGCGAATTTCATACCAATACAAAATCAAACCTACTGCATTGCAAGCAGAAAAAATTGACAAGACGCTGGAAATGCTACGCTGTCAGTACAATTATCTCCTTGCTCAAAGATTTGACTGGTATGAAATGAATCGCTGTCCAATTGATAGATGTCCGTTAATCTGTCACCTACCAGAATTAAAAGAGCAACCCAACTACTACAACCAGAAAGCATCTCTCACTCAACTCAAAATAAATAGACCTTGGTACAAAGAGATTCACTCACAGGTGCTACAGGAAGTTCCTAAAAAAGTTGAATTGGCTTTTGATAGATGGTTAAAAGGCGATGTTAATGGGAAAAAGTCTGGTAAACCTAGATTCAAGGGAAAAGGGCAATATAAAATTTTTACTTACACCCAATTCAAACACCATCACTTTGTTAACAACAAAATCACGTTGTCAAAAATTGGAGAAGTTAAGGTAATTGTTCATCGTCCAATACCTGATGGGTTTGATATTAAAACTGTATCTGTTACCAAGAAATCTGATGGTTATTATGTTACCCTGAGCCTTGACGACAAAACAGTTCCAATTGTTAAGCCTGATTTCAATCCTGCAAATATTGTTGGTATTGATGTTGGGTTAATTAATTTCTATGTTGCCTCAGACGGTAGTAGAATTGCTGCACCAAAACATATACGGAAAGCTGAACGTAAATTAAAATCGGCACAGCGTAAAGTATCCAGACGTAAAAAAGGTTCTAATCGCTGTAAAAAAGCTATTCAAAAACTAGGTAAACAGCACAAAAAAGTTGCTGATAGTCGCAAAGATTTTCATTTTAAAACTGCTAAACATTTACTCAAAAAGTATGATGTTGTAGCTATAGAAAAGTTGAATATCAAGGGACTAGTTAAAACAAGATTGGCTAAAAGTATTCATGATGCTGGGTGGAGTCAATTTGTAACTATACTTTCAAATAAAGCCGAAAACGCTGGTTTGAGAGTAATAGCTGTAAATCCAAACGGTACTAGCCAAGAATGTTCTAGCTGTGGTCACAAAGTTAAAAAGCTGTTATCTCAAAGAATGCACAATTGTCCTGTATGTAAAACAAGTTTGTGCAGAGATTTGAATGCAGCTATCAACATAAAGAACCGTGGGGCGCACGGTCTTAAAGCTCAATTAATGTCTTCGCGCGAAGAGTCATTGAGAAGCCCACACTCACCCTGAAAGGGGAGTGTGTGGAGTACGTCACAGTTTGCCCAGAAGTATTAGAGTATGGGCAAAGCCAACGGAAGCGGCTAGAGTCACTTGAACGAGATGCGGCACATAAGGCACAGTCTATGCGATCAGGACAATATTAATGTTAGTCAGTGCTACCTGATTTGAAAGCTGTGTGATCTGAACTTGGTAAGCGCTACCATTGCCATCAGTATCAAAAAACAGATTACCCGTGGATTGATCATAGATAAAGCGATCGCTTGCATTTGTGGCAGAGCTACCAAGTTGGAAAATGTTGGAGTTAAGTACACCCAAAGGTTGAGCTAGTCCAAATTCGGCAATGGAAACCACCAGCTTGTCGTCAGCAGTATTAAAGTCAGTGATAGTATCGAAGCCATCACTAGGCGGATAATAAGGATAATAGGGATAGTAAGGATAATAAGGATAGTAACTATCGTAGTTGGGAACACGCAAAAAGAAACTATCACGACCATCACCACCAGTTAAAACATCTGCACCCACTCCACCAATAAGCTGGTCATTACCTGCACCACCATCTAAAGTATCATTGCCGTTGCCACCATTAAGAGTGTCTTTACCTGCTAGTCCCAATAGTTGGTCATCACCATCACGCCCAGCTAAAACATTAGCACCACTATTACCAGTCAAAGTATTGTTGAGGCTATTTCCGATGCCATTAATACTACGGTTGCCAGTGAGTACTAGGTTTTCTAGGTTATCTCCCAATAGCCAATTTACGGAAGATATAACTGTGTCTGTATCTGCAAAAGACGATTCAACGATGGTGTCGTTAATACCGCGTACGTAGTAAGTATCATTACCAGTACCTCCCGTCAGAGTATTATTACCCGTACCGCCATCAAGAATATCATTACCTGTTGAGCCATTGAGTGAATCGTTACCCGCACCGCCAAACAAGGTATCATCGCCTGTCCCACCATTGAGGGTATCGTCACCTATTCCCCCATTAAGAACATCATTACCGCCACCACCATTGAGTGAATCGTTACCTGCACCACCAAACAAGGTATCATTGCCAGCAGGAGTAGAATTATTGAAACCAACTAAATCACCACGCAGAATATCATTCCCAGCACCACCTCTGAGAACATCATTGCCACCACCCCCTTCAAGGGTGACATCCCCTAATGTGAATCTAGAGGCATCGATGATATTATCTCGACCATCACCTTTTAGCTGAACCTGCTCAATATTTAAGAACCTATCTATGCTATTACCCGAAATGGTTGTGGTAGTAAGTTTGTCGTTGGTTAAAGTAAATTTAATTAAATCTGTTCCAGTTTCAACTATCGTATCAATCCCAGCACCGCCATTGAGGTAATTATTACCGGCTTGTCCACTAAGGATATCATCGCCATCAGAGCCGTACAGGATATCATTGCCAGAACCACCGTTGAGGACATCATTACCTGCATCACCATTGAGGACATCATTACCTACGCCACCGTTGAGGACATCATTACCTGCACCACCATTGAGGAGATCATTTCCTGCATTACCAGAGAGGCTATCATTGTCAGCACTACCATTGAGAATGTCGTCTGTATCCGTGCCTTCTAGGATTAGCCCATTTAATCCTGTACTTGTGGTAATTGTTAGTCTGGGATTAGGAGAAAGCGCCAAACCTCCAAAGTCTAAAGCACGGACGGCTAAACCGACAAATGAATCACCATTACTAACTAGGTTTTGAACAAAATCAGTAATGTCAAATGTCAGTACTTGACCCACAAAAAGTGATGATATATCTACGGCATCTACTAAACTTCCAGCCTGAAAATCGGCAGCATCAACTAAGCCGTTACCTACGTAACCAGCCACTCCTAGAAGTGTTGGGTTTTCGCCAAAGTTTACTCCCAACCCTCCTACCTGTGTGCTGGAAATCACAACTTGAAATGTTGCGCTAGTAATGATGTCTTGAGAAGGAAGAGAAAATCCACTGATATCGAATTCGGCATTTTCGCTGTTTTCTCCACTTGAACCGAGAACTACAGTATCAAAATTACCTGGAAACACTGCGTCAGCATCACCTTGACCATCAAATGGTTCTGAGAAAAAACCATCTCCTACTTCAAAGGTTATTGTTGGGTTAAATGTAAAAGTTGCCATGAATCAATTCCTCATCTTGATTTATGTTTGTTGATTATTGCCAAGAGAACGAAAATCTTTCCAATTACAGCCCAGTGAATGAATCTAGCGAAGCACCAAGTATGAACCTAGCTTTTTCAAAGTTTTAAACAATCAACACTGCGCTAATGTTTGCTGCCATTCCTATGCGTTATTCCATTACTTGGGATGAATAAAAATGTCACTCAACTTTTAAACAAAAGCCAGAAGATTAGTTTGGAGCTTTATTTTCTAATATTCTGCCTGTGATTATCTCTTTTAGCTAAAAGTATTGTTGAGCAAGTTTTATGTTTTTTACCAAGAGAGCCATGAAAGAGGGGTAGCTAAAATAATTTCAGCACAGAATAGCTAAGTTGCTTCAACAAATAGATATCTATCATTGTTCATACTAAATATGAAGTTCTTTACCCAATCTTCAACAAGTTAAATTCTATAAAAACTTATAAATAGTACAAAACTATAAGCTTAGTTTTAAACTTTAATCAAATCTAATTTATTTACTTATTAAAAGTTTGATAGCTTGTTAAATTTCGTTTTGTTGTTTATCAAGACGTATATTTTTTTGATATAAATGCAACTCCAAATAGAGACAGTCCTACTTTTGTGATAAAGAGTTATAATAAAAATACATAAATTAATCTTATAACTAATCTCAAGACATTTTTGTACAAACGAAACTTAGCTTTATATAAGCTTTATATTATGTTGTTGTGGGTAGATACGCTCAATGGGAAGCCCGTTGGAGGGGCTTTATTCACACTTGCCACTACCCTAAACCCCCACACTCACCCCAACCACTGTACCCAATCGGGAGCCTGTGCCACCAATTGCCCAAATATCTGCGGCTCTTGCTCATCAATAGCCATCATCACCAAAACAATTCGCAATACCCTACGGGAAGCAAGCTACGCAATTCGCAATTTTCTTCCCTAGAACTGAAGTTTAGGAATTGAGTATTGATACTACTTGTTTTTTCATAGTTAAAATCAGGAATTTGTACCTAAGTGAATCAATTTTCAATTAAATCCGTAATTGCAAACTGCGAATTGCGAACTGGCATCAACCCCATACGCTACCCGTTCCATAGCAAGCGTTGCATAGTATTTTACCTGCTGCCACCAAGAAATACAGGGATTAACTTGTCCGTCCATACCCCCGCAATTATTATCCTCAATTACATTAGCGGGGGGGACGGAGCATCAATGCCATACATAGCCTGCATCCTAGCCTCATAAGCCGCCTGAACTTCCCGTTCCTTCTGTCGCCTTTTTTCCCTGTCGTCACGTTGCCGTTGCCGATACTCCAGCACCCGTTGGGCAAACGCAACATCCTCAGCATTGAGCCGATAGTATCTCACCTGCTTACCATCTTCTAAAGGCCGCCGCGACTGGGTAGATAAGGACAGTTGGCCCAGGTATTGACTCAAAATCCACACAGGGGACTCATCAAAAGGTATAGTCAAGTTGAGAATCCCCTTGATATGGGGTGCATTACGTTTGGAAAAATCAGCCAATGCTTCAATAGTGGCTTCATCTCCCTTAATCTCTACCCCATCCATCAAATCTGTCAATATCGCCCTCAAACCCAAGCGGTGACGCTTATGCGTATAACCAGAAGTAACTTGGTTATACATTTGTAAGACTGATGCAGAAATACGTCCTAAGAGTTTTGTGATCGCCCATAGCGCTCTTGTAAAATCATTTTCAATTGTCGAGAATTCGCAAGAGGAAAAAGTTTATGGCAGATATGTCCGGTCAAGACCCCTCGGAAATCACAATGGCAACGGTTGATGAAGAACGAAAAGGCGCAACTTTTAGCGGTACGGTCATCCTTGGTATAGATCCTGATGCTGGGGAAGTCGTTTTCTTTAGAGACTTTTTAATTGAAGATTATAAAGGCGAACTGACCGCAAATCTTGCAACAGATGGTGATATAACGAAAAGCATTGATTTAGGCGAACTCGATCATAAAAGCCCCAGTTTTAGGCTGCCAATTCCTCTGGGAACGGATACATTACCCTACAATACAGTCGTGTTGAGCGACAAAAAAAGCAAGAAAAAAATCCTGACGATCAATCTTTGACATCCTCCCGCCGCTAGAATCTAAAAAGATTTAGCGGCGCGTCATTGACGGATGTGATAGCATACCTTCAACAATTTTAGATAGTATACCCAATCCATGAATCAAGTTCGACTCCCCAAACTTAGCATCGCCGTGATTGGTTTGGTAGTTGCAAGCGTATTTCATGCTACTCCTGTGCTGGGAGCAATTCTAACTAGACAAGAATTTTCAGGTAATTTTACCTTAGTTGATGCTACTAGCCCATTCCTTACGAACTCTTTGCCATTCGAGAGCGAATATTCGGGATTCGTGGTTTACTCAAAGGACGGGACTTTGAGCGATTGGGAGCTTAACGTTAACAATCTAGACCTGAAGTTGAATCCAGGATCTACTAATGGCGGTAACTTAACCCCAGATGTTGATTTTGAGCTTGATTCTAGGTCGAATTGGAATTTAGTGGTTGATTTTGGCATTGCTTTTGATGCTCCTAGATATACCTTAGAAAGAACTTCAAGCTCTGAAATTAGCTTGACGGGTGAAGTGGGACGGGCAGGAACATACATCTATCAAGATTCTGCTGCCAATATTACCCTGAGTTCTTCATCTACATCAGTACCAGAACCCAGTTCCCTACTAGGTCTATTATTTGGAGTTGGTGCAATTGCTGTCTCTAAAAAAGCTAGTGAGACGAAATCTGAAGCATGAATTACCTCTATCCGCTCTATTTACTGTGCGGTTGCTTTTCACTATTTAACAAGTTTCATTCGCTTTTTGTTAGCGGAAGCGCCAGCCTGCCGTAGTGTCGCAGTTGGGTTCGGGTGAGCAAAGAACTCTTCAACTGCCGCCTTCAGCCCTTCAAAAACAACTGGCTCGTGGCAGGCGTAGATATATACGGATTGCTGAACTCCGTTGACCAAAAGATATTCCTGGCGATCTCCCAGATGCGGGTAAAATGTGCGAACCCATGTACCAAGGTGTCCACGATAATGGGAGCCGGACAGAGGGACTTTCTTGCCAAGCTCAATCTCTGCAAAGTTCACAACGCCTAACCATTTTTCAGGAGAGGCTGACAGGGCTGCTCTGTTATGTTCAGCTAAGAGGTTAGCGGCGAAGTCTTTAAAATGCTGCTCGATGTATGGGTTGAGTTTTCCTCCAGTGAGGTTAGCTAAAGTCTTCATCGCTTCCACCAAAATATGCAAACGTTGCTCTACAGGGAGGAGAGCAGCAACAGGTGGTTGTTCTGGCTGTTGGGTGGGTGTCTTTGTCCAGCCCGTGATATCCTGCATCCAGGCGCGAACACCGATGGTTTCAAATGCCTCACAAGCTAATCTTGCTTGTTGGCTGCATCGTTTACCAGCTTCGTAACCGTAATAGTGAAGTATGGCAGCAACGGCTAAGTCAGGAATGCCAGACTGCGACCAATCCAAAACGTCTACGCCTTCAAACCCTTTATTGTTAAGCTTTTGAGCTAATTTAGAAGGAGAATTGTCTACGGCAGTTTTGAGACTTCTGGCTAATCCAGTGGCATCAACTTCAGCTAATCTTGCAGTTGCCCGAATACTAGCCCTACCCTGGCCATTGGAATCAACAGTGATTTCTTGTTTAATCTGTTCGATAATGAGTGCAATTTCGGTTTGTGACATAAATTTAGTTGTGTGATTGAGGGAACAATGGAAAATCTGTTGGGCTGGTGGAAAAATTCAAACCTTGACCCGCACTAAGTCTTCTTCTCGCACCAATGAAAAGCGATTGGTCGTGATGAGTGGTTGTTCAAAAGTGGGTGATGTCAACTCGACCAGATAAAACCAAGACTTTTCAATTAATTCAATCCCCAAAATTAGCCTTTGTTTTGTACCGCGATCGCCAAATTGCAACAGTACACGCTCTCCCAACACGAAAGAAGGTTTTTTTAAAATCCTGGTTTGTATATTACCAGTGGAAATAATCTGATGTTTAGTTGCATAGTTGAAATCATTTTTTATCTCGATAATGTAATTCCAGCAATCGCCATACCACTGCACTCCACAGCAGTAGCCAAATGTTCTATTGGTCTTTAAGTAGACTTTTTCAAATAAGTTGACTTCTAAAGGTAGGATTTGATTACCCCACGGTGGTGAGAGAAACCAGCATCTTTCTAAGTCGGTGATTTGTTCTGTCATACTTTTTTACCTAACAAATAATTAATGCTTTGGGAATCAAGAGATGCAATCCGTTTTTGGATTTGATGTGGTGGATTTTCTAGAAACTGTTTGAGATGAGAAATGCTAATCTCGTAATATTTCGGACAACGCTTGTTTGCCTTAAGCCAGCCCCGGTTTATCCATAACCGGACAGTGGATAAATTCAACTGGAGAATACTGGCGATTTGGTGACAGTTGCAGTTTTCTGAGTGAATAAAATTCTTAGTCATAAACTTGCTTAAGATTCTTTTGATTCAGTTGTTAAAATTCGTGCGCTGATGGATATAAAATCGACTTGGGCAATATTGAGATCATTTTGCATTTGCCCAGAGTTGTATCTAATAACGATTTCCTACTTTATTGCTTCTTGGGTTAACCCATCAGGAAGGTCAATGTGAGCTTCACTCGTAATTTTCTCGACGACAGTAACGATGAATCTCATGAGAAATATTGATTATTGAGGTGGATGAAAATCTAAAAGGATGGAAAAAATTTAAGAGGGGAATACTCTCAATTCCCCCCGTTACTATTTCACACCGTCCCAGTCTTAACCGCTTGTACCTGCTGCATCCATTGATTAATTGCTGTTAATTCATCATCCCCATTAGCAACCAAATCAACCACCTGCTGTTGATAGGAACTTTCAGCTTCATTAGGGTTATCAATATAATTAGCAGACCAAGCGAGACACATATTTTTGACGAGAGCATCCACCTTACTAATAGGTAATTGACTTGGGCTAGTTGCATCTTGAAATTGCAAATACTCCTTGAC
>NZ_JACJQL010000069.1 GCF_014696625.1 Nostoc parmelioides FACHB-3921
TGTGCTGTCGAGGGTTTGCTGATTTCTCTGATTGTTCGATACCTAGTGAGTAGATGATACTTTTTATCAATCCACTCTTTTGCCATTTTGTCAATGCGTAAGTCCTATTTTTCATCTTTCAAAGATTCGATAACTTTGGAAAATTCATTGTAGGGTAAGGCTTGTTTGTCGTAGATACGCATTTCGTAGACGGCGGCGGAGAATTTTTTTAAGGGAAATTCTTGGTTCCATTTCTTAAGGTATTCAGCCGCCATCAGGTTGTATTGCTGTTCTTGCAGGCGGAATAAGTTGGGATGTTGACCTTGGGATAACATCAGCGCGACTACATTTAAATCCATTGGGTTGGAAAGAATGAGGCGGGCGGCGTTTAATTCTTCTTGGGCTTGCTGGTCTTTGAGGACTTCTTTTAAATAATTAATGCAGGCTTGTTCGTAATCAGCACCTTGAATTTTGGCATTTTTGGGCAGTCGTGGTTTACATGAGAGCAAGAACTCTTGAATTTGATTTGGTTCTAGGGGTTGTAGTTCGTAGGGTTTGGCGGTTGAGGGTGGTGTCCACTCTAGGGGCTGGGTAGTCATGATAATATTGCCCCGGAAATAGCTTTCCACAAACTGGTTGATTTTCGCTCTGGTGTCGGCGGTGACTTCGTTGAGTCCGTCGATGCAGATATCAATTGCACCACTGTAAATCAGGTTTTTCAGGAAGCTGGCATCTTGAGCTGGGCCGTGTAGCTTGCCTTGGATAGCTTCGATTACGCCCTTGTGACATTTTTGGGCGGGGAGATAAACGACTATGCGCTTAGAGTTTTGCAGGAGATGACGGAGAAACATCGACTTGCCTAAGCCCGAATTACCTTGTAAGATAATTTGCCCTTTGATTTCACGGAGAGCATCAGTAATTGGGAGGATATCGCCTTTAGGAACTTTGACCCTAGACTGAGGGAAGTAACTTTCGTCATTAAAGTTATCTAAGTCCGCATCGGCGAGGAGGGAAGGCTTGAAGGGTTCAAATAATTTGTGGCGGAAGGGGGGAAACCAGGTGAGGAGGAAGCCGACGTAACCCATGCCTAAAATGCGACGTACCCAAGGGTTCCAGAAGAAGATGGCTTGGATTTGGGGGGATTTGGGGTAGGCGAAGATGAGGGCAAGCCAGAAGGTAATGTGAATAAGGATAGTGTTTCTACTTTTGAAAAACCATTGCCAGCCCTCAAGATTATTGATCTGTGACTGTACTGCATAAGCTTTAGATGGGTAGGAAGTTTTGAGGTTGTTGTAGTGGGACTGTAAGAAAGTGATATCTTGCCATTTCCAAAGAACTTTTTTACTCTCGATAACTATCGAAATGTTTTCGGCTAAATCTTCTCTTAATCTCTCTAGCCCCTTACTAGGTTCCCAAGCTTTGAGAAAAACCTCCAGTGTTTTCTTACCTTCATCGTGGCTTAATGAGGCAGGAATTGTTTTAGGAGAACCCAGCCATGTTAGCAGCGTTTTTACTTCTTCAGTGCCACCACCCAGAAAATAGGTTAGAAAACGCAATTGTAAATACTCTGAATTACCAGGCTCATAATAATTATTTAGAATAACAACAACTTCTTGTAATTCCAGTTTTCTGATATTTCCCAATGCCACTGCTGCACCGTAACGAACATAACTGTCAACGGATTTATCCTTGAGGATATCAGCGATGTCTTTGACGTAGGGTTTGGCAGCCTCCCCCAGATTTCCCAATGCCACTGCTGCACCTCTACGAACATAACTGTCAACGGATTTATCCTTGAGGATATCAGCGATGTCTTTGACGTAGGGTTTGGCAGCCTCCCCCAGATTTCCCAATGCCACTGCTGCACCTCTACGAACATAACTGTCAACGGATTTATCCTTGAGGATATCAGCGATGTCTTTGACGTAGGGTTTGGCAGCCTCCCCCAGATTTCCCAATGCCACTGCTGCACCTCTACGAACATCACTGTCAACGGATTTATCCTTGAGGAAGTCGAGGATGTCTTTGACGTAGGGTTTGGCAGCCTCCCCCAGATTTCCCAATGCCACTGCTGCACCTCTACGAACATCACTGTCAACGGATTTATCCTTGAGGATTTGGGCAACTTTCTTAGCAATATCCTCTGGCTTCTCCACGACAGAGTTTAACTTTTGCAGGTCATATTCAACTAATTTACTCAGTGCATATCCCTTAACTTTGTCATGTCCATCATCAAGGGCGGCTACTATACCGTTAATCTGCCACGCTGCCGGTTGGGGCTTGGGCTTTTCCTTTGCACTTACCCAAGGTAGGCAGAGGAGAAAAGAAAGGATGAAGACTAAAGAATAAAGAATGTAGCGAGAAGGCTGGCGATGATAGCGGAGAGTTGTGACCATGTTGGGGGTAAGGTGGCAGATTACACGCGCTTATGAGTAATATATCAGGCTCACCTAGAATTATGGCTACGGTGTACATCTATTTGAGTGCTGGGTGCAAAATGTGGTTTGATCCCCCTAAATCCACGCCACTTGCTACAAGTCGGCAAAGCCGCCCAACGCAGTGGCTCCCCTTAAAAAGGGGGACTTTAATTCTTGTTCCCCCCTTTTTTAAGGGGGGTTAGGGGGGATCAAAACTTTATGAAGCAAAGTTGATCAGACTTGTGTGTACACCGTAGCCCCTAACTACCCTACTCTCCACTCTCCCACCAGTATTAAAGACTTGTTCACGAGTATTAAACACTCTCCCGCCAGTATTAAAGACTCGCTCACGAGTATTAAAGACTCTCCCGCCAGTATCAAAGACTCGCTCACGAGTATTAAACACTCTCTCGCCAGTATCAAAGACTCGTTCACGAGTATTAAACACTCTCCCGCCAGTATTAAAGACTCGCTCACGAGTATTAAAGACTCTCCCGCCAGTATCAAAGACTCGCTCACGAGTATCAAAGACTCATTAACGAGATGTAAATACTCGCTCACGAGTATTAAATATTCCTCAACGTGATTTTATAAAGGCTCTCGCTTCTGTGCAGCAAGGCTTTGACCTCTCTCCAAACCTCTCTCTTACAAGGAGAGAGGCTTTGAGTCTTGCTCCCCTTCCCTACAAGGGAAGGGGTTGGGGGTTAGGTCTGAGTGCAACTAGGTGGCGATATCTACAACTTATGAACCAGTAGCCGCTTTTGCAGGCTTATTTTTAATCGCCTTGAACCGTTCCCCTAACTGTTCCGCCAGAGTTTTTAAACCCGGTGTTTTCTTTGCAGCCGTCTTGACGTAATCATATACAGTTAAACTGCTGCCCATTGCTTCGCTACCAACTGCCAATAGGGTATCATCTACCTGTTCTGTCAGTTGTCGCAGCCCAATTAACAGTTCGGTGAGGGTGGTGGCTAGTTGATAATCCCGCACAAATTCCTCTACATCAAAACTGGCTGGTAGAATGTCTGGGTTAGACTGGGCAGCAGTCAGGCTAGTGTTGACAAAAGCTAGGCTTTTATCGCCCATCTTAAATAACTTGCGTCGTTCTTCCACACTCAAGGTAACGAGAAACGGCAACTTTGCTTGAATGGTGGCAAATGCGACTTTAATTTCTTTGACATCTTCAGCAGAAAGGGAAGCGGTGATATTTTGATAAGCCATTGGATATTTACCCGGATAAATCTAATTGTCAAATGGCAATGGCAACTCTCCACAAGAGATGTCGCCAGCATTTTTTTATGATTCCCAGTGGTAAAGGCGAATCATCTAATACCAATTCAAAATTCAAAATTCAAAATTCAAAATAACCTACGACAAGGCTGCGCCAAATAAATGATGTAGAGACGTTGCATACAACGTCTGTTCTATTGTCATGAAAAATTCAATATTTCGACTTTTATTTAATCAATAAACTTCCTGACAAGTATAGGTTTCAGCAACTCTAAATAAATAATTAAAATAACTGGGATTTTTTTGGTAAACAATAAGGCATTTTCTAAAATTCATCCGTAGTAATTATTGACTAGGAGGGCAAAGTTATTCGGTGCAAATATAGCGGTTTGCAGTTGAGTGTAATACTGACCTAACCCCCAGCCCCTTCCCTACGAGGGAAGGGGAGTAATGGTTAAAACTTCTCACCTTGTAGAAAATGGGTTTGGGGAGGGGTGAAAGTGTATTGCATACAAACGAGAAGCGTAAATATTGCTTGGAAGGGTTTAAGAATTAAAACCGCAAAAAACACTTAAGTTAGTTGAGGAGCAAATACCTATGCCCACAAATCAGACTGAGCAAAATCCCCTTTCAATTGATAGGCAAAATTCCGCTTATATCTCCTCATCAGATATTTTTAATACAGAAAATAATCATACTTCTACGTTAGGTTTTCGTAGTAGCTACACTCCAGATAATGCTACTGCTACAGCTACTAGCACTTACAACTCAACTAATGGCTATGGTTTAGTCAATGCAGGTGCAGCCGTACCTCAAGCTGTTGGACAGAATCCTTATAGTGATGTTGCTAACCTTGGCGGGAATAATTGGGGCTTAGATATGATTAATGCTCCAGAAGTATGGGCAAATGGACATACAGGTCAAGGCGTAATTGTGGCGGTGATAGATACGGGCGTAGACACTAACCATGAGGATTTACGTAATAATATCTGGACTAATAGCAAAGAAATTGCTGGTAATGGCATAGATGACGATGGTAATGGCTATGTCGATGATACTAACGGCTGGAATTTTAACGACAACAATAACAACACCCTTGATAATAATGGTCATGGAACCCATGTTTCCGGGATTATTGCTGGGGGGAATAATGGCTTTGGTGTGACTGGTGTTGCTTACAATTCCCAGATTATGGCTGTGAAGGTGCTGGATGAATCTGGTTCTGGTTCTTATAGTGCGATCGCCAACGGAATTTACTATGCTGTAGATAATGGGGCAAAAGTCATCAACCTCAGTCTGGGTGGTGATTCGTCCAGTCGTACACTCAAGTCTGCAATTGAATATGCTAGCAGTAAAGGGGCGATCGTGGTCATGGCCGCAGGTAATGATGGTGAATCTGCGCCAGACTACCCGGCTCGTTACGCCAATCAAACAGGAATCGCTGTTGGTGCGGTAGATGCTAATAAAAATTTAACTGATTTCTCCAACCGTTCTGGCAATACGACAATGGCTTATGTCACCGCCCCAGGACAAAGCGTTTATTCTTCAGTACCAAATAATCAGTACGCCAATTATAGTGGTACATCAATGGCAACTCCTTACGTTGCTGGTGTAGTCGCCCTCATGCTCAGTGCTAACCCCAATTTAACTGAAGCCCAGGTGCGAGATATTATTACCAGCACCGCAGGAAACACCAGCAACGAAACTACACCCAAAACAGACTCTGATTTTAACTTTGACTTTGGTTCGGTTGTCGATGACTTATTTGGTGGTTTAAGTCTGAATAACAAATCAATTAGCGCTTCTAGTTTCAACTCCCAGTCTTTGCAAAAAAGCAACACTTTCACCACAAGTTCAAACACTGCATCGGTGTTATCAAATAATCAAACATCCACCGCTTACCAAATGGAGTTTAGCCACAAATATTATCAAGACTCTCTACCCAACAGCCTAGCCAATAGCCCGACTGATATTGACCTTGGTAATAATATTGATTTTACAGAGTTCATGAATATCATCGTTACCCGACTGAGAGAGTATCAAAAATTGTTGGGTGGATAAAAGAATGTAACATTGAAAAGTCATTAGTCTACAGCCCAAATTCCCAATTTATACAACCAGTTAACGAGCTAATGACTAATGACTCATATACAGACGTTGTATGTAACGTCTCTATTCTTCTTCAGGTAAAATTTGGTTAATGCTGATAACCCAAGGTATACCTTGATTTACGGGAGAACTAATGCTAATTTTCGCTTGGTTAGCAAAACGTTTTAATTTACTAGCTAAGTAAGGAACGATCATCATAATATTTTGGTAGCTTTCGATATTATGACAAACCATGACTAACATCAGAATGCCACCATTAACTTTAAAGTACCAATGACAACTAGATAACAAAATACGTACTGGTTGCTTGCAAGCTAAATAAAAGCTTTTCTTGGTCGTCTCTTCTAGTTGACTAAGCAATAATTCACTGATCAGAGTTGTTTTATGTGTGGGCAAATCATCGGGAGAAAGATATGGTTGCTTCATAGAACTTCGCCCTAATTTTCTAGAGTAAAATACTGACGTTAACTACACAATTTGGACATAACTACATAAGAATTATCTTCAGTGAGTAATTTACGTCCGGTAGAAATATGGTCTAGTATGCCATCCGCTCACTCCCATACAACTGTTTATAAGTTGAGTTTTTTGAGTCTCCCATTTTCATCAGATTTCTTTAGCAATTAGTCTACAAAAGTAAATAATGGTTAGTTTTTCTTGACGTTTGGCTTTTATTCATACTCTCATGGGGCATTGCTTCCTGCTAACTGTCTTTTACCTCCTAACAACAGCAGTAAGTTTTCCCATCTACCTATTTATATCTTTAGTTCCAGATTTGCTAAAGTATCAAAATTTATTTCTCTGACTCGTGGCTGATGTAAATCATTGTTCTAGTTAGTTTCCTAGAAGAAATAAGCCACATATTTGATTTATGTGTCTGATTTCTGTCACTAATTGGGCTACGAGTAGTTACTCAGGAGTCAATGCTTTTAAACTATAGTTGACAGTTGACTGTTAACGGTTAACTGTCAACTGTCAACAATAAAAGATGTGCAAGTTAAAGCAAGGGCAGCCTAAACATTTTTGGTGTACTTGGTGGTGGGAGTTGTGACCCCTCACCCCGTTTTCTTGTCCCACGGCTTAAAATAGAGAAAACGACCACAGTGATTACCGTGATCGTAGACGAATTAACTATACAGTACTGATTCTACTACAAATAAACGTCTATTACCCTATCCCCCAAAAGGGGGTTTTTTTTCGGGTTAAAGATGCTGTCTCGATTATCTGGGGACTGGGGATTGGGTAAAAAGTCTTTTTGTGTCTGGGTTGTATCGTATATTGATGTCTTAACACTACTGGCTACAGCTATATCTCAACAAAAATTATGGTTGCTGCGCTATTAGGGCAACCAAAAGTTAGGCAGAATGGATTTACCCAACTTACGTGCGGTTTGGTTGAGCGATCGCGCCACTTGAATATGGGCTTCATCTGCTTCTACTGGTAAAATCTCGACAGGTGTACCGTCTCCTAAATGTGACACTACTAAATTCGCGGCTTCTAAGCCTGTCACATAAGCTTTTTCCTGTGACCAAGAACCGTGGCGATTGACAATCCAATCACCACTCATAAAGACGTTATCGAAACTAGTCTTGGCAGGTAACATATGGGGATAGCTACCAGGTGCAAAGTGAGTCACCGCTTGAGGTAGGCGAATTACACTGCTATCAATTACTTTTGCTTCTCGGAAACCGGGGACACAAGTTTTTAAATAATTTTGAACCGTGGCGATAATTTCCGCATCACTCCAATTGAGAAACTGATTAGCATGATAAAAATCAGCTTCAATTACAGTTCCTGCCTCATTTTTATATTCATCATGTAAGGCGTTCAAATCGAAGAATGTCCAACCTGTAGTATTATCAAAACCAAAACAAGCATTAGAGGGACGAGGAATATCAATTTTGCGGTCAAACCAAAGTCTGGTTGCTAAAACATCAATTGCCCCTAAATTGTTTAAATTACGAAATTCGGCTCGGCTTTGTAAACTAGGGCTACTGGAAACAATTTTTTTCATCCCAGTGATACCAACGGCAAAAATCACGGCATCAGCCTCAAATACTTCATTACCACAAACTACACCTGTTGCTTGATTATTACTATCAATAATTAAATCAGTAACTCGATGTTTGGGTAGCACCTTTGCCCCAGCTTTTTCAATACGTTCCACCCACGGACGAAATATTTTTTCCCCCACAGTTCCCCGACACCAAACTACATCAAAATCAGCTTGGTGAGCCAAAATGAAAAAGTACAGCATCCCCAATGTAGCGGCGGCTGAACATTGTTCCCCAGGGGCAAATAAACCCACTAATAACATTGGTTCAAAAGCTTCTTTGTACAGTCTTGCGGAAACTCCAAAATCCTTGAATAATTCCCTTGCGGTTACGCTATCATAACGTCGCCAAGCTGCATCAGAATTATCAAAGTCAACCACTGCATACAGTAAAGGTAAAGCACTGAGGCGGTCAATTAAGGGCAGACGTTGAAATTGAGTATAAACAAAAGTACCTAAAGGGGTGGGAAGTCTGGGTAAATCTTGAAAAATTGGTGATTCTACTTCTAACCCCGCAGGGGAATATTGGGCGGAACGAGTCCAGGTAGTGAAGGGATGAATGTTTAATTCATTAATGAGAGCAAATATATTTCTATAAGGATACCAGAAGCCATGAATCCCAGCTTCTACAGATTTACCCTCTGTGGTTTGCCAACCAGCCACCAGTCCACCAGGGTAGGGGCCTGCTTCCAGAAGTGTTACATCATAACCCTGTTTTGCTAGTTGGTAGGTAGCACCTAAACCAGCCCAACCCGCACCTACAACTACCACTCGTTTTTGTTGTGACCCTTCTGTCATTTTGCTCTCCTGTTGTGTTCCCTCACTCAACTAATCTATCAGTCCTGAGGGTGGGGAGTGGGGAAACTGATAAGTGTAGGTTGTTTATGCTTTGCCCTGAAAACACGGGTTTAGGGTGTAAGGGTATAAGGATTGACTAAAAAAATGGCACTACTTTAAGTCGATAATAAATTAGAATTAAGCTTTTATTGGTTTAGTGTGCAGTTCTGAGTTGTCACAGGCAGTGCTTGAACAACAGAAATTAGAGATAAAAATCTACTTATTGATTGTTCCAGATTTAGAGAAGGAAACATTTAACTATCTATGGCTAGGCTATCTAACGAATTACAACGCCACTTTTTTGAAGAAGAAAGACCAGAAAAAGTAACTTTAGCAGATATTCTGTTGCTGGCCGGGGAAAGGATTTTTGGCTTTTTGCTGGTAATCTTGTCTCTACCATCAGCTTTGCCTGTCCCTGCACCTGGTTATTCAACACCCTTTGGTGTCTTAATTTTTCTGTTAGCCGTTCAGTTAATTGCTGGTGCTAAAAGCCCTTGGCTACCACAAAAAATGATGAATCATCCAATTGAACTGCAAACAGTCCAAAAGTTCCTGAAGGCGGGAATTCCTTGGTTAAAAAGAATTGAAGCGATCGCCCGTCCCCGTTTATCCTATATCTGTACTACTCTAGCAGGTAGGGTAACAATCGGGATTGCGATCGCCTTGATGGCAATTTCTATGATGATTCCTATCCCCGGAACTAACACCTTACCAGCAATGGGTATTTTCGTGACTGGTTTTGGTTTATTAGAAGATGATGGTGCAATTAGTTTAGGTGGTTTAGTTCTCTGTGTAATGGGAGCAATTTTAACTACTTCCATTCTCATGGCCTTAGCTTGGGGCGGTTCCAGTCTTTTAGATATCATCAAAACTTGGTTAGGAAGATGAATCAATTCAAAATTCAAAATTCAAAATTCAAAATAAAAAAGTGCTGAAGCGCGGTAGCAGGGCATTCAGCCCCTAGTCCCCAATCCCTAATCCCCAGCCTCATTTCACAAACTCAGTCAAGAACTTGAAGGCTTCGAGGATGTAGGTAGCACATTCTTTAGGGGAAGTATCGTAAAACGATCGCCACGCTGAAGCCTTATCCTCATCATAGCGATCGCCCCGTTCTGGATGTTGTTCTAACCACGCCAAGCGGACGGCGTGACCGATGAGTACATCTAGTACCATATATTCTTCGATTTGGAGGTTAGGGTTTCTAGAGGCGATCGCAGCTAGTTCCATTAATGCTTCGATGTTAACTTGGCGATATTCTGGCGCTTCAATTTTATTTAACAAATGCTCGATGCGTAAGGCAAAGTTCTTTTCACCGGCAGTCATTTCTGACAGAATTACATCACTATCTAAACGATTGCGTCGCTCTAATTTATCGCCAATGACCAACCCTTTGCAATGCTGCATGATTAGCCAAACCTGTTGAAAGAAATTTTTCGGGACGCGGTTTAATGCGCCCTCGGCTTGGCGGAAGCGTCGCCAACCACCGCTAGGAACTTCCATTTCTTCGCTAATAGCCGGAAGTACCACCCAATCAATATCAGTTACCTTTTGCTTAACGTGGAGTGATTCCTGCTGGCGCAATAGTTGACTCATCCCTGGATAAGCTGTTAATACCTGCTGTAACCGCGTCTTGACTTCAAATGGTGGCAGTTCCATCAAGCGTTCATAGGCTTCATCTTGGGTAACTTTTAACTCTTGGGCGAGTTCACTGGTAATTAAGAGGATGAGATAACCAACTCTCAGGGTGAGTAGTCCTTGGAATGATTCCGGTTGTGATCTGATGAGGATACCCAGATAGATCAGGACTTCTTGAGTCAGTACGCGATCGCGGATATCCTCACGACAGAAGTGATTAATTTTATCAGCAATTTCATTGTGAGGCATCGGCACGGAAATCAATGACGCTTCACTGTAAGCCCTGCCTACAGCTATTTGCTTACCTCTAATCAAAATACTTGTCACTGCATCAGTTAATCCAATATCCACCATTTGCCGCAAACCAGCCGCCCGCCGCACCACAGCCCAAAAGCCCAACTCCCCAGCTTTGGTGTACACCTCATCTAGTAAATCGGCTACAGTGACTTGTTGATTTGTCCCAAACTCTGTATCAAACTCCAACCCCTGCAAACGAGTCAAAGTCTGCAATAACTCAATTTGCTCATATAAATTTTCTGATGCACGCAAAGATGACAGCAGAAAATCCAAGTTAGTCTCGTATTCCACCTGAAATTCTTGGCTATGTCCCAAACGCCAGTTTTTCCCAGGATGATAAGCCAGGTAATAATAACGTTTGCCGGCATCTTGCACTGCTGACTGGTAAAATTCCACATCTTGCAGAAAATCAATTCTTTGGATTGCTCCTGTCAGCATCAATTGATTCAGTCGCCCTAATTTTACTGCTACACCGTTACATACACCATCTTTCAGTTCCTGCATGAGTTCCAGTAATGCCTGAGAACCCGTTTCCAACATGGTGTGAGTCAACATTAAAGTTAATATGGGACGACCTAAATCACTCCAATACTTTTGGATGTATGCAAGTTCACTTCTAATCTGGTCTACCAAAAAATGGTAGTCAAGAGTTAAGTAAAACTGCTGAGAATCTAAAAACGAAGGTAAAAAAACAATAGTTTCACCCCGGAGACGAAAAACTCTTGATGTGGTCAAACTTCTCAGCCGCCGCACTGGACGACCTGTTAAACCAAGTTTATCATTACGCCCAATTTGGGTATAAATAGTTGATAGTTCACTAGCTTGTCTAACTTGAATTGGTGCTACTTGCTTTGGTGTTTGCGTTTCAATCCCGTGAACAGCTAGTTCTGCTTGTAAATCTTCATCCTCTGCTAACAAGACAATCTGCACTAAAGCTTCGCGTTTTTTACCTATAGATAAGTGTCTACCTAAGGGATCAACATCACCAACGGCTAATAACCCCTCACTCAACATTTGACCAAGATAATACAAACTCTGCGCCCAAACTAAAGGCACATTTTCATTTGGTAAACGGGGTTGAGTTTGGGGGGCTAACTTTTCCGCTTCCACATTTTCGGCGGGAACATAATACAATTCTGGTAATAAACGTAAGCCATGACCTATGTTGGGCGATACGCCATCACGCTCAATGAGTAAACTTTCTAACTGCTCTTGATAAAATTGCGCTCGTTTTTGATCACCACAAAACAACCCATCAAGGGCTAAATAAGTAAAAAATAAAGGCCATTCACATTCTATATGCTCAAATTGTTTCAGTTCCCAAGGTTCGTAGTGTAGGCGTTGGGTATCTTCTAAAACAGTTTGATGTCCATCACGCAAAAAGCGTTTACAGCCGTATTTGCCTTGGAGTTTGTTGATAATCTCGTTGAGGGTGCGTTCTCTTAATTGTGCATCTTCTACCGCAAACGCTGGATAGCTAATTATACTTAACAAGGCTGCATCAATTTCCTTAGAAGCAGATTCTCTTGGTAATAAGGATTCTAGAGTGCTGCGAGTGCGAGCAATTTCATCAGGTAGCACATGAATTACTGATGCTTGACTACCTCGTACACCAAACAAATCCAGTTCGTTCATGGCTTCTAAAGCAGCTTTTGCCATACCTACAGAACTAGCATTTAACTCTGCATTGCCATGATTAATTTTATTACCCCGTTCCCAAATACCATAATCTGGTGTGCGGTAAGCTCGGCCAATGTAATAAACTAAATTTTGGACAAAGTTGACTTCATCAATGGTGTAAATTATCTGCAATCCCGAAGCAGTCATCTGTGCCAACATCAACAAGAATATAGATGTGGCATCTAATTGCAAATGTCCCCATTCATCATCACCTACGACAATATCACCAGTAGCGGTGTTGTATTTGGCGTGTAACCCATCCAAAGGTGACTGAGTTTCTTTAAATCTTTCTACCTTGTGTGCCTGTCGCATCATCGCAAACAGCAACCCACGCATTAACTTAATAACGCTATGTTCTAATTCATAGGTACGCCCTTGGTCTTCGTCCACCTTGCGGTATGCCAGCGCTAAACCCCAAACTGCCAAAATGCTGTAAACATTATCTCTTACCCAAGCATCCGTATAATCACCGTGGGCAGTAATGGCCGTACTCGCTGGTAGCAAACCCGTGATAGGATTTTGACGCGTCATAATCACGGTTTTGATTTGCTGGTAGTAATATTCCAGTCGAGCTTGTAATTCGGTGGCTGTTTTCATCATCTCAGTTAAACGCAGCTTGCGGATTTACCCTATGGTGTCAATTATGTAAGCCAAGCCAAAGCGAGGGCGTATTACAGCAGAGGGTGGTGAGGATTTATTATTATCTCCCGTTAGTGAGCATTTAGTCACAAGATTGTTAAGGAATTCTCAAGAAAGCCTTTCAGGATGATGATTCTTACATAACTAGGCGATCGCCTATTCATTTTCTGTTACTTCTGCGGCAAACTCAACTTGTCGGTACAAATCAGCGATCGCTATTTCTACGTTCACCGATTCTAGTAGCAATTTCTCACCCAAATTATATTCCGACAGTACCCATTTCCCCTGTTCATTGCGCCGAAATACTTCCACACCTGGCTGTGCTACTTGTACTAGGACATATTCTTGCAAGGTTGGAGATTGGCGATATGCAGCAAACTTTTTCCCCCGATCAGCTGCTTCCGTTGAAGGTGATAACACTTCGATAATCAAACTGGGAAATTTTACCCATTGTGGATCATGATCGCGATCGTCGCAAGTCACCACCACATCAGGATAAAAATACTTCCGCCCCGGCTCTACCTGCACCTTCACATCTACAATGTATACTTCAGAGGATCTATCTGCTAGGGCATCATCTAGGAGTTTGAAAAAATTTCCGGAAACCCGATTATGGTTGCGTGTACCACCAGTCATGGCGACAACTTCACCATCCCAATACTCGTAGCGTAGTTCTTGGGTGGATTCCCAAATTAGATATTCCTCAGCGTTCATGAAAATCCTATCGGGTAAAGCAACCATCGTTCAATCGTGTAATGATTTACTTTTCTAAGATAACGAAAGAAGGATGTTCTCTTTTTTGGGAACACCAAAAAATAAATTATCCGAAATTGACGATTTGGTAGGGTGCGTCAGTATGAATAATTTATGAGTATAGTTAAGGTCTATCACACTGACGCACCGTACATCTTGGATATTTTTTATCTGGAAGTCCCTTTGATAACATCCGGCGTGAAAATTTGCTCAAGGCTAAATGACTCACCAATAATTTCTGGTGAAAAAACTGATCTGCTTGGGGAAGAAACCAAGATAATAAAGCATAATTAACCTTTATAGCTTTGAGCAATGGACTACGCTCCGCCATAGGCGATCGCTAAATGGTTCATACTCAAGGCTAGTGATTCAACTTAACTAATTGACTATGAGTACAGCAAATATTTCGCCAGCTATACGTATCGGAGTATTAGGTTTCGGTGGACTCGGACAAGCAGCCGCCAAGGTACTAGCTGGTAAACGGGAGATGAAATTGGTAGCCGTAGCAGACCAAAAAGGTTATGCTTATGCTGCGGCAGGTTTAAATTTTAAAGATTGTATCGCTACCTACCAGTCTCAAGGTTCAGTGGGTTATTTAGAACCAATAGGTAGTTTAGGCAACAACAGTATTCAAGATTTAATTGATAGCGCCCAACCTGTAGATGGATATTTTCTAGCGTTACCCAACCTACCTAATGACTTTATTCCTTCCGTAGCTAGACAGTTTATTCAATCTGGCTGGCGTGGTGTGTTGGTAGATGCTATTAAGCGTACCAGTGCAGTAGAACAGCTAATTGCCATGAAAGACGAACTACAAGCGGCTGGTATTACCTACATGACAGGTTGTGGTGCAACACCAGGACTATTAACCGCCGCCGCCGCTTTAGCAGCCCAAAGCTACGCCGAAATTCATCAAGTAGAGATTACCTTTGGTGTCGGTATTGCCAACTGGGAAGCTTACCGCGCCACCGTGCGGGAAGATATCGGTCATATGCCTGGTTATACAGTAGAAGCGGCTAGGGCTATGACTGATGCAGAAGTAGAAGCATTACTAGACAAGACCAATGGCGTACTGACCCTAGAAAACATGGAACACGCCGATGATGTCATGTTAGAGTTAGCAGGGATAGTAGAGCGCGATCGCGTGACTGTGGGTGGTGTAGTGGATACCCGCAATCCCAAAAAGCCCCTCAGCACTAATGTCAAAGTTACAGGACGTACCTTTGAAGGCAAAATTTCCACCCATACCTTCACCTTAGGTGATGAAACCAGCATGGCAGCAAATGTCTGCGGCCCCGCCTTTGGTTATCTCAAAGCTGGTATGCAGTTGCATCAACGTGGCATTCATGGCATATTTACGGCTGCTGAAATCATGCCCCAGTTTGTGAAGTAAGAGGGTAGAGGTTAAAGTTTAGAGCCTAGACAAATGGATTCTTGTTAAGAACTGCATACTTAAATCGCTAGTCCCTAGCTTCTAACCTCTCTTCTTTTCTGGCTTCATCAACTGGTGAATATGGTGCTTGAATCACGAAGGGCAATTCTGCACCTCTCAAGCCGCGTTGGATGCGTTCAGATGTTTCACCAAAAACTACAAACAAAGGATATACGATATCAGCCCCTTCACTTAAAATATGACTATGGCGGAGGGGCATTAACCATTCATAATCTTGGTTGAGCAAAACTTGAGTTTGTCGCCAGCGTCCCAACAAATCAGAAAAGTCTTCATGGGGACGATGAATAAATAATACAATCTCGGCTCCCGTTTTCACCTTCCATTCAGGATCACACATGATAATTGCCACATCACAAGGTAAACAATGTGCTTGAGTGGTTGCAGCTATAGGATCACGTAGGCGAACAATTGGCAAAGGGATAATAATTATACTTTCATCAGGACGACGCAAACTAGGAATCATCTCTAGATATGGTCGGTGTTGTTTGAGTAGTGCGATCGCCGCCTCATAATTACTATACTCTGCCAAACTCGCTTCATAGTCAGATTTTTGCACAGGCATGAATCAATTCAAAATTCAAAATTCAAAATTCAAAATTAAAGACAGCCACCCATAAGGAGCAGGAGGGGTTTTTACTTACCTTCTCTACGAGAGGCTGCGCCAAGGGAAACAATGATTCTTTCCCCACAATTCCACTTGATTTTCAACCTCACTTCTTTTCATAGTAAATTCAAAATTCAAAAAATTAAATTTTCTTCATATCTCATCTATGCCAGTGTTTCAAATACTTTGAATAAGGGTAAATACATCGCTAATAGAATTGTTCCCACCATACCCCCTAGAACTAAAATCATAATCGGTTCTAAAACGCTGGTTAATGCTTTGACGGCTTGCTCAACTTCATCTTCATAAAAATCGGCAATTTTCATCAGCATTCCATCCAATTCTCCAGTTTCTTCACCGATGCTAATCATTTGAATTGCCATTGGTGGAAAAACCGCTTCTTTTTGGAGAGCAATACTAATCATCCCTCCTTGTTGAATTTCGGCTCGTGCCGCATCAATAGCATTAGCAACAACCTGATTTCCTGATGTATCTCGCACAATCTCTAAAGAAGTAAGAATAGGTACACCAGAACGAGTCAAAGAACCAAAAGTACGACTAAAACGAGCAACTGAAGACTTTTGAATCAAGTCACCAAACAAAGGCATCTTTAAAGAAAAGCGGTCAATGGTTTCCCTGCCAATACGAGTTTTATAATACTGCGAATAGGCAAATTTGAAGCCAACAATTCCCGCAACAATTACTAAAGACCACAAACTTCTTAAAACTTGGCTGCAAGTCATTAAGAATGCAGTTAATGGAGGTAATTCTGTACCTAATTCCACGAAAATCTTGGCAAAAATGGGGATAAGAAAAACAGTCATCCCCACAAAAATACCAGTTGCTAAAATACCAACTACCACAGGATAAGCTAGGGCTGACTTAATTTGGTTTTGTAATCGAGCCATATCTTCTAACAATTTGGCTAAACGATTCAAAACTTCATCTAAAACACCACCCACTTCTCCGGCTTGAATCATGCTCACATACAAACCATCAAAACAGCTAGGATGCTTACGCATAGCATCCGAAAGATTGACCCCACTTTGAACGTCATTGCTAATATCATTGAGGGCTTGTTTGAGTTTAGCATTGGTACACTGATCGCCTAATACTCCTAGTCCTCGAACAATTGCTACACCAGCATTTACCAATGTGGCAAGTTGTCTAGAGAATACTGCCTTTTCCTTCACTGTTACCTTGACGAAGGAATTCTGAAACTTTTGGAAATCAAAATCGGCAGCAAAGTTTTGCGACTGTTTCAGTTCTTGAACTACCAATCCCTGATCTCTAAGATTAGTACGAGCTTGTGCTAAAGATTCAGCAACAACTTTCTCTTTTCTAGTTTTTCCTTGCGTGTCTCGAACTTGGGCAATAAATGTTGGCATATATCAATTCAAAATACCCTATGGGAAGCTAAAGCTACAAAAGTCAAAAATCAAAAATAGTTATTATTTACTATTCATAAATAATAAATAATAACTATTTTTTAGTGTGCTTTGACGGCTCCAGGTTTAGCATTTGCCGGTGGAGCCGATGGGCCTATAAGGCGTTGAATTTCATCTGGTTTTGAAGTCTTAGACATTGCTGCTTCAAAGGAAATTGTGCCTGATTTATAAAAATCAGCCAAAACCTTTTCTAATGTTTGCATTCCTAATTTACCGCCAGTCTGGATGGCGGAATAAATTTGTGAAGTTTTACCTTCACGAATCAAGTTAGAAATAGCAGGAGTAATAACCATAATTTCTTGTGCCATGACCCGTCCATATTCACCGGGTTTGGGGTTTTTCTTCGGAACTAATGTTTGACTAAATACAGCTACTAAAGAGTTGGATAATTGTACTCGCACTTGAGTTTGTTTTTCGTGGGGGAAAACGTCGATAATCCGGTCAACAGTCTGGGAAGCAGAACTAGTGTGCAGCGTACCAAATACTAAGTGTCCTGTTTCTGCGGCAGAAATTGCCAAAGAAATCGTCTCCAAATCCCGCATTTCCCCTACCAAAACAATATCTGGATCTTCCCGTAAAGCTGCTTTTAAAGCGTTAGCAAAACTTTTGGTATCTTCACCTAATTGTCGTTGGTGAACTAAGCTTTTAATCGGTTCGTATACAAACTCAATTGGGTCTTCTACTGTGAGGATATGCTCTGCCTTCGTGCGGTTAATTAAGTCAATCATTGCCGCCAGAGTGGTTGTTTTACCGGAACCTGTCGGCCCTGTGACCAGAATTAGTCCTCTAGGTTTGTCGCACATTTCCCGCACAACATCGGGTAAACCCAACTTTTCAAAGTTGGGAATTTTGGAACTTAGCGCCCTTAAACAAGCAGCATAAGCACCACGCTCTTTATAAACATTGACCCGGAAGCGGGCTAAACCTTTGACACCATAGGAACAATCTAACTCCCAAGTCTGCTCTAAGGTTTTACGTTGGGTGTTATTGAGCATACTAAAAATCAGTCTTTGGCACTGGTCAGCAGTCAGCACCTCTTCGCCTATGGGTGTGAGTTTGCCACTGATGCGGAAATAGGGAGGTAAACCTGCGGATAAGTGCATATCCGAGCCACCCATTTCAATCATCTGCTCCATCAAGTCTTCAATCATCATTTCCATAGGGTCGTTTTGCTCCAATTCAAAATTCAAACAAATAAATGCAGTAACTAATCTTCAAAACGGGGTGTTAGACAGTAGGGACAATCTAGCCATTCTGGTTGTAATATGGCGCTGCAAGTCCGGCAGGTAAGACCAGTTTTGCGTTTAGCTTTTAATTCAGCTTCTAAACCTGTGTCTGTAAATGTCACCCGTTCCACTTCTTCTAGGGTGGTAGCACCTTGGCGAACGAGGTCTAAGCTATAAGCCAATAAGGTTTTCATTCCTTCTTCTACGGCTACTTCTTTGATGCGTTCTGTTGGTGCTTCTTCGTTGATTAAAGTTTGTAGGTTTTCTGTAACCCGCATCACTTCATAAACACCACAGCGTCCTTTGTAGCCGACACCGTTACAAGCTGGACAAAGCTGGTTTTTCGCTTTGGCTTCGGCGATCGCTTCTGCGGGGATGGTGTTAGCTTTATAGAAGGTGACAGACACTTCTTGAGAAGCCGTCATGCCATAACGAGCTAATTCCTCAGTGGTGGGAGTGTAAGCAATACGGCACTCACTACAAACACGGCGCACTAGACGTTGTGCCAATACCCCAATCAGAGAACTGGAAACCATGAATGGTTCAATACCCATTTCACCCAAACGAGCGATCGCACCAGGGGCATCGTTGGTGTGTAATGTAGTTAATACCAAGTGACCTGTTAAAGCAGCTTCAATCGCTGTTTTCGCTGTTTCTTTGTCTCTTGTTTCACCCACCAGCAACACATCAGGGTCTTGTCGCAAAAAAGCCCGTAATGCCGTCGCAAAATCTAGCCCTTTTTCTCTAATTACCTGTACTTGGGTAATTCCTGGCAAACTGTACTCAATCGGGTCTTCTACCGTACTGATATTAATACCTGGTGAGTTCTTCTCCGCCAGTGCTGAATATAAGGAAGTTGTTTTACCTGAACCAGTCGGCCCAGTCACCAAAATTAACCCAAAGGGCTTGCTCACCATATCTTGGACAATCTGCAATGTTTCTGGGTCAGTAATTAACTTATTCAGTCCCAGTTGCGTAGAAGAGTTATCCAAAATCCGCAGTACTACCTTTTCCCCATAGCGACTGGGTAAAGTATTCACCCGGAAGTCTACTTTACGTCCCTCAAACATCCGGCGGATGCGTCCATCTTGGGGTAAACGTCGCTCGGCAATATCCAAATTGGAGATAATTTTAAATCTAGCTGTAACAGCCGGAATAATTTTTTTCGGTAGGGGGTCAAAAGCCTCCCGCAGTACCCCATCCTTGCGGAAGCGAATCCGCAGGTTTTCTTCTTGGGGTTCGATGTGGATATCAGAAACCTTCTCATGCAAAGCCTTCGCCAAAATTCTATTGACGAGGTTGATGACTGGTGCGTCTTCTGCACCCTTCATTGCTGAACCTAAATCAGCCTCCATCTCTTCAGGAGCATCTTCTAGGTCGAGATTGCCAAGATTTTCTAAATCCTGATTAATATCTGTAAATTTTTCTTGTTCCAGGTGCTTTTGCCGCACAGCTAATTCATCCAAATATTGGTTAATTAGCTGTTGGTAATCCTCCTGGGTAATTACCATACGTTGTAATGTTAAACCTTGGGGGCGCAAGATGCGGTTTAGGTCATCCGACGCTTCCAAGTTATCCGGAGCAACCATCGCCACTAAAACATAAGGTGGCGTGTGTTCATCATTCTTAGATAGTGGTACTAAACGATGACGACGGCAGATATCAACTGGGATGAGGGTTTCAATTAAATTACCCACCATCGTGCTACCAATATTGTTGACCTCTGGATCGAGGTATTCAACACCGTATAGTATTTTTAGTTCAAATAATTGTTGTTTTTTGTACTGCCTGAGGTACTCAGGTGATAATTGTCGCCCAGTAATTGACTCCAAAACTTCTGTTAAGGGTCTACCAGACTTGCGACTTTCAATCAGCGCCTGTCTCATCTGTTCGGTATTAATGTAGCCAGACTGCACTAGCTTATTACCGAAAGGCGAAAACTCTGTTCTTGTAGTAAGAGCGGTACTGCGCCGTTGTGGTGACGAGTAAGTCATAGGTGAGCAATGAGTAGGGAAAACCTCTATTTAGAGTATTCCCAGCCAGAGGCTAAAAATTTTCATCTACACTTAGCAAATTCCCGCCAAAACTTTATGAAGAGATTGGGGACAAGAAGAAGCAGAGGAGCAGGGGAAGTAGGGGAAGCAAAGAAGAATTACTATTGACTGTTGACTATTGACAGCCCTGACACAAGAATATTTGATTTAGATGCGTATCACCTTAACTCCTCGTTCGGAATACCGCCCCTAGAATGTTGACGCTAACCTGTTCACCATTTGTAAAAATAAGATGATGTTACCCTCATCTCTAAAAGAAATTTCGGCCAAAAATTTAGTCTCAGCGTACAACCATCAATTGCCAGGGTTGTTCATTGTGGTGAAATACTGCCGTAAATCCTCTTTGGGGTGAGTAGACTTGGACAATGATCGACGAAAATAAACAGGTAAACCATACAAGCCAGCAATTGGGTGAATCAACAGAGGTAAAGCAAGCAATTATGAGTGAATCCCCAGCCCAAATTAACAATAACGAATCTACTAACGAAGTAACTGAGGCAGTGGCAATCCCCACCAATGTAGTGGGAGAAACTACAGCTACAGAAGATAATGGCTTTACAGCAACACAGATACAGGAAGCGAATACAGCTGCTTTGGCTGAATTGACTCAACAAATCAATTCTCTTAAAACACAGTTAGATGAACGCAGTACGCAATATATGCGAATTGCGGCAGATTTTGAAAATTACCGCAAGCGCACTCAAAAAGAAAAAGAAGAGTTGGACTTACAGGTAAAACGCAACACAATTTTGGAGTTGCTACCTATTGTCGATAATTTTGAGCGGGCGCGATCGCACCTGAAGCCACAAACTGAAAGTGAGATGACAATTCACAAAAGTTATCAAGGAGTATACAAACAGCTAGTAGATTCCCTGAAGCGCTTGGGTGTATCACCAATGCGTCCCGAAGGACAAGAGTTTGATCCCAACCTGCATGAAGCAGTAATGCGGGAACCTACGGATGAACATCCTGAAGGAACAGTGTTAGAAGAGTTAGTGCGCGGATATTACTTGGGCGATCGCGTGCTACGCCATTCTATGGTCAAGGTGGCTGCTCCAAAGGAAGATACGCTCCCTGCACAAGAAAATCAGTCGAGTCCAGCCGACAGTTAAGCTGTATCAGCTCGCCTCGCTGACCAATAGTGCTTAGGTCATAGAAGAGGCGAGCATTGTTAGGGATTGGGGATTGGGGACTGGGGATTGGGAACTGGGGACTGGGTAATAGTAAAACTTCTGCCTAATGCCTGCGGTTTGCCTTTAGCGACTACCTCCTATCTTCTTCAATTCTTAATTTTGAATTTTGCGGAAAGTTGCGGTGCGGGGGTTCCCCCTGTTGAGCAAACTTTCCAAGACGAATTTTGAATTTTGAATTGACTTAGCTTCCTAACATTAAAGTCAGCCTAAGTTCGTACCCAAAAAAATATAGTCCGCGCAAAAGCACTCAGTAAAAATATTTACGTATGGGAAAAGTTATTGGGATCGACTTAGGCACGACAAACAGTTGTGTTGCGGTTTTGGAAGGTGGTCAACCGATAGTGATCGCTAATTCTGAAGGCGGAAGAACCACACCAAGTATTGTGGGGTTTGGCAAAAGTGGCGATCGCTTGGTCGGTCAACTAGCAAAACGCCAAGCTGTAACTAATGCCGAAAATACAATTTTTAGTATTAAACGGTTTATCGGTCGTCGTTGGGAAGATACAGAAATAGAACGCGATCGCGTACCTTATAGTTGTGTCAAAGGTCGAGACGATACTGTTGATGTGCAGATTCGTGGACGAAATTACACGCCCCAAGAAATATCTGCTATGGTTCTGCAAAAACTCAAACAGGATGCGGAAAACTTTTTGGGTGAAGCGGTTACACAAGCAGTAATTACCGTACCTGCCTATTTTACTGATGCTCAAAGACAAGCCACTAAAGATGCTGGTACTATTGCCGGGCTGGAAGTCTTACGAATTATCAATGAACCAACGGCTGCGGCTTTAGCTTTTGGATTAGAGAAGCAAGATCAAGAGCAGCTAATTTTAGTTTTTGACTTGGGTGGTGGAACTTTTGACGTATCAATCCTCCAATTAGGAGACGGTGTATTTGAAGTCAAAGCCACAGGTGGTAATAATCAATTAGGCGGTGATGATTTTGACGGATGTGTCGTGTGTTGGATGATTGAACGCTTCCAACAACAAGAAAAAATCGACCTAGCCCAAGATAAGATGGCGCTGCAACGCTTACGAGAAGCAGCCGAGAAAGCCAAAATAGAACTCTCTAGCATGGCAAGTACCTCAATTAACTTGCCTTTTATTACGGCTGATGAAACTGGGCCCAAGCATCTAGAAATGGAACTTAGTCGTTCTAAGTTTGAAGAGTTGGTGGGGCAGTTAATTGAAGCTACCATCCAGCCAATGATTCAAGCCCTCAAAGATGCAGACCTGAAACCACAAGATATAGATAAGATTATTTTGGTGGGTGGTTCTACCCGTATTCCGGCGGTGCAGAATGCCTTAATCAAGTTTTTTAATGGTAAAGCCCCAGACCGTTCGGTTAATCCTGATGAAGCCGTAGCCCTGGGTGCAGCAATTCAAGCTGGGGTATTAGGTGGCGAAGTTGATAATCTCCTACTACTAGATGTCACGCCTTTATCTCTAGGGATTGAAACTTTAGGAGAAGTATTCACCAAAATCATTGAACGTAACACCACAATACCTACCAGCAAATCTCAAATATTTTCCACTGCTGTTGATGGTCAAACCTCGGTAGAAATCCACATCCTCCAAGGTGAACGGACAATGGCACGGGATAACAAGAGCTTAGGCAAATTTCTTTTGGCAGGTATTCCTCCAGCACCCCGTGGAGTCCCACAAATCGAAGTTTCCTTTGAAATTGATGTCAACGGCATTCTCAAAGTTGCTGCTCAAGATAAAGGCACAGGCAGAGAACAAAGTATTAGAATTACTAATACTGGTGGATTAAGTACCAATGAAGTGGAAAGAATGCGGCAAGAAGCAGAAGTTTTTGCCGAAGAAGATAGAAGACGTAAAGAACTGGTCGAATTAAAAAATCAAGCAGATAATTTGTTGATTATTTATGAATCTACTTTAAAAGATAATGGTGAGTTAATTGGTGAAGAAATCAAAGTTCTAGCCAATGAAAAAGTTGCCCAAATTCAGAGTGTAATGACTAATCCAGCCATTTCTCTCAAAGAGTTTCAACAATGTTTAGATGATTTCCAACAAACACTCTTTTCTATCGGTGCTAATGTTTACCAGCGAGCTAACACTCAAACTGATGATGAGGCAGAGGTAATTTCTGATGGTTCATCACCTTTAGATATAGAACACCCCATCAGTGGAACCTTAATACCACAATTCAACTTTGATTTTGATGATGAAAGTACAGCACAGGCTGATTATGAAGCGATAGATTAGTTATTGGGTGGCGGCGATTAAGTATCAGGTATCGAGAATTAAATATAGGAATATAATTTGATAATTGAAATAATCTAGGTATCTGTAGCCCACCTGATCAAGATTGTGGTGGGCAATGCCTACACAAACTTCAAGAATTAAGTATTAATCCTATAGTAAATACATTAAGCTAATACGCGCCTAAATTGCATAACTACTAATAAGGGCTGTTGACGGTTGACCGTTAACCGTCAGCAGTCAACCGTTAACAGCCTTCACGATGAATTATGCAACTTAAGAGCAGAATCGCTTATCCAGTCCCCAGTCCCTAATCCTTCGTCCCCAACATGGAGGGTTTTCCACACCTAATCGTGCGGCTAGCCCCTCTAGTTCACCAATGGGTTTCCTCGTAGTACGTAGCACAATTGTAAAAGAGACAGCCGACTTAGCGGTGAAAGCCCAAACTTATGGTTACTCTGCTCCCAGTTTCGGTTGCTTTTTGCGTTTTACGAGGAAAGTACCCATTACTTGACTTGTTAATGATTTTTGTTAAAGGTAAAAGGTAAAATCAGTTATTAACATAATTTAACTTTGCCTTCTATCTAGCCCCCGGCAAGTTGACCTTGTGGTGTCTACTGCCTATTGCTTTCTTCCTCCTAACCTTTACCTTTGCTATATGGCCCGCGACTATTATGAGATTCTAGGCGTTGCTCGTGACGCTGACAAAGAAGAAATCAAACAAGCCTACCGCCGTCTAGCCCGGAAATATCACCCTGATGTGAATAAAGAACCGGGAGCCGAAGAGCGTTTTAAGGAAATTAACCGTGCTTATGAAGTACTTTCTGAGCCGGAAACCCGCGCACGTTACGATCGCTTCGGCCCAGAAGGTGTTTCAGGTGCTGGTGTCGGCTTCCAAGATATGAGCGATATGGGTGGTTTCGCCGATATCTTTGAAAGTATTTTCAGTGGTTTTGCTGGTGGTGGTATGGGTGGCCCAACGCAGCAAAGAAGACGCGGCGGGCCAGCGCGGGGTGATGATTTACGGCTAGACCTAAAGTTAGACTTTCGAGAAGCGGTATTTGGTGGGGAAAAGGAAATTCGCATTTCCCATTTAGAAACCTGTGAAACCTGTAGCGGTTCAGGCGCAAAACCAGGAACCCGTCCCCGCACTTGTTCGACTTGTAGCGGTTCTGGTCAAGTCCGCCGCGTCACCAGAACCCCCTTTGGTAGCTTTACTCAAGTCTCCACTTGTCCTACCTGTAATGGTACAGGCATGGTAATTGAAGACAAATGTGATGCTTGTGATGGTAAGGGGACAAATCAAGTTACCAAAAAACTAAAAATTACCATTCCCGCAGGTGTGGACAATGGTACGCGCTTACGCATACAACAGGAAGGCGATGCGGGTCAACGTGGTGGCCCTCCAGGGGATTTGTATGTATACCTGTTCGTCAATGAAGACGAAGAATTTCAACGGGATGGCATTAATGTCATCTCGGAAATTAAAGTTAGCTACTTGCAAGCAATTTTAGGCTGTCGGCTGGAAGTGAACACCGTAGATGGGCCTGTGGAGTTGATTATTCCGGCAGGTACTCAACCAAATACGGTGATGAAACTAGAAAATCGGGGTGTACCTCGCTTGGGGAATCCTGTCAGTCGCGGCGATCATCTGTTAACGGTGTTAATTGATATCCCCACTAAAGTACTACCTGAGGAGAGAGAATTGCTAGAGAAGCTGGCTAAAATTAAGGGAGACCGTACCGGTAAAGGTGGTCTGGAAGGATTTTTGGGAAATTTGTTTAAGTAATGACGCTCTCTTCTGTTTCAACTCCTGATGCTCAACTTGACCTGCGTGGCACTCCTTGCCCGATTAATTTTGTGCGGACAAAACTCCGTTTGGAGAAAATGCCCCCAGGAGCATTATTGGAAGTCTGGTTAGATCCAGGGGAACCAATTGAGCAAGTCCCTGATAGCTTGACAATGGCAGGTTATCAGGTAGAACAAATTACAGATTGTAGTGGCTATTTTTCTTTACTAATCCGCCGTCCTGTAACTGCCCAATGAGAGTTTTCACCACTGGACAGTTATTAGGTACGGTTGTAGCCGTGCAAGCCAATTTTTACAAAGTACAGCTAGATGAAGGGTGTAAGGGTGTAGGGGTGCAGGGGTGTAGGGAAGAAATAGATAATGTCCAATCTCCAGTCCCCAATCCCCAGTCCCCCCTTCGGGGTTCGTCAGTCGCTTATGAGGGAAACCCCCAAGACCGCGCTGACTCACCAGTCCCCAGTCCCTTCCTCCTTTGTACTCGCAGAACCCGGTTGAAAAAAATCGGGCAACAGGTGATGGTGGGCGATCGCGTGGTCGTAGAGGAGCCAGATTGGGCAGGGGGACGGGGGGCGATCGCTGATGTTCTATCCCGGCAAACTCAGTTAGATAGGCCGCCAATCGCCAATGCTGACCAAATCCTGCTGGTTTTTGCTGTGGCTGACCCACCCCTCGAACCCTATCAACTTAGCCGATTTCTCGTGAAGGCGGAAACCACAGGTCTAGATGTAGTTTTATGCTTAAATAAAAGCGATCTAGTTTCACCAGAAATACAGCAACAAATTAGCGATCGCCTATTAGCTTGGGGTTATCAACCCTTATTTATTAGCGTCGAAAATCAGATAAATATTGACCAAATAGCCAAATACCTCAGCAATAAAATTACCGTAGTTGCTGGCCCTTCTGGTGTGGGTAAATCCAGCTTGATTAATGCTCTGATTCCCGACATTAACCTGCGCGTGGGTGAAGTTTCCGGTAAACTGGCTCGTGGTCGTCATACCACCCGCCATGTGGAATTATTTGAGTTACCCAACGGTGGTTTACTGGCAGATACGCCGGGATTTAATCAGCCTGATGTGGATTGTAGTCCAGAAGAATTAGTACATTATTTCCCAGAAGCCAGAGAACTTTTAGCGGTTGCTAGTTGTCGGTTTAACGACTGCTTACATCGAGACGAGCCAGATTGTGCTGTGCGTGGTGATTGGGAACGATATGAACATTATCTAGAGTTTTTAGGAGATGCGATCGCCCGGCAAACTCAGCTTTACCAACAAGCCGATCCCGAATCTACCTTGAAGCTCAAAACCAAAGGCAAAGGTCAAAGTCAGTACGAACCTAAACTAGAAAGTAAAAAATATCGCCGCACCTCCCGACGCACTCAAGTACAAGGCTTGCAAGATTTGTATCAAGAGGAAGAATAGGGACACTTAAGAAGGGGGCAGGGAGAATAACTTTAGCCAGCACTCATGACTCCCCACTCATCAGTCATCAGTCAACAGTCATCACTTTTATCAAGTCAGTCGGATACGATCCCCAGAAGGTCTTAAAATATTGTTAATTTCCCCCTTATCCCTCGACCTTCACTTTATAAGTATCACCCCAGAACACTATGGCTATCGGCTACGTCGCGCTCGTACTGCACGCACATCTACCCTTCGTTCGTCACCCAGAAAGTGACTACGTGCTAGAGGAAGAATGGCTCTATGAAGCCATCACCGAAACATACATTCCCCTATTGAAAGTATTTGAGGGCTTAAAGCGAGACGGTATCGACTTTAAAATTACTATGAGTATGACACCGCCTCTTGTGTCGATGCTCCGTGATCCTCTATTGCAAGAACGCTATGACGCACACTTAGCCCAACTCGAAGAACTGATAGAACTGGAAGCCGAACGTAATGCCCAAAATGGACACCTGCGTTACTTAGCTGAACACTACGCCACTGAGTTTAACGAAGCGCGTCAGATGTGGGAACGCTACAACGGTGATTTGGTAACAGCTTTTAAACAGTTTCAAGATTCTAACAACCTAGAAATTATCACTTGTGGTGCTACCCACGGCTATTTGCCACTGATGAAAATGTATCCCCAAGCGGTGTGGGCGCAAATTCAGGTGGCTTGTGAACACTATGAAGAAACTTTTGGTCGTCCAGCTAAAGGGATATGGTTGCCAGAATGCGCCTACTATGAAGGGTTGGAACGAATGTTGGCGGATGCTGGTTTACGTTACTTCCTCACTGATGGGCATGGTATTTTGTATGCTCGTCCTCGTCCTCGGTTCGGTACTTATGCACCAATTTTTACGGAAACTGGTGTTGCGGCTTTTGGTCGAGATCATGAATCTTCTCAGCAGGTATGGTCTTCTGAGGTTGGTTATCCAGGTGCGGCAGAATATCGAGAATTTTATAAAGATTTGGGTTGGGAAGCTGAGTATGAGTATATCAAGCCATACATCATGCCCAACGGTCAACGTAAAAATACAGGTATTAAGTATCACAAAATTACAGGGCGCGGTTTAGGTTTATCAGATAAAGCTCTATATGATCCTTACTGGGCAAGGGAAAAGGCGGCAGAACACGCAGCCAATTTCATGTATAACCGCGAACGTCAATCAGAGCATCTGTATGGAATTATGCAGCGTCCACCGATTATTGTTTCGCCCTACGATGCAGAATTGTTTGGTCATTGGTGGTATGAAGGGCCTTGGTTCATTGATTACCTGTTCCGCAAGTCTTGGTATGACCAAGGAACTTATGCGATGACTCATCTGGCAGACTATTTACGAAATGAACCGACACAACAAGTCTGCCGTCCTTCCCAATCAAGCTGGGGTTATAAGGGTTTCCATGAATATTGGTTAAATGAAACAAATGCTTGGATTTATCCACATTTGCACAAAGCGGCTGAACGTATGATCGAAATATCTACCCTAGAACCAGAAGATGAGTTGGGATGGAGGGCGCTTAACCAAGCAGCAAGAGAATTGCTATTGGCACAATCTTCTGACTGGGCATTTATTATGCGGACAGGAACAATGGTTCCTTATGCTGTGAGACGGACGCGATCGCACCTCATGCGTTTTAATAAGCTATACGAAGATGCCAAAGTCGGCAAGTTTGACAGTGGTTGGTTAGAAAAAGTCGAGGTAATGGATAACATTTTCCCCAATATTAATTATCGGGTTTACCGTCCTTTGTAAGGAGTGCTGAGTTGTGAGTGAATCAATTTCATTTCTTGGTTAGCCTCGGACTTCCTTTTTTGTCATGAAAAGCAAAACCCCCAATATCAACAATTGGGGGTTTTATTTGTATGGGTGTAAGCATTTTACTGCTATTGGGGCAGAGTCCGGCTGGTGTAAGCATCCATCGCATAAGCAGGAGCGCGGTCGCTGTAATCTATTTCCATACCAGTAATCGATTTAGCCAACTTCTCAAAAGACTCAGAACGCCAGTTGCGCTCATGGATGGGCTTTTTCTGTTCTCCCAAGAAGTAAGCAAGAGAACCTATAACCGAAGCTGCAACCCAACCTAAAAGTAATACTGCAAATAAGATAGCCATCACAAACCTCTTTCTTATATTTTTGTAACTTTATGTAAATAAATATAACTTTATCGCAACAAAATTTGCAATATATAGCAATAGCCAATAGTATTAGGACACAGAAGATTTGAGAACGGATTCCATTGCTGAGCGCAACTCAAAGAAGTTAGATAATAAATGACGAATACGACTTTTGAGCGAAGCCCAACACTTTTCAATCCGGTTGAGGTCTGGAGAATAAGGAGGCAAGTACAATAACTGACAACCAGCATCTTCAATCAATTGGGCAATACGTCCTCCATGATGAAACGTGGCGTTATCCAGAATAATCACTTGTCCTGGTTGGAGTACAGGAATTAAGCAAGTCTAGGACTTACGCATTGACAAAAAATTTCATTCATGTGTACTAAGCAACACAAGTATGGGTAAGATTTTCTACAATGTAATCACGCAAAACTAAAGTGAATAAGTTCCTTTGCA